>NZ_BAABBW010000001.1:0-1010568 GCF_039538185.1 Gryllotalpicola koreensis
ACGCGACGTCGCGTATACCGAGACCGGTGTGCGCGACGCGTTCCGCAGCGTCACCGACTACATCGACAACGTCGGCCTCGGACACCAAGACCCCTTCGAATGCCCCATGATCACCGCACGACAAACCGCAGCCCTCATCAGCTGAGCCCGTCGGCACCGTCGAAGAACAATGCGTTCGCGTGCCACCCCTGCCGCGGATGATTTCGCCTGCGCGAAGAGGTCGCACGGAGAACGATTCGGCGCGCGTGTCTGGCCGAGACATGTTGCTCGCTGACATGCGAAACTCTGTTCAGGCCGGTCTGCTGTGGCAGTGCTTGAAAGGGGAAACCACGGGGGTGCTCGTCTATGCAGGGTCCGAGAGCTACGAGATCGAGGACCGTGCTCTCGCGCACGTGAAGATCGCGATCACTTCGAACCTGCGACGGAACGAAAACTTCCTGCTGAACTGGAGCGTGCCTGCCTCTGCTCTCATCGGCGATTCCGCTGCAATTCCGGTTTCTCCGGCAGCAAGCCGCCGGAACTGAGCCGCATCTGGCTGGAAGCACTGGAGCGGTCCTCGACTGGAATCCGAGGAATGCTCCTGATGAACGAAGAAGAGGCAGCGCACTACCTTCAGGCTGCTGGAGGCGCCACCGCTCCCTGATCCACCTGAGGTGGGATCCACCCGGCTGCTGCGCTGACAACCAACGAATGCACCTCTTGGGACGCATGTCAACCGCCCGTAACTGCGGATGCGAGGTCGGCCGCCCGGGTACCAAGGAGGAGACGCGACAGGGGACGGCATGCACACACTCACGGTGACACTTGGCCTGACGGCCTTCACGCTCAAGCCAGGCACGAGCGTGCGCAAGCTCGAGAAACGAATCGTGTCCGCACTACGCCGCGGTGCCGGAGTCATCCGGCTCCCCCTCGCAGGCGGCGGAAACGTCGACGCCATTGTGAGCCGCGGACTCATGGTCACCGTCAACCGCCAAGAGACACCGCAACCGGAGGCAGGCGCAGCGCAGGAAGCATGGGTCGCTGAAGCCGCGCTCGACCTAGACGAATGGGGAACCACCAGTGACGCAGAGCGGTGAACTGCTATCGGCGCTTGCCTCTCGGTGACTCACATATCGGCCAATCCATGGGCCGACCGCCTGCAAAGAAACTTGGGCCATTAACGGGCCATTAACCGTCCGAGAAGCAACTGAGACGAACTACCACCAACGAGAGAAACTCCTGATCAAGTCGTTTCCGCGCTCATCAATACAGTGTGGAACCGACGGGGGACTCACTGAAAATCGTGAGGTCACGGGATCGACGCCCGCCGGAGCCACCATCGAATTCGGCGGCTCGGGAATCCCCTGCGATCTGCCCTGTGCGAGGCATCCGTCGACCGAACGGCTACTCGACACTGCCGAAGAGCTCGCCGTCCACCTGGTCCAGAGCCAGCCGCACCGCGCCGATCACCGCAGCCTCGGCCCCTAGGCTGCTGTACCGCAGCTCGATCGCCGGGGCGTTCACGGCCGCGATGCCGCGCTCGAGTCGCACGAGCAGCTCGGGGCCGGCGTCTTCGAGGCCGCCGCCGAGGACGATGACCGGAGGCGCGATCGTCCACGCCAAGGTGGCGAGAACCCCGGTGAGAGGCACGACGAACTCGTCCACCTGAGTCAGCGCCTCCTCATCTCCGGCCCAGGCCCGCTTCACGACGGCCACGGCGGCGCGATGCGACTCAGGCGCCGGCGAGGTGAGCAGGCCGACGGGATGCCCCATCAGGCGGGCCAGTCCGAAGGCCTCGGCGTGGACGATCTCGCCCGCCGAACCCCCGAAGCCGTGATGCAGGGTTCCCCCGATCACGATGCCGGCGCCGTTGCGCTCCCCGGCGAGCATCCACACGAAGGTGTCGAGCCCTCGGGCCGCTCCCAGCCAGCGTTCGCCGATGGCCGCGAGCTTCGCGTCGTTGTCGGCGAAGGCGGGAACACCCAGCAGCTCGGACAGAACCGCTGCCGGCGCAACGCCGGTCCACCGCTGCTCGTCCTTCAGCTGGACGAGGATGCCCTCCTCGCTGACGACACCGGGCACGGCCACGCCCACGGCCTTGACCGTGTCCCGCTCGACGCCGGCTGCAGAGATGGCCGCCTCAACGGACTGGGCCACCTCGGCGAGCGCCGACTGCGGATCATGGAAGTCGGGGACAGGCCGGAAGTCGCGCCCGACGACCGCGCCGCGCACGTCCGTGACCACGGAACGCACACCGCCCGTGTCGATGCGCGTGCCGGCGATCACCCAGCGCTGCGGGTTGAAGCGGAACGTTCGCGCCGGTCGGCCCCGCCAGTTGCTCGGCTCCGGCGCGCTCTCGGTCACCCAGCCGTCCTCGAGCAGCTCTGCGAGGATCAGCTCGATCGTGCGCCGGGACAGGCCCGTGCGATCCAGCAGCTGCGCCATTCTGATGTCGCCCTCGATCTCCGCCATCACGCGCAGCGTCATGCTGGCATTGAGGCGGCGCATTGCAGAGGGATCGAGAGCGGGCATCGCGGCCATCCTACGGTCGCGCCCGCGGTCCGTCCTCGATTTATGCGAGAACCATGCATAATTACGTCACGAGAGCTTGAGGAAGAGGAGCGCCATGACGCAGCCCATTTACGGTGTCGACCTGGTCACCTTCTACCACCCCGGATTCTGGGGTGTGGAGACGGACGCGGAGATGCTGGCCTGGTGCGCCGGCCACCCCGTAGAGATGTGGGAGAAGATGCTCGACGCACTGTCGTCCGCCGGCGTGGACGGCATCGAAGTAACCTTCCCTCCGTTGGACCACCACAGCGCGACGGCGGCGTTCGGATCGCCGGAGAAGGTCCGTGAGGCGCTCGACGGCCGCGGAATGCGCGTCATCAGCGGCTTCGTCGACGGCACATCCTGGCACGAGCGCACCGCCGACGAGATCGTGGCCGAGCTGGCGGACTACACCGCCTTCCTCAGCGCAACGGGCGGCACCGTGCTCGTCGTCGGCTCCCCGATGGTCGCACCCCGCGCCGTGCCCTACACGGCAGACGAGCGGCAGGACATCCTGCGACGCTTCGCCGCCGCGTGCGAGGCCATCGGCGCCGCACTCGCGCCCACCGGCATCCGTCTGGCCGTGCACACCGAGTCGCACTCCATCACCGTCACGGCCGATGACATCACCGAGCTCATGCTGACCACCGACCCCGGGCTGGTGGGCCTGTGCCCGGACTCCGCGCACCTCACGCTCTCCGGAACCGACCCGGTCGCCATCGCCGAGAAGTTCGCCGATCGCGTGCTCGTCTCCCACTGGAAGGACGCCTCCGGCCCCATGCCCGCCGACCTGGTGGTGGCGCCAGATGAGGACGTGCACGCGGTCCACCGCCGCTACATGCGCTCGCTGGGAACCGGCGCCGTCGACTGGGCGGGCTGGGCACGCGCCATGAGCACGGCGCCCACCGCCGCGGTGCGCCTGCTCGAGCTCGACGCCACTCCCGACCCCATCGGCGAGCTGCAGGCGGCGCGCGCCTTCGCCGAGCAGCTCGGCACCGACTGATCGCCACTACGAGACGACGCATGGACAACGACATCCGCCTCCTGCGCGAGTGCATCGCCCTCGCCGCTGAAACCCGCCAAGCCGGAGCCCACCCGTTCGGCGCCCTGCTGACGTCCGGCAGCGGGGAGGTCATCGCCCGCTTCGGCAACAACTCGCCGCGCCCGGCCGGCGACCCGACCCAGCACGCCGAATTGCGCACGGTCGCCCACGCGGCGCGCCTGCTCTCGCCGGAGGAGCTCGCGGAGAGCACGCTGTACTCGAGCGCCGAGCCATGCGTGATGTGCTCCGGTGCGATCTACTGGACGGGCGTCGGCCGGGTCGTCTACGCCCTCTCCGAGGTGCGACTCAAGGAGCTGACCGGCGACGACCCCGAGAACCCCACCTTCTCCTTCCCGTGCCGAGAGGTGTTCGCGCGCGGGCAGAGAACCATCGAGGTCGTCGGCCCGCTGATCGAAGACGAGGCCGCCGTTCCGCACGAGGGGTTCTGGGCCTAGCCTCGAGCGGATGCCCCTACGCAGGCAACCGCGAAGGGCCCGGGCCTCTCAGGGCGGCCCGGGCCCTTCGTCGTCAGCGCGGAGTGCGGCCGTGCACCGGGGCCAGCGCCGGGAACTCGACGTGCGGCTCCGTCTGGTACCAGTAGGCGACCGAGAAGATGTCGTCGGAGCGTTCGAAGAGGCCTTTGTCCCACACCCCGATCTGCTGCACCGTGACACGAAGTTCCCGCTCGAACCAGATGGGGTCCGGCAGATGCCAGCGATACACCGCGTGCATCGGTGCCGTCGACTGGATGAACGTACCCGCTCGCGTGTTGTCCCTGTCGCTGAAGAACGGGTAGCCGCAATACGGTGCGCTGAAGGTGATCGGCACCGGTTCCGGGTCGTGACGCAGCTCGTCCTGGAACGCCCACGCACCGCCGGCATAGTCCTCGAGCCCGGTGCTGCACAGCGTGGGCAGCTCGGTGTCGCCGTCGAGGAAGAACTTGACCTCGCCCTCTCCCCACCAATAGCGGGAGAGGGATGCCAGTCCGATGTACGTGCCGAGATAGCGTCCGCTTCCGGTGACCCCGTCGAGGATGACATGGTCCTCGCCGAGGCGGGTCGTCGCGTTCGAGCGGCGCCACTGCGCGTGGAAGTACGGCGTCTCGTCGGCCACCTCGTCGCCCACGGTGTAGTCGACCTGGAAGAAGACGTGATCGACATCCGCCGGGTGCTCGCTGCTCAGCACGATCCGGGCGCGACGCCGGAACGGCATCGGGATGTACGCGTTCATCCCGCCCGTCGGCGCGACGACGATCGGGACGGACGTCACGAGCGCACGGGTGCCGAAGCCGTTGCAGAAGAAGTCGCCGAGCGGCGCCTCCACCGACGGCGTGCTCTCGTCGTCCCAGTACATCCGCAGCACCAGGTCCCGCAGGACGAACGGGCCGCCCTCCGTTCGATCGGGCACCGTGATCCAGATGTGACGCACCACGCCCGGCCCCTCGATATCGGCGAGCGTCAGCTCGCCGCCCGCGGGAAGCGGCAGATACGCGCTGCCCTTCCGTCCAGGCCCGAGGTGAGAGCTCGCCGCCGCAGCCTTGCCGGGCTCCCCGGACAGGTTCTCCGCGTTGATCGAGCGAGTTCTCACGCCCGCGGGGGCGTGAAGGTCGGACAGAGTGGGAAGCACGTTTCTCCTCAGGTCGTGGGGTGTTGGACGGCGAGCGAGCGCTCTACTTCACCGAGCCGACGGTCACGCCGCGGCTCAGGGTGCGCTGGAAGATGATGAAGAACACGAGCGTCGGCAGCAGCGACAGCAGCGAGCCCGCGTTCAGCGAGGTCACATCGATCGAGTTCTGCCCCTGCAGCGTGGCGAGGGCGATGGGAATGGTCTGCACGGATTGGTCCGACAGCAGGATGAGGGGGATGTAGAACTCGTTCCACGTCCAGACGAAGAAGAAGACCATCAGGACCGAGAGCGTCGGCCGCATCACCGGGTAGACGACGGACCAGAGGATGCGCCAGCGCCCCGCCCCGTCGAGCGCAGCGGCTTCGAGGAGAGACGGCGGCAGCGTCGACATGACGCTCGACAGCAGATACGTGCCGAACGCGGCCTGGAGCACGGTGAAGACGATGATCACGCTCCACACGGAGTTGAACAGCCCTGTCGCCTGCGCCCCGTAGAAGAGCGGGTAGATCAGCGCTTCCTGGGGAAGCATCGTCGCCAGCAGGAAGACGGCGAGCAGTGCCGTGCCACCGCGGATCCGGCCGACGCCGATCGCGTACGCGCTCAACAGCGATACGAGGGTGCCGAACACCGCGACCAGTGCCGCGATGAGGACCGAGTTCCACAGTGCGCGCAGATAGTCGACGCGGTCGAGATAGTCCCGGAAAGACTGCAGGCTCCAGCTTGTCGGCCAGGCGAGCGGGCCGTGCGTCGAGTAGTCGACACCCGTCTTGAACGCGTTGAGCACCAGCAGCATCAAGGGCGCCAGCATGACCAGCGCGATCAGGATGGCCAACGCGAGGATCACCCAGCGCAGCGGGCGGCGCCGGCGCGGGCGGGCAGCGGGCACCGTGAGCGTGGCGAATGCGGTCATTCTGCGAGTTCCCCTCTGCCCTCTCGTCGCTGCAGCCAGAGCATGACGCCGGCGACGAGGAAGATGACAACGGACATGGCGGTCGCGATGGCCGACCCGTAACCGACCTTCGAGAGCTCGAAGAAGTTCCGATACGAGTAATAGGACGGCACGATCGTCGATCCCTCCGGTCCCCCACCGGTGAGGATGAGCACCGGCGCGAACACCTTGAGTGCGCCGACCGTCGCGGTGATGACGACCACGAAGACCTCTGGCCGGATCTGCGGGATGGTGATCGCCGCGAACCGCCGCCACCAGCCCGCGCCGTCGAGCGCGGCCGCTTCGTGCAACTCGGGGTCGACGCGCTGCAGTGCCGCCATGAAGATCACGACGGGGTATCCGATCTGCAGCCAGATCAGCATGAGCACGACGGCATAGATCGCGATATGGGGGTCGCCGAGCCAGTCCGGCGGCCGGCGGACCCCGATCGCCTCGATCACGCTGTTGAGCAGGCCGTCCTGTGTGGCCAGCACCCAGCTCCAGATGAACCCCGCCACGGCGATCGGGAGGATCTGCGGAAGGTAGTACGTCGCCCGGAGGAAGGCGGCGGCTCGGCCGCCGAACTCCCGGCCGATGTAGTCGAAGAGCATCGCCGCCAGCAGCAGCCCGATCACCGTCGGCACCACCACGATGCCGAGGATCATGAAGATCGTGTTCTTGAAGGCCAGCCAGAAGAGCTCATCGCCGAAGAGATCCACATAGTTCTGCAGACCGTTCCAGCGCATGGGCGCCATTCCGCCCTTCCAGCGGAACAGGCTGATGTACACGTTCATCGCGAACGGGATCAAGACGATCGCGAGGGTCCCCACGATCATCGGAATGAGATAGAGCCAGTAGGCAGCGCGCTGCCTGCGCTTGCCCCGGGCACGGCCGGGGCTCGCCCCTGTGGTCCGGTGGTTCGTCAGCGCGGCATCCGCGGTTCTCGTTGTTGCTGTGCTCACTGCGTGGCCTTCCGATCTGTCCTGTCGGTGACGTGCGGAAGCCGCGCGAGGCGGCTTCCGCACACCGCCTCACCCTTGATCGGTCTCCTTCTTGCCGTCGTCGTAGAACTTCTGCAGCTTGGTCAGGTACTGCTCGGCCGTCTCGTTCTTGTTCGACATGGCGGCCATGTTCGACTGGATGAAGTCGAGGAAGCCCGGCACCGGATAGTCGGGATAGAAGGACAGCGTGTCTGCGGCGACGATCTCGTCGAACCGCTGCGTGTACCCCCGCGTCACCGGGTCGGTGATCTTCGATGAGTCGCCGGCCAGCGGCAGGCCGCCGAGCTCGCCGATCTTGTTCTGGACCTCCGGGCTCAGAGTGGTGTTGATCCAGTCGTATGCCAGCTCCTTGTTCGCCGCCTTCGCGGGCACGCCCCAGAGGTGGCCAGACGAGCCCATCGAGAGATTCGCGCCGGGCAGCGTGAAGTAGCCCCACGCGAACGCGTCCTGGTCCTTGACCCGGGGGAACACGCCGTTGTTCCAGATGAGCATTCCGGTCTTGCCGCTCAGGAAGTTCACGTTGGCCTGCTCGTAGGTGAGGCCCGCGAGGTCCGTGCCGAGGTATCCCTTGTCGATCCAGTCCTGGAACTGCTCGGTGGCCTTCTTCCAGGGGTCGGCCGAGAAGTCCACCTTGCCCTTCAGGAACATGAAGTCGTCGATCTGCTCACGGCTCGCGTAGGCGGAGACGAGGGAGTACCACACCCACATCTGGTTGAAGCCCTGGTTCGTCGAGGCCGAGGACGACACGGGGGTGATCCCGGCGTCCTTGAGCTTCTGCATGTCGGTCACGAACTCGGCCATCGTGGTGGGCGCGGCCGCGATCCCCGCCTTTTCGAACAGGTTCTTGTTGTAGTAGAAGGTCACGTACTCGCCGAAGTTCGGGATTCCGTACCAGTCGCCCGAGCCGGCCTTGCCCTGTTCGTCGTACTTGGCGAACGACTGCATGCTGCCGGTCACCTTCTTGTCCCAGCCGTACTTCTTGACCTGGTCGTTCAGCGGCTCGAGCAGTCCCTGGCTGGCCAATTGGCCGCCGTCGGCGTTGCCCTTGTTGAACTCGACGACGTCGGGCACCTTGTTGCCGCCGAGCGTCAGCTTCGCGTTCTTGCGCATGGCGTCGAAGCTCGTCGTCTGGAAGTCGACCTTCACGTCCGGATGCTTCTTCTTGAAGATCTGGAGCGCGAGCTGCCAGCCCTGGCCCTGCGCCGTCTTGGGGTCCTCGTATTGCAGGATCGTGAAGGTCTTGCCGCCGGCGTCGCCTGAGGCGGCGCTGCAGCCGACCAGCGTGGCCGCGGCCACCGTGGCGGCGGCTGCGGCCGCGATGAGCCGGGCGAGGGTTCGCCCGCGCGAGGCTCGCGCGGTTCGGGTCGTTGTCATTGCGTTGCTCCTTTGCATCGTGGGGAGATGGGGTGAGTCCGGGCGCGCGAGCAGGCTCGCGCCGCCGGCGACGGTGGCCGACGGTGTGAAGAGCTGGCGGCGCCAGCGTGTCGTGAGGGGTTTCAGTTCTGAGGCGGTGGTCCGATCGATTGCCGCACGACCGGGGCACAGGGCATCAGATAGCCTTCGCGCTCCGCACCGTCGAGGGAGCCGTCGAGTCGGCCGACGACCCGGCGGATCGCCCACTCACCCATCTCACGATGCGGCAGCTGCACCGTGCTCAGGCCGGGGTCGAGCGCTTCCGCGACGAACTCCTGGTTGTCGAAGCCGGCGATCGAGAGGTCGCCGGGGATGTCGAGACCGAGGTGGCGCGCCACGTGGTAAAACCCCATGGCGGTCTGATCGCTGAACGAGAAGACGGCCGTGGGCCGATCGGCACGATCGAGGAGGCGGCGTGCGGGCAGTACGGCGTACTGCGTCGCGGCGTCCTCGGCGACCACGGTGAGAGACGGATCCCGATCGATTCGGGCTTCCGCGAGCGCGCGCTCGTAGCCGCGTTCCCGCAGTCGCGACGCGATCGGATACGCACTCACGTTGCAGAAGCCGATACGGGTATGCCCCGCATCGATGAGCATCCGGGTCGAGGTATACGCGCCGAGCTCCTCGTCGGGGACGACATAGTCGACGGGAGCGTCGGAACCGGCACTGCTCGGCCGGCCGTCGAGGACCACCACCGGCATCTTCGGCGGCACGAGGGGCAGCTCGACCACCTTGTGGAAGTTCGTCGCGACGACCAGCGCCTCGATGTTCCGCTGCAGAAGCGACTGCACGGCCGGCGTCTGCACCTCGTCGTTGCCGTAGGTGTCGATGAGCATCAGCATGAAGCCCGCTTCCCAGGCCGCCTGCTGCGCGCCCGCGAGCATGTGCGCCGAGAAGGGGACGGTGGCCACCCGATCCGACACGACGCCGATCGTCCGGCTCTGCTTCGTCTTGAGCGAGCGCGCCAGCTGGTTCGGCACGTAGCCCAGCTCGTCGGCGGCGCTTCTGATCCGCTCCGCCACCTGGGTGTTCACGCGGCCTTCGCTGCGCCCGCTGAGGACCAGGCTGACGCTCGACACGGAGACGCCGACATGCGAGGCGATGTCCTTCATCGTCAGCATCCCACGCTCCTTCGCCTGTGCGTCAATCGATTGACTTCATTGACCGACGCCACGCTAAGAGCGTCAAACGCGTTGACGCAAACGAGCGTTATGCACCCGTTACCCGAGCCCCAGCGCCCAGTCCCTCGCCCTTCTCGGAACCCTCGCCGCGAGCCGGCGCGCGCAGCGCTGAGGGGGAGCTTCTGCCGTGGCATCCTGGTAGGGCATGACACTCGACGACACGGCCAGGTCTCCGCGCTCCGGCGGCTACGCGAACGGGCGTGCGCGCCGCGAGCAGATCCTCGACGCGGCGATGGCGCTGTTCGGCGAGGTGGGCTACCGCAGCGCATCGCTGCGGGAGATCGCCGCCCGTTCCGGCATCTCGCACCCCGGCCTGCTCCACCACTTCCCGACCAAGGAGGCTTTGCTCCTGGCGACGCTCGAGCGACGCGATGAGATCGACGCGTCCGGCATGAACGAGGACGGGGACGGTGACGACGGCGTCGGCCTCCTGCGCCGGCTGGTCGCCCTCGTCGAGTTGAATTCGCGTCGGCGCGGCGTCGTCGAGCTGTACGCGGCGCTCTCAGCGGAGGCGACCAGCGCCGATCACCCGGCGCACGAATACTTCCTCGAGCGCTACCGGCGCACCATCGCGGCCGTGAGCCGGGCCTTCGCCCTCGCCCGTGAGCAGGGCGCGCTGCGCCCCGGCGTCGACCCCGCGCTGGCGGGCGCCCAGCTCGTCGCGCTCATGGACGGGCTCCAGCTGCAGTGGCTTCTCGACGGCCGCACCGACATGCCGGGCGCCGTGCGGGCGCAGATCGAGTCGCAGCTCACCGTTCCTCTCTGAGCTGCGGCCCGGTGCGCGGCACGGCACCCGGCATGGCAGGGGCTGTGGTTCAGTCCCCGATCAACGCGCGCTCGAAGGCATACGCCTCGGGGTCGTATGCGGTCTCGCCGCCGTAGCTCATCGCCCCGGCGCCGCCGGACTCGGCGCGGCTCCAGGGCATCTCGCCCGTCGTGATGAAGCCGACCCAGTCGGCGTGCATGCGGTCTGCGAGCGCCTGCGGCGGCTCGTCGCCGAACTGCGCGGCGACGCCTTCCGCATCGAGCACGTCCCACGTGAACGGGATCTCGTAGCAATGGGCGGACGTTCCGGTCACCGGGGAGCGCCAGGCAAAATCGTACAGCCAGGTCTGCGTGGCGCCGCCGGCCGCTCGGGCCGCGGCGACGCGCAGGGTGGGGGCGCGGAAGAGCTGGCTCACGGCGATACGGCTGCGCGCGAACTGCTCGCCCGTGGCCGCGACATCCGCGAGATAGCCCGCCTGAGCGGCCTCGCTCACGCCGCTGCGCGCCAGCGCAGCGCGGATCTCGCCGAGAGGAACCGGCAGCGGGAAGGCGAACTCGTCGCGCGTGCTCCCCGCCACCAGCGGCACCTGAGAGGCGTGGCCGCCGCGCAGCGCCGCCAGGCCGTCGAGTGCGACCGAGTCGCCGTCTGCAACGGGCGAGAAGGCGAGCGACAGCGAGGGGGTGCCGGCGCGCAGGCGCTCGATGACGGCGTCGACCGGGGCCGTGGGCGGCAGCGCTCCGGGGAGGTCGTTGGCATCGCGCTCGCGATCCAGGATGTCGTCCTCGGGAACTCCCCGCCACGCGCTCGCGGTGGGCTCGATCCCGAACCGCTCGGCGAAGGCGCGGCCGACCGACTCGGCCGTGTCGACGGGGATGCCGCTCGTCGGGCCCGACTGCGAGATGACACCGGCGAACAGACCGGCGGCTCGCGGCGAGCTCAGCAGCGTGAGCACGCTCGCGCCGCCGGCGGACTGCCCGGCGATGGTGACTCGGGCCGGGTCCCCGCCGAAAGCGGCGATGTTCTCCTGCACCCATTCCAGGGCCGCGATCTGGTCGAGCACGCCACGGTTCAGGGGGGCATCCTGCATCCATCCGAAGCCGTCGAAGCCGAGCCGGTAGGCGACCGTGACGACCACGACGCCGTCTCGGGCGAAGGCGCGCCCGTCGTACCACGGGCTGGCCGGCGAGCCCGCGAAGAAGCCGCCGCCGTGGATCCACACGAGCACCGGCAGCCCGGCGCGGCGGTCACCAGCGGCCGGGGTGAACACATTGACGTTGAGGGTCGCCTCGCCGGGGATGGACGGCTCAGGGATCGTCGTCACGGCGCCGAACGGGCGGCGCTGCGGCGTCGGCCCGTAGTGGTCGGCCGGGCGCACCCCCTCCCAGCGCTCGATGCACTCGGGGGCGGCGAAGCGCCGCGGCCCGACGGGCGCGGCGGCGAACGGCACTCCGAGGAAGGCCGCCCCGCCCGGGTGCTCGATGCCGCGGAGCCGGCCGGCCCCGATCTCCACCTCGAGCCCGCTCACCGCTGATACCTGTGATGTCGACATAGGAGGGTTCCTTTCCGGCGGCTCAGCGAACCGACTTGATGGGGAAGATGAGCAGCGATGAGACCACCACGGAGACGGCCGCGAAGACGAAGATCGAGGCGTAGTTGCCCCCGAAGATGCCGAGCAGCGCGGCGGCGACGACGCCGACGATCGCCTGCGGGACGTTCGAGGCGACGTTGAGCACACCGAGGTCCTTGCCCGCGTCGCCCTGCGAGGGCAGCACGTCGACCATGACGGCGAAGTCGACGGCGGTGTAGGCGCCGGAGCCGATGCCCATGATGAGAGAGCTCGCGATCATCGCGGGCACGACGGGGAAGGCGACCGGGATCAGCACGCCGAACGCGACGACCACGCTGGCGAAGAAGACGAAGACCTTGCGGCGGCGCAGCAGGTCCGAGATCCGGCCGAACACCAGGGTGCCGACGACGGTGGTGATGAGCGAGCAGATCGAGAGGATGCCCGCGATGGAGCCCGCCTTGAGGGGGCTGAGGTGCAGGTAGTCGGTCAGGATGTAGAACTGGTAGTTCGAGACGCCCTGCGTGCCGAGGACCATGAAGAACCGGCCGCCGAAGGCCCAGGCGTAGTCGGGATGCTTGCGGGGGCTCACCCAGAAGCCCTTGAAGAACGCGCCCCAGCGGAACGGCGCGATATCTGCGGGCGCCGCGGTGCGATCCGGATTGATCAGGACGAACAGCACGGAGGCGACGATGACCAGCACGCCGAACAGGCTGTAGGCGATGCCGAGGTTAGCCAGCACATGACCCGCGACGATCACGCCGAGGGTCGCGCCCAGTGCGGTGCCCACACCGGTGAAGGCGGAGGCGGTCGCGCGCCCCTTCTCATCGACGCGGTCGGCGATCGTCGCCGAGACCGGCCCCTGGAAGGCGTTCAGCAGCACCTGGGCGACCACCCACAGCAGGGCGATCCAGAACACCGTGTGCGAGAACTGCATCGCGATCGTGACGATGCCGCCGCCGATCCCGCCGAACAGGATCCACGGCGAGCGCCGCCCCAGCCGCGAGCGCGTGCGGTCGGACAAGGCGCCGACGATCGGCTGCGCGAAGAGGGTCGCGGCAGCCGAGGCCGAGGTGATGATCGCGAGGTTCTCGACCTTGCGGGCCGGGTCGATGAGGCTGACCTGCTGCGGCAGGATGATGGCGATGACGCCGGCGTAGGTGGCGAAGAGGAAGAGGTAGCCGCCGAGCAGGGACCCCATCAGCCGCGCACGCGCGCCGGTGGGCAGCTGGGCCAGATTGGTGAGCCCGGTGGCGACCCCGCCGGCCGGGCTGGGCAAGGGCGCGGCGGGCGGCGCGGGCGTGGGTTCGCTCATGAGAAGTACTCCTTTGTACGTGTGCTGCCGGTTCGCCGGCCGGTTGCACCCGGAAGGAACCGGGCCAATACCGACCAGCCGTTAGCATTTTGCACGCGCACTCTGATTAATTCAACTCATGAATTAATGCGTTCTCTCAACCTGCCGTCATAAGCGACGCGGGATTCCGCAGCAGAGCTCGCCGCAGCGAGTACGAGGCCCCGTCGGAGCCCGCGAAATCCCCGTGCACGCCGGCGAGGATCTGCGCTCCGTCAGCGTCGCCACGCTGCGCCGCCACTCGGGCGGCGAGCGGCGCCAGGTACCCGCCGAGCACGAAGGCCTGCGGTCGGAGCATGATGTCGACCACTCCGACGGTGTGCACCAGCCAGCCGACAAGTTCCGTCACAGCGCGGGCGGCTCGCTCGTCGCCCGCGCCGTCACGGCGGAGCAGCTCGGCCTCCGCCTCCGGAATCCCGTTCTGCTCGCGATAGGCCGCAAGACCCGCTGTGGCGAGCACCCGCTCCGGGTCGGCGACGGTCACCAGGCACCCGCGCTGACCGCACTGGCACCGCTCGCCGGCCGGGACGACGACCATGTGGCCCGGCTCGAACGCCATTCCGTCCCGGCCGAGCAGCAGCTCCCCCGCGATCATCGCGCCCCCGCCGATGCCCGTGTCCGACTTCAGATAGACCATGTCGTCGATTGCGAGAGCACCGGGTCCGCTGCGCAGCGACGCGAACTCCGCCATCGCAGCGCAGTCCGCATCGTTCGCGATCTCGGGGCGCGGAACCCGCTGCGGGAGCCGTTCATGCACGAGGGCGCGGAAGTCGACGTCCCGCCAGCCCAGATCCACCGCAACGGGGACCACTCCGCCCGCCGAGATCACCGGCGCCGGCACCACGATCGACGTCGCGACGGTGCGGATGCCGCGCACGGCAAGGGCGTCCACCTCGGCCGTGAGCGTGCCGGCGACCAGGTCCGCGACCGCTGCGGCATCCCCATGAGGCAGCCGGACCCGCTCGGCCCGCCTGAGGAGATCGCGGCCGGCCAGGTCGGAGGCGAGGATGCGCAGTTCGTCGACGACGAGTTGCGTCACGAGGACCGCGCGGTCCGAGCCGTCCACCTCGAGGCGCTCCAGCGGCCGCCCGGCGCCGCGAGGCCTCGCACCCGCATCGGCCGGCCGCACGAGGCCGGCGTCGCCGAGCTCCGCCGTCAACAGCGTGACCGCGCCTCGCACGAGGCCCGTCGCCGCAGCGATCTCGGTGCGAGCCGCCTCGCCGACGTCGTCGAGGTAGCTCAGCACGACACCCAGGTTGCGCACTCGCACGGCGGCCGCGTTCATGCGCTCGGGGCGGGTCAGGCTCATAGCCCCATGCTGTCATCACCGAGATGAGCCCACGTCGGGGCATATCGCGATAGATTCTCAGTGTGTATGTTGCGCTTTGCGCACCACGACAAGAGCCGAGGATGACGCAAGGTGACGGTGCACTCCGAGTCAGAGGCGACGCGCCCTGAGTTCACACCCGACGCACCGCCCGTGATCGCGCCGACGCCGCCCGTCGGATCGCTTCCCCGCCCCCGTCTCTGGGAACTCCTCGACAGGCCGACCCGCCTCACGGTGGTGCGCGCCCCGACCGGCTTCGGGAAGACGGTGCTGCTGCGGCAGTGGGCCCACCGCTTCGGGCACGACGGAGAGCGGCTGATCTGGCTCGACGGAGCTGACGCAGACGGCCGGCATCGGCTCGCCTACGACGCGGCCGAAGACACCGTGCTGGTCTGGGACCACTTCGACGAGGTCGCCGATGACGGAACAGAAGCCGCGCTGCTCGCGGCACTGACCCGGAATCCGCACCTTCGCCTGATCGTCGCGGTTCGCGACGGGCGACGCTTCCCCGACGTGCTCCGACTCGAGGTGCCGATGGCTACGGTGGCCACCCGTGAGCTCGCCTTCCAGGGCTCCGAGGTCCACCAGATCTTCGAGCTCATCGGTGTGCGCCTCGACGAGCACGGCTTCGAGCAGCTCGAGCGCGGGGTGTCCGGCTGGCCGAAGCCGATGCACGAGCTCGCCACACTGCTCGCCGCACGATCGGGTGAAGCCGCACGCCTCGACGAGGCGCTGATCCGCATCACCCGGCGATTCCTCCGCGACGACGTCATCCCCATGCTCGGGGCCCTCCCGGATTCGAGTTGGCCCGACTTCGTCCTGGCCAGTGCGGTTCCCGACCACCTGACCGAGGAGCTCGCCCGCGCCGTCACCGGCGACGGGCGGGCGGGTGATCGCCTGGAGCAGCTCGTCGCTCAGACGATGATGATCGCTTCGAGCGAGGCAGGTGAACGGACCTACCGCTGGCGCCCGACTCACCGCGCCGCGCTGCGGCAGGATTTCGAGAAGCGGGACCCGGCCGGTCTCCGCCGGGTGCACGAGCGGGCCTCCGCGTGGTACTTCGACCATGGCAGGGGTGCCGAGGCGCTCGCACACGCGCACCTCGCTCAGGACTGGCCCGCCGTGGTGCGCATCGTCGAGCGGTACTGGACGCCGCTCATGTACGAGAACTATGCGGAGACCCGGACGGCGCTGCGCGAGGCGCCGGTCTCGGTCGTCAGCGGCAGCATCGCCGCGGTGGCCATCCGCGACATCTTCATGCTGCGCTGGCGGGTCGGCGACGACCTGCTGCTCGAGGCCGCCCGCGCCTCCCGGCTGAGCGAGCCGCACTGGATCGAGACGCTTCCGATTCCCGCGTGGGACCAGGCCATCACCGACGCCACCGCCGTCATGATCGCGCTGCGCACGCGCGGCGAGCTGCCGCTCGCGCAGCGCTTCGCGGAGAGCGTGGATGCCGCCCTCAACTCGTGGCTCACGATCGCCGGCGTTCCGGGGCTCGGCCTGTCCGGCGATGCTCTGCACGCGATGCTCCACGCCGGCATCACGCGAACGTTCGCCGACGACCACGATGGGGCGGTCGAGACGCTGCGACGCACCTACCGCTTCAGCCCGCGCACGCCGGGCGATCCGTCTGCGCCCAATGCGGCGGTCAAGACGGCGCTCGCGTACGCGCTCGTCGGCGAGACCCGGCAGACCGAGGACTGGCTCGGCCGCAGCGGAGGCGATGACGTCGAGGTGTGGCCCCTCGGCGCGGTGAGGGCGCAGCGCACGCTCGCCGCCGCCCTCGCGGCGATCGAGCGCGGAGACCGAGACGACGCCCGTGAGCAGCTCGGCCTCTTGGAGACCCGCACCCCCAACGAGTACGTGTGGGAGACGGCCTACGTCTACGCCCAGGCGCGCTTCGACCTCGTCTGGGGCGACCGGCAGCTCCGGCTGCGCGAACTCGCCCGCGAACGGGAGCGCCTGCAGCGCTGGCTCGAACCCGGATCGACCCTCGGCCCCCTCGTGGATTCCGCCGAGGCCGAGCTGCACCTCGCGCTCGGGAACGGCACCAAGGCGCAAGCCCTGCTCGCGGCATCCGATCACCCCCGCCTGCTCGTGCCGCGTGCTCTGCTCGCCCTGCTGAGCGGCCGCAGTGACGAGGTCGTCCGCATCACCACGGCGGCCCTCAGCTCCCCGTCGCTCATCGCCCGCGATCAGACGCAGCTGCAGGCGCTGAAGGCCGTCGCGCAAGCCCGGCTGGGCGAGGATCAGGCGGCAGCCCGCACGCTGGCCGACGCGCTCGCGAGCGCCGCCGCGTCCGGCGCCCGACTCGGGCTCGCCAGCGCGCCACGGGCCGAGCTGCGGGAGCTCGCGGTGGCACACGGCCTGGCAGAGCGCCTCGACGCCGCCACGGCGGACCTCCCCGAGATCTTCCCCGGCTCCGTCGACGTCATCGTCCTCACCGCCCGCGAGCGCGAGGTCCTCGGCCAGCTCGCCGCCGGGCGCACCGTTCGCCAGATGGCCGATGCGAGCTTCCTCAGCCAGAACACCATCAAGAGCCAGCTGCGCACCCTCTATCTCAAGCTCGGCGTGAGCTCCCGGGCCAGAGCGCTTGCGCTCGCGCACGAGCACCGGCTTCTCGAGGATCGCTGAGGCGCTTCCCCGCGGGCGTCGCGGATCTCGCGGTCGCGTCGAACATCGCGATCGACGCGATCGTCGCGGGCGGCCCTTCGATCGGGTGGGTTGAGGGAGAGAGGGCGCGCCCACGACGGCACGCGGTGGCGCTCAGCCCGGACGACGCCCGGTGCCTCGGCACCGGTTCGGGATCCGTCGGGCGGGATCGCTACCAGTGACAACGCTATAGAACGCCCTGTCTACCCCCGGCCCGATCCTGGTCGATTTAACCCTGTCTTTGACCCTGTCGCAACAATGCCCGATACAACAGCCGGTTAACAACGATGGGGGCGGATCGCTCCGCCCCCATCGCCCTCTCCCGCGCGTCCCGACTCAGCCGCGCGGCAGACCTCGCCGCTTCGCCCGCAGAGCACGGGCTGCGAGAGCACCCAGCCCAAGGGCGATCAGGGCACCCGCACCGGCAGTCAGCCAGGGGGAGATGCGCGTCCCCGTCACGGCGAGAATCGTGGTCACCGGGTCACCGCCGGCGGCGGCGACGACCGGTGCCGGCGGGTCGGTCTCGACGACGGCCGTGGAGGGATCCGTCGTGGTGACGACCCCCGCGGCATCGGCGCCGTGTGCCGTCGCCGTGTTGGAGACCTTCCCGCTGTCGGCATCCGCCTGCGTCACCCGATACGGACTCGACGTGAACACGAGCGTCTGACCGGGGTACAGCGTCGCGCTGGCCGGCGTGACGGCGCTCACCTTCGGGTCGTCGATGACGACTCCGCTCTCCGTCATGTTGCCGGTGTTGGTCACTTCGAAGGTGTAGGTGATCGTCTCGCCCGCCTCGGCGAGGCCGTCGCCGCTGGTGTCGTGGAGCTGGGCCCGCTTGATGATGGTCATCGCGGGCGCAGGGTCGGCGACCGGGGTGCGCACCTCGGACGGATCCGAGGTGACGTCGCCGCCCAGCGGGTCGAGCCCGGTGGCGGTCGCGACGTTCACGACGAAGCCGCCGGCGTCGATGTCCGACTGCTGAGCGACGAACGGCTGCGCGGTGAACAGCTGCTGCTGCCCCGGCGCGAGCGTGGCCGAGGCAGGGTCGACCCCGGTGACCTTGGCGTCCGCGATCGTCACGCCGTGCAGGGTGACGTTCCCGGTGTTGGTCACCACGAAGTGGTAGGCGATCGTCTCGCCCGCGTCGACCACGCCGTTGCCGTTCGCGTCGTCCAGGTCGCCGGATTTCACCAGCGCCAGCGCGGGTGCGGCGGCGGTGACGGGCGTCGTGGCAGTCGAGTCCGGGCTCGTCGTCGGCAGATCGAGCGGGCTCAGGCCCGTCGCATAGGCGGTGTTGCTGATCGGCGCCTCGGCATCGACGTCGGCCTGCGTCACAAGGTAGGCCGATGACGTGAAGGCGACGGATTCCCCGGGCTCGACGACCGCCGAGGCCGGGCTGACGCCGGTCACCTTCGGGTCGTGCACCGTCACGTCGTGCGCGGTCGCGCCGCCCGTGTTGGTCACGACGAAGCGGTACGAGATCGACTCGCCGGTGTCCGCCGTTCCGTTGCCGTTCTCATCGGCGAGCGTCGCGGTCTTCAGGATCGTGAGAGCCGGGCCGAAGGCATCCGTTGTGGTCGCACACGGCAGCCCGTTGGCGTCCGCGCCGTTCACGCAGCTCGTCGGGTCCTCGATGTACGCCGCGTTGGCAACCGGGACGGCGCCGCTCGTGACGACGACGCGATAGCTGAGCACCGCCGTGGACCCCGCGGCCAGGGCGCCGCTCCAGCGCAGGGCCGTGCCGCTCGGGTCGGCCACCGCGGCAGGGGCGCCCCCGTCGATCGCGATCGTCGCAGAGCCCGGGATGAAGGATGCCTGGCCGAGCACACCGCTCAGGTCGTCCACGATCGCCGCGGGCGAGCTCGTCGTGAAGTCGGCGTCGCCCCTGTTCCGCTCGGTCACGGTGTAGGTGATGGTGTCGCCCACCGTCACGCCGAAGGCCGAGACGTCAGAGGTCTTCGTGATCGACAGGGCGCGCAGCTGATCGGTGTCGTCCGCGGTCGCCGTGAGGCGGGCGCGCGGCTCGGCCGGGTCCGGCGCGTCGAGCCGCGCGGTGTTCACCACGTCACCCGTGGCGCTCGGCGCGACCCTGACGGTCAGCGTGAGCTCGACGGTGCTTCCGGCCGCGCCGCTCGGCTCGCCGCCGGCCGTGGTCGCCTGGCCCGCCGCGGCGAGCGTGGGCAGCGTCCAGCTCACCGTGCCGCCGGCCTGGCCGGCCGCGACGCCGCTGAGTGCGCCGTCGCCGCTGGCCGACACGAAGACGAGCGAGTCCGGCAGGGTGTCGGTGACGACCGCGCCTGAGACCGCCTCACCCACGAGCAGGTTGCTCGCCGTCAGGGTGTAGCTGAGCCGCTGCCCTGCCGTGGCGGCGCTCACGCCATCGCTCTTCGTCAAGGCGACGCCCGCCGTCGCGGGGGCGATGTTCCATTCGCCGGTGGTGAGGTTGTTGCCGCCGTCGGGGTCGAAGAGCGGCCCCGTGACGGTCGCGAGCACCGCGATCGGGCCGGACTCCGTCTCCGGGACGACGGGCAGGTCGAGCGCGTCCGGACTTCCCGCCGCGAGCTGCCGCGTGGTTCCGTCAGCGTTCACCGGAAGGCAGTCCAGCGAGACCGGGCCGGAGAGCGGTGCCGTGTCATCGTCGCTCGTCGAGCAGCTCCAGCCGCTCGGGGCGAAGTCGGTCACGGTGAGGCCGGCCGGCACGCTGATCGTCACACTGCCCGAGGCCTGCGCGTTGCCGCCCGGCAGGTTCGAGACGGTGAACGGCAGCACGCCCGGGCGTCCGTACTGCAGCGACAGGTGCGCCGGAATGGTGATGGCGAGGTCGGCCTGCGCCGTGGTGGCGCACACCGGCAGCGGTTCGGCCGCGAGCGTCTGGTCGCTGGCGACGGCGACCGAGTTGCACGCCTGGCTGCCGAGCGCGGTCACACCGGCGACGGTGGCCGCGTAGGTGAAGCTGACGGTCTCACCGGGCTGCAGGGTGCCGGTCACGGTCGCGCGGATCGCCTGGGCGCCCGCTGCCGTCGTGCCCCAGTCGTCGACGGCGCCGGGGGCGCCGGGGGCGACCTCGGGGCGGGCCGGGTTCGTCGAGCCCGAATAGGCGAGCTGCACCTTGCTCGACACCTTGCTCGTGCCGCTCAGCGTCTCCGCGAAGGTCGAGCCGCGCGGCGTCGTCGCGGTGCCCGCGCTCGTTCCGGTGTCGCCGAGGTACGGCAGCACGTCGTAGGCGACCACGCCGGACAGCGTCGTGTTCCCGGTGTCCTGCAGGATCACCCGGTAGGTGATGTCGTCGGCGTTCGGCGCGACCGCGACCGTGTCGCCGGGGTTCGAGATCCAGTCACAGCCGTCGGCGGCCGTGGGGTCGGGCTGGCAGATCTGCTTGACGACGCTGAGGCCGTCGGCGCTCGAGACGAGCACTCCCTGGCTCGCGCTGGAGAACCAGTCGCTGCTCAGGCCGTTGCCGTCGGCATCCGTCGTGTCCTGCACGGCGCCGGCATAGCTCGCCTGCGTGTTGTCGAACTGGTCGCGCGCGTCGCCGACCCAGGCCGTCGCCTGACTCGTGGTGCCCGCGGCGACCGCAAAAGTGGGCTGCGCCTTCACGCTCAGCGTGGGCCACGTCGTGTTGGCGCCGAAGCTCACGTCGCTCGGCCAGGTGACGGTCACCAGCTCGCGATCGACACCGCCGATCGTGGCGGTCGAGTAGCTGAACTGGGCGCCAGCGGGCACGCTGCCCGCCGGGAAGGACGCCGAGCCGTCATCGATGCTCCACCCGGCCGGCGCGATGAAGACGTACTCGGGCGTGATGCCGGCGTCGGCATCGACGTTCGCGGTGGTGCCCGTCACCGAGAAGGTGACGTCGCGCCCCGGCACCGCGTTCCCGCCCCCGTCGACGGCGGCCGCCGCGGGGAAGCTCGCCGTGAAGCTCGGCAGCGTCGTGACCGTGGGCCACGCGCGGAACTGGATGGTCTTGGAATCCGAGCCGGCATCGACGTCGGCCAGGGAGGTGCCCGGGTAGCTCATGACGGCGGACGCCGTGTTGGTGACCTGCGTGCCGATCAACGGGATCGCCGCGGTGGTGACGGCGTAGTAGAAGCGCACGTAGAACTCGGTTCCGGCGTTGGTGTCATCGGGCGAGTGGTTGCCCGGTGCGAGGGTGCCGCTGGTGACGGTCGCGGCGGTGTACCGGCATCCGGCGCTCCGCTGCGCGGTCGTGAGCTTGACGTCACGAGAGACGGTCGTGCCGCTGACGGGCGCATCCGTGCCGCACTGATAGGTCCAGTTCACCGTCGGCGCGGGCGTCGTCGATGAGCTGTAGATCTCGTAAACGGGCGCGCCGGGCAGGTCGAGCTGGTCGTCGGTCACCGTCGCGACGCCCGGCTGGTTGCCGGCGTTGCGCGTCGACACGTTCCAGTACAGGTCGTGCTCGCCGTAGGCGGGCACCTGCTGCCCTGCCGTGCAGGCGCGGCCCCACGAGTCCACCCCCGTCGAGGGGCAGATCACGCCCGTCGTGTCGGGCGGGACGTTGTCCATCGTGACGCCGACGCTGCCGCTGTTGACGTCACCGCTCGCGCTCTTGCTCATCGTCGCGCGGCCGAAGGGCTCGTAGCACTGCACGAGCGTGTCGCCCTGCCCCGCGGGGGTCGAGACGGTCTTCACGGTGTGCGCGGGGTCGAGATACGTCAGCGTCGCGGTGACCGTATTGCTGACGGATGCCTCGAAATTGCATCCCTCAGCATCCGCCTCGGGGAAATTGGACGCCGGGTACTGCACGGTGACGGTGTGGGGGCCGTAGTACGGCGATGCAGTGGTCCACGTGCCGCCGGCCTGGCCCCAGCCGCCCGCGGCGTTCACGTCGGGTGCGTCGGCGGAGCCGACGGTCCAGGTCACGGTGTGGGCCGTCGCGTCGTAGACGCCGCCGTAGGTGCTCGAGACGTACACGGCCTCGGCGGGCAGCTGGTCGACGACCACGTAGCTGCCCGCGGCCTGCGCGGCGGACGAGCCCACAATGCGGCCGGAGCCGCCGTAGACGAAGGCGCCGGAGCCCATGCCCACCGAGTAGGTGACGTTCACATCCGGAGCGACGGTGTCGGCGACGGATTCCACGATCGAGGGGTTCGGCACGGCGATGTGCCATGCGACGGGGGCCGAGTTCGCGCTCACGCTCGCCGTGGCCGTCGAGGAGGAGATCGTGGCGGTCGTGGCGATCGGGAAGCCGTCGGGGAAGTACTCCGCCGGGGCGATCGTCGTGCCGTGCGGCGCGACGGGCTGGATGGCGTAGTAGACGGTGAAGGAGCCGGACGCCCCCGCCGCGAGGTCGCCGAGCGAGATCGTCTCGCCTGCGGCATCCGTGCCCGCGATGGTCGCGCCCGTGAACGGCGCGGTCCACGAGTCGTAGGCGAGCAGCTGCTTGCCGAACCCCTGCGGGTCGGTCTGCGGCGGCGTCAGGGCGACGCTCGCACCGGCGCACGCGGCGGCACTGCACGAGTAGGTCACCCGGTAGCCCACGATCGCCACGTCACCACCGCCTGCGACGTACGTGCCGTTCGAGGAGACGCTGGTCAGCGGTGCTCCCGCACTGTCGACCGCGGCGACGGCGACGCCGAGCACGCCGCTGCCCGCAGCGTCAGCCGGAAGCGTCGGGGCGAGGAAGGCCATGACCGTGGCGAGGATCGCGATGACGACGGCCGATGCCCGGCCTCGGTGCCGCACGGCGGCGCGGTGTGACGGCGCAGATGATCGAGGACTGCGGCGCATGCTCTCCCCCAAGGAGTTCGAAGATCACGAGTGCGAGAACGGCCACGATGCAGATCCGGGCCACCCAGTGTGAATTCTGGGGAGCGGTGTGAGCCGGCTATGGAGAGGCTCAGGCTCTTTCACCCAGCCGTTCACCCGAAAGGCCGCTGAGTGTGCCCTGTTCGGGAGGCGTGCACGCTCTCACTGCCGGCGGCGTGGTCAGGCCTTGTCAGCAGCCGACCAGCGCATCACTTGAGCAAATCTTGAGGTTCTCCCGCGCTTTCGGCGCTTAGTCGCTCGGCAGGATGGGTGTTGGTCGCGCCTGCAACGCGATCAGCCCTCAACCCTGAAGAGGCGCGTGTCCAACCCGAGTGGAATCACGGCCCCGGCACGGGATGTTGGTCGGAACGTCCTGGGTCGGCACCGGGCCCGTCCGCAGTCGAGATCTTCGAAGCGGCCGGGCCCGGTTCTTTTGTCTCCAGCGACTCGGGCCAGGCGCCCGTGTGCTCATCCGTGAGAGCGGAGGCGATCAGCCGGCCGCCCTGCGTGAACGCGGCATCGATGCCGCGCGGTGTGACCGTCGCGCTGATGTCGGTGTCGGCACGCAGTTCGCCGAACGCGGGGAACGAGACGGTCAGGAAGCGCGGGGGCGCACCGTGCTCGCGCTCGTGCATGACGGCGGCCGAGTGCAGCAGCAGCATGCCGGGCAGATGGTCGACGGGGTGGTCGAAGAAGAAGGGGTCGGATTCATCGACCCCGAGCCGCGCCGCCAGCTGGTCGCCCGACCGCGCCACCGTCTCGATGAGGTCGCCGCCGAACGGGCGCACGCACGCGTCGAGCTCGGCCGCGTTGCGCCGGATCGCCCGGTAGTCGCGATCTACGAGCACACGGGCGTCGACGCGTCCGGACGCGATGCCGGGCAGGTTGTATTCGACCTCGAGCACGTGCGGGATGCCCTTGCGCTGCGTGATCCCCGCGAAGTGCACTTCGAGCGTCCCTTCGAGCGCTCCGAAGCGCGGGAAGCGCAGGTTCTCGGGCTCGACGCGCACCGTCATGCTCGAGACGATGAAGTGCATCGACTGGCCCATGCCGAGGCCGGCGACGCAGATCGCCAGGCCGGCCTGGCGGAATGCCTCGGCCAGCAGCGTGACCGGGACCCGGTCGGGAGTCGGGTGGCACAGCCAGTGGCTGCGCGGGATCTCGACGTCCGCCCGCCAATCCGTCGGCGAGACGGCCTCGATGGCCCAGACGAGCGACTCGGACCGCGTCGAGCGGTGCGCGGCACTGCGATCGATGAGAACCACGTCACGCACCACCTTCGATGGGAATCCGACTCGCGGCGAAGGCCGAGGACAGCATGACGGGAACGAGCTGCGCGACCAGTGAGGCCGGAGCGGGTTCGGCCTGGCGAGGTCCTTCAACAGTAATCTTGAGCCGACGCGCAGGTCACGCCTTTGGACCCTTTAAGGGCCACCCCAATCAGGGTTGCATCGGCAGAGTCGGCAGCGGCGTGGCATCCGGTCGCAAAGGCAGCCGTACCGTGAAGGTGGAGCCCCGACCCGGCTCGCTCGACACCGAGATGGTTCCGCCGTGCGCGTCGACGATCGCCTTGACGATCGTCAGCCCGATCCCCACCCCCTGGATCGCCGCCTCGCGTGCCTCGCGCGTGCGGAAGAAGCGGTCGAAGAGCCTCACCTGATCGGTCTTGCTGATCCCTCGGCCGTTGTCGGAGACGGCGATGACGACGGACGCCTCGTCGCGGTCGAGCGTCACGGTGATGCCCCCGCCCTCCGGCGTGTACTTGATGGCATTCGAGATCAGATTGTCGACGACCTGCTTGAGCCGGCCGGCATCGACGTGCGCGAGCACGGTGCCCTCGGGTGCCGCGAGCCGCAGCCCCAGACGCGACTGCGCGAGGACGGGGCGGAAGGCGGACACCGACTGGGCGAGCAGCGCCGAGACGTCCGTCGGCTCGATGCGCAGGGCGAGCTCGTGGGAGCTCGTGCTGAGCAGGTCGCGGATGAGGGCCAGCATCTGCTCCGCGCTGCGCTGGATCGTGCGGAACTCCTTGCCGAAGCCCAGCCCGTCGACGTCGTAGCCGTCGTCGATGAGGTCGACGTAGCCGACGATCGAGGTGAGCGGCGTGCGCAGCTCGTGCGAGACGGTCGCGAGGTATTCCTCGCGGATCTCGATGGCATTGGCGAGATCGGTGACGTCGTAGGTGACCACGGCAGAGCCGAGGTTCTCCCCACCCGGCCGCGTGATGCTGTGCGCCTCCGTCACGATCGCGCGCTGCTCCCCCTCCGGGTCGCCGATCCAGTAGATGAGACCGCGCTGATCACCCTCGAGCGTCTCGGAGATGATGTTCTTGTCCTGCTTCACGCGCGTGCGCCGGTCAGAGGCGTAGACGTGCGTGCTGAGCCCCGTCCTCGGGTCGAAGCCGGTGAGGGCGAGCATCTCGTCGACCATGTGATTGTGCAGCTTCGGGCGGTTGTCGGTGTCGTAGAAGAGGACACCGACGTTGACGGCGTCAGCGATCGATCGGATGACGACGCCGAGCTCGTCCATCTCGTCGAGCAGCCGCTGCAGCTCCGCCGACGTCTCGCGCAGGCGGTCGCGCACATCGCGCTCGCGGTCCCGCAGCCAGAGCTCGGAGGAGGCGCGGCCGATCTGCACGCCGAAGTAGGCGAGCAGGGCGCGCTCATACGCGGTGCGCCGCGGCCGCGACTCCGGATCGGCGACGAGCAGCACCCCTGAGATGTCGTCGTCGCAGTCCACGGGCACGACGCTGATGGAGCCGCCGCCCTCGCTGCCACCGAACACGGAGTCGAAC
Source organism: Gryllotalpicola koreensis (assembly GCF_039538185.1). Lineage (NCBI taxonomy): Bacteria > Bacillati > Actinomycetota > Actinomycetes > Micrococcales > Microbacteriaceae > Gryllotalpicola > Gryllotalpicola koreensis. The sequence goes on from NZ_BAABBW010000001.1 coordinate 25,944, forward strand.
AGCTCTGGCGCCCGCTCGCGCCGTAGCACCTCGATGCGCTCCTGGTCGGCGAGCGCAGCGTCCGGCCAGCGCTGGTCGCCCCGGCCGGCGTCGCTCGCCAGCAGCGGCTCGACGAGTCGGGCGAACGCTGGGGCGCACGCCTCGCGGGCGCGCCAGCTCACAGGCGGGAACGCGCCGTCTTCGAGGCCCGCCCCGCCGGGGATCACGAGCACGGCGTCGTGAGCGCCGAAGAGCTCGACGACTCCCCTCGTCGCGGTCTCGGCGAGCTCGTCGAGGGACGGGGCGGAGTGCACCGCCCACGTGAGCCGCATCGTCTCCGCGCGCAGCTTCTCCGCGGCATCCCGCCTGGCGGCGCGCCATGCCGCGCGCTTCCGCAGCAGTTCGACCCGCACAGCGAGCTCGTCCGGGACGTCCTCGAGCAGGATGTAGTCGTGCTCAGGTGACGACGCGACCGCATCCATCGGCAGATCGTCCGTGCTCTCGACGACGAACAGGGCCGCACGCCGCTCATGCGGCGCCGCGCCGATCTCGACCGCGACGTCGTCGATCCCGACCGCGGTCAACGCATCGCGCGCCGCCGCCGCACAGACGCTGTCCGCCGCGAGGACCACCACCGAGATCGTCTCCTTCGACATCCCGCGCCTCCTCTTTCGGACGACCTGAGCAACTCTTGAGGAATCCCAGCGCCGACACCGCTGGCGCCGACGGCAGACTGTATCGCAGACGCCCTCGTGGCGGCACCCAAGCCCTCAAACTGCCAAGCCCACAAACTGTTTGGGGCGCCTTCAACCCGATTGAAGGCGCCCCTCCCCCTAAATACCGAGTAGCCCTCAACCCGAATGCGGACTCTCGGCGCACAGGACCCCTCGCGAGTCACGTCGCAGGTCGATGCTGTGCGTCCATCTAGGCTACCGGGCGAACGCGGGTGTCTCCACACCGAGAATGCGCCCAAGAGCACTCCAGCTACCCCGAAAACTGGGGGCATTCGCACCTGGAGGGCAGAACTGTCAGTCCCGCGGGGCTGCCAGGCGGTAGCCGACCCCTCGCACGGTCTCGATCAGATACGGCGATGAGGCACTGTCGGCGAGCTTCTTCCGGAGGTTCCCGATGTGCACCTCGACGCCCCGGCGATCGGCATCACCGACGTACGGATTCACCACGTAGTCGTCGCCGCGCAGCAGCCGCGCAAGCTCGTCCTTGCTGCGCACCGTGCGCCCCGACTGCAGCAGCGCGTGCAGCAGCTCGAACTCGCTGTACGTGAGGTCCAGCTCACGGCCGTCGCGCTTGACGATGTGCGCGTCGGGGTCCAGCACGACTCCGTTGTGCCGCAGCTGCCGCCGAGCGCCGGCAGCCGGCGCCTGCGACGTCTCGACCGGGCCGGTCACAGCGTGCGCACCGCCGGCTGCGGCATCCGCCCCTGCCCCCGGGTGCGCATCGAGCACCCGGGGCCGCCGCAGCATCGCCTCGGCGCGCGCCCGCAGCTCACGCGGCCGGAACGGCTTGAGCACGTAGTCGTCGGCGCCCGCGCCGAGCCCCTGCAGCGCGTCGATCTCCTCATCGCGGGCCGTGAGCATGATGATGTACGCCGCACTGATCGCGCGGATCCGCTTCGCCGTCTCGAAGCCGTCGATCCCGGGCATGTTGACGTCGATGGTCACCAGGATCGGCCGGTGCTCGCTCACCTTGGCGACGCCCTCGACGCCGCTCGATGCCGCGACCACCTGCAGGCCGATCTGCTCGAGGACCGTCGCGATGAGCTCGCGGATGCCGTCGTCGTCCTCAATGACGACGGCATATTCGCCCGTAGCCGCTCCCATGAAATCGAAGCGTAGCAATGGCGCAACCGGGCAGAGGGCAAGCGGTCCCATATGCTGTGGAGACGATGACTCAGCAGCGGGCCAGTGCGCGCCGGGATGAAATTATCAGAGCCGCCGCCGCGGAATTCGACGAGGCCGGCTATGCCGGTGCGTCCCTCTCGAGTATCGCCGCGCGTCTCGGGCGCACCAAGGGTGCGATGAGCTACCACTTCTCGTCGAAGGCGTCGCTCGCGCACGAGGTCGCCGAATACCACTTCACGCAGTGGGAGGGGGTCCACGCCGCCGTCCGCGCCGACGGCTACGTCGGGCTCGAGGCGATGATCCTGCTCTCCTTCGTGGTCGCGACGCGTTTCCGCGACGACGTGCTCGTGCGCGCCGGCATCCGCCTGCAGCACGATGCCGGCCTGCGGGATGTCAAGCTGCCGCCGCCATACGTCTGGTGGACCGGCCTCACGCACAAACTGCTCGAAGAAGGACGCGAGCTGGGTCAGATCCCGGCGAACGTCGATCTCGGAGACGCGGCCGAGGTGCTCGTCGAGGCGTTCACGGGCGTGCAGCTCGTCGCGCACAGCCAGAGCCGTGCCCAGGACATCTACGAGCGCATCGAGCGCTACTGGGCGCTCTTTCTGCCCGGCCTCGGCGTCGCCGACGGTGCAGAGCTGGTGAAGCGCCTCGGCGCGGCATCCGCCGAGTACTGAATCGCTCGGGCCCGTGTCGCCCCCACGGTTTGGGGTATACCCCAGTTTTTGCATCTCGCAGACGTACGTCTAGCGTGAGACGCACACAGGGTGGGGTGACGAAGGGGGGCCGATGGATCGGCATGCGCTCCGGAGCGCCGTGGTCATTGAAGACGACGACGGCATCCGGTCACTCATCCACGCCGTCCTGCAGCGCGCAGGGCTGAACGTCATCGAGGCGGCGAACGGCGCCGACGGCATCGAGGCGGTGCGCGCGCACGCCCCCGCGATCATCACGGTGGACATTCGGATGCCGGGCATCGACGGCTTCGAGACCACGCGGCGCATCCGCGAGATCAGCGACGCCGCCATCATCGTGCTGAGCGCACACGTCGCCGACGCCGACGAGTCCGAGAGCCTCGCGGCCGGCGCCGACGTCTACATGCGGAAGCCGTTCCGCCCGCGCGAGCTGCGCGCGTTCGTCGACGAGCGTCTGCGCGCAGCGCGCAGCGCCGAGACTCAGGCCGCAGGCAGCGAGCGGGTGAGTTCCTCCAGCCAGGCGAAGCGGCCGTCCGACGCGAGCTCGCCGAAGAGATAGACCTCCTGGCGACCGGTCGAGCCGTCGCGGCCCGTCACGGTGATGACATGCCGCTCCGCATAGGACGAGCCCTGGGTGAGCTCGCTCTTCACCTCGATGTCGACCGACTGCACGAAGCCACGCAGCTGGGTGAGCTGCGCGGCGAACTGGGCGCGGTCGATCCACTGTCCGTCGGTGCTCTGACGGTAGTCGTCGGTGACGTGACGCGTGAGCGCGTCCTCGACGGTCAGATCTGCGCCGGCCAGGAAGTCGTGCAGGGCGCGCGAGATGGAGGGCATGCGGTCTCCTTCGGGTAGGGAGAAGGTGTGCGATGCCCTCAACGCTAGCGCCGCGCGGAGCCGTTCAGGCGCGCGGCGCGAGCGGCTCGTCGACCGGCAGGACCGGCCAGCCGCGTTCGCCGGCCAGCTCGAGCATCGCCGGGTCCGATCCGACGACGACGGCCGACTCGACCCGTTCGAGCAGCGGAAGGTCACTGGCGTGATCGCCGTAGCCCCAGCTGCGCGCTCCCTCGCCGGGCCCCGCGAGGTACTCGCCGACGGCCGTGCGCTTGTCGTCGCCGATCATCGCGGCGCTGATCACGCCGGTGTAGCGGCCGTCCGCCCCGACCTCGAGCTCGGTGCAGTACAGCGCATCGACACCGAGCTCGGCAGCGAGGGGCTCGAGCGGCGGCGCGAAGGAGCCGGAGACGAGAACGACGTGCGCGCCGTCTTGCTGATGCGCCCGCAGTCGCTCGAGCACATTCGGGCGGTAGAACCCGGGGCGCTCGCGGTTCTCCGCGAACCAGGCCCGCCCCGCCTCGCGCACCTGCTCGACCGGCTGCCCCGCCCAGACGCCGTAGTAGAGGCGGTTGAACTCGCTGCGCTCGAGCGTCACGACCTGGCCGGCGAGCTCACGCAGCCGCTCGGGCGAGATCATCGTGGGGACCAGCTTTAGGTAGTAGAGCAGGAATGACTCGAGGGTGCGGACCGACAGCAGGGTCTCGTCGACGTCGAAGAACGCGACACCGGTCGGTCTCACCTCTCGGTCTGCCCGGAGGGCTCTGACGACGCGGCCTGCTCGACCTGCTCCTGAGCGGCAAGCTGCGCGCGCACCTCGTCCATGTCGAGTGCGCGCGCCTGCGCGATCAGGTCGTCGAGCGCCGGCTTCGGCAGCGCGCCCGCCTGCTGGAAGAGGCCGATGCCATCGCGGAAGACCATCAGCGTCGGGATCGCCTGGATTCCCAGAGCACCGGAGAGCTCCGGCTCTGCATCGCTGTCGAGCTTGCCGAAGACGATGTCGCCGTTCTCCTCAGAGCTCTGGTCGAAGATCGGAGCGAACATCTTGCACGGGCCGCACCAATCGGCCCAGACGTCGACCAGCACGATGCCGTCGCCCAGCACGGTGCTCTCGAAGGTGTCCTTGGTCAGTTCAACTGTGGCCATGACTCCATCCTCCCTGCAATGTGCGCATCGTGGGGCATCCGCTCACTCCGTGCGCTCATTCCAGGACGGAATGGTGCTCGGCCAGGTCAACGGTGGCGTGCCGCTCGCGGCGGATGCCATCGGGCCGGCCGCCGACGTAGATCCAGCCCAGCAGCGCCTCGTCGACGCCGAGGCCGTGCACCGCCGCGACCGGCGCGCTGCGGGTGGCCTGCCCGCTGCGCCACATCGCACCCCAGCCGGCGTCGTCGAGCAGCAGTGTGAGCAGGTGCGCGACACCCGCGGCGGCGGCCTCCTGCTCCCACCGCTCGACCTTCGGGCTCTCGCGATAGCTCACGACGACGGCGAGCAGCAGTTCGGCGCGCAGCGGCTTGCGGCGCTGGGATTCTGCGGCGTCGGCATCCGCCCCGCCCTCCATCGCCACCCGGGCGAAGGCGTCCCCCAGCCGCTCGCGCGCTGCGCCGCGCAGCTCGATGACACGCCACGGCGCGAGGCCGGCATGGTCGGCCGCGGTCGCCGCGGCCTCGAGCAGGCGCTCGATCTCGGCAGTGTCCGGCGTCTCGGGGGTGACCTTGGAGTACGAGCGGCGCGCGAGCACCGCGTCATAGACGCGCGACGGCTCGGCCGTCACAGCTGCGTCCCTGCCGTCGGCGCGAGCGCCGGCTCAACACGGCGCTCGAAGACGTAGTCGTCCTCCCAGCGGTCGCCGAGATGGAAGCGCTTCACGCCGACGCGCGCGAAGCCGCTCTTCTCGTAGAAGCGCTGGGCGCGCAGGTTCTCCTGATGGGTGCCGAGCCAGACGGATGCCGCCCCGCGCTCTGCCGCCGCGTCGATCGCCGCCGCCATGAGCGCGGCCGCGACGCCCGCGCCGTGATGCTCGGGCGCGACGTAGATCTTGCTGAGCTCGGCGGTGGGCCGTCGCGCGAGCTGCACGGCGACCTCGGGGTCGTAGGGCTCGCCGAAGACGAGCATCGCATAGCCGGAGAGACCGGTGCCGTCGTCGGCGATGAGCACGATGCGGTCGGCATCCGTCACGTACTCAGCGAACCGCTCTGCGGTCAGCTGCGCGGCGATGAAGGCGGAAATATCGGATTCCGGCGCATCGGGCGGGCATGCGAGCGGGAAGGTGCGCGCGGCGAGCTCGGCGACACGCTCGACATCCGAGACGGCGGCTCTGCGGATCTGGAGGGGCACGCAGTCAGCTTATGGAACGGCGCACTGGGCGTCCTCTCAGAAAGCACGGCCGGCTTCCGCATAACATAAATACATGTTGTACACGCGAGGATTCCTGCTGGCAGGCGCGATCGCCACCGCACTCACCCTCGCCGCCCTCGCCGACCTTCCGTCGAGCGCCACGGCGGCGCAGGCGCGCCCCGCACTGGGCGACGCCGACCGCGACGCCCTGGGCTGCCTGGGCCGGGCCGTCGACGCCCACACCTTCTTCCGCGAGCGGCTGCGCGAGCCCGACTTCGACATCGCCGGCCACGCGCGCGACGCCGCCGAGCTGGCCGACGGGCGCACGCGCGAGACCCTGCTCGCACTCGCCGACTCCGCCTCGCGGAGCGCGCTGGAGTTCCTGGTGGATTACAACATCGCCGCGGGCGCATGGGAGGCGGCGAGCGGCATCCGGATGCCTGCCGCGACGACCACGACCGCATAGGCGCTCCGCGGGTCAGCGACGCGCTCGACGGAGGGGCGGTCGAGCGTCACGCCCAGCGTTGGAACCAGCGCTTGAGCACGACGCGCGCGTTCCAGCGGTCCACGTCGCGCTGGCGGGAGGTCGGGATGCCTCCGATCTGCGCCGCCGCGACCGAGAACGTGGAGTGGCGGGAGTGCACGAGCCAGTCGCATCGCGCGAGCGACCACATGTCGATGAGCGCGTTCTCGGCCTCGCGGAGCTGGTCGTCGAGCACGACCTTCTCGTGAAGCGAGTTCTCGTCGTCGCCGAGCGCCTTGTCGATGACGAACACATCGTCGAAGCGTGCGCAGAACTCGGCCTGCACCCGCGCGTTGTCGGTCGCCAGGAAGATGGCCGCCTCAGGCATCCGCTTCCGCAGCCTCGTCACCTCCCGGAAGATGCGTCCGAGCGAGACCTTGCGGTCGGTGTAGCGGATGTGGACGCCGATGATCGGGTGCTCGCGGCCGGTGAAGACGCGGTCGACCTCGGCCCGCACCCGCGGGTTGGGGCGGAAGTAGCGGTCGAGGGCGCGACGCGTGACGTCGTCGAGGGTCATGCCGCGGAAGCGCGGGGTGCGCCGCACCTGGGCGGTGATGCGCGCGGTCTTCGGCAGATAGGACCAGAACACGGCGAGCTTGTTCGGCGCCGCAGGGCGGGCGAGGTCGAGCGAGTAGCGCCGATAGGCGAAGGGGCTCGTGTGGTCTTTCGGATCCCGCTCCTCCATCAGATCCCACACGGATTCGCCGACGCGCCCCGACCAGAGCGCCGGCGTGACGTCGACGCGGTCGTCGAACGCAGAGATCGGGACCCCGACAGGATCCTCGAACAGCAGCGGGTAGGCGTTCACGCCGGGGGCGGCGTAGCCCCCTTCCCGCCAGTCGATGACAGCAGTACGGCCGGTGAGCTCGGCCAGGATGATGCCCGTGGTCGCGGCAAGGATGCGATTGCCGAAACCGCCCTTCGCCTTGATCAGCAGCACGGGGGCGCTCTCACCCACGGCGGAATCGTCGACACGGCCGGCAACGGCGAGCTCTGTTTCAGACACGGCTCATATTCGAGCATTTCTCGACTACCACTGCACAGTTCCCATTCCGGGGGGGTCCAGCCTGGGTGTCCGACCGGAGGATATGGCGAGATTTAGCGGCATCCGCCACACAGGAATAGGTTTGGGGACGTGAGTGCACACTTTGACGTCGTTGTCCTCGGTGCGGGCCCCGGCGGCTATGTCGCCGCCATCCGCGCCGCTCAGCTCGGTCTCAAGACCGCCATCATCGAAGAGAAGTACTGGGGCGGCGTGTGCCTCAACGTGGGCTGCATCCCCTCGAAGGCGCTGCTGCGCAACGCCGAGCTCGCCCACATCTTCCACAACGACGCCAAGACCTTCGGCATCAGCGGCGAGGTGACGTTCGACTACGGTGCCGCGTTCGACCGCAGCCGCGCGGTCGCCGAGGGCCGCGTCAAGGGCGTGCACTTCCTGATGAAGAAGAACGACATCACCGAGTTCGACGGCCGTGGCCGCTTCCTCGACGCGAACACCATCGAGGTCGCGAAGTCCGACGGCTCGACCGAGATCGTCTCGTTCAACAACGCCATCATCTCCACCGGCTCGACCGTGCGCCTGCTGCCCGGTGTGCAGCTCTCGGACAATGTCGTGACCTACGAGTCGCAGATCATGACCCGCGAACTGCCGAAGTCGATCGTCATCGTCGGCGCCGGCGCCATCGGCATGGAGTTCGGCTACGTCCTCAAGAACTACGGCGTCGACGTCACGATCATCGAGTTCCTGCCGCGCGCGCTGCCCAATGAGGACCCTGACGTCTCGAAGGAGATCCAGAAGCAGTACAAGAAGCTCGGCGTCACCATTCTGGTCGACACCAAGGTCGAGTCCGTCGTCGACAACGGCGACGCCGGCGTGACCGTGAGCTACGTCGGCAACAAGGACGGCGCGGCCGGCTCCATCACGGCCGACAAGGTGCTCATGTCGATCGGCTTCGCGCCGAACGTCACCGGCTACGGCCTCGAGTCGACCGGCGTCCAGCTCACCGATCGCGGCGCCATCGCGATCGACGACCACATGCGCACCAACGTGCCGCACATCTACGCCATCGGCGACGTCACCGCCAAGCTGCAGCTCGCCCACGTGGCCGAGGCGCAGGGCGTCGTGGCCGCCGAGACGATCGGCGGCGCAGAGACCATGACGCTCGGCGATTACCGCATGATGCCGCGCGCCACGTTCTGCCAGCCGCAGGTCGCCTCCTTCGGCCTCACCGAAGAGCAGGCGAAGGCGGAAGGCCACGACGTGGTCGTCGCCCAGTTCCCCTTCACCGCGAACGGCAAGGCCCACGGCCTCGCCGACCCGACCGGCTTCGTCAAGGTCATCGCCGACAAAGAGCACCTCGAGCTGCTCGGCGCGCACATGATCGGCCCCGACGTCTCCGAGCTCCTCCCCGAGCTGACGCTCGCGCAGAAGTGGGACCTCGGCGCCTACGAGCTGGCCCGCAACGTGCACACCCACCCCACGCTCTCCGAGGCGCTGCAGGAGGCCTTCCACGGCCTGACGGGTCACATGATCAACTTCTGAGTTCAGCGCACAGAGCGAGCCCGCGCCGCCCGATCTCGGGGGCGCGGGTTCGTCGTTAAGATAGGTGAATATTCCTCACCCCTCACACTGGGGGACGTGAGGAAGTCTCACTAGCAGTTACCGTTTCGGTAGTCGAGAAATTCTCACACCCGAGCCGAGACGATGACTACCGACGCACAATCCCTACTTCCCATCGCGAGGGCGGTCTCAACCCCCACCTCCCCCCGCGCTGAGGCACGGCGCTCCCCTGAAGCGCGCCTGTCCCGGCGCTACCTCTCCCGACTGCGGTTCAGCGATTCCGCGGTCATCGCCCTCGCGATGGGGATCACCTTCGTGCTGCGCGTCGCCGACAACGGCGCCGGCGCCCGCAGCACGATCGCCTTCGAAGCCGCCGTCTGCGCGGTCGTCGGCCTCTGCTGGTATCTGATGCTCGGAGTCATCGGATGCCGCGACCGGCGTCAGCTCGGCGTCGGAGCCGCCGAATACAAGAACCTGCTGACCGGCAGCCTGATCGTGTTCGGGGCGCTCGGCATCGCCGACCTCGTCATCGGCGCCCACCTCGGCCGCGCATATGCCGCCGCGTTCCCCATCGGCGTCGTCGGCCTGGCGCTGACGCGCTGGGGCTGGCGCAACTGGCTCGTCGCCCGCGGCAAGGAGCGCCGCTACCTGCGACGCGCGCTCGTGGTCGGCTCGCGAGACGACGTCCGCTACGTCATGCGCCAGATCCAGGAATCCGGCGGCCCCGCCTACAACGTGGTCGGCGCGGCCGTCGCCGAACTCGGCGACCCGTACCTGCGCGAGGGCGGCAGCCAGGTCCCGGTGCTCTCCGGCTACGCGAACGTGGCCGCAGCCGCCGCGGCCGCCGAGGTCGACGCCGTGATCGTCGCGAGCCAGCCCCACGACGACGGCGAGTTCGTGCGCAACCTCGGCTGGAGCCTCGAGGGCTGCGGCGCCGACCTCGTGCTGGCATCCCGCCTCGTCGACGTCGCCGGGCCGCGCGTGCGCTTCACGCCGGTGCAGGGGCTGCCGCTGATCCATGTGGACATCCCGCGCTTCGAGGGCGGCAAGCATGTGCTGAAGCGCTTCGTGGACGTCGTCGGCGCGGCATCCGCTCTCATCCTTCTCTCCCCCGTCTTCGCCGCCGTCGCCGTGCTGATCAAGCTGGACGACCGCGGGCCCGTCTTCTTCCGGCAGACCCGCGTCGGCAAGGACGGCTCGCTGTTCCGCATGGTCAAGTTCCGGTCGATGGTGACGGATGCCGAGGCCAGGCTCGCCGCGCTGCGCGCGGAGTCCGACGACGGCAACGGCATGCTCTTCAAGCTCAAGGACGACCCTCGGGTGACGAGGGTCGGGCGGCTGCTGCGGAAGTACTCGATCGATGAGTTCCCGCAGTTCTGGAACATCCTGATCGGCGAGATGAGCCTCGTCGGGCCCCGTCCGCCGCTGCCCGCCGAGGTCGCCGAGTACGAGAACCCCGTGCACCGCCGGCTGTACATCAAGCCCGGCCTCACCGGCCTGTGGCAGATCAGCGGCCGCAGCGACCTGAGCTGGGACCAGAGCGTGCGCCTCGACCTCTACTACGTCGAGAACTGGTCGCTCGCCGGCGACCTGATGATCCTGTGGCGCACCGTGCGTGTGCTGCTCAGCCCCGTCGGAGCCTACTGATGTCTATCTCTGCCGAGCCCGCCGCGAACCCCGCCGCCCCGCGCATCCAGGCGACCGCCGATGTCGACCGGAGTGCGACCATCGGCGACGGCACCGTCGTGTGGCACCTCGCACAGGTGCGCGAGCACGCCCACATCGGCTCGCACTGCGTGCTCGGTCGCGGCGCCTACGTCGGGCCGAGCGTCATCGTGGGCCAGAACTGCAAGCTGCAGAACTACGCGCTCGTGTATGAGCCCGCGCTGCTCGAGGACGGCGTGTTCATCGGCCCCGGCGCCGTGCTGACCAACGACCTGCACCCGCGCGCGATCACGATCGACGGAACGCTCAAGACCGACGACGACTGGAACATGGTCGGCGTCATCGTGCGCCGCGGCGCGGCCGTCGGCGCGCGCGCCGTCTGCATCGCGCCCGTGACGATCGGCCGCTGGGCCATGGTCGCGGCCGGGTCGGTCGTGACCCACGACGTGCCCGACTTCGCGCTCGTCGCAGGCGTGCCCGCGAAGCAGGTCGGCTGGGTGGGGCGCGCCGGCGTCAAGCTCGCGCAGCAGGACGACGGCATCTGGCGGTGCCCGGAGACGGGCGAGCTGTACCGCGAGGCGGACGGCGCCCTGAGCCGGGTGGAGGAGTCATGAAGCTGCGCCGCATCGTGATCGCAGCCGTCGCCGCGGCAGCCGTCATCGTCGCCGCGGGGATCGTCGTGTCGTTCCTTCCGACGAAGTCCGGGCACAGCGTCGCCCAGAGCGTGCTCGGCGGCGTGCCGACGCCGCGCGCCGACGGAGCAGGGGGCACCTCTCACCAGCCTCCGACCCCGGGGGCGTCGAAACCGTCGTCGAAGTCGTCGCCCAAGCAGGACGACTCGCTGATCGACGGCGTCGGCCACGGCGGCTCCGAGCAGATCCCGACGGCGACGCCGACCCCGTACCGCCTGCACCCCACGGCGCCGCCGGCCTCGATCAAGGCCGCCGACCTCGTAGTCGCCCCGAACTCCAAGGTCACCTCGAAGTCGGTCACGAGCGCTCAGGGCACGACCCAGCTGGTGATCGACGCGACCACGAGCAGCAAGCCGGCCGACACCATCGCGTTCTACCAGGGCGTGCTGACCTCGCTCGGGATGACCGGGAAGCCCCTGCCCGCCGTCGGCGGATCGACCGCCATCGGCTTCAGCAAGGGCGCGACCACCGTGACCCTGACGGTCAGCGCCCATGGCAAGGGCAGCAACTACCTCATCTTCGGCGTACTCCGCACGGGCGCCTGAACCACACCCCTGACCCCGACCCAGGAGAACAACCGTGTACATCACCCTTTCCGACAGAGGGGCGAAGGCAGACCCCGCGCAGAAGGGCCGCGTCGCCACCCGCGTCTCGTCGACCGTCATCGCGATGGGCATCGTCAGCATGTTCACCGACATCTCCAGCGAGTCGGTGTCGGCGGTGCTGCCGCTCTACATCACCGCGGCGATGGGCATGTCGACGATCGCCTACGGCTTCATCGACGGCCTGTACCAGGGCGTCAGCGCCGTGGTGCGCATCGGGGGCGGCTGGGCCGCCGACCGCAGCGACCAGCCGAAGTGGGTCGCCTTCCTCGGCTACGGCCTCTCGGCCGTCGCGCGCGTCTGGCTGCTGTTCGCCACCGGCTTCGGGGCGGTGGCGACCGTCGTCGCGGTCGACCGCATCGGCAAGGGCATCCGCACTGCTCCGCGCGACGCGCTGATCACCGCCTCGAGCAGGCCGGACAACCTGGGCCGCTCGTTCGGGGTCCACCGCATGCTCGACACGGTGGGCGCCGCGATCGGGCCGCTGCTCGCCTTCGTGATCCTGTGGGTGCTGCCGAACGGCTACCGCGCGATCTTCGTGCTGTCGCTCGCGTTCGCGATCATCGGCGTGCTGATCCTCGGGGTCATCGTGCGCAACGGCCATCCCGCCCGCGAGGCCGGCCGCCGGCCGGCACGGCGGCTGTGGAACGTGAAGGACCTGCGCCTGCCCGGCATGCCCCGGCTGCTCGTCGCGACCGGCGCCCTCGGCCTCATCACGGTCGGCGACGGGTTCATCTACCTCGTGCTGCAGGCGCGCTCGTCGTTCGCGGCCGAATGGTTCCCCCTGCTCTACGTCGGCACGAACGTCGTCTTCCTCGCGCTCGCGATCCCGCTCGGCCGCTGGGCCGACCGCATCGGCCGCGGCCGGGTGTTCCTGTTCGGGCATGTGGCGCTGCTCGTGTGCTACCTCGTCACGACGATCCCCGTCGGCGGCATCGCGATCACCCTGCTCTGCCTCGCCCTGCTCGGCGCCTTCTACGCCGCGACCGACGGCGTGCTGTCCGCGCTCACCGCGCAGCTCACGCCGCCGGAGAGCACCGCGAGCGGCATCGCCGCGACGCAGACCGTCACTGCGATCGCGCGGCTGATCGCGTCGACCGGCTTCGGCGTGCTCTGGTTCGCGCTCGGGCGCCAGCACGCCATGGAGCTCGTCGCCGGCCTCGCCGTCATCGCCCTCATCGCCTCGCTCGTGCTGCTGCGCCCGATGCTCGGCGTGCTGCACCGTTCGGTGGAGCTGTCCCCGGAGTTCGACGAGTGAACGCGCGGGGAAGAATGATCGCCGTCATCACCGCCTGCGCCCTGGTCCTGGGCGGCGCCGTGTCGTACGGCATGGTCGCGTTCGCGGCGTATCAGAAGCAGCAGAGTGCGCCGAGCGGCGTCGCGGCGACGCATGAAGCTGATGCCAAGACCGGCGCGGCCGGCCCGCGGATCGTGTTCCGCGACACGGCGCCCGGGGAGGACTACGGGCGCGTGGCATCCGTGCCGCTCTCCGACCCCAAGGGCACGCGCACCGTCACGTCCCTCGTCTGCGATCGCGTCTACGAGACCGAGAAATACGAGTCCTGCCTGCAGACGGATGCCGGGGTCGTCACGACCTACACGGCGACGCTCTTCGACCGGGCCTCCGGCGATGTCGTCAAGAAGTGGGGCCTGCCCGGGCTTCCGAGCCGCACCCGCATCTCGCACGACGACAAGCTCGTCGCCTTCACCTCGTTCGTGACCGGCTCGGCCTACGCGACCGTCGGCTTCTCGACGGCGACCGACATCTACTCGATCGCCGACGGGCACGACTACGGCAACATCGAGCAGTTCACCCTGTACCTCGACGGCAAGGTGAACACGGCGGCCGACCGCAACATCTGGGGCGTCACCTTCGTACCCGGCGACGACGACGCGTTCTTCGCCACGGCGGCGACCGACGGGAACACCTATCTTGTGCGGGGCTCGCTGTCGGCCCGCACCCTCACCGAGGTGCACGAGACGGCGGAGTGCCCGTCGGTGTCGCCCGACGGCACCCGCGTCGCCTTCAAGGTCAACATCTCGAAGACGAGCACCGCCTACTGGAGCGTCGCCGTGATGGACCTCGCCACCGGCAAGGTCACGATGATGCCCGACAAGCGGGACATCGACGACCAGGTCGAATGGCTCGACGACTCCACGCTGCTCTACGGGCTGCCGCGTGCCGGCACCCCCGGCGACTACGACATCTGGGAGACGGCCTCCGACGGCTCCGGCTCCCCTTCCCTCCTCATTCCCCACGCATGGAGCCCGGCGGTGATCACGCAATGACCCTTGAAACCTCGCGCATCAGACTCGGCGGCGCGCCCGTGGATCTGCTCGAGTTCGACCAGGCGGTCGAGCTCATCGCAGGACGCGCGCTCGGAGGGGCGGAGCTGCCCCTCGGCGTCGTCTCGATCAACCTCGACCACATCCACCACTTCGGCGACGGCTCGTCGCTCTACGGCGACTTCGGTCTGCGCTCCGGGCCCGTCGGCGACATCGAGTGGCTCAACCTCGCCGACGGCGCGCCGCTCGTCGAGCAGGCCCGTCGGCTCACCGCGCACCGGTGGCCACGGCTCGCCGGCTCGGATCTGATCGGCGCCCTGCTCGCACGGGCGGAGCGGGACGGATCGAGCGTCGGATTCCTCGGCGGCCTGCCGTCGACCGAGAAGGAGCTCAACCGCCGGCTGCTCGCCGAATACCCGGCGCTGGAGCTCGCCGGCTGCTGGACGCCCTCGCGCGAGCAGCTGGCCGATGCCGCGTACTCGTGCGCGCTCGCGGAGGAGATCCGCAACGTCGGCGTCGACATCCTCGTGGTGTGCCTCGGGAAGCCGCGCCAGGAGCTCTGGATCGACCACTACGGCGCGCTGACGGGCGCGAAGGTGCTGCTCGCCTTCGGCGCCGTCGTCGACTTCCTCGCCGGGCGCGTCGAGCGCGCGCCGCGCTGGGCCGCCGACAACGGGCTCGAGTGGGCGTGGCGGCTGGCGAAAGAGCCGAAGCGGCTGTTCCGCCGGTACCTCGTCGAGGGTCCCGCCGCGTACCGCGCGGTGCGGCGGAGTCGGGTGAGCTGACCATGAGCCTCGCCCAGACCATCGCCGACCCGCGGTCTGCGCAGCGCCGCCCGGCGAGCGCCAGCGTCATCATCCCTGCCCACAACGAGGCCGCGGTGATCGAGCGAACGCTGCGGCCGCTGGCCAGGGCTGCTGCGGCGGGCGAGCTCGAGGTCATCGTGGTGTGCAACGGATGCCACGACGAGACGGCCGCGGTCGCGGCATCCGTACCCGGTGTCATCGTGATCGAGACCGAGATCGCCTCGAAACCGCACGCACTCAATCTCGGCGATGCGCGCGCCAGCGCGTGGCCGCGCGTCTACCTCGACGCCGACATCGTCGCCGACGAGAGCAGCGTGCGCGGCGTCGCCCTGTGGCTCAGCCTCAACGACGGCTTCGCCGCGCGCCCGACCGCGGAGTACGAGCTCGGCTCGGCGAGCTGGCCCGTGCGCGCCTACTACCGCGCCCGATCGCGCGTGCCCTCGCTGCACGAGGCGATGTGGGGGGCGGGCATCTACGCACTGTCGCACGCGGCTCACGAACGGCTCGGGTCGTTCCCCGAGGTGGTCGGCGACGACCTGTGGGTAGACCGGCTGTTCGACCCCGACGAGAAGGCGATCGTGACAGGCGCGCCGGTGATCGTGCAGACGCCGCGCACCCTCGCGGCACTGCTCGCGGTGACGCGGCGGGCAGTGCGCGGGGCGGCGGCGGCCGGGCCCTCCGGAAGGAGCGCGTCGACGACCGGGGGAACACTGTCAGGCATCGCACGCTCGGTGCGCGGGCCGGCCACCGCCTTCGACGCCGCGGTCTATCTCGCGGTCGCGCTGCTCGCGCGGGCTTCACGCGCGTCGCTCGGTGCGAAGCGGGGGTGGGAGCGCGATGACTCTTCTCGCTGAGGACGCAGAGGCCCCGATCGCGGCCGTCATCGTCGCCTACAACAGCGCCGATGAGCTGCCCGCGCTGCTGCGGTCGCTCGAGGCGAGCACGGTGGGCGTGCACGCGATCGTCGTCGACAACGGATCGGCGGATGCCTCGGTCGCACTGGCCCGCTCGTTCGCCGGCGTGACCGTCGTGCCGACGGGGGCGAACCTCGGGTACTCGGGCGGCATCAACGTCGGCCGCGGCTTCGTGCGCGACGGGCAGGCGGTCGCCATCCTGAATCCGGATCTCGTGGTGGCGCCGGACGCGCTGGAGCGGATGCTGGCTTCCCTCGACCGCGAGGGGGTCGGCGTCGTCGCCCCGGCGATCCGTGACGCCGCGGGTGGGCCGTATCGCGGGCTGTTCCGCGAGCCGAGCCTGCTCGGGGCCCTCGGCGAGACGCTCTTCGGCGATCGCTGGGCGAGCCGGCCTGCGGCGCTCTCGATGACCGTCCGCGACACGACCGCATACGAGCGGCCCGGTGCCGTCGACTGGGCGAGCGGCGCCGCGCTGCTCATCTCGGCCGCCTGCAACGCCGTCGTCGGCGCGTGGGACGACGAGACCTTCTTCCTCTACTGGGAGGAGACGGATTTCCAACGCCGCGCACGCGCGGCCGGATTCCGCACGGTCTTCGAGCCGCGTGCCGTGGTCGTGCACGAGCGGCAGGCATCCGGCACCTCCCCGGCGCTCGAGGCGCTGATGGCCGTCAACCGGGTGCGCTACGCCGACAAGCACCATTCGCGGGCCTGGGCGGAGGGCATGCGCGCCATCACGGCGAGCTGGTATCTGCTGCGCGCGGTCCGGCGCCCCGAGCTGAGGCCGGCCGCCGCGATGCTGACGAGTCGCGGGCGCTGGAGCGAACTGCCGGGCGCCGAGCGGATGCCCCTGCCGCTCGCCGTCGCGGAGGAGCACGCATGACCATCATCATGGCCCTGCGCATCATGCTGCGCCGCTGGTACGTGGTTCTCGCCGTGTTCGCCATGGCCGGAACCTGCCTGTACTGGCAGGTGAAGCATGCCGGCGTCTACGCGTCCTACGCGGTCGTCACCCTGCTGCCGAGCAACGGCAGATTCGTGGCGACGGACCCGTATGGGGACCCGACCCCGTACACGACCTTCGCATCGGCGCTCGTCCAGCAGTTCAACGAGGGCCGCACTCAGGAGCCGCTGTCGACCACCACGGCCCCGCTGTACGGGGTCGGCGTGCGACAGGGGATCCAGGTCTCGCTCGCCAACTCCGGCAACCAGTGGGTGAACCAGTTCGACCAGCCGTCGATCATCGTCCAGGTCGTCGGCCCGACGAAGGCCTGGGTCGACGCGAACACGCGGAGCGTCGTCGGCGACCTGATCTCGCTCAGCGACCGCATGCAAGCGCAGAGCGGCATCGTGCCGGCGCAGCGCATGGTCGCCCAGCAGCAGCCCCTGACCGGTCTCGCCGCGCACGTCGCGCCGGGCCGGAAAACCGAACTCATCGCGGTCGGCGCATTCGGCGCCGCCGCCCTGATCGTCGCCAGCGCGCTGGCGGTCTGGACAGATGCTCTCGCAAGCGCGCTGATGCAACGCAGAGCCCGCCGCGGACGAGAACTCGCCGTGGTCGCAGGGGCGCGGCCTGCACTGAAAGGAATCTGACCCATGAACATCACCACCGTCATCCGCGCCACCCTTCGCAGGTGGTATGTGACCGTTCCTGGGCTGTTGGCCACCGTGTTCCTCGTGATCGCGGCCCACACTCTCGTTCAGCCGACCTTCACCCGCTCGGCGGACCTGCTGCTGATCCCGGCGGAGGCCACCATGCCGAAGGGCTCGAACCCCTATCTCTACATCGGCGGCCTGAGCCAGGCGGCCGACGTGCTGGTCACCGCCGCCAGCTCCCAGTCCGTGCTCGGCCCCGTGCTCGAAGGCCACGAGAAGACGACCCTGACGGTCTCGCGCGATACGTCTTCTTCCGGCCCCGTGCTGCTGATCACGGTGGAGACGCCGTCGGCCGATCAGTCGGGGGAGATCCTCGACGGGGGCATCAAGGCCGTCACGGCGACGCTCGCCAAGCTGCAGTCGGAGGAGCACCTCACCCAAGCGCAGATGATCACCGCATCTCAGCTCTCGGTCGACACGACCGCGACGCCGAAGACGAAGTCGCAGTTCATGGCTACGGCGGCGGCCGGCGGAATCGGATTCGTGGGAACACTCATCCTCGCGACGTTCATCGATGGGCTGATCCTGTCGCGTCCCCGCCGCGGGGCACGCGACCCGAAGCGCAGCACGCCCGGCCCGAGGCGCCTCGAGTCCGCATCCCTCGACGACGAGATCGACGCTCGAGAGGCTGCCGCTGAGGAAGACGCCGAGGAGGACGCCGAGCTCGTCGATCGCGCCTCGGCATGAGTCGGACCGTGGAAGAGCACTCCGAGCTGCTGACGACGGTCCGCGCGCGGGCTCATGTCGGCGCGGGGAAGCGCGGCCCGCTCGACGCGACCGCGCTGCTGTCGCTGTACGCCGTGCTGCTGCTCGCCCTTCCCTCGTCGATGTACATCAACGGATTGAACAGCCTCGGCCGCCCGTCCGTGCTGTTCGGGCTCGCGCTGCTGCTCTGGTGGCTTCTCGATCAGTTGAGCCGCAACGTCGCGCCGGCGCATCACGTGCATCAGCCCCTGCGGATCGCCCTGTTCGGCTTTCTCGTCGTCGCGCTGGTGAGCTATGCCTTCGCGCTGCTGCGCGGCCAGCCCGCCGACCAGGTCAGCCCGGCGACGGTCTCGCTGGAGACCCTGCTGTCGTTGGCGGGGGTCACCCTCGTCGCGCTCGACGGCATCACGACGCTCGACGGCCTCCGGGCCCTGATCGGTCGCATGGTGATGCTCGGCTCGGCCATCGGAGCACTCGGGCTCGCCCAGTTCGCCACGGGCCGGGCGTTCGTCGACATGATCGTCATTCCCGGCATGTCCGGAAACGTGGCGAGCGTGCAGAGCCGCGATTCGTTCCTGCGGGCGGCGGGCACGTCGTCGCACCCGCTGGAGTACGCGGCCGTTCTGTGCACCTGCCTGCCTCTCGCCATCGCGCTCGCGCTGGACCATGCTCTGAGCCCGCTGCGCCGTCGACTCGCCTGGTGCGGAGTGATCGTGATGGCGGCTGCGGCTGCGGTGTCGGTCTCACGATCGGCGCTCGTCGGCGTGGCCCTCGCGGTCCTCCTCGTCATTCCGGCGCTCCCGAGCCGGCTGCGCAGGGTGTTCCTGATCGGCGCCGTGGGAATGATCGCCGCCATCGGCGTGCTCGTCCCCGGCATGCTCTCCACGATGTTCTCGATGTTCGCCGGCATCTCGAACGACTCGAGTGCCCAATCGCGCTCGAACGGGCTGGCCGCCGGCATCCATTTCGTCACCCATTCCCCCTGGGTCGGGCTCGGCTTCGGCACCTTCCTGCCGCGGTACTACATCCTCGACGACGAGTGGATGCTGATCGCGATCCAGCTCGGCATCCTGGGCCTGCTCGGATTCGCGGCGGTGTTCGCGACCGGCATGTTCAGCGCCTATTCGGCCCGCCACGGGGTGCACGCGGACAACGAGGCACGCACCTACGGGCAGGCGCTCATCGCCGCGATCGGCGGCTGCGCCATGCTGTGCGCGAGCTTCGACGCGCTGTCCTTCGCTCAGTCCGCCGGCCTGTTCTTCTTGCTGCCCGGTCTCGCGGGCGCATTGCGCCGCATCTATCGCGGCGAGGCGCCGCCGGTGATCTGGAGCTACCGCGATACCAAGGCGCTTCGCCGCTACGTGACCAGGGCCGCTCAGCCGCGCAAGGCGATCTTGTAGATGTGGTACGTGTACTCCTGAGCGAAGGAGTCCGTGAACTTCCCCCCGCTGACCGGCACGGTACGGTTCTCGCCGACGACCTCGGCGCTCGTGCCGTTCACCCCGGCGGGCAGGGTGAAGGTGCGTGCCCCAGGCGTTCCCGTGCCGTCGGTCATGCTGAAGATGTAGGCGTACCCGCCGCTGACCTTGAGCATCGTGTCGAGCCCGGTGCCGAACTTCCACTGGTAGGACTGCGTGTTGAGCACGGGGGCGAGCGACTGAATGAGCCCGTCGACGTGCTTCATGGCCATGACCTGCGGGTAGGCGCAGCTGGTCGAGCCGCCCGTCTGCGCCGAGCGCACGACATTGCCGCTCTGGCACGAGCCGCTCATGCTCTGGTTGAAGTAGATGATGCCGCGCGCCTCGTTGATGATCGAATCCATCACGGCGCCTTCCAGCTGGCCCGGCTGAATGTACGTCGTCTTGGCGGCTCCGCCGGGGGCACCGTTCAGGTTCTCGACGAAGCTCCACAGAGGCTGGAGCTTGCCGTCTGACGCGTCGTGAGCGCGCAGCGCCTGAATGGTGTTGCCGTAGCTGGACGCGGTCTTGCAGTGCGCCTGGTCGACCGGCGCGATGTTGAAATGCGCGATCTGCGGCCAGATGCTGTCGCACGAGCCGTCGGTGTAGTAATACGTGTCGAGCGAGACGACGTCGGTGAAGTCGTTGGTGTACGAGTCGGCCTGCTGGTCCGACATGTAGCCGCCGATGATCTGATGCGTGAAGTTCGCATACTTGAATCGGCCGTCGTCTCCGTATTCGGCGATGGCGTCGTTCAACTGCGACTTCGCCGAGTCATAGCTGGGCGCCCAGCCGTCGATCTCGTCCCAGAGGAAGTCGCCGACCCAGTTCGTGCTGCTGCTGGTGAAGCTGCTGTTCAGGGCGCTGCCGACCCAGTACACGTCGTTGTCTGCGAAGAGCTTGTACGGCGTCGACGGGTCCATGAGCACATAGGTGTTCACACCGACGGACTTGTCCCACGCGACGTCGGAATTCGACGAGATCCCGCCCCACCAGAGCGCGATCGGGAAGAAGTCCGGGTTCGCCCACCCTGCCGCCTTGGGCTTGGCGAACTGCGCGTAGTACGCCGGCCCGCCTTCCCAGGGCACGCGTGGCAGATCGAGCGCCGCGCTGTCATTTGAGGGCGGATTCGTCGGGGTGGTGGTGGGGGTCGAGCTCGGCGTGGGCGTCGGGGTGGGCGTGGGCGTCGGGGTGGGCGTGGGCGTCGGGGTGGGCGTCGACGACGGTTTCGGTGTGACCGTGGAGCTCGGCTTCGACGTGGGCGTCTGGGTTCCGCTGCCTGAAGGCGTGGGAGTCGACGTCGCAGGCTGGAAGACGACGTCCACGTAATAGTTGGCGTCCTTCCAGACCGACGTCGGGAAACCCTGGGGGTATTTGTAGACGCCGCCGTGCGCCGGGACGGTCAAGGGACCCACCGTCTTCGCCCGGGCGAAATAGCCGTCGTCCTCCGAGTACCCGCCCTGTGGAGCGAGATAGGAGGCGATGTAGGTCTCGCCGGCGGCGATCGCAACCGGCTTCGACAGGCTCGCCTGCTGCCACCCGGTCTTCGCGCTGCGCGAGAACGTCACGGCCGCGAGCTGCCGCCCCGTGGACGACCACAGGTGGCCGACGTGCGTTCCCCTGTTCTTGGGCCCTTGATAGAAACGGATGCCGGTGACCGTGCCGGCGACGCTGCTCGAGAAGCGGACGCCGAGTTCGACGCTCCGGTAGTCCGGCTCCGTCACATGTGCGGGCACCGCGGAGCCGAACAGGCTGGTCGGCGCGGGGGCCGCAAGAGACGGCGCCACGCCCGCCACCAGCGCCGCGATCGCCGCGAGGACGGCGATCAACCAGCGTTTGCGCAGGCGGATCTTGCGATGTGCAGCGCGGCGGCCGTGGGTAGGCATGCGGCGATCCTCCGGAGCTGGTAAATGCGAACAGACGTTGTCACCCGGTTGAG
The DNA here is from genome assembly GCF_039538185.1 of Gryllotalpicola koreensis. NCBI lineage: Bacteria > Bacillati > Actinomycetota > Actinomycetes > Micrococcales > Microbacteriaceae > Gryllotalpicola > Gryllotalpicola koreensis. The sequence goes on from NZ_BAABBW010000001.1 coordinate 47,450, forward strand.
GGTCACACTATCGGAGTCGAGGTTACTTCATTGTTTCTAATTTCTGACCATCGCTCGACTCCCCAGTGCCCGTGGCACCTATTGGTGGGATTGCCGCCACTGCCGACCCATCGCCACACTGATACAGATGACAATTTCTCATCTCACCAGGGGGCTCGGCACGTGATCGGTCGGGGGCGCGTCCGCCGACCGCTCTTCGTGGTCCACGCGGCCAACTCGTGGGACGAGCAGCGCATGGCCGACCACCAGCTGGCTGCCGCGCTGAGTTCCTCCGTCGATGTGCTGTACGTCGATCCGCCCCACCCCGTTTTCTCCGCCTCCGCTCCGACCGCCGCCGTGAGCGAGGTCTCCCCCTCTCTGACCGTCATCAGGCCGGCGACCCTGCCCGGCGTTCGCCGGAAGTCGATGACACCCGTCAACCGCCGCCTCATTGCCGCCCAGACACGACGCGCCATCGCCCGGTCCGGCCACGACGACGTCGTGCTCATCGAAGCGGACATGGCGACCCCGATCATGGGGCTCATCGGCGAGCAGGCCCGCATCTACTGGGCACAGGACGACTGGATCGGGCTTGCCGAGCTCGTCAACGTCGATCCAGAGGTCTTCCGGCGCGGCGAGAAGCTGGTGCGAACGGCGAGCGAGCTCATCATCGCGGCGAATCCGACGGTCCAGCAGGCGAACGACGGCTTCGGCAAGCCCGTCGAGCTCGTCCCCTTCGGCTGTGACAGCGCGCTGTTCGCCGCAGCCCGCGCGCTCGAGCCCGCGGCGGACGCGCACGCGGACGAGGCGCCCGCGATCGTGATGGGCACGATCAACGACCGTCTCGATGTCCGACTGCTGCGCGCGGTCGCGGATCGGGGCGTTCCTCTTCTCTTCGTCGGCCCCCGCTCGGACTCGGAGAGCACCGCAGAGCTGGACGGGCTGTTCGCGCTGCCGAATGTGAGCTGGATCGGGCCGAGGGAATTCACGGCGATGCCGGGCTACCTCGCCGGGGCATCCGTCGGGCTCGTGCCGTACACGCACTCCGCGTTCAACGAAGGCAGCTTCCCCCTCAAGACGCTCGAGTACCTGGCCGCGGGGCTTCCCGTGGTCGCCACCGATCTGCCGGGCATCCGCTGGCTCGATTGCCCGGAGGTCGAGGTCGCAGATGACCCGGATGCCTTCGCGCAGGCCGTCGCCACAGCGGTGGAGCGTGGACGTCCGAACCCGGCCGAAGCGGCGCCCCGACAGCAGTTCGCCGCAGCGCACGACTGGGAATCGCGCGCTCAGGCCTTCATCTCCGTGATCGAGTCGGCGCGCGGCCACGCGGCGCGGCCACGCTGACCGCGGCGGGATCAGCGCGCGCGCAGCATCGCCGCACGGCGGAGCGCGGCGGCATGGGCGTCTGCGCACCGCTGCTGGTCGAAGCGGGTGAGCGACTCGCTTCGAAGCCGCTCCCGCTCGGCCGGCGACGGCGGGGCTGCGCTGACAAGCTCCACCATGGCCTCGACGAGCTCGTCGCGGTTCTCCTGGCGCGCGAATCGGGCCGCCGACATCCGCTCCCAGTCCACGAGGAGCGGATCGCCGAGAGGATTCGAGACCATCCGCCCCCGACGCGCATCGCCGTCGATCTGCTCTCGCACGGCCCCGGTCTCGCTCAGCACGACGCGCACGCCCGAGGCGAGCGCCTCCATGCTGACGAGCGGGCCCCCTTCGAAGAACGCGTCAAGCACGAATCCGTCCGCGGCGGCGAGAAGATCGGCGATATGCGGGGTGTGGTCCCGCAGGTGCAGGCGATCCCCGCCGGGCATGCGGGAGCGAAGCGCGGCGACCTGGCTGGCGTAGTCGACGTCGTCGACACGACCGCAGATCACGAGGTGCGCTTCGGGAACGTGCGCGGCCACGTCGCCGAAGGCCGCCGCCAGCCCGTAGGTGTTCTTCTGGAGGGAGTGCCGGGACAGTGAGACGAGAAGGCGCTCGTCGGAGAGACCGAGCGCGCGGCGAGCGGCCTCGCGGTCACCCCGCCGCAGGCGGCCGCCGGCGATGCCGTTCTCGATGGTCGTCACGAACTCCGGGGGGCAGCCCGGGTCGAGACTGAGGTACTGTCGGCGCACCAGCTCGCACACCGCAATCAGACCGGAGAGGCGCTGACGGCGGCTCGCCAGAGCCTGCGGATCGGCTCCGAAGAGCAGGTGGCCGCCGTGATGCACCTCGATGACCGGCGCGCCGATCGCCTCGGCTTCATCGAGAACCCAGTCCGCGCCACCGTGGAACGCGACGATGTCAGGGGTGTCCGCACGGAGCCATGCCCGCGCGCCCGCGCGATCGAGTTCGCGCACATCGACGCCCTCGGCCCGTAGCTGTGCGCCGAGGCGCCCCGGATTCTCGGCAACGGATTCCGGTGTGACGAGCACGGCGACGTCGATGCCGCGCAACGGCAGCTCACGCGCCAAGAATGCGACCATCTGGTCGAGACCGCCGACGTCCATCGACGGAGCGACCAGCAGACAGCGCAGCCGCGGCGTGTTCACGTCCTCGGCCGGAACCGCTCGCCCGTTGCCCTTATCCGGTCCGTTCAGGGTCGCTTCGGAGAGCGATCTCTGCCAGAATCCGACGGCTTCCGCGGCAGCGGTCGCCAGCAGCGGGCGGGACCAGCCGTCGACCAGCTCCGCCGCATCGAGCGCCGGCGGCGGCACGAGGGAACGGAGCCTGCGACGCAAGCCGCGCGGCACGAAACGCGACCACCGCTGAGCCAGCAGACGCAGGCTCTGAGGTGTGCTGGCCGGGCTCATGCGAGCACCCGCCCGGGCATCAGTACCCCCTCCGGCGCCACAGCCGCCAGCGGACGCGCTCATCGACATCTCGCACAAACCGGGCGAAACGGCCTCGGCCGGCGAGCAGCGACGACGCCGAGTCGACGCCGGTGCGGTGGTCGAGCTGCTCGGCGATCTCCTCCAATGCGACCGAGTCCTCGCCGCGGCTGCTCGCGTCGGCCGCCAGTCGGCGGGCGTCCACGGCGAGCGCCGAGAGCGAGAGGTTCAGCACGCGCCGGTCTGCGCCGCTCTCGGCGAAGAACAGCTCGATCGCCGCGATCCGCGCGCTCAGGTCGCGCAACGCGACGTCTTCGTGGGACCGCTGGAAGCTGGCCTCGTGCACGCGGTAGAGCCCCTGGACCGTCCCGTTGACGCGCCCGACCGCGCCGGAGTGCGCGAGCCGCAGCAGCAGATTGAAGTCCTCCGCCCAGCGCAGCTGGGCGCGATAGCCTCCGGCCGCGTCGAGCGCTGCCCGGCGCATCATGACCTCCGGCTGCCTGATCGGGCACCGCGATCGCCGCAGCACCCGTTCGATCCAGTCGTCACCGCGCCACACGCTCCATCCGCGCAACGTTCCGAAGTCCGACCGCGGCGGCGGGCCCGTGAACTCGACGGGGTGGCCGTAGCAGAAGGCCGTCTCGGGATGGGCCGTCAGAAGCGCAACCGACCGCGCGAGCGAGCCGGGGGTCAGCAGATCGTCGGCGTCGAGCTTCACCAGGAAGTCCGCGGTAGCGAGCCCGAGCGCCTCGTTCGCGGTCTCCACGTGGCCGCGGTTCGCGGGATGCTGCACCAGGCGCACACGTTCGTCACGCTCTGCGAAGGCCTTCGCCACGGCGACACTGTCGTCCGTCGAGGCGTCGTCGATGATGACGACGTCGACGTCCACGCCCGGTTGTTCGAGGGCTGAGCGCACGGCATCCGGCAGATAGCGCGCGTAGTTGTAGCACGGGATCACCACCGACACCCGCGGCAGGGGGTCCGCGATGCCGACGCGCCGCTTCGTGTCGATCACAAGGCCGCCTTCGGTGCTCTCGGCAGGATCCTGCGCAGCGCCCGCTGCCCGAGGCCGATCAGCTCGGCCGAGGTGTCGCGAGCCGTGAGCCGCAGCAGGGGGAGGTAGAACGCCGCCATGGCGAGCCCGGCGAGAAGCAGTGACACCGGACCGGGAAGCGGCCGGGTGATCGCCACGGCCGCGAAGCCGACCACGGCGGCAACCGCGATGGGAATCGAGGTCTTGACGATCGGCATCGACACCGTCCACCAGCGCGCATCGAGCTCCCGGGCGACGAGCGGCCAACGGGCGACCGTCGCCGCTGCCGCGACGAAGACGAAGCCCAGCGCCATCGCCCCGAGCCCCCAATGCACGACGGCCGCGGTGACCGCGACGGTGAGGATCTCCACCGCGATGGCGTAGACGAACCACGTGCCCGGCCTGCCGACGCCGTAGAACAGCCCCTGGTCGAGCGAGGCGCCGATGGTCAGGATTCCTGCGACGGCGAGCAGTTGGGCAGGCGCCACGCTCTCGTGCCACTGGGAGCCGAACAGCATCGGAATGAGGACTGGCGAGCCGACGGCGAGGCACAGCATGATCGCGCCGACGACGACATATGAGACCGACTGGGCGCGCAGATAGCCGGCGCGAAGACGATCTGAGGCGGAACGGATCTGCGCGAAGACCACCAGGGAGACCGGAACGAGCGCCGCCGAGGTGAGGTCCTGAGCGATCTGGATCAGCCGCTGCGCAATGTTGAGGTAGCCCAAGCCGCTCACTCCGAGCGCGCTGACGACGATCGCGTTCTCGGCCCAGCTCCGCGCGAGCGCCACGAGCTCGATGCCGATCACCTTGGCGCCGAATCGAACCATGGTGCCGAACTCCTGCCTCGAGAACTCGAAGCTCGGAAGCCACCTGCTCGCGATCCAGGCGAGTGCGGTCGAGACGATCTGGACGATCAGGGTCTGCCAGACGAGCGCCCACACGCCGAAGCCGAGGAGCGCGAGGACGACGGCGACGGCCTGGCCTGCCGCCCCGGCGATGGTCGCCTGCACCGCGAGCGAGCGGAATCTCAGATTGCGCCTGAGGAGCGTGGTCGGCACAGCGCCCAGGGTGATGAGAAGCGCGACGGGTGCGAGGCCCTGGATGACAGGGGTCACCGCTGGGGTGGCGAACAGCATTCCGAGAAGCGGCGCGATGAGGACCAGACCGCCCGCGAGGACGACGCCGGACGCCATCGAGTACCAGAAGAAGGTGCTCAGGCGCCGCGTCGTCGCCTCGGGCACCTGCAGCAGATACGTGCTGAACCCGAGGTCAGCCAGCAGCTGCAGCAGCGGCAGCAGGGAGCTCGCCAAGGCGACGACGCCGAAATCCGCCGGGCTGAGCAGCCGGGCGAGGATGGCGATGGTGACGAAGCCGGTGATGCGCAGAACCCACTTCTGGGCGACCGTCCACACCACACTCGCCGTTGCTTGCGCCGCATATCCCCCTGGGCTGTCCGCAGCAGGCTGAGCGGTCTCCCTGTCACTCTGCTGCAGAGCCACGCGCAGTGGCCTTTCTGAGAACGCCCACGACCTGCTCCTGCTGCTGCGAGGTCAGGTGCGGGAACATCGGGAGCGAGAGGATGCGCCGGGCTGCCGCCTCCGCGACGGGGAACTGCCCCGCCCGGTAGCCGAGGTTCCGGTAGGCGGGCGTGAGGTGAAGCGGGTGCGGGTAGTGGACGGCCGCGCCGATTCCGGATGCGTTCAGCTCTGCGAGCACGCGATCCCGTTCCTCCACCTGTACGACGTAGAGGTGCCAGACGTCGCGGTTTCCCTCCCGCATGGTCGGCGGGACGACCGCGGGAACCGCGGCGAGCATCTCCGTGTAGCGCGCGGCGGCGGCGCGGCGCGCGTCGTTCCAGCCTTCGAGCCGGCGCAGCTTCGCACGGAGCACCGTCGCCTGGATGGCATCCAGCCGCGAGTTGATCCCCGCCCGGTCGTGAACGTACTTCACCGAGCTCCCGTGCGCCGAGAAGTTGCGCGCGAAGGCGGCGACCTCGGGGTCGTCGGTCAGGACGGCGCCGGCGTCGCCGCCCGCGCCGAGGTTCTTCCCTGGGTAGAAGCTCGTCGCGGCGACGCGCCCCAGCGCGCCCGCACGCCCGGCGGGGGAAGACGCCCCCTGCGACTGGGCGGCGTCTTCGATGATGACCAGACCGTGTTTCTCGGCGATCGGCGCGAGTGCGCCGACGTCGGCGGTCTGCCCGTACAGGTGCACGGGCACGACCGCGCGCGTGCGCGGCGTGATCGCCGCTGCGACGGCGTCAGCGTCGATGAGCAGGTGCTCGTCGACGTCGACGAACACCGGCGTCGCGCCGACACGGGTGATCGCCTCTGCGGTGGCGATGAAGGTGTTCACCGGCACGATGACCTCATCGCCCGTCCCCAGGCCGAGTGCACGGTAGGCGACCTCGAGCGCGTCTGTGCCGTTGGCGACACCGACGACGTGGTCCACGCCGATGTACTCCGCGTATTCCTGTTCGAAAGCCTCGACGGACGAGCCGCCGATGAACGAGGCGGACAGCAGTTGCTCCCGCCATACGGGCAAGACGTCGTCGGCGATCTCCGCCGACTGAGCCTTCAGGTCGAGGAAGGGGACGCCCGTTCGCGTGCCCGCACCCTCGTGGGTGTCGCTGATCGTGTCGGAATCAGTGATGGTCATGTTCTCCAGCCCCTCTGGGTCAACCGAAATTCGTGAGTCGCTTCGCGGCCGCGCGACGACGAGCCGCCTCGCGAACTGCTCGCGCGCGCCGTACTGCCGCTCGGGAGAGCCGCTCCAACAGGCCCGGCTGCGGCTCGCTCGGCCGCCAGCCCGCCCATGCGGTGCGGTCCAGCCACTCGCGCCACAGCGGAGTGAAGGGATGCGTCGAGCCGACGCCCCATGGCTTGTCGAGGCCCGTGAAGTGCACGACCGCAGGCGCTTCGAGCGCCGCGTGGGCGTCGTCGCTCCACAGCGCCCAGTCGGGGCTGTCGCCGAGCGGCAGCGGCGTCTGCATGTTCCAGCGCCGCGGCAGCTGCTGCCACCGGCTGCCGATGATCGCGTTGAGGGCGTCTTGGTCGCCCCACCGCGGTGTGAACGACTTGAGCAGCTCGATGCTCCTCTGGCCGATCTGCTCGGTGCGCCAGCGGTCGAGATCGATGAGCAGGACGCCGGCGTTGAAGTACGGCGACGCGGGATCCATGTTCCATTGCCGCCATGGCGATCCGAGCATGCAGGCCGCCCAGGGCGTACTCGCATCACGGACCGCCGCGATGGCGTTCCCGTGCAGCTCCGCGGCGAAGAGCTCCGCGACCGAGTCGGTGATCAGCGTGTCGGCGTCGAGATAGAGGACGCGGTGGATGCCCGCCGGCAGCACCTCGCCCAGAAGAAGCCGATACAGCGTTCCCACCGACAGGAACGAGGGGAACGAGGCGCCCGCGAGAGACCCCGCGTCGATCCTCACCCAGTCGATCTCGAGGTGCGTCAGCCGCGCGGCGACCTTGTCGCGGAGCGCCTGGCTGAACCGTTCGTGAAGGATGTGGACGATGACACGGTCTGCCCGACTCGCGTCGTCGAGGCTCGCCAGCGCTGCGGCGAGGGGAAGGGCGTAGCCTTCGTCGGCCCCCATCGCGATATGGATGTCCTGGTTCGCGACCACGGCGGTCATCCCCCGATCTCGTGCGCGGCCACAGGCGAGCGATGCACGAGCGCCTCCAGCTTGAAGCGCAGCCGGTCGAGGTTCGCCGGAACCCAGGCGCGAAGCACGCTGCCTGCGGACGGTGCCAGGCCGTCCGCTCGCCGGTCAAGGCTCTGGCCGAACGCCGACCACCGGCGCGACAGCCGCCACTCCGGCCAGATCGCTCCCGCCGCAGCGACCAGCTCGTCGAGTTCGGATGACCAGTGCCCGACGACCAGCAGACGTTCCACGACGCGCAGCAGCGGAGCCGCAAGGCGGCGTCGCAGACGGGGCAGCAGATTCGCCGTGGCGGGATGGGAAAGCAGGGGCGCGAACGCGTCGAACAGCTGAACCGCCTTCTTTCCCGAGCCGAACCGCACGTTGTGCATATTGGTGTCGTGCTCGCGATAGAAGGCCTGCGCCGGGCCGACGACCCTGGCGACGTCCCACGCGAGCGCCGTCCGCAGCCAGTACTCGAGGTCGCCGGCGTGCGGCAGCTGCGCGTTGTAGCCGCCGATCTGCCGAAGCGCGGCCGTTCGCAGGACAGCCTCCGGCGAGAGGATCGGATTCGTGGCACGCCGTGCGACGGCTCGAGCCCAGCGGATGCCCGGCCAGACCGCGGCCAACAGCCAGGACCGGTCGCGTTCGATGGGCGGCTCGCCGCGGAACCGCACGGCCCGCCCATAGACCAGCCCGACCCGGGGGTTCCGCTGCATCACGGCGATCGCGCGGGTCAGGGCGCCACGGGCCACGAGGTCGTCTGCCGAGACCAGGGTGACGAACTCGGTGTCGACCACCGCGAATCCGTCGTTGTACGTCGCGATGTGCCCCTTGTTCTGCTCATGCCGGATCACGCTGATCCGGTCGTCTCCGGCGGCCAGGCGCTCGGCGAACTTCCCCGAGCCGTCGGGCGATGCGTCATCGACGATCACGACCCGCGCGTCGACGCCCGGTTGGTCGAGCGCCGACCGCACCGCCCGCTCGAGGAAGTGGCCGTAGTTGTAGCACGGGATGACCGTCGTGACTGACGGCAGCCCTGCCACGGGGCGACCGAGTTCGATCCTCATGCGGGATCACCCGCCCGGATTCCCACCGGCTTGGCCGGCACGCCGACCCAGGTCTCGCCCTGCGGCAGGTCGGCGAGCAGTGCAGCGCCCATGCCGAGCACCGCACCGGCGCCGACGCGGGTGTTCTCGCGCACGCTCGAGTTCATCCCGAGGTACGCGGCCTCGCCGATCGAGACGGTGCCGCCGAGCGAGACCCCGGCGCACAGGGTCGCGAAGTCGGCGATCTCGTCGTCGTGGGTGATGGTGACGTTCGGCATGACCACGACGTGGCGGCCGATGAAGGCGTTGGCCGTCACGACGACGCCAGGCAGCAGGATGCTGCCGACGCCGACCGCGCAGTCCGCGGGGATGCGGATGCCGGGGGCGACGAGCGTCGCGTAATCGGCATCCGTCACCCCGAACTCGCCGAGGCGGTTCACGAGGCCGCGGCGGGACTCGCCCTTGCCTGCGCACACGGCGAGCTTGGCGCTGCCGCGCTGCGCGGCCTTCTCGAGGCCCCCGATGACGGGCACGCCGCCGAGGTGCGAGCCGAGCTTGCTGCGGTCGTCGTCGAGCACGCCGCGGAAGCGGATGCCGTGCGGCGCCGCGGCGATGATCTCGCGGGCGAGCCCGCTGGCCGCCACGAGGATGACGTCCTCTTCGAGGGCGACGTGGGCGCTCACGCGACCACCGCCTGTTTCGGCTGCTCGGCCGCACGCAGCAGCGCCGTGACCACTCGGTCCTGCTCGCGCTCGGTCATCTCGTGGTAGACGGGGAGGATCAGGGTGGCATCCGTCAGCCGCTCTGTGATCGGCAGCCAGGCAAGCTGGCGGTCGGCGTAGGCGGGCTGGCGGTGGGCGGCCATGATGCCGCGGCGGGCGGAGATGCCGGCCTCGGCGAGCGCCACCATGACGCCGTCGCGATCGAGCGGGAAGTCGCCCTGAACCTCAAGCCAGAACGACTGGAAGTTGCTCGTGCCCCACGAAGGGTCGCGCACGGGCCGCAGCCCGGGAACGCCGTCGAGCAGCGCGATGTAGCGGGCGACCAGCTCGCGCCGCCTCGCCACGATCGCGGGGAGCCGGCCGAGCTGAACGAGGCCGATGGCCGCCTGCACGTCGGTCATGCGGAAGTTGAACCCGACCTCGAGGTACTCCTCTGCGGGCGCCAGCAGGCTCGCCTGCCGATCGGCGGCGGAGACGCTCATCGCGTGCTCGCGCAGGCGGCGGGCGCGGGCCGCCCAATCGGGCCGCGAGGTCGTGAGCATGCCGCCCTCGCCCGTGGTCAGCAGCTTGCGAGGGTGGAACGACCAGGCCGCGAGCTCGGCGCCGGAGCCGACGGGGCGGCCCCGGTAGCTCGAGCCCGCGCCGCAGGCGGCATCCTCGATGACGACGATGCCGAGCGGATCGCACAACGAGCGGATCGGGTCGAGGTCGACGGGCACGCCGCCCTGGTCGACGACGATGACCGCGCGGGTCTTCGGGGTGAGCGCGAGCCGGATCGTGTCGGCCGTGACGTTGCCGGTCGTCGCGTCGACGTCGGCGAACACGGGGTTGGCGCCGACGTAGGTGGGCGCGTTCGCCGTCGCGATGAACGAGAACGAGGGCACGACGACGTCGGCGCCGGGGCCGATGCCCGCGACGAGGAGCGCCAGGTGCAGCGCCGTCGTGCAGTTCGAGGTCGCGACGGCGTGCTCGGCCTGCATGGCCTCGGCGAAGGCGTCCTCGAAGGCCGCGACGCGCGGGCCCTGCGCGACCCAGCCGGAGGAGATGGCGGCGGCGACCGCGTCGATCTCCTCCTGGCCGAGCCAGGGCTTCATGACGTTGATGCGCGGCTCCGGGGCGCCGTCCTGAGCTTGTCGAAGGGTCATGCTGTCACCGCCTCGGGCTGCGCGGCGATCAGGGCGTCGACCTCGAGGTTGTCTTTTTCGGCCGACCACCAGTCGACGAGCTCGCGCAGGCCGGTCTCGAGGTCGATCTCGGCGGTGAAGCCGAGGTCGCGCTGCACGGCGGAGATGTCGGCGAGCCGACGGGTGACGCCGTTCACGGCGCGCGACGGCCCGAACTCGATGCCGAGCTCGGAATCCATGACGCGCAGCAGTGCCTCGGCGAGGTCGAGCAGGCTGGTCTCCTCGCCGCGGGCGATGTTGTAGACGCCTTCGACCACGTCGCTCTTCGCTGCGAGGATGTTCGCCCGCGCGATGTCGGGCACGCAGACGAAGTCCATCGTCTGCAGCCCGTCACCGAAGATCAGCGGCGGCATCCCTGCCGCGATGCGCTCCATCCACCGCACGAGCACCTCGGTGTAGACGCCGTGCACGTCCATGCGCGGGCCGTAGACGTTGAAGTAGCGCAAGGTGACGTAATCGATGCCGCGCATGGCGCGGAACGACTTCAGCAGGCCCTCGTTGAAGGTCTTCGCCGCGCCGTAGATGGTGTCGTTGGCATACGGATGCTGCGACTCGGGCGTCGGGAACGACTCGGCGAGGCCGTAGACCGAGGCGCTCGAGGCCGTGATCAGCTTGCCGACCTTGTGATCGGCGGCCGCCTCGTACACGTTGAACGTGCCGTCGACGAGCACCTCGAGCGCGAGTCGCGGGTCCTCCGCGCACTGCGTGATGCGGATCGCGGCCTCGTGGAACACGAGGTCCTTGCCGCGGGTCACGTCGTGCACGAGGTCGCGGTCGCGGATGTCGCCCTCGACGAGCGACACCCGACCGGAGGCGAGCGCCTGGGCCAGGTTCGCGCGCCGCCCGCGGGTGAAGTTGTCGATGACATCGACGTGGGCGACGCCCTCGTCGAGCAGCTGGTCGACGATCGTGGATCCGATCGTTCCCGCGCCGCCCGTGACAAGCACGTCGGCGCCGATGAGGTCGGTCATTCGGGTTCTCTCCTGGGGTCGGGATGGATTCAGACGGATGCCGCGAGCGCGCCGCGCACCGGGGTGAAGGCCTCGCTTGCCGCGAGGCTCCGGCTGGCCGCCTCGAGCACCTCGAGCACGCGCAGACCCGAGTAGCCGTCGGTGCGGGCGGAGCGGCGGTCGCGGATGGCGCCGGCGAACTCCTCGGTCATGGCCGAGAGCGCCTCGCGCTCCGAGAGCGCGGGCGACCAGGTGTCGCCGAGGCGGTAGGAGACGGTGGCCGTCGCGCGGTCGGTCTCGAAGCCCGTCTGGCGCAGCAGGTCCACGCCGCGGTCGTACACGCTGATGCGCTGCTGCGGGTTGAGGTCGTCCCACACGAGCGTGCGGCGGGTGCCGCCGATGACCATCTGGCGGATCTTGGTCGGGCTCATCCAGTTGACGTGCACGTGCGCCATGCCGCCGTTCTGAAGCGGCATCATCAGGTAGCCGACGCAGGACTTGCCGGCGCCGATCGGGTCGGCTCCGTAGGCCGCGACCTGCGTGGGGGCGAGGCCGCCGGGCAGCACGAAGTCGATGATCGACAGGTCGTGGGGGGCGAGGTCCCAGAAGACGTCGACGTCGGGCTGCACGAGCCCGAGGTTGATGCGGGTCGAGTCGATGAAGAGGATGTCGCCGAGCGAGCCGTCCGCGACGAGCTCGCGGATCTTCTGGACGGCCGGGGTGTAGCAGTAGGTGTGGTCCGTCATGAGGACGAGGCCGCGGCGCTCCGCCTCGTCGACCATCTCGCGGGCCCGCTCGCTCGAGTCCGCGATGGGCTTCTCGACGACGACGTGCTTGCCTGCGGCGAGCGCGCGCATGGCGAGCGGGTGGTGCGTGCGGGCCGGCGTCGCTATCGCGACGGCGTCGATCGAGGCATCCGTCAGCGCGTCCTCGACATCGGTCAGGACGAGCACGCCGCCGACCGAGTCGGCGACCTTCTGCGCCCGGGCGCGGTCGAGGTCGACGATCGCGGCGAGCTCCCAGTCGGCGGAGGAGCGGAAGTTGCGTGCGAGGTTGGGGCCCCAATAGCCGGCGCCGATGACGGCGACGCGCAGTCGAGTTGCCATGTGAGTCTCCTTGGGATCAGTCGGGCCTTCTCCCTCAGCCCAAGGCAATAGTGACAATTTCTCACCCCCGCCGCAGGTCCCACAACGGGGGTGAGCTTTCGTCAGTTATTTATCGACGGCCGGGATCTTCAAGAGATCGAGGATCTGAGGCCGGACGACGTCCGCGAGCGCCGCGCTCATCGCGGCGGTGATGTGCGAGCCGTCGCGATATACGAGGATGTTGCCGATCACGGGGGGACACGTCGTTCCCGTGCAGAGATAGTCATCAACGTCCACAGCGGGGATGCCTGCGTGTGAGGCGGCTTGCAGCTCGAGCTTCTCGAACGCCGAATTCCGATCCACCGCACAGGCTGCGGTGTCGTTGAGGTGCGCGGAGAGACACGTCGGAACGTCACTCCCGTTCGGGTCAGGGGTGTCCACCAAGAGCGCGACTCTCGTGAAGGAGAGCGCAGCGGCGGTCTTCGCGATACCTGCGGTCCATGCCTCCGTGTCACCCCGATCATGGTCTTGCCCGTAAGCGCCGAGAAGAACGAGGTCCGGGTGAAGCTCCGCGATCTTCGAGATCACCTGCTCCCGCCACTGATCGCACAGTGTGTACGGTTCGCCGTTCCAGGTCGTGGTCACGTTGACCGATGGGCAGCCGGACTTCGTGTAGGTCTGGAGCCGGATCTCTCCTTCTTCGGCGAGGCCGTGAAGCGCGGGGTACCACTGCGAGGCATGCGAATCGCCGAACAGCACGACCAGCGGTGCGGCAGCATCGCCTCCGAACCGGCAGCCACCGAGACCTGTCTGGGCGTTGTAAAGCTCACAGCCCTCCGGCAGGAGCACGGTCTGTGAAGCGGTCCGAAGCGCGGGAGTCAGATTCGAAGGGACATATTGCGTGCCTAGGGGGGCGATGGATGCCGCCTCGTGTTGTGCTGGCTTTCCCGAATCGACCGGCACTCGAAACGCCAAGCCGGAACCGACTACCAGGCAGCCGACGGCCACAAGCGATGCCGCTCCCGCCACAGACAGCGTCGTCCGTGGGCTCGCTCGCGCAATTCGTGGCCTTCGGCGGAACGGCGTCTCCACGAAGCGATACGAGATCCAGGCCAGCGGAACGCACAAGACGATGAGAGCGAGTTGTTCCGGGCGGCTGAGGGCAATCACATGCACAGCCTCGAGCTGTGCCGGGATCATGAGAACCGGCCAGTGGACCAGATACAGGGAGTACGAGATCTCACCCAGGAAGGCCAATGGGGCCAGGGAAAGCAGGCGGGCGGGCGAGAACCCCGCGCCATAGCTGTTTCCGAAGATGATCGCGCCCGTGGTCAGGACGGGGGCGAGCGCCGCATAGCCGGGAAACACCGTCGCATCGCTGAGACGGAACATGACAAGCGCCAGCCCCGCCAATCCCATCCAGGCGAGCGCGCCGGCGGCAACGCGCGGGATCCTCAGCCAGCCGCTGCTGATCGCGAGGGCGAGCAAACCGCCGAACCCGAATTCCCACGCTCGCGTCGGCAGGCCGAAGAATGCCCACGGCTGGTTCGTGTACGAAAGGACCACGCAGGCCGCGAACGAGAGCGCGGTCACGACGGACATCACGACGCAAAGCGAGCGCCGTGATCGGCGCGCGACGATGAAGGTGACCAAGAGCAGCAGCGGCCAGATCAGGTAGAACTGCTCCTCGACACCAAGCGACCAGTAGTGCTGGAACAAGGATGGCGGCGCGGTCGCGTGCAGGTAGTCGGTCCCCTGCACTGCGAAGAGGTAATTCGGGATGTAGAGCGCTGTCGCAATCGCATCGCGCAGCAGCGAGTAGGCCGGGAGCGCCGGCAACAGGAACCACCCGGCGACAACCGTAGCGATCAGAACGGCGAACGATGCGGGCAGGATCCGACGGGCACGTCTCGAATAGAACTGACCCAGATCGATGCGCCCGTTGGCCTCGAGCGATCGGAGCAGCTGCGAGCTGATCAGGAAGCCAGAGATGACGAAGAAGACATCAACGCCGGCGAAGCCGCCCCTGACCTGCGTCACATGGCCGTGATAGAGCAGCACACCGCCGACTGCGATCGCCCGCAGTCCTTGGATGTCGAGCCGCCGATGCGGGGCAGTGGCGGCATTGCCCTCGGCGGCGCCGGACAGCTGGTCGGAACGCGTATCCGTCGTCATTCGTCATCCCCTAAGAACTCGGCACGAACTTCACGTCGACCCAGTAGTTCGTCGCAGAGTCGTTCGCCGGGAAGCCGGTTCCGTAGATGTACTCGCCGGAGGTCGCGGTCAGAGGGCCGGCCACGACCGCGGAGGAGAGCCCACCGGCGTCATAGGGATAATGCTTGCTCGGCGAGTAGTAGCTGGCGACGTAGCTCTGACCCGCGGAGATGGTCACGGGGGTGGGCAGCGCGATCGTCTGCCAGCCCGAACCAGTACTCGCCGGCACCGCTGCTGTCGCGCGCAACGCTCCAGTCGCATCCCAGAGGTTGACCGTGTCGGCTGCTGTGTCGCCTGGGCTGCGATAGTAGGAGATGCCCGTAATCGTTCCTGCCTTCGACGAGCTGAACTTCACGCCGAGCTGTACGGGCGTCCCATCTGCGTTGTCTGTGTTCGCCGGCGTAGCACCGTTGAAGATCGAGAGCGCTGCGCTCGGAGTCGTCGTAGACGTAGGAGTAGGGGTTGGCGTCGGCGTGCTTCCCGTATCGCCGGCGACGAAGTCGACGTCCACGAAATAGTTCGTCGAGTTGTACGAGTACGTCGGGAATCCGCCGCCTGTTGTGCTGTACAGGAAGCGACCGTTCCCAGACGATCCCGCGGTCAAAACACCGGAAGTGTGTGCCGACGAGAAGTAGCCTCCGCTGTACGAGTAGCCCCCCTGCGATGCGAAGTACGACACCACGTAGCTTGTCCCAGCCTCGAGCGCGACCGGGCTGGAGAGCGTCGCGGACTGCCAGCCGCTCGCGGTCTCACTCGTGAAGTTCACGGTCGCGAGAAGCACACCCGAGGAACTCCAGAGGTGCCCGGTCTGCGTCCCCGTCTGTCCTGCGCTCTTGTAGAACTTGATGGCTGTGACGCTGCCGGAGACGGAAGGCGAGAACGAGACCCCGAGTTCCACCGGGGAGGCGTCCTGCCCCACCGCACTGCTGCTGGGGCTGTCACTACCGAAGAGCGAATAGGGGGCCGCACCGGGCGCCGCAGTGGTGAACGACCAGTTCTGCGCTGCCAGCGTTGCCCCGTTCACCCCCACGAGGCCCGTGACCTTGACGTCGATCTCGTCGCCACCCGGGAGCGGCGAAGCGGGCGTGAAGGTCACCGTCTTGCCGTCGGCAGACAGAGCTGCCGAGCCGGCGATCGCCGCGCCGCCTGACGCGACGCTGAAGGAATATCCCGCCGCGAGAGGGCTCGAGACGGAGAGAGAGATCGCCGCGCCGACGTCGACGTTTGTCGCGCCTTGTGCCGGGGTCTCATTCGTCATCTGGAGCGCCGGGGCCGCCCCCATGAACACCACGTCGACGAGGTAGCTGGTCGTCGTTGCCGTGCTGGGGTACGTGTCGGCGTACGAATAGACGCCGGCGTCCGCGTCCGCGGACAACGGGCCCACCGTCAATCCCGACCCGAATCCTGCCGCGCTCACCGAATAGTTCCCAGAATCGGTGCGATAGGCAACGACGTAGCTCTGACCCGCGGTCACAGATACCGGCGACGAGAAGGTGAGCGTCTGCCACCCGCTCGTGGACTCGTTCGTGAAGGTGCCCACCGCGAGCTCTGCACCCGAGCTGTTCCAGAGCGAGCCCACATGCGTCCCCGTGTTGCCCGCGGCCTTGTAGAAGCTCACACCGGTGACGGTGCCGTCTTCGGACGGCGTGAAGCGCGTGCCGAGAGTGACCGAGTTCGAGTCCCCGGCCTCGAGAACGTCTGGCGTCGTCGAGTCGGTGAACAAGCCGCATGGGCACACGCCGGGCGTGGGATCGGGCTTCACGGTTGTGAAGCTCCAGCGGCCTCCACTCGAGATCGACGTACCGGAAGCGGTAGCCGCGCTGAGCGTTACGGAATAGGTGACGAATCCGCTGAGCGGCTGGCTTGGAGTGAAGGTGACGGTCCGACTGCCCGAGTTGTAGCTGGTCGCGCCCGCGACGGCGTTGCCCAGCTGGTCCTTCACCTGCACAGACACTGTGCTGGGAGAGGCGTCCTGTGAGAGCACGGCGGTGATGTTCGTGTTGAGCGGCACACTCGACGAAGCCGGCAGAGGCCATTGGCTCGATGCGGTCAGCGGCAAGTCACTCGACGGGCTGAAGATCGCGTCGACGTAGTAGTTCGCGTTCTGCCACGAAGAAGTGGGGAAGTCTCCCGGGGTTCCGAACACGCCAGGATCCTGACTCCCCTCGCCTCCGCTCAGGGTCAACGGCGCGAAGGACGAGCCGCGGTAATCGAAGTAGTTCGTGTCCGCAGAGTAATGACCATTCGGATCGGTGTAGGAGACGACATAGCTCGCGCCCGCACTCACGGTCACCGGCGTGGCGAAGCTGGCCGACTGCCAGCCGCTGGCGGTCTCATTGGTGAACGTCGCGGTCGCGAGACGGTTGCCGTTCGCATCCCACAGCGTTCCCGTGTGAGTTCCCGTGTTCTGAGCGGACTTGTAGAACCGCACTCCGGTGATCGAGCCGCCCTGGGTCGCCGTGAAGCGAAGGCCCAGTTCGTTCGCGGAGGTGTCACCGGCGTCGATCAGCGACGGCGTGGCGTTACCAAGAGCGGAATAGGGGCCGGTCACCTGGTAGCTCGCGCTGACCGGGCTCGACGCGTAATTGGCGCTGTCATCCACCGCACGCACGAGAACCGCCTGCTGTCCCATCCCGTGCATCACGAAGCTGTAGCTCCACGACGTCGTTCCGGTAGCCATGTGCCATGTCTGGCCGTTGTCGACCGAGATCTCCACGGCAGCGACCACTCCTCCGACATCAGCAGCCGTGCCCGTGACCGTCACGGACGCGCCGTTGGCGATCGCCGAACCAGGTGCGGGCGAGGTGACCGAGGCCGTCGGCGGCGTTGAATCGGTCGGACCCGCGCCAGCCACGAGACCGCTCATCAGGGTCTGCGGCTGCACACCCATCAGCGCGTATAGATTCACTTGGAACTGCTGGATACGGGAGTCCGCCGCCTGGACGTCTTCGTCGTGGTTGTCGTTCAGACCCCAGTTCCAGTCGATCGTGCCCGCTGCGAAGACCAGAGCGCCGCTGGCGGCACGGTACAACGTCATGTGGTGCGTCGACTGGCCCTCGGCGACAACACTCCCGTAGTCCGTGAGGCGCTGTGGTGCGTCATAGGAGGTCGTCGAGAGCCAGAGCGTTCCGGATTGCCTGAAGCCATTGTCGAGATCTTCGTCGGCCTCGTAGCCGATGAGGTGGTCCGCGACTTCCACCGACGATCCGGTCATCGAGTTCAGCCCGGTGTTGGCCCAGAGCTTCATCTTGCCTTGACCGGATGTCACGGTTATCGGGTCGTCGGACAGCTGAGTCATGAAGATCTGACCGGTGAGCGAATTCTCCGGGTCGGAGCCGCCTTGCGCTTTGGTTGCGAATCGGGGGTCACGCCACGTACCGGTCCAGGTCGAGCCGGGATTGATCCAGTCGTTGCTCCAGGTGTCCTTGTATGAGGTGATCGTCCGATTCGGCGTGTGCGACGGATCGATCGAGGGCGTCAGCGTCGTGTGCCAGTAGACCTCGTTCCCCGACTGGAAGGAGAGGTTCACCCCGGCATCCCGCGCAGCCTCGACGTTGGCCCGCTCCTGAGTCGACCAGTACTCGTCGTGACCCGACGACACAAAAATCTTGTGCTGCTCGATCATCGATGCCGGCTCAATGGCGGTGTCGACGTCCGTGGTGTAGCTGACGTCGTAGCCGTTCTCCTCGAGGAACTGTACGAGCGGGTATTCCTCGTCGAAGTAGAAGTCGCGCCCCTGCGCGGCGCTGTAGTCGGCGCCTCTCGTGGTGACCGGGCGGTTGTAACTGATGGCGTAGGCGCGGCCCGGCCCCGCCCCCTGATAGAAGTCGGCACCGCCATAGGGGTTGTACGCCTGCCAGGTCGCATCCGATGTCTTCACGAGAATGTCGGAGTGACTGCTCGGATCCGTCACGACGAAGGTGATCTGGCTGGCATCCCCGGTCTGCTGATCCCAGAGGTCGGCGACGTAGACGCCGCTGACCGCGGTCGAGGGCACGTTCCAACTCGCCGACACGGCCCAGTTGCCACAGTCGGTCTCATACGTGGTGCTGTCGAAGATGCAGGCGGGCTGCGTCTGGGGCAGCGAGACCGACGGTGACGCCGAGCCCACGAGACGCGCACCGTCGCCGTTGTACCAGCCGGTGCGGTAGATCTCGATCTGGTAGCTGGTGAGGTCCGACGAGTTGATCTTGAACTGGACGGTGCCGCCCGGCTGCACGCTGATCGAGGTGGCGAAGCCCTGGAGCTTGTCGGAGCCTGCGGTGGTGCCGATGTCCCACTGATCGCGCGGGGTTCCCGGCTTGCTGTTCTCGCAGACGATCGGGTTCGAGCCGGTGCCGCACGGGTCAGAAGCGGCAAGAGAGGGCTTCGAATCGCCGAGCACGAGGAACGCCGCGAGCATCGAGACGATCGCGATGAAGACAACCGTCATTCGGGAGCGCGGCGCACCGAGTCCGGTACGCCGCGCGAGCAGAGATCCTCGCAGCATGAGATAAATAGTGACATTTCCTCACGCAGATCTCTTGCCCCCCTTGGGGGGTGAGAATCTCTCAGCTAATTATGAGTGCTTCGGCTTCTTGAGCTTCTTCTCGTCGATCGGCGCCTCGCCCGACGCGCGCAGGTTCGCCGCGTACGCCATGGCCTCGTCCTGCCGTAGACCCTCCGCTCCCGACGCGATGGGCGCACGCACGTGCTCGGGCTCGAAGCCGAAGGCGGCGATCAGGTCCAGGGTGTGCGGGCGCAGCCTCTCGAGCAGCCGGTTGATGTATGCGGACACCGCCTGGCCGCGACGTGCCGAGATGCGGCCATGGGTGAGGTACCAGGCGAGGTGCTTCTCGAACAGCGAGAAGGTGAAGAGCGAGTGCAGCCAGCTGAGCACCTCGCGCGTACCGGCATCCGTCACCCCCTCCAAAGCAGAGGTGAACGCCTGCCACTGCTGCAACTCGCCCCAGGCGCGCGACGCCTCGATGAGCTCGTCCTGGTGGGCGTTGAACGCCGCGGCCTGCTCGGCGGGGGTCGCACGCCGCACCTTGTTCAGCTCGGCCCCGATGGCCGCGACCATGGTGTCGACGCGGTCCTGCAGCAGGGCGCGCTGCGTCTCGTGGTCCTTGAGCGCCTCGATGCCGTGGCCCACGCCCGCAAGGTCGGACAGGTTCTGACCGACGCGACGGATGCCGCCCTCATTGAACGCGCGCCCGGCGACCTGCCCCGCCGCGAACCTCGCGAGGTCGACGCCGGAGGCACCCTTGAACCGGGCCGCGAAGTCCTGCAGCAGGCGCTTGCCGACGAGCTGCAGCAGCACGTTGTTGTCGCCCTCGAAGGTGACGTAGACGTCGAGATCGGCGCGCAGGCCGACGAGGCGGTTCTCAGCGAGGAATCCGCTGCCGCCGGTCGCCTCGCGCGCCTCCTGCAGGGTGTCGAGCGCGTGCCAGGTCGACAGCGGCTTGAGGGCTGCGGCGAGGGTTTCGAGGTTCTGACGGTTCTCGTCGGTATCGGCGCGGCCCGAGAACACGTCGTCGAACGCATTCAGCAGCACATCGTGCGAGAAGTACTGTGCGTAGGTCTGCGCGAGGCGCGGCAGCAGGCGGCGCTGGTGGCGCTGGTAGTCGAGCAGCACCTGCTCCTGCCCGGGGGTGGCGCTTGCGAACTGGCGGCGCTGGCTCGCATAGGTGAGGGCGATGAACAGGCCGAGCGCGCTCGCGACGGTGCTCGCGCCGTCGAGCGAGACGCGGCCCTGCACGAGGGTGCCGAGCATCGTGAAGAAGCGGCGGCCGGGGCTGTCGATCGAGCTCGTGTAGGTGCCGTCCGGGGCGACGTCGCCGTAGCGGTTCAGCAGGTTCGTGCGCGGCACGCGCACGTTGTCGAAGTGCAGGCGGCCGTTGTCGACGCCGTTCAGGCCGCCCTTGTGGCCGTCGTCTTCACCGCCGATGCCCGGCAGGAACTCGCCGGTCGCGGCATCCCGAATCGGCACATAGAAGCAGTGCACGCCATGGTTCACGCCGTCCGTGATGAGCTGCGCGAACACCGTCGCGGCGGTCGCGTGTTTGGCCGCGTTGCCGAGGTAGTCCTTCCACGCCGCGCGGAACGGCGTGTTGATCACGAACTCCTCGGTGGCCGGGTCGTAAGTGGCGGTGGTGCCGATGCTCGCGACGTCCGACCCATGCCCGGTCTCGGTCATCGCGAATGCGCCGGGGACCTTGAGGCTGATCGCGTCGGGCAGGAACGTGTCGTGGTGGGGGGCGGTGCCGAGGTGCAGGATCGCCGCCGCGAACAGCCCCCACTGCACGCCGCCCTTGATCTGCAGGCTCGGGTCGGCGGTGACGAGCTCCTCGAACGCGGCGATGTTGCCGCCCGGGTCCTCATGACCGCCGAGGCGCTTCGGGAAGGCGCGGAGCTGGAAGCCCTGCTCGGCCTGCACCTTCATCTGCGCGAGCGCCCGCTCGCGCTGCTCGTCGAGGCTCAGCCCGTCGACCTTGTGGAACTGCGGGTCCTTCGCGACCTCGCGCGCTTCGAGCCGGATCTCCGGGTAGCTGCCGCGCAGCATCCGCTCGACCAGTGCCACGTCGAGTTTCGGCGCTGCCTTCTGGGGCGCGGATGCCGGGGCCGGAGCGCTCGCGGGCACCGTGCGCTCGCTGGTTCGGGGGGCTGTGTCGACCATTGACGTACCTGCTTCCGAAATCGTCGAACACCCGGGCGCACCGCAGCGTGCAGACCGGGAATCTTGTTTGAACGGTACGTCGCGAGGCGCCGTGGCCGCATCGAATGCGTGCGAGGTCTACAAGCGCCCGCCGCGCCGCCACCCGCCGCTGTTGTCGAAACCATCACATTGCCTGCGCGACTTCGCGCGGTAACCGCCATGAGGTTCCATGGAGTCGTGCTCGACGAACTGGAGACCACCAGACCCGCCCCGACGCGCGGCCGCATCGTCGCGCGCTGGGTCGCCGCCGCGCTGGCCTTCCTCGTGGTCATCGGCCTCGCCGGCCTACCGCTCTACGTCTTCCCGCGCACGGACAAGCCGGTGAAGGCCGACGCCGTCGTCGTGCTCGGCCCGGGCACACCGCAGCGCGTCGACCTCGGCACGCGGCTTGTCGCCGAGGGATACGCGAGCCACCTCTATGTCTCGACGCCGGCGAGCATGCGCGACTACGCGCCGTGCTTCAACATCGACACCACCTGCTTCACGCCGTCGCCGACGACCACGCGCGGCGAGGCGCGCTTCACCCTCGACGAGGCCCGGGCGCACGGGTGGTCGCGTGTCATCGTGATCACGGGCGACTTCCACGTCAGCCGCGCGCGCTTCATCTTCGACCGCTGCAGCGGGGTCGATCCGGTCATGCTCGGCACCGATGAGGAGCGCACCGCGTTCGGCTGGGTGTACCAGTACGCGTACCAGAGCGCCGGCTTCGTCAAGGCCGTGATCGTGGGCTGCGCGAAGAGCTGAGCCCTCAGCGGGCGAGGCCGCGCAGTTCGCCGAGGACCGAGATGGCGAGATCGCCGAGATCGGATTCCTCATCGGCGGCGACCCAGCGGACGAACGCCTGATGGAAGGCCACGCTGATGAGCTCGGCGGTGAGCGCAGCGGCCGGCTGGGCGGCGCCGCGCGCGAGCAGCGCCGCCGCGATCGCCTCGGTCAGGTGCAGCCGCTTGACCTGCTCGCGCTCCTGCAGGGCCGGGTTCGCGGCGACGACCGCTGCGCGGCGGCGGGCATACGGATGCCTGCCCGCGAACCACGCCCCCACCGCGCGCAGCGCGGCGGCGCCCGCGTCGAGGGGGCTCGCGTCGGCGGGGGCGCCGGCCACGGCATCCGTGAACACCGCGTTGTACTCGGCCGGGTCGCCGAACAGCACCTCGCGCTTGTCGCTGTACTGCCGGAAGAAGGTGCGCTCGGTCACACCCGCCCTGGCGGCGATGTCCGCCACGGTCGTCGCGTCGTAACCGCGTTCGAGGAACAGCTCGAGCGCCGCTTCCGCGAGGCGCTCGCGCGCGCCCGGTTCCCAGCGACCCATGCCTCCGATTCTAGTGATGACAGGGTCTGACATCGCGTGGTAACGTCATGTCAGTTTCTGACATGGAGGCAACATGAAGGTATTCGTCACCGGCGCGAGCGGCCACATCGGCCAGCTCGTGACCGCAGAGCTGATCCAGGCAGGCCACGCGGTGGTCGGGCTCGCGCGATCGGAAGAAGGTGCGGAGCGCATCGCGAGGCGCGGCGGCGAGCCGGTCGTCGGCACGATGGACGACACCGGCCGGCTCGCCGAGCTCGCCGCCGCCTCCGACGGCGTCGTCAACCTCGCGTTCAAGCACGACAACGGCGACTTCGGTGCGGCCATCGCCGCGGACCGCGCCGTGATCGAGGCGATCGGCGGAGCGCTCGAGGGCTCGGGCAAGCCGTTCCTCGCGGCCTCGGGCACGATGATGCTGGCGGGGTCGGTCGCACCGGGCGAGGTCGGCACCGAGGACACCGTCATCGATGCGAGCGCCGCACAGAACCCGCGCGCCGTCACCGAGCAGCTCCTGCTCGGGCTGGCATCCCACGGCATCCGCACGGCTGCGCTGCGATTCGCGCCGACGGTGCACGGGCCGGCCGACCTGCACGGCTTCATCCCGTCGCTGATCGCCGGCGCGCGCAAGGACGGGACGTTCGGATTCATCGGCGACGGCTCGAACCGCTGGCCGGCGGTGCACAACCTCGACACGGCGCACCTGATCCGGCTCGCACTCGAGAAGGAGGACCTGCCTGCGGGCATCCCGCTGCACTTCGCCGCCGACGAGGGCATCCCGTTCCGCGAGATCGCCGAGGCGATCGGCCGCGGGGTCGGCGTGCCCGTCGCGCCCGTCGCCCCCGAGGAGGCGGCACAGCGCTACGGATTCGTCGGCGCGTTCATCGGCATCGACAACCCGACCTCGAGCGCGAAGACCCGCGAGCTCCTGAAGTGGGAGCCGACCCACCCCGGCCTGCTCGAGGACCTCGCCGAGGGGTTCTACTTCCGCCGCTGACATCCCGTCGAGGAGGCTTGTCCACCTGCAGCTGCGACGGCGGCAGGGGACAGAGGAGGGCGCGGCTGCCGGCAACACCGGCAGCCGCGCCGTCTGCGGGAGGGGAATCCGCAGCGTGAGTGAAGCGGGCCTCCCCAGGGCATCATGCGGCGGGAAGGGGGAGGGCGGGACAGGTCCTGCGGTTCTGCGTCACGATCTGCGGTCACGGGGGTCTTTCTCAGTCAGTGGATGACCGAAACGTCCACTTCTGGCGCTCGCCCACCCCGTGCCAGAACGTGTTGGCGCTCAGCGTCAACCAGGAAGCCCGATTCCCTTTCGACGCGGCAGGTGTAAAGCCCTGCGCCAAAAACTGGAGACACCCCGCATGATCACCTCTGACCGCACCTTCCGCGAAGGCCTTATCGCCCTCCTCGATGAGCTCCGTCCCGGCGACTGGCTCGCGCTCGCCTCCCGCAACGCGCCCCTGCTGGAGAACGCCGCGGAGCTGAAGACCGGCCTGCCCCTTGATCGCCTGGCCGCGGAAGTATTCGAGTTCCTTCCGGTGAGCGGCTTCACCCGGCGACCCCTGCGTGGCTGGACGGTGGACGAAAGCTCCGCGGACTTCGCCGATGACCTCCGGGCCGTCCAGGGCCTGGCCGGCGACGCCACCGGTCGACGGATGACCGTCGACCCGATCTCGGACGCCGTGCTCGTCGATCACGCCACCACCGGCATCCGCGCCGTGCTGCGAACCGCCTCCGCGGGCGCCCCTTTCGTCTTCCTGATCTGCGTCGGCGGTGGCACGCACCAGCCCACCGACCTCGAGCTTGTCCCACAGCCGCTGTCGTCCAGGCAGATCGCACTCTGTGTGTGAGGTGCGACAGCCGCCTAGACGAGCGCTTACGCTGAGGGCATGGCGGGGGCACGTGGCGACGAGAGCGATGCGGCTCTCTGGCTCGAGGTGCTCAGCGGAACGACGGCATCCTTCGGCGTGATCTACGACCGGCACCGCCGCCAGGTCTTCCGCAAGGCGTTCGTGATGACGGGCGACGTGAGCGATGCGGAGGAGGTCGTCGCGATCGTCTTCCTCGAGGTCTGGCGCCGCCGCAAGGACGTGCGGATCGTGGAGGGGTCCCTCCTGCCATGGCTGTACACGACCGCGGGGCTCGTGGCTCTGAACCTGGAGCGCGCGAAGCGCCGCCACCGCATCGCCCTCGCGAAGCTGCCTGCGCCGGTGCCCGAGCCGGACGTCGCTGCGGCCGTCGCCGAGACCGTCGACGGACTGGAGGAGTTGCGCGCCCTGCGGGATGCGCTCTCCCGACTGAACCCGCGGGAGCGCATGGTGGTGCAGCTGTGCCTGATGGACGGGCTGACGCTGTCGCAGGCGGCCGCGGCGCTCGATCTGCCGGTGGGAACCGTGAAGTCACGCCTCCATCGAGCCCGTGAGAAGCTGCGGGAGCTGCTGGGCGGCTCGCGGCCGGCGAGCACGGGTGGGAGCCTGTTGGAGGAGGTGAGCCGTGAGTCCGGACGACAAGCTGGTGGCGCCGCCGCGCGATGACGCGATCCGCGGCGTGCTCCTCGAAACGCTCGAGGCAGCGCCTGCTGCCCGGCAGCGGCGCACCCGACGGCGCTGGGCGGTCTGGGGCTCGGTCGGCGTGCTGGTCGCCGCGAGTGCCGGCGTCGGCGCCGGCGTCGTCGTGAAGGCGCGCAGCGTGAGCGACACGTCCCTCGTGCACTGCCTGTCCTCGGCGCACAAGGGCATCGGCGGGAAGTACCCCGACTCCTCCGCCACCCTCGCGCAGGCCTCTGGCACCCCTAGAGTCACCGACGCCGTGGCCCTGTGCACCCAGATGTGGCGGCAGGGCGTCTTCGAGCCGGGCTTTGACCCGACAGCCTCGAGCAACCCGCCGGGCAAGGTCCCCGAGCACCTCACCGTGTGCGTCATGAAGGACAGCAGCGCCGCGGTGGTCCCCGGCGACGGCCGCGACCTCTGCCAGTCGATCGGCCTCGCTCCGCTCAAAGGGTGAGCCACAGGCTGCTGCCCGCTCCCGGCCGCTCAGCCGAACTGGCCGGTGGGCTTGACCGCGAATGACCGCCGCGGCGGCGACTGCTGCGCCGGACGCTGCGCACGGCGCTCAGCGTCATGGCGCCTGCGGCCTCAGCGCGTCATGCGGCGACCAATGCTTCAAAGCGGCTCCTGGAAATGTTCAGCGCGGCGTAGCCCGCGCGCATAGCCGGGGTTCGTGAGGTCCACCCACACCCAACTCCAGAACGACATCGATGGCCGAAGGCCCTCACGGCTCCAGAGATAGCCGCCCGTCAGTGCCGACGCGACGATCGCCGCCACGACCAGCAGCAGGCCGTCGAGAAGCGAACGGCGCTCATAGCTGATGAGCACGACCACTGCGGTGATCACCAGCAGCCTCGCGCTGATCATCGGCAGCCAGCGCACCTGAGGCACGCGGGTGGAAGCCATCAGAATGCCCAAGCAGACTCCCACGAACGAGACAACCGCGTGGATCATGGCTCATCCCACCGCGCAATAGTGGCTCGCGCCGATGGGCGTGATGCGAACCGCATGGCTCGGTTTCCCTTCCGCAGAGCGCCGGCACGGGCGCAATCGGCCCCACACAGCTGTATGTTCGCTGGGCACTGTTTCGCCTAGACGTGATAGCTCGTCGGGGATGATCCCACCCAAAACGCCATGGACAGCGAGCTCAGCACGATGAGTGCGCCGCCGATGACGATCGCGGCTATGGCAAGCCCTCGGCCGCGCTCGCCACGCTTTTTCGTTTGGAGCAGCGCCGCGATGCCAAGAGCAATTCCCAGAGGCGCGAAGACCACGGCGGTGATGATCGAGATGATTGCGAGTGTGTTGATGCGCGGACTGGGCTGAATAGCGGTCATTGCTCCAGCTCTCCCTAACTAGGAGTTGACGATGCTCCCTGAGTAGAGGCCACCCTGGTACCACTTTGCGGTCTGGACCTTGTCAAAGCAAATACCCGTGAGCTTCCCGATCTCGCACCCGTGCCAGGTGGTCGAGGTGACGGCCAGGTGGTGTCCGTCGTCGCGTCCGCGTGCGCGGGCAGAGCGAAGCCACCGATCATGAGCGCTGCGGCGGCAGTTGACGCAACGAGGCCGAACACTTTTCTTGCCATTGGTGCTCCTTCTTCCGTAGGACCTGCGCGGCCGCAGCCGCCCGCACGCATGTGTATGTCCGAAGGAGTCGCCGGGGTTCCATGATTTACCGTCGCAGCGTGACCCCAGTTCTGGGGGTGGGCAGCAGTGGAACCTTTTCCGCGCAGCGGACATATCCCTCATGACGACTCGTCAAGCCAGCACGTCCTTGGAGACCACATGAGCGACACCACGGCACGCCCCGAAGACCTCGACCTTCCGGCCACGAGGCCGCTGGACCTCAGCTACCTCGTCGAGCAAGCCGTGAACGCCGCAGCAGCCGCGAAAGAGTAGCCGCCAGGATATCTAGCCTTCGCCGCCGCTCTGGGCATGCGCTCGGCCGCGGCGGCGCAGCGCTTCGGCACCGGCAACGACCCAGACGGCCGCGGCGCCGCCCAGGAACCAGGCCCAGGAGTGCGGCTGGCCCAGTGAGGCCCCGACGCCGCTGCCGGCGACGGCTCCGAGCAGACTGCCGAGAGGCGCCCACTGCTTGATAGGCCGACGACGTGATTCAGGCATGTGGTCCCCCAATGGCGCGGTATTCGGATGAGTGGTCACACGGATATGTCCGTAGCGTGCGAAAAGGTTCCCGTCGGGACTCAGGCCGCCGCGACGACCTCGAGCAGCGCTTCGCCGTACTGCTCGAGCTTCTTCGCTCCGATGCCCGTGATGCCCTCGAGGTCTTCGAGCCGCGCGGGCCGGGCGGCGGCCACCGCGCGCAGCGTCGCATCGCCGAAGACGATATAGGCGGGCACCGACTGCTCGCGGGCGGTGGCGGCGCGCCATTCGCGCAGCGCCTCGAAGAGCGGACGCGCCGCCTCGGGCAGCTCGGCCTCACCGACGCGCACCCGCGGCGTGCGCGCGGTCGCTCGGCCGGCCGACTCGTGCACGTCGCGGCGCAGCTCGACGCGGCGCTCGCCGCGCAACACCGCCGTCGAGGCATCCGTGATCACCAGCGTGCCGTAGCCGTCGTCGCTCACCGCCAGCAATCCCGTCGCAAGAAGCTGGCGCACCACGCCTCGCCACTGCGCCTGATTGAGCTCGTTGCCGATGCCCCAGGTCGCGAGCCGGTCGTGGCCGTGCTGCGAGACGCGCGGCGTGACCTTGCCCATCAGGATGTCGATCAGGTGCCCGGCGCCGAACTGCTGGTTGCGCTCGCGCTTGAGACGCACCACGGTCGACAGCAGCTTCTGTGCGGGCACCGTGCCGTCGAAGGTCTCGGGCGGCGCGAGGCAGGTGTCGCAGTTGCCGCATGCGGGCGCGGCTGGGGGCAAGAGCCCAGTGGGCTCTTGCGCCGCGGCCGCCGAGGCAGCTGTGCTGCCGAGGTATTCCTGCCCGAAGTACGACAGCAGGTTCACGCGGCGGCACGACACCGTCTCGCACAGCGCAAGCATCGCGTCGAGGTGCTGCCCCATGCGCTGCTTGAACGCCCGGTCGCCCGGCGACTTGTCGATCAGCTGACGCTGCTGCACGACGTCGGCGAGGCCGTACGCGAGCCATGCCACCGACGGCGCCCCGTCACGACCCGCACGCCCCGTCTCCTGGTAGTAGCCCTCGACCGATTTCGGCAGGTCGACGTGCGCGACGAAGCGCACATCGGGCTTGTCGATGCCCATGCCGAAGGCGATCGTCGCAACGATGACGACGCCGTCCTCGCGCAGAAAGCGCGACTGCGTTCGCGCGCGCACGGATGCCTCGAGCCCCGCGTGGTAGGGCATGGCGTCGATGCCCTTCGACACGAGGAACTCCGCGGTCTTCTCGACGGTCGCGCGGCTCAGCGCGTAGACGATGCCGGCCGCGGGCACCGGCACGCCCGCGGCATCCACCGATGCCGCCTGCTGCTCGCGGATGAACGCGACGAGCTGCTGCCGCACCTCGTCTTTCGGGACGATGCGGTACTGGATGTTCGGCCGATCGAAGCTCGCCACGAAGTGCTTCGCGTTCTGCAGCGCGAGCCGCTCGGTGAGCTCGCGGTGCGTCGCCTCGGTGGCCGTCGCCGTCAGCGCGATGCGCGGCACGCTCGGCCACAGCTCGGCGAGGTTCGACAGCCACAGGTAGTCGGGGCGGAAGTCGTGACCCCACTGGCTCACGCAGTGAGCCTCGTCGATCGCGAACAGGGCGATCTCGCCCTGCTTCAGCAGCTCCTGCACGCGGGGCGTCGTAAGCCCCTCTGGGGCGACGTAGAGCAGATCGAGCGAGCCGGCGAGGAAGTCGCGCTCGACCTGCCGCCGCTCGTCGATCGACTGGGTCGAGTTCAGGAACTCGGCGCGCACGCCGACCGCGCGCAAGGCGTCCACCTGGTCCTGCATCAGGGCGATGAGCGGGGAGATCACGACGCCCGTTCCGCGCCGGATCAGCGACGGGATCTGATAGGTCAGGCTCTTGCCGCCGCCCGTCGGCATGAGCACGACCGCGTCGCCGCCCGCGACGAGCTGGTCGATGATCGCCGCCTGGTCGCCGCGGAACCCGCTGTAGCCGAAGACACGGTGCAGCACCTCGAGCGGGGTGCCCGCATCAGACAGCACGGGCGCATCGACGATCGGGTCGGCCATGCGCCCCACAGTAATCGCCGGGGCTGACACCGCGGGCCGCTCCCCTACTCTTGTGGATATGAATCGTCGGCAGCAGCGCGCCCTTCGCGGTGCAGGCGCTGCCGCCCTCGCGGTCTTCGTCGCCGCGCTCTTCCACGTCGCGGGCGGCGGCGCTGCGCCGAGCGCGCTCGCCCTCGCGGTCAGCTTCGTGCTCGCCGCGCCCGCCTGCGTGCTGCTCGCGGGTCATCGCCCCGCTCTCTGGCGCCTCACCCTCTCGGTCGCGCTCAGCCAGTTCGCGTTCCACTTCCTGTTCGGACTCGGCCAGCCGAGCGACGTGCGCTTCAGCGGCGACGCGGGCATGGCCGGCATGCCGGGCATGCATCTGCAGGTGACCGGCGGCTCGGGCGCCGCCCTCGCGACCTCGTCGATGTGGGCCGGGCACGTGGCGGCCGTGCTGGTCACGGTCGCGGCCGTGCGCCACGGCGACCATGTGATCGAACGGATGCTTGAGCTCGCGACCCGCTTCGTCGTGCGCGTCATCCGCCTGATCTCGGTGGCCGCCGACTCCGGGGTGCCCGTGTTCGCGGCGCAGCACGCCCCTGCCGCGCTGATCCCGCAGTTCCTCTCGGGCGCGTGGCGCCACCGCGGCCCTCCGGTTCGGTTCGCCATCACCCCCTGCTGACCCGCTGGTCGAGTGGCGCGCTCTGGGCGCGCGTATCGAGACCCTTCCAGCGGCGAAGGGGTTTCGACACACGGCTGCGCCGTGACTCAACCAACGGATTGGAACCATGAACAGACGCTTCACCCTGCGCGCCGCCGCGGCCATCGCCGCCGGCGCCGCGCTCGCCATCGCCGCGCCCCTTGCGGCCAGCGCCCATGTGCGCATCGACCCCGACACGGCCGCCGCGGGCGGCTACTCCTATGTCAGCTTCCGCGTGCCGACCGAGTCGGCGACGGCGAGCACGGTCGGCCTCACCATCCAGCTGCCGACCGACACCCCGTTCACCTCGGTGAGCTACCAGTCCGTGCCCGGCTGGAGCGCCAAGGTCACGACCGGCACGCTTCCGAAGCCGGTGACGATCAGCGGGACATCCGTCACCACGGCTCCCACCTCGGTGACCTTCACCGCGACGGAAGGCGGCATCGCCCCCGGCCAGTTCGGTGTCTTCACGCTGTCGCTCGGCAAGGTGCCCGACACCGGCAAGGTGCTGCTGCCGGTGACCCAGAGCTACTCAGACGGCTCTGTCGTGAAGTGGGACCAGCCGACGCCCGCGAGCGGCGAGGAGCCCGAGCACCCCGCCCCGACGCTGTACATCAACGACGCGCCGCCAGCGGGCGACACGGGCATCGTGAGCGCGACTCCGGCGCCCGAGGCTTCCGTCGCGGCATCCGATCACTCCGGCTTGGAGACGGCTGCGCTCGTCGTCGGCTTCGCGGGACTGGTCATCGGCGCGGCAGGCCTCGTCGTGGCAGTGGTGGCCCTGATGCGGAAGAGGGCGGTCTGATGCCTGCGCCGAGGAGTGTCACAACCGCCGGATCGCCGCGCCGAGCGCCGGTTATGGCGCGCCTCGGCGCGGTCATCGCGGCGGTCGCCGGGGCGGCAGCGCTCGCGCTGCTGCCCGCGGGCGCGGCGAGCGCGCACGACTACCTGGTCAGCAGCACGCCTGCCGCGAATTCAACCGTGACCGAGCCGGTGCCGAGCGTCACGCTCACCTTCGATGACATCGTGCTGGACGAGGGCGGTCACGGCGCGCTCGTGCAGGTGACGGATGCCTCAGGGCGCAACTTCGAGACGGATTGCGCCTCGGTGAACGGCCGCAGCGTCACCGCGCCGGTGGCCCTCGGCGCGCCGGGCTCCTACCGCGTGACGTGGCAGGTCGTCTCGGCCGACGGCCACCCGGTGAGCGACTCGATGCAGTTCAACTACCAGGGTCCGAAGGCCGGCGGCGGGCACGACGGACCGCTGGCGAAGTGCGGCAAGGCGGTGCGAGCGCCGGCCGCCCAGTCGAAAGGGGCTCAGGGCGGGGGCGCCGAGCAGTCGGCATCCGTCTCGCCCACGGTGATCGTGATCATCTCGGTCGCGGGCGGCGTCGTGGTGCTCGCGATCGTCGCAGTGCTGCTCGTGATCCTGTTGGGCGGCCGGAAGCGAAAGGCCGGCGAGGAGTAGCCGCCCTGCACCGGCGGGGGCTCCGGCTCAGCCCGCGAGCACCCCGCCCACGCCGAGCACCTGATCACGATGCCCCCGGTGGTGCGCGCATCGATAGCTGAGCTATAGTTAGTTAGCACACAACAACTAACTTGCCTTTGGGAGACCCCTCCGTCGTGTCCAACACCCTGTTCAGCAAAGACCACCCGCACTACAAGTGGGTCGCGCTCAGCAACACCACCCTCGGCATCCTGATGGCCACCATCAACTCGTCGATCGTGATCATCTCGCTGCCCGCGATCTTCACCGGCATCCACATCAACCCGCTCGACTCGGCGAACGTCAGCTACCTGCTGTGGATCCTGATGGGCTACCTGCTCGTCACCGCGGTGCTCGTGGTCACCTTCGGGCGCCTGGGTGACATGTTCGGCCGAGTCCGCATCTACAACCTGGGATTCGTGGTCTTCACGATCGGGTCGATCGCGCTCGCGTTCAACCCACTCGACGGCGGCCACGGCGCGATGTGGCTGATCGTCTGGCGCTTCGTGCAGGGCATCGGCGGCGCCATGCTGTTCAGCAACTCGACGGCGATCATCACGGATGCCTTCCCGGCCAACCGCCGCGGCATGGCCCTCGGCATCAACCAGGTCGCCGCCATCGCGGGTTCGTTCATCGGCCTGCTCATCGGCGGTCTGCTGGCGAACCTGAGCTGGCACGTCGGCACGCTCGACGTGGAGTGGGTCTTCCTCGTCTCCGTTCCCGTGGGCATCATCGGCACCATCTGGTCGTACCTGTCCCTGCACGAGGTCGGCGCGAAGGCCGAGGGCAAGATGGACTGGTGGGGCAACGCCCTGTTCGCCATCGGCCTCGCCTCGCTGCTGACCGCGATCACCTACGGCATCCAGCCCTACGGCGACTCGACCGAGGGCTGGACGAACCCCTGGGTGCTCGCCGGCCTGATCGGCGGCGGCGTCGTGCTCGTGATCTTCGTGTTCGTCGAGCTCGCGCTCAAATCGCCCATGTTCGAGATGCGCCTGTTCAAGATCCGCGCGTTCTCGATGGCGATGCTCGCCGGCCTGCTGTCCTCTATCGGCCGCGGCGGCATGCAGTTCATGCTGATCATCTGGCTGCAGGGCATCTGGCTGCCGCTGCACGGCGTGGCCTATGACCAGACGCCGCTGATGGCCGGCTTCGCGATGCTGCCGATCACGATCGGATTCCTCATCTCAGGCCCTCTCTCGGGCACGATCTCCGACCGCGTCGGCCCCCGCCTGTTCGCGACCACCGGTCTGCTGGTCGTCGCCGCGACCTTCGTGCTGCTGATCGTGCTGCCGATCGACTTCACCTACTGGCAGTTCGCGCTCATCACTTTCTTCAACGGCATCGGTTCCGGCATGTTCGCGGCCCCGAACCGCGCAGCCATCATGAACTCGGTGCCCGCCAACATGCGCGGCTCCGCCTCCGGTATGGCCGGCACGGTGCAGAACTCGGGCACCTCGCTGTCGATGGGCATCTTCTTCTCGCTGCTCATCGCGGGCCTCTCAACGTCCCTGCCGAAGGCGCTGTTCTCGGGGCTCACCGCGAACAGCGTGCCGACGCAGGTCGCGACCCAGATCTCGCACCTGCCCCCGGTGTCGAGCGTGTTCGCCGCGTTCCTCGGCTACAACCCGATGGACACCCTGCTCGGCAAGGGCGGCATGAACGTGCTCTCGTCGCTGCCCGAGGCGGCGCAGAAGACGCTCGTCGGCAACGAGTTCTTCCCGCACCTCATCTCGGGCGCGTTCCACGACGGCCTCGTGGTCGTGTTCATCGCCGCGGCCGCGATGTCGGTCATCGCCGCCGTCGCCTCGCTCATTCGCGGCAAACACTACGTTCACGATGTGCAGGCCGTGGCAGAATCCATCGAAGCGCACGAGGCCGAAGCGGTCTCTTCCTGAGGTAGGAGATAAGGCGAAGGCATGACCGCGACGGATCAGACCGAGAGCACGAGCACCGAGCTGCCTGCGCCCGAGGAGAACGACTTCGCCACGCGGCTCGCCGTCGCGATCGGCCGGATCAACCGGCGCATCCGACCGACACGCGACGGCATCAGCCACGGACTCATCTCGGCACTCGGCAGCGTCGTGCGCGTCGGCGAGATCCGCCCGGGCGACCTCGCCCGGCTCGAGGCGGTGGCCGCCCCGACCATGACCCGCCTCGTCGCCGTCCTCGAGGAGCGCGGCCTGGTCACCCGTCGCCCCGATCCGACGGACGGCCGTTCGTTCTTCGTCGTGGCGACGGATGCCGGGGTCGATGCCATCCGCCGCGCGCGCTTCGAGCGCGCCGAACGGGTGGCCGCCCTGCTGTCGACGCTTCCGCCCGAGCAGCTTGCCGCCGTCACGGCCGCGATCGACGGGCTCGAGACGGCGGCGCAGACGGCTCTCACACAGCGCTGAACCCGCGCCTCCGCTTCGCTGGTCGAGTAGCACACAGCGCGTATCGAGACCCCTCCCTCGCAAGGAATGGGTCTCGATACGCCCACGCTTCGCGCGGGCTACTCGATCAGCGGGGCCGGACGCGGTCAGAGCGCGATCGTCACGGTCTGACCCGGATCGCGAGCATCGGATGCCGCACGGATCGTGTACTCGCCGGACGGCAGCACCCACCTCTGTGCGGCGACGCTCCACACCTCGAAGGCGCGGCGCGGAATCCGCAGCGTCAGCGCCACCACCCGGCCCGCCAGCACGTCCTGCGCGGCGTACCCCGCGAGCCAGCGTTTCGGCCTGTCCCAGCCGCCGTCACCGTCGACGTCGGTCGGCCCCGACAGGTAGAACTGCACGACACCGCGTGCGTCGCGCTCGCCGTCGTTGGTGAGGGCGACCGTGACGGGCAGCGTGTCGTCGGGGCTCCACTCCTCGGCGGCGATCGGGATGCCGAGGCGCCAGGTGCCGTAGCCGAGGCCGAAGCCGAAGGGCCGCGCGGGGACGCGACCGAGCCGCTCCCAGCCCCGATAGCCGACGTGCACACCCTCGGTGTATTCGACGACCCCGTCGACGGGTACGGCGTCGGGAACGGGCACGTCGGCCTCGGTCGCCGGCAGGGTCCACGGCAGGCGGCCGCTCGGCTCGACGGCGCCCGTGAGCGCGTCGGCGAGGCCGTGCCCCGCCTCCTGCCCGGGCAGCCACCACCACAGCACGGCGGGCACCTCGTCGAGCCACGGGAGGATGACGGGCTCGCCCGCGTTCACCACGACCACGGTGCGCGGGTTCGCGGCAGCGACGCGCGCCACGAGCTCGTCCTGACGGCCGGGCAGGGCCAGACGCTGCCGGTCCCACCCCTCTGACTCGACCTCTTCATTGGTGCCGACGATCACGATCGCGACATCGGCGGCGGATGCCGCGCTGACGGCTGCCTCGAGCTCGGCATCCGCATCGCTCTGAGCCTCGGCATCGTGCCGCAGCTCGAACCGCACGAAGCGACCATAGGCCGCGGCATCCACCACCTGGCATTCGACCCTGATCTCGACGACCTTCGTCTCGCCGTCGGCCACCTCGACCACGGTGCTCGGCCCGATGGGGTGGTTGGCCGAGGAGTCCAGGATCACGTTCGCGTCGGCGAACTCGTCGGATTCGCTCACCAGCTCGCCGTCGAACCATGCCGTGTGGATGCCCGACAGCCCGGCCTCGACCCGGTGCGCGCCGGGCGTCGACAGCGTCACGCGGGCCGTGACGACGGCGGACCGGGCGTCGTCCGCGACGCCGCGGTTCCAGCCCTCGCTCGCCGGCACGACGAGCGGGTCGCCGACGAGATCGCCGTCGGCGTCGAGCAGCTCGAGCGTGTAGCCCGGCTCGCCATCGGCGGTCGTGACGAGCTCGGGGTCGATGGGGTGCGCGAAACGGCGCGACGAGACCCCGCGGTGCATGGTGAGCTCGGCCTCGGGGAAGGCCTCGCGCAAGCCGTCCTCCGGGGTGACGAGATAGGGCGCGTTCACGAAGGCGCTGCCGCCGCCCTGCACGAACGGCTCGACCGCGTTCGGGCCGATCAGCGCGATGCTGGCGACCGATCCCGGATCGAGCGGCAGCATCGCGTTCTCATTGCGGAGGACGACGGATGCCTGCGCCACGGCCTCCCGCAGCAGGGCAGAGACGTCCGATGGTCGAGTAGCCGGCTCCGCCGGCGTATCGAGACCCTTCTCCCCCGCGGAAAGCTCACCCGCGGCATCCGTCGCCTTCCCGACCCTCTGCGCCAACCGCGCGATCCGCACGACCTTGTCGTCGATCACGCTCTCGGGCACCTCGCCCGCGGCGACGGCGGCGAGCAGCTTCTGCTCCCACGGGCCGCCGGGCCCGGGCATGACGAGGTCGAGGCCGCCGAGCGCCGCTTCGACGGTCGTCTTCGTGGCGAGCCAGTCGCTGACGACGACGCCGTCGAAGCCCCATTCGCCCTTGAGGACGCCGTTGATCAGGAATCCGTGATCCGTGGCCTGTGCGATCTCGCCGCCGGCCTCGACGCGGTTGTACGCGGCCATGACCGACCAGGCGCCCGCCCGCTTGACGGCAGACTCGAACGGCGCGAGGTACACCTCGCGCAGGGCCTGCTCGGGAATCCGCGCGACGTATTCGGTGCGCTCGGTCTCGGACTCGTTGCCGACGAAATGCTTGACGCACACGCCGACGCCCTCGGCCTGCACGGCGCGCACGAACGCGACCATTGTGTCGGCCGTGAGCACGGGGTCCTCGCTGTACATCTCGAAATGCCGCCCGCCGACCGGCGTGCGCTGCAGGTTCACGACGGGCGCGAGCACGACATCGACGCCGAGCCGCTTCGCCTCCTGCCCGATGAGGGCGCCGAGGCGCGCCGTGAACTCGCGGTCCCAGGCGGCGGCGACCGCCGACGGGTTCGGCAGCTGCGCCGCTGTCGGCGCGGGTTCGGCGATGCCGCGGATGCCGATCGGCCCGTCGCTGAACGTGATCGCCTCAAGGCCGAGGGACGGGGTCGCATAGCTGGTGAACGAGGTCTCACCGGTCAGCAGGCGGACCTTCTCTTCGAGCGACGGCACGGATGCCACACTATCGGCGCGACCTCACTTGACGGGCCGCGGCCGCCGGGACAGCCTGGGCTTCACACCGGTTGTTCAAAGGAGAACAGCGTGAACACAGGCGCGCGCACGCGCATCAGAAGGTCGGCCTTCACGACGGCGGCTCTGCTCGTCGTCTCCGGAATCGGCTTCGCGGCCTCAGCCGCACAGGCATCCCCGCTCCACCAGCCCGGGCACGCCCCCGGCGATCCTGATTTCGGCCCTGATGTCACGATCGTCGACCCGACGTGGTCGGTCGCCGACATCAACAAGGCCCTGGCCGCTGCGGGCGCCGAGAGCGAGTTCTCGACGAACCGCCACGCCGTGCTCTTCAAACCGGGCAGCTACGGCAGCGCGACCGGCACCGACGGGTCGACCCAGCCGACCGCCGACCTTGTGAACGGCGCGGTGGGCTATTACGAGCAGGTGGCCGGGCTCGGGGCATCCCCCGACGACGTCACGATCAACGGCGCGATCCACTCCGACGGCCAGGCGAACCACCAGGCGATGCCGTGGGCCGGCGGCGAGACGGCGCTCACCAACTTCTGGCGCTCGCTGTCGAACGTGAGGATCAACCCGATCCAGAAGGCCACCGAGGCCGACATCGCGGCGAACACCTACACCGACGGCGAGTTCCCGGGTGTCGTGCCCGGCGTCTTCACCGAGGGCGACGCCGACGCCGGCCAGCTCACCTGGGCCGTCTCGCAGGCCGCGCCGCTTCGGCGCGTCGACATCGAGGGCAACCTCTCGCTGTTCCCGCGCTTCGGCGGCTACTCGAGCGGCGGCTACCTCGCGAACTCGAAAGTCTCGGGCCAGGTCATCTCGGGCTCGCAGCAGCAGTGGTACACCCGCGACTCGTCGATCGGCTCGTGGAACGGCAGCGTCTGGAACATGGTCTTCTCGGGCGTCACGGGAGCCCCGGCGCAGTCCTTCCCGACGCCGCCGATGACGACGCTGGCGACGACGCCCGTCACGCGCGATGCGCCGTTCCTCTATTACTCGGGCGGGCAGTACCGCGTGTTCGTTCCGAAGGCGCGCGCCGACACGAGCGGGGTGAATTGGTCGACGGATGCCTCAGCCGGCCGCTCCCTCGCCATGAAGGACGTCTTCATCGCCAAGCCCTCCGACCCGGTGCAGAAGATCAACGCCGCGCTCGCGCAGGGCAAGAGCCTGATCCTCACCCCGGGCGTGTACCGCTATGCGCAGCCGATCGAGGTGAAGCGCCCCGACACCGTGGTGCTCGGCCTCGGCCTGCCGACGCTCGTGCCGACCCGCGGCAACGCGGCGCTCACCACCGCAGACGTGAAGGGCTCGGTGATCTCGGGCATCACGGTCGACGCGGGCGCGAAGACGTCGGCCGTGCTCGTTCAGATCGGCACGACCCACGGCAACCGCGGTGCGCACGCGTCGCAGGCATCCGACCCCGCTCTGCTCTCCGATGTGTTCGTGCGCATCGGCGGCGCCGAGCCGGGCTCGGTCGACACGGCGATCCAGGTGAACTCGAGCCACGTGATCCTCGACGACATCTGGTCGTGGCGGGCTGATCACGGCACAGGCGTCGGCTGGACGCAGAACACCGCGAACACCGGCCTCGCCGTGAACGGCGACGACGTCACCGCGACAGGGCTGTTCGTCGAGCATTACCAGAGGAACCAAGTGGTGTGGAACGGCGAACGCGGCACGACCGTGTTCTACCAGAGCGAGCTGCCCTACGACGTGCCAAGCCAGGCTGCCTGGACGGACCGCTCAGGGCACACCGCCCGCGACGGCTACGCCTCGTATCGCGTCGGCGACCGCGTGCGCACGCACACCGCGTACGGCCTCGGCGTCTACTCCTACTTCAACCAGGGGGTCGACATCGTCGAATCATCCGCGATTCAGGCGCCGGTGACGCACGGTGTGCAGTTCACCGACATGGTGACCCGCTTCCTCGACGGCAGCGGCAGCATCACGCACGTGATCAACACCCAGGGCGCGGAAGTGCGCCTCGCCCAGCCCGGCGAGGACGCGAACGCGGTCGAGACGAGCTACCTCGTCGCGAACACGCGCTAGCCGTGCTGCGCTACAGCTACGGGATCGCGCGCTCGCCAGAGCTGCAGCGGCATCCCGTAGCTGTAGCGCGAGCCGGCTATTCGGCGGCGCCGTTCGCGAGGTCGGCGAGCAGCATGTCGCCGGGGTGGACCTCGCTCCAGTCGGCGGTGATCTCGGCGCGCTCGAGCAGGCCCTCGATGCGACGCGTGCGGCCGCGCGAGGTCAGCGTCACGACGGTGCCCGTCTTGCCGGCGCGGCCGGTACGGCCAGCGCGGTGCAGGTAGGTCTTGTACTCGTCGGGCGCGTCCGCCTGGATCACGAGGTCGATGTCATCGACGTGGATGCCGCGGGCGGCGACGTCCGTCGCGACGAGCACGTTCACCCGGCCCTTGGTGAGCTTCTCGAGGTTGCGCGTGCGCTTGGCCTGGTTCAGGTCGCCGTGCAGGGCGACGGCGGCGACGCCCTCGTCCTCGAGGCCGTTGGCCACGTCCTCCGCATAGCTGCGCGTGCGCGTGAAGATCAGCGTCTTGCCGTCGCGGTCCGCGAGCTCACGGATGACCTCGAGCTTCTCGCGGTGGTCGATGACGAGCACGCGGTGCTCGATGGTTCCGGATGCCTGGTCCTCGCCGGCCACCTCGTGCACGGCCGGGTCGACCAGGAACTCATCGACGAGCGCCGCGACGCCCGTGTCGAGCGTGGCCGAGAAGAGCAGCTTCTGGCCACCCTCTGCCGTCTGGCGCAGGATCGTCTGCACCGGCTCGAGGAAGCCGAGGTCGCACATGTGGTCGGCCTCGTCGAGCACGGTGACGCGCACCTCGGAGAGGTCGAGGCGGCCCTGCTCGACCAGGTCGAGGATGCGGCCTGGGGTGCCGATGACGATGTCGACGCCCCGCTCGAGCGCGACGACCTGGGCGCGCTGCGGCACGCCGCCGTAGATCTGGGTCGTGAACAGGCCCACCGCGCGGGCGATCGGCTGCACCGTGCGGTCGATCTGGAGCGCGAGCTCGCGCGTCGGAGCGAGGATCAGCGCGCGCGGCGCGCGGCCGAACTGGCGCTTGGTGCGCTTCCCGCTCGCGATCTCCTCGGAGCCCGAGCGGATCAGGCTCTCGGCGACGGGCGCGCCGAACGCGATGGTCTTGCCGGAGCCCGTGCGACCGCGGCCGAGCACGTCGCGCCCCGCGAGCACATCGGGGATCGTCGCCGCCTGGATCGGGAACGGACTCGACGCGCCCATGCCGTCGAGCGCGCGCACGATGCCCGAGCCGAGGCCGAGGTCGGCGAAGGTCACACCCTCGACATCGCCGGCCTGGGTCGCCTGCGCCGTGAGGCGCTCGAGCACGACGTCGTCCTGCGGGGTAAAGGATGCCTTCGTAGAGGCGTCGCCGTAGAAGTCGCTCTTCCGGGCCTCGCGGCGGGGGCGCTCATCGCGGTCGAAGTGACGCGGGCGGTCGGACCTCGCGGGCACAGCCCGCTCGGCGCCTGGCGCGCGGCGACCCACCGGGTCGCCGCTCCTAGCGCCAGCCGCACGCTCGAAACGGTTGGACCGCTCGAAGCGGCGCTCGCCGCGGTCATCGCGCTCCGGCCGGCGGGCGGGACGGTCGTCACGGTCGAAACGACGGGGGGCGCGGTCATCGCGGTCAAAGCGACGCTGCGCGCGGTCGTCCCGGTCGAAACGACGCGGCGCACGGTCATCGCGATCGAAACGTCGAGCAGGGCGCTCGTCATTGCCGTAGCGACGCGGGGCGCGGTCATCGCGGTCGAAGCTGCGGGCCGGGCGCGAATCACGGTCGCGGCGCTCGGGGTTGGAGCCCTCGAAACGGCGCTCGCCGCGGTCCTGCTGACGCTCTCGCTCGAACCGTTCCTGGCGCTCGAACCGCTCGGGGCGGGCGTTCTCGCGACGGTCAGCCGAGTGGCCACGCGCGACGCGCGTCTCGGACGACCAGCGGCTCTTCTTCGCCGGTGCCTCGTCGGATGAATCCGGTCGGTACCCGCGGTGACCCGCACTGCGCGAGCCGGGCTTGACGCTCTTGGAGCGCGAATAAGAAGAATTGGGGTCGAAGTTCCTGGGCGCGCGGCTGCCGCCGCGCTTCTCGTTCTTGGGCATGGAGAAGCCACTGCTTTCTGACGTTTGCGTATGAATCAGAGCTCGCTCTGCGACGAGGTCCGGGAGCACAGATCGCTCCTACCGGCGCCTTCCGACATACAAACTTTGGGTCGCCCACACTGGGCACATCAGAAAGCCGACCCGACCAGGCTACGGCACGGCGCCTGGGAGACCGCCGGTCACGCATCCGTATGCCCTGTTCGGGTGGTGCTCAGGCACAGGCATCCGTGCTTATGATCCCTGCGTTACACAGCAACGGGAGACGCCTTCGTGGCTACGCACTTCTCACCGGCGTGGCAGCCTATCCGCACCCGCGGGCGTCTCCTCGCCGCACTCGCCTCACTCGCGCTCGGCGCCATCGCGCTGAGCGCGTGCTCGGCGACGGATGCCGCCCCCACGGCGGCCGGCGCCCACGCCGCCCCCGCGGCCGTCGCCCGCACAAGCCCGCCGCCCGGAGTCGTCGTCACGGCCGACGTGCCCTACGCCGGCACTGCGGACCGGCAGCAGCAGCTCGACGTGTGCGCTCCGACGGCGACCGGCGAGCCGCGGCCTGCGGTGCTGCTGATCCACGGCGGGGGCTGGCATTCCGGCAACAAATCGACCGTCACCGCCACCTGCGAGTGGCTCGCGCAGGCCGGCTTCGTCACCTTCAACATCGACTACCGGCTGTGGCCAGCCGCCCGCTACCCCGCACAGCCCGACGACGCGCTCGCCGCGCTGCGCTTCCTGCGCCGCCCCGCCACCGTGAGCCACTACGAGATCGACCCGAACCGCGTCGGCGTCTTCGGAGGCTCGGCCGGCGGCAACCTCGCCGCGCTGCTCGCCCTGCGCGGCGACCGCGATAACCGCGTCTCGGCGCTCGTCGACCTCTCCGGCCCCATGGACCTGACCGCGGGCGCGCTGACCGCCCGGCAGGACCCGCGGCTGACAGCGGATGAGACCGGATTCCTGAACTGCCCGTCCCTCGCGCGATGCCCCTCCGCGCCGCTCGCATCGCCGTTGCTCATGGTGAGCGCAGGCGACCCGCCGACGTTCATCGGCCAGGCATCCGTCGACTTCGTCCCCCGCGAGCAGGGCGACGCGCTCGCCACCGCGCTGCGGAAGGCCGGCGTGCCGGTCACCGTCGAGGTGACGGAGGGCCGGCGGCACTCCTTCGGCGTGCTGACCCCGCGCATGCAGAAGGACATCGTCTCCTTCCTGCACGCCCAGCTCGGCTCCTAGCCACGCCGTCCGCCCGCGCGGCGCCGCCCGCGCAGCTGGCGCCGCCGGGCGCCGCAGTTGCGCCGAAGGAGCGCCGGCTACGCCGCGGGGTCGGTCGCGGCAGCGGCGCGAGCGGAGCGCCGCGCCAGCCGCCGCTCGCGGGCGCCCTCGACGAGGTTGTACAGCGTCGGCAGCACCACGAGCGTGAGCACCGTCGACGAGACGAGCCCGCCGATCACCACGATCGCGAGGGGCTGCGAGATGAACGATCCGCGCCCGGTCAGCCCGATCGCCATCGGCGTCAGCGCGAAGATCGTCGCGAGCGCCGTCATCAGGATCGGCCGCAGACGGCGCGAGGCCCCGTGCGCGACGGCCTCAGGCACAGACATCCCCCGCTCCCGATACTGATTGACCAGGTCGACGAGCACGATCGCGTTCGTCACGACGATGCCGATCAGCATCAGCACGCCGATGAGCGAGGCGACGCCGAGCGGCACGCCCGAGACGAGCTGCAGAAGGATCGCCCCGGTCGCCGCGAACGGCACAGACACGAGCAGCAGCAGCGGCTGGCGCAGCGACTTGAAGGTCGCGACCATCACGATGTAGACGATCAGGATCGCCGCGAGCAGCGCGAGCCCCAGCTGCGAGAAGGCCTGCGACTGGCTCTGCTGGACTCCGCCGAGGGTGGCCGTCGCGCCGGTGGGCAGCTTCACCGCGGCGAGCGCGGCGTTCACGTCGCGGTTCGCCTGTGTCAGGTCCTGCCCGGCCGACGTCGCGGTGATCGTCGCGCTGCGCAGACCCTTCACCGTCGTCACCTTGGTCGGACCGGTCGCCTGGTGCACGTCGGCGAGCGTGTCGAGCGCCACCGGACCGGCGGCGGTCGGAACCTGCAGCGCCTTGAGCTGGTCGACGGTGGTAGGGGCGTCGGGGTTGTCGAGGTAGATCTTGAGGGTCGTCTCGTCGATCGCGATCGTGCCGACCTGCGTCGGTTGCATCGCCTGTGACACGAGCTGGCTGAGCGCGACCTCGGTGAGACCGGCCTGCGCGGCCTTGGCGCGGTCGATGTCGACGGCG
Organism: Gryllotalpicola koreensis; assembly: GCF_039538185.1. NCBI lineage: Bacteria > Bacillati > Actinomycetota > Actinomycetes > Micrococcales > Microbacteriaceae > Gryllotalpicola > Gryllotalpicola koreensis. The sequence continues at coordinate 90,423 of NZ_BAABBW010000001.1, forward strand.
ATGTACGGCAGCTCGGCCGACAGCCCGCTCGACACCTGCGTCAGGGAGTCGTAGCCCCGCAGTTTCGTGACGAGGGCATCGGATGCCTGCCGCAGGTCCTCGTCGTTCGACGCCGTCACGTCGATCTCGATGTCGCTCGAGCCGCCGAAGCCCTGGCTTGCCGCGAGCTGCACGGTGCCGGCATCCTTCAGCTCCGCGATCTTGCTCTTGATCGTGCTCTGCAGGGCGACCTGGTCGACGCTCGGGTCGGTCGTCACCGAGAAGGTCGTGCCGCTGCCGCCCCCGCCGAAGGCATCCGCGATCGCGCTGCCCGAGCCGCCGACGGAGGTCTGCACGGTCTCGACGCCCTTCGTGTCGCGCAGCAGCTTCTCGACAGGCTTCGACGCGGCGCTCTTCGCGTCGAGGCTCGCACCGGGCGGCAGGGTCTGGTTCACGGTGAGCGTGTTCTGGCCGCTGTCGCCGAGGAAGTTGGTGGTCAGCAGCGGGCCCAGCGCGACGGTGCCGACGAGCACGGCCACTGCGATGAGCACCGTGACGCCCGAGTGGCGCAGAGTCCAGTTGATGATCGGCAGGTAGCCGCGCTGCAGGCGGCTCGGGTGCTCGAGCTCGTCGGTGCGCCCCGCCTCGATGTCGGCTTCGAGGGCGCTTCGGCCGCCCTCCTTGAGTTTCGGCGGACGGACGAACCAGTACGCCAGCACCGGCACGATCGTGAGCGCGACGAGCAAGGAGGCGAGCAGCGCGATCGTGACGGTGACGGCGAAGGGCCGGAACAGCTCGCCGGTCACGTCGCCGACGAACGCGATCGGCAGGAACACGGCGACGGTCGTGATGGTGGATGCCGTGATGGCTCCAGCCACCTCGCGCACCGCCTTCACCACCGTGGCCGCCCGGTCGGCGCCGGGCACCAGATGTCGCTTGATGTTCTCGATGACGACGATCGAGTCGTCGACCACGCGCCCGATCGCGATGGTCAATCCGCCGAGCGTGATGATGTTGAGCGTGTAGTCGCTCGCCCACATCACGATGAAGGTGATGAGCACGCTCGTCGGGATCGAGATCGCCGTCACGATCGTCGACCGCACCGAGAGCAGGAACACCAGGATCACGATCACCGCGAAGCCGAGGCCCAGCAGGCCCTCTTCGGCGAGCGACGAGATCGACTGCGTGATGAACGGCGCCTGGTCGAACACGGTCGTGAGCTTCACGTCGCCGCCGAGCTTCGCCGTGAGCTCGGGGATCAGATCCTTGACGGCGTTCGACACCGCCACGGTGTTGGCGGCGGGCAGCTTGGTGACCGCGATCGTGAGCGCGGGCTCGCCGTTCACACGCGACAGCGTGGTCTGCGGGTCGGTATCGAGCTTGACGGATGCCACATCGCCGATGGTCTTCGGCGCCGACGGAGCCGGCGTTGCCGGATCCGCGAGCGGCAGGCCGCCTGCCCCGCCGGCGGCCGAGCCCGCGCCGGCATCCCCTGCTCCCCCACTCGAGATCAGCGGCAGCCCCTTGATGTCGTCCACCGAGCCGAGCTGCGAGCCGGCCTGCACCGTGAGCGTCTGCGCGCCCTGCGTGAGCTGACCGGCGCCGACGAGCACGCCGTTCTGCTGCAGCGCGGTCGTGATCGCCTGGGTCGTCAGCCCCGCGGCGGCGAGCTTCGCGGTGTCGGGCGTGATGGTCACGCGCTGGCCGGCGAGTCCGATCAGCTGGGCGTCATCGACTCCGTCGGCCTTCTTGATCTCGGGCAACACGAGCCGCGTGATGTCGTCGCCGAGCTTGGCGGTGTCGGCGCTGCCCGTCGCGGCGATCTGGATGACGGGCAGGTCGTCGAGGCTCGCGCTGATCACCTGCGGGGTGACGTTCGACGGCAGCGTCGACGAGACCTGGTTGATCGCCTGGTTGATCTTCTGCTCGGCGGTGTCGAGGTTCGTGCCGTAGTCGAACTGCGCCGTGATCAGGGATTGATTGGTCGAGCTGACCGCCGAGGTCTGGTCGAGCCCCGGCACGCCCTGAATGGCGGTCTCGATCGGCGTGCTCACGTCATTCGAGACGACGGCAGGGCTCGCGCCGGGGTAGGTCGTCAAGATCGCGAGTTGCGGGAACTGCACGCTCGGGATCAGCTCCTGCTTGAGGTTCGTCAGCGCCACCCCGCCGAAGATCGCGGCACAGATCGTGATGAGGGCGATGAGCGCGCGGTTCTTCATGCTCAGAGAGGCGAGACGATGCATGCGTGCATCCTGTCAGCGCGAGGTCACGCCAGGCTGGGTGCCGCCCCGAGGCCCCGGCCCGCCCGCCGAGGCCGCGCACCGAGTTCCCATTCCCGGTCGTCACAAAATCACGCCACGCGGCGCAGAAGCGTGCACTCGTGACGACCGACGGGTGCCCTCGCGCGCCGGTCGTCACAAACGCACGCTCAAGGCCACGTTTCCGTGCGTTGGTGACGACCTGACACGGATCGCGCAGGAGACCCCGGGAGCCTCGAGTCACCACAAGGCCATTCCAGAGCGATCTTGGCGTCCACAGCCCGTGCCATCGCGCAGTTCTTCCCGTTTGACGCGACCGGCCGCACGCGCACCCCGCCGGATGCGCAGACTCATGACCCATGCGACCCCCAGAACCTCTGCCACCCGCTCTCTCGTCGCGCGCATTCACCGTGCGCGAAGCCCTCTCCGCCGGGGTGAGCAGACGCCGGATCCGGCGGGACGACCTCGCGCGGCAATACCACGGCGCACGGAGCTCGTTGCCGCCATTGGCGACCGACGCGAAGCCACAGAGAATCGCGTTCCGACGCCTTGAGGAGTACCAGCCGCTGCTGTCGGGCGAGCAGTTCTTCAGCTCGGCATCGGCGGCCGTCTACTGGGGGCTCCCATTGCCATGGGCCGTGCAGGGCGGGCCCGTGCACGTCGCGACCCAGTGGCCGAATCGCGCACCGCGGGTGGACGGAACGATCGGCCATGCCCTGCGCAGGCCCCATGTTGTCGAGCGCGACGGCTGGCGGGTGCAGGCGCCGACGGATGCCTGGTGCGAACTCTCGACGCTGCTCACTCTCGACGAGCTCATCGCCGCAGGCGACGCCTTGTTCTACCGGCAGCGGAAATTGACCACGCGCGACCGCCTCGCGAATGCCATTCGCAAATGGGGAAGCAAGCCTGGCGCACTCCTGTTGCGAGAAGCCTTCGAACTCATCCGCGAGAATGCCGAGTCACCGAAAGAAACCGAGTGGCGCCTCATCCTGATGCGCGCCGGCTTCCCCGAGCCGACGATCTCACACGAAGTTCGCGACGCCAACGGCGAGCTCATCGCGATTCTCGACCTGGCGTACGAATGGGCGCAGACCGGGCTCGACTACGAAGGCCGGCATCACGCCGACGATCCCGATCAGTTCGCCCGAGACGGAGTCAGGTACAACGCGTTGCAGCGGGCCGGCTGGCACGACATCCGCATCATGGCCGGGATGGCCAAGGCGGACATCCTCGACGACTTGGACGAGCGCCTTACCAAGAAAGGCTGGCGGCGCCCGGATCCACCCGCCCCCAGCCGTCACACAAACCGGCACTCGCCCCCGCCAGGTCGTCACAAAAGCACGCCGCCGGTGATGGAGACGTACAAAGTTGACGACCTGCCAGGCGCCACGACGCTGGGTCGGCACGAATGCACGGAAGGACCGCACGAGGCGTGCAAAAGTGACGACCGGGTCCAAACGACGGCGCGGAATCAGGGGGAACCCCGAGGGCGCAAACGCGATATATCGTGTTAGCCTGGTGGCATCGGCTTTCGAGATATATCGCGATTGGAGAATCGGATGCCCGAAGAGAAGTGGCTCGTCAACCCGGGCCAGTCCAAGACCGTCGACATCGACGGCATCACCTCCGTGAAGATCGGCCTCATCGGCGGCCAGGTCGACGTGATCGGCCACGACGAGCCGACGACCCGCGTCGAGATCAGCGGCGTGACCGGCAAGGACATCAAGATCGTCGCCGAGAACGGCCGACTCGAGATCGACCACCCGCAGCTGCGCTGGGACAACTTCATCGATGTGTTCCGCTCGTGGCAGGGCCGCGCACGGGCAGAGGTGAGCGTCCTCGTCCCGCGCAACGTCGCGCTCAAGCTGGGCACGGTCAGCGGCCACGCCCTCGTCTCCGGCCTCATCAGCGACGCGCGCCTCAGCACGGTGAACGGCGACCTCACGACCGACACCCTGGTCGGCAACGTCGAGTTGAACGCGGTGAGCGGCGAGCTCGCCGTGCAGAATCACCTCGGCGCGGTGAAGGCCAACACGGTCAGCGGCGACGTCACGGCGAGCGGCACGCTCAGCCGGGTGACCGTCGACGGGGTCAGCGGCAACGTGTTCCTCGATGTGCGCGGCGTGCCCGACAGCATCCGCCACAACACCGTCAGCGGCGATCTCACGCTGCGCCTCGACGGCGACGTCCCGGCGCGCTTCCGCGTCAACTCGGTCTCCGGCGTGCTGCAGATCGACAACAACATCTATCGCGGCCAGGGCGCGCGCAACGTCGACTACCAGGACGGCCCGCTCGACAAGCTCTGGATCGACGTCAACGCGAACTCGGTGAGCGGCAACGTCTCGGTCGTGCGACGTGCCGGCAGCCCGACGGATGCCACGAGCGAGGCCCCGAAGGCGACAGCGTGACGCCCCCCGTCTTCAGTCACGGCAGCCTGCGCCTCTACCTGCTGAGCCTTCTCGAAGAGGCGCCGAAGCACGGCTACGAGCTCATCCAGGCGCTCGAAGCCCGCTTCGGCGGCACCTACAGCCCGAGCGCGGGGACGATCTACCCGCGTCTCTCGAAGCTCGAAGAAGAAGGACTCGTCACCAAGACGACGCAGGGCCGCAAGACGGTCTACGAGATCACGGATGCCGGTCGCCTCGAGCTGCAGCGCCGCGAGAGCGAGCTGCGCGACATCGAGAACGAGGTCACCGACTCGGTGCGTCGGCTCGCCGACGAGGTGCGCCAGGGGGTGAACCAGGCGCTCAAGTCGCTGCGCGCCGACCTCGCGAGTGCGGCCCGCGAGTCCAAGGAGCACGCGAAGCCGGCCTCGGGGCAGTACACGCAGGCCGGCCCCGATCAGGACGCCCAGGTGCAGTCCCGCTTCGCCCTGCGCGAGGCGGAGCTCGCCTTGAACGAATTCCGGCAGCAGCTGAGAAGCGAGCTGCGCGCCGTGGCGGCGAAGGGCGAGCTGACGGATGCCGCGGTCGGACGCTTGCGCGCCGAGCTGGCCAGACTGCGGGCAGACGTCCTGCAGGTGATCCACCGCTGAGCGCCTGCTTAGAGGTGTCCCGACATGGCGGCACGCGGTTTTGATAGGTGTTTCGCGGGTATTAGAGTTGCCGCTCGTGACAAACGAGGCTAAGACCTCAACCAACGAGGCGTTCTCCGCCAAGCGCTGGTTGATCGGCGAGCCGCTGGCAAGCGAGAAGCTCGAGGGCCAGCTGCTGCCGAAGCGTCTCGCCCTACCCATCTTCGCCTCCGACGCGCTCTCCTCCGTGGCCTACGGCCCGCAAGAGCTGATGCTCATCCTGCTCGCGGGCGGCGTCTCCTTCCTCGCGTTCTCGCCCTGGATCGCCCTGGCCGTCGTGGTCGTGCTGGTGACCGTGGTCGCCTCGTACCGCCAGCTGATCAAGGCGTACCCCTCGGGCGGCGGCGACTTCGAGGTCGCCCACAAGAACCTCGGCGAGAAGGCGGGCCTCATCGTGGCGGCGGCCCTGCTGACCGACTACGTGCTGACCGTCGCCGTGTCGGTCGCCTCCGGCGTCGACAACATCATCTCGGCCCTGCCGATGCTGCACGAGTTCCGGGTCGAGCTCTCGATCGTCTTCGTCGCCCTCATCGCCGTCGTCAACCTGCGCGGCGTTCGCGAGGCCAGCAAGGCCTTCGCGATTCCGACCTATGTCTTCGCCGCGAGCATCGGCGTGATGGTGATCACCGCGCTCGTGCGCACCGCACTGGGGCATCCGCCCGTCGCCGAGTCGGCCGGCTACAGCGTCGCCCACGCCGAGAGCCTGACCCAGGCCGGGCTGATCCTCCTGCTGCTGCGCGCGTTCGCGAGCGGCGCCTCCGCCCTGACGGGCGTCGAGGCGATCGCGAACGGCGTGCAGGCGTTCCGCGTGCCCAAGATCCGCAACGCGCGCACCACCCTGCTGCTGCTCGGCACGATCTCGGTCACCCTGTTCGTCGGCCTCGTCGTCACCGCTCTGATCGCGCATGTGCATTACGCACAGAATCCGTGCGACCTGGTCGGCTGGGCGCAGTGCGCGACCGAGCCGCAGCGCAGCCTGGTCGCGCAGCTCGCCGCCGCGACCTTCGGCAACGACTCCGTGCTGTTCTTCATCGTGCAGGCGGCGACCGCGGTCGTCCTGCTGCTCGCGGCCAACACGGCGTTCAACGGATTCCCCCTGCTCACGTACGTGCTCGCGAAGGACTCCTACGCCCCGAAGGCGCTCAGCACCCGCGGCGACCGCCTCGTCTTCTCGAACGGCGTCGTCGGACTCGCGCTCGCCGCGATCGTGCTGCTGCTGATCTACCAGGCGAACCTCTCGAACCTGATCCAGCTGTACATCATCGGCGTCTTCGTGTCGTTCACGCTCGGTCAGTCGGGCATGGTCAAGCACTGGGTGCGGCTGCTGCGCTCCGGCCGAGAGGGGGCCGGATTCCGCACGGCGGACGGCGAGCTGATGAACCGCGGGGCGATCATCCGCAGCCTGAGCATCAACTCCTTCGGCGCGATCCTCACGGCATCCGTTCTCATCGTCGTCACGATCACGAAGTTCACGCACGGCGCCTGGGTCGTGTTCATCATCATGCCGATCCTGTTCGTGCTGATGCTCGGCGTGAACCGGTACTACCGCGACGTCGAGAAGGAGGTCGAGGTGGATGCCGGCACGACCTACGGCTCCACCGGCGACCACGCGATCGTGCTGGTAGGCAAGATGCAGAAGCCGGCGCTGAAGGCCCTCGACTACGCGATCGCGGCGAAGCACGACTCGATCGAGGCGGTGCACATCGTCGTCGACACCGAGTCGACCGAGCGGCTCAAGCAGCAGTGGCAGGACATGAACATCCACGTGCCGCTGACGCTCATCGACTCGCCGTACCGCGACTACGCGCTGCCGCTCGCGAAGTACATCAAGAAGCGCCGCGAGTTCTGCGGCTCAGAGGTCGTCACCGTCTACCTGCCGCAGTACATCGTCGGCCACTGGTGGGAGCAGATCCTGCACAACCACCGCGCCCGCCGCATCAGCCGCGAGCTGATGCTCGTGCACGGCGTCGTCATCGCGCTGGTGCCGTGGCTGCTGGATTCCTCCGAGCTCATCTACGGCCGCCGCTCGCGCCCGCTGCCCGGCCAGGACCGCCGCGGCGAGCCGCCGCGCCGCATGCCCGCCCGGCGGCCCGGCGCCTCGACGCCGGCCTCGCGCGCCGCGGCGGCGGCCGAGGCGATCGCCGCCGCGAACGCCGAGGTGCGCGGAAACGCCGAGGCGGCCGCGCGCGAGGAGCGCGAGCGCGCCGCCGCAACCTCGGCCGCGCCCAAGCGCTGAGCGGTTCGGCGCGCGCTCTCGGGCCTACGTCGCCTGCTGCTGGATCGCCTCGGCGATGCGCTTGATGCGGGCGAGGCGACCGTCCCACGCCTCCGTGACGGCGGCGAGCTGCGCGAGCGCACGGGCGAACTGCGCCTGGTCGATCTCGTAGTGCCGCTCGCGGCCGCGGGGCGTCCCATGCACGAGACCGGCCTCGTCGAGCACGCCGAGGTGCTTGGCGACCGCCTGGCGGCTGACCGGCAGCTGCTCGCTGAGCGAGGTCGATGTGCCTGCGCTGCCGGCGAGCAGCAGATCGAGGATGCGGCGGCGCATCGGGTCGCCGATCGCCGACCACAGCTCGTCGTCGATCGAGGCATTCATGCGGCAGCGCCCACAGCGGCGGCATAGGGCGTGATCTTCGGCAGGAAGAGATTCCAGCCGACGATGTGATCGTTGTAGAGGGCCTCGGTCGCGGCAGCGTCCCAGCCCAGCTCGCGGAAGCCCGTCTCGACGAATTTGACGACGGTGCCCTCGCCCGTCGGCACGAGTTCGAAGGTGACGAGCAGCGAGTTGCCCGCCTCGGCCGACTCGCCTGCGGGATGCGTCCAGCGGAACGAGAACGACCTCGGCCGATCGACCTCGATCACCGTGAGGCTCTCTGTCTTCACGCCGCGTCCGCGGTCGCGGAAGGTGATCTCGCCGGCGGCACCGGGGACGAGCTCGTAGTCGGCCGTGTCGGGCCACCACTGCGCTACGTGCTCCGGCTTGCTGATGACGTCGAACACGATCTCGGGCGCCGCCTCGATATACAGCTCGCGCCTGATCTCGCCGAGCTCGGCGCTGTCCATGGTCTCCATGCGATCCTCCCGCAACTATTGGTTGCACATCACGTTATCCGGCTCGCCTCTAATGCGCAACCATTGTTTGCGCGATGTTCTCGCGTCGCCTTCCGCGTGGTCGCGTGTGGCCCGCTTCTCAGCGGGAAGCGGGCCACACGCGACCACGAAGGGAGCCATTCGCGACCAAGCGGGGCAGCGGCACGGGGTGGCACGGGGCAGCGGCGCGGCGCGGGCAACGGCACGGGGCGGCACGGCGCGGCACATGGCAACGGCACGGCGCGGCCGCGCGCGCGGAACCGGCGCGCGCTGACCCGACGGCGGACACGCTCTAGCCGACGAGGCCGAGGGCCGGGCCGGGTGTGCGCATGATGACGTCGGGGGTGATCAGGCGGTGACTGCGCGGATCGCCGGCCTCGCTGCGGCCGACGAGGTCGAGCAATTCGAGCGCGGCGGCGGCGACCTCGTCGACGCGCTGATCGATGCTCGAGAATCCGATCGCCTCCGCCACCGGGGTGTTGTCGAAACCCACGACGCGCAGCGCGCCGCCGGTCGCGATCAGCGCGCCGAGGGCGAGCGTGTCACTGGCGGCGACGATGGCATCGAGATCGGATGCCTGCCCAAGCAGCCGCTTCGCGGCCGCGCGCGCCGCCGCCACCGATTCCTCGGCATCCACCGTCAGCAGCGCCCGCTCGCCTGCGTCCACCCCCGCCTCGGCGAGCGCCGCCGCCCAGCCGGCGCGGCGCTCGTCGCCGGTGCCCGAGCCGGCAGGCCAGCCGAGGAATCCGACGCGCCGCGCTCCGGAGGCGCGGAGGCGCCGCACTGCCTCGGCGACGCCCGCGCGGCCGTCGACGTCGACCCAGAAGTGCTGCGGATCGTCGAGTTCGGGAATGCCCCACGGCCGCCCGAAGGTCACGAAGGGGTGGCCGTGCTCGATGAGCCATTCGGTGCGCGGATCGCCGGAGTACGTGGACGCGAGCACGAACGCGTCGACGACGGCCCCGTCGACGAGGCGCTGGAACTGCCGGATCTCGTCGCCGGCGTCCGTCGCGGTATAGAGCATGACCGTGAGCCCGCGGGCCTCGGCGCGCTCGGTCAGAGCGTGCAGGAAGCGGTCGAGCACGGCTCCCGAGATCCCGCCCGCGAACGGGTCGAGGCGCACGGCGATCGTGGAGGCCCGACGCGTGCGCAGGCGCCGGGCGGACGCATGCGGCCGGTAGCCCAGTTCGGCGACGGCGGCGGTCACGCGATCGCGGGTCGCCTCGCGCACGATCTCCGGCGAGTTGAGCACGTTCGAGACGGTCTGGCGCGAGACGCCCGCGGCGCGGGCGACATCGCTGACGGTGGGCAATCGCCGTGGCATCCGGACCTCCTCGTCGGTTCCGATCGCTTCGCGTCGCCCGGAAGGGGTTGACAGCGGGATTCGCGCGCGTAATCGTTGTCTTACCTTATTTGATCGATCCAATTGTGCAACGGCGCGAGTTTTGAACGATCAAAGAAGGCATCGACGGGGATGTAGACAAGGGAGTGTCTCGATGTCAAGAACTCTTGCTCGCACCGTGCTCATGGGCACGGTCGCCGCAGCCGCGGCGATCGCCCTCGCCGGCTGCGGTTCTGGATTCGGGGGAAGCAGCAGCGGCGGCAGCGCCTCGGGGAGCGGCGGGCTGACCTCGTCGAAAGACCCCCTCACCGTACTCATCGGCTCGAGCGGCGACGCCGAGACGGCAGCGGTGAAGTCGGCGGTCGCCGACTGGTCCTCGAGCTCGGGGACGAAGGCGAGCGTCATTCCGGCGAACAACCTGCCGCAGCAGCTCGCGCAGGGCTTCGCGGCGAAGAAGCCGGCGGACGTGTTCTACCTCGACTCAGGATCGCTGCCCGGCTATGCCGACAACGGCTCGTTGCTCGCCTACGGCGATGACCTGCCCAGCTCGCTCAAGAGCGACTTCTACCCCTCGCTCGTCAAGAACTTCACCTACAACGGCAAGTTCTACTGCGCTCCGAAGGATGTCTCGACGCTGCAGCTCGTCGTCAACACGGACAAGTGGAAGGCGGCGGGGCTCACCGACTCCGACTACCCGAAGAGCTGGGATGACCTCACGGCGGTCGCGAAGAAGCTCACGACCGGCGGCACGACGGGGCTCGTCGTCTCCGGTCAGTACGAGCGCCTCGGCGCCTTCATGGTGCAGGCTGGCAGCAACCTGACCAATACGGACAACACCAAGGTGACGGCGAACAGCGCGGCGAACGTGAAGGCGCTCACCTATGCGCAGTCGCTGCTCAAGGCGGGCTCGATGAAGTTCGCGGCGGATGTCGGCGCGGGTTGGGGCGGCGAGGCCTTCGGCAAGGGGCTCGCCGCGATGACCATCGAGGGCAACTGGATCAGCGGTGCGATGAGCTCTGACTACCCGAACATCCACTACAAGGTGGTCCCGCTTCCCGCCGGCCCGAAGGGCCAGGGCACGCTGCAGTTCACGAACTGCTGGGGCATCGCGGCCGACAGCCCGAACCAGAAGGCGGCGCTGAACCTGGTCGAGAAGCTCACGTCGAAAGACGACCAGATGCAGTTCGCGAAGGCCTTCGGCGTGATGCCGTCGATCCAGTCCGCGGCGTCCGACTGGAAGCAGGAGTTCCCGCAGTACGCGCCGTTCCTCGACGCGACGGCATACGCGCAGGGGACGCCGACGCTCAAGGGCGTCTCCGACGTGATCACGGACCTCGACGGCAAGATCGCCCAGCTGAAGACGACGGACCCGAAGACGATCCTCGACTCGGCGCAGACCAATCTCGAAGCGCTGCTGAAGCAGTAGGGGCGAGCGGATGTCGAAGAGCTCGATCCGCAAAGGCGAGGCCTCGGCTGGGTGGCTGTTCACGGCACCGGTGCTGGTGCTGCTCGGGCTGTTCCTGGTGATCCCGATCCTGATGGCGCTCTGGGTGAGCTTCTCGGACTGGGGCGGCCGCGGCAGCCCGTTCTCCGCCGGGGTGAACTTCGTTGGGCTCAAGAACTACGAGGCGGTGACGAGCGGCGGGGGCCTGGCCGAGCAGAACTTCGGGCAGGCCCTGCGCAACAACCTCTGGTATGTCGTGCTGGTCGTGCCCATTCAGACGATCGTGGCGCTGGTGCTGGCATCCCTCGTCAACAACCAGCGGCTGAAGGGGCGCGGATTCTTCCGCACCGCCTTCTACTTCCCCTCGGTGACGAGCTCGGTGGCCATCACGGTGCTCTGGCTGTTCCTGTTCAACACGACCGGCGCAATCAACAAGGTGCTGTCGTGGGTCGGCATCCACGGACCCAACTGGTTCAACGAGCCGCAGGGGGTGCTGCACGCGATCCTCAGTGCGTTCGGTGTGCAGAACGGCCCGGGCGCGCTGGTGAACCACGGTTTCCTCGGCGTCAGCTGGTGGGACTGGCTGGCCGGCCCCTCGTGGGCGATGAGCGCGCTCATCCTGCTCGCCGTCTTCACGACGTCGGGCACCTTCATGCTGCTGTTCCTGGCCGCGCTGCAGAACCTGTCGGGCGATCTGCAGGAGGCCGGCATGGTCGACGGGGCGAACGGGTGGGAGCGCTTCACGAAGATCACGCTGCCGCAGTTGCGGCCGACGCTGTTCACCGTCATCACGCTCGGGCTGATCGGGTGCTGGCAGGTGTTCGACCAGGTCTACGTCGCGACCAAGGGCGGCCCTGACGGGACGACGCTGACGCCGGCGTACCTGTCCTATCAGGCGTCCTTCGGCAACAACGCCTGGGGGCAGGGCGCCGCGATCGCCTTCATCCTGTTCGTCATCATCATCGTCTTCACGCTCATCCAGCGCTGGGCGCTGCGCGAGCGAGCGATCTCGAAGCGGCGGCGCCTCAACCCGGTGCCGGCGAAGGTCGCCGGCCTGCCCGTCGGGGAGGCCGAGCGATGAGGCGGCACCGCTGGACGACCGGTCGTCTCGCGGGCCAGTCGGTGCTCTACGCCGTGCTGACGGTGCTCGCGCTCGTGTACATCCTGCCGTTCCTGATCCAGGTGGCGACCGCGTTCAAGACGGACCCCGACGCCGCGAACAACCCGGTCTCGCTCATCCCGAATCCGTTCAGCCTCGCCGCGATCGACAAGCTGCTCACGAACTCGGACTTCCCGCTCTGGTTCATGAACTCTGTGATCATCACCGTGTGCGTGACGCTCGGACGCGTGCTGTTCGACTCGCTCGCGGGCTACGCGCTCGCGCGACTGCACTTCCGCGGGCGCAACGTGATCTTCGCCGGCCTCGTGGCGGTCATGGCCGTGCCGAACGTGGTGCTGCTGATCCCGAAGTTCCTAGTGCTCAACCAGCTGAGCATCTACGACTCGTACATCGGCATGATCGTGCCGCTCATGGGCGACGCGGCCGGGGTGTTCATCATGAAGGGGTTCTTCGAGTCGACCCCGCTCGCCGTCGAGGAGGCGGCGCGGATCGATGGCGCGGGAACTCTGCGGCTGTTCTGGTCTGTGGTGCTGCCGATGGCGCAGCCGGCGCTGGTGACGATCGTGATCCTGTCGTTCCAGGGCTCGTGGAACGAGCTCGCGCACTTCATCGTCGCCGCGCAGAACCCCGCATTGACGCCGCTGACCAAGGGCGTCGCCACCCTCGCGAGCGGCTCGCTCGGCTCGGGCACGCAGTATCCGCTGAAGCTGGCCGCTGCGCTCATCATGACCCTGCCCGTCGCCGCGATGTTCTTCGTCTTCCAGCGGCGCATCATGACCCAGAGCGAAGGAGCGGTGAAGGAGTGAGCAGCACCCTGCCGAACGACCCGGCCCCGGCATCCGTTCAACGTCCTCAGCCGCTGCTGCACACCGCGTTCTCGGTGCTGCGCGCGCCGACACAGGCCTGGTCGGACGCGCTCGGCGACATGGGCGCGCTGCCGATCCATGGGCTGTACCACTCCAACACACGCGTCATCGACAGGCTGTCGCTCGAGGTCGAGGGGCACGTGCTCGAGGACCTGCGGGTGCTCGAGGAGGACGCCCTGCACACGACCTTCACGATGCTGCTGCGCGGGCTGCCGGGAGAGCGGGCCGACCCGCGCTTCCGGGTCGAGCGCACGCGCGCGGTCGACGGCGGGCTGATGGAGGAGACGATCACCTTCAACTCGGCGCTCGCCTCGCCGCAGCGCGTCATCGCGGTGCTGCGGCTGCACGCCGACTTCACGCCGATCCACCTCGTGAAGGACGGGCTGAAGCGCGAGCACGCGGTCGCCGACACGGTCATCAGCGATGCCGACGGCACGGTCGCGTCGTGGAGCGACGACGGCGTGAGCCTGCGCATCATCGCGCCAGGGGCGATCGCGACCGAGACGGATGCCGGACTCGAGCTGCGCTGGCAGGTCGACGTGCCCGCGGGCGAGGCGCCGACCATCGGCTGGCGGGCGGAGCTCGACGACGAGCGGGCGGTCGTCGAGGCGGCGTCCGACGCGACAGGGTGGGACCCGGACGCGGTGCCGGCCTTCGACCTGCGCATCCGCCGCTGGGTCGACCGCGCGCTCACCGATCTCTCCGCGCTGCGCATCACCCTGCGCGGGCAGGACGAGCCGTTCCTCGCCGCGGGCGCTCCCTGGTTCCTCACCCTCTTCGGCCGCGACGCGCTCTGGGCGGCCCAGTTCATGCTGCCGCTCGACCCCGGCCTCGCGCTCTCGACCCTGCGCGCGCTCGCGCAGCTGCAGGGCACGGAGGTCGACCCGCTCACAGCCGAGCAACCCGGCAAGATCATGCACGAGCTGCGGCCGACCGCGCTCGAGCTGCCGCAGCAGCAGATCATGCTGCCGCCGCTGTACTACGGCACGATCGACGCGACCCCGCTGTGGATCGTGCTGCTGCGCGATGCCTGGCACGCCGGCGTCTCTGGGGCCGAGGTGAAGGCGCTGCTGCCGCACCTGCACGCCGCCCTCGAGTGGATGCGCGACTACGCCGCCGGCCCAGACGGCTTCCTGAGGTATATCGACGAGTCGGGGCGGGGCCTTTCGAACCAGGGCTGGAAGGACTCGGACGACTCGATCCAGTGGCACGACGGGCGGCTCGCAGAAGGGCCGATCGCGCTGTGCGAGGTGCAGGGCTACGCCTACGCGGCGGCGCTCGCCGGCGCCGAGCTGCTCGAGAGCTTCGGCGAACCGGGAGCCGAGGAGTGGCGCGACTGGGCGGCGGCGCTGCGTGCGCGCTTCAATGACGCGTTCTGGGTGTCCTCGCCGGACGGCGACTACCCGGCCATCGCGCTCGACGCGCACGGAGCGCGCGTCGACTCGGTGGCGAGCAACATGGGGCATCTGCTCGGCACGGGCATCGTCTCGCACGAGCAGGCGGCGCTGATCGCCCGGCGGCTGCTGTCGCCCGAGCTGCACTCGGGCTTCGGGCTGCGCACGATGTCGACGGCGGATGCCGGCTACTGGCCGCTCAGCTACCACGGCGGCTCGGTGTGGGCGCACGACACCGCGATCGCGGTGCTCGGACTCGTTCGCGAAGGGTTCAGGGCCGAGGCGCGGGAGCTCGCCGACGGGCTGATCAGCGCGGCGGTCAGGCTGGGATTCCGGATGCCCGAGCTGCACTCCGGCGACGAGAGGCACGGTACGGAATCCCCGGTGCCGTACCCCGCCGCGTGCCGCCCGCAGGCCTGGTCGGCGGCGGCGGCCATCGCGATCGCCTTTGCGGTGCGCTGAATCTCTGGTGCGCCGGTCCCGGCCCGGCGCACCGCGGTTGGCTTATGCATTCCACACGTTCGGCGGCGAGCAAGTCGCCGCCTCGTAGAGCGTCTTGCGTCTCTCTCCCTACAAGGAGGCGATCACCTGGCGGGCCACCGCGCGGCCGGCTCGGCTCGCGCCGATCGTCGACGCCTGGGGTCCATAGCCGGCAAGGAATATACGGGGGTCGGACTCGACCGCGCCGTTCGCCACCGTGACGCCTCCCCCGATGTTGTGCAGCCGCAGCGGAGCGAGGTGCCGCAGCTCTGGCCGGAATCCGGTCGCCCAGATGATCGCGTCGGCATGCGTGAACGAGCCGTCGGGCCAGCGCACCCCCTCGGGCTCCACGCGAGTGAACATCGGCCGCGGAACGAGCAGCCCGCGCTCGATGCCTGCGGCGATGCGCCGGGTCTTCGCGATGCCGGTGCCGTGCACGATGCTCGGCAGCGGTCTGCCCGCCCGGGCGGCGGCGTCCTGCTCGGCGACGGCGCGCACGCCGCCCTCCATGCTGAGCTTCTCGTCGTCGTTGAACTCGACGGGCCGCCGGGTGGCCCAGGCGAGGTCGGCGGCGACGCCCTCGAGTTCGAGCAGGAATCCGATCGCACTCGTGCCCCCGCCCACGACGATGACCGACATGCCGCGGAAGTGCTCGGCCGAGGCGTACGTGTTCGTCGTGAACTGCTCGCCCGTGAACGAGCGGATGCCCGGCACATAGGGCACGAACGGGGTGCGCCACGTGCCGCTCGCGTTCACGAGCAGGCGCGTCACGATCTCCTCGCGGTAGTCCGGGTCGTGCTCGTCGGGCACGCGCGCGTTGACGATGAGATCGGCGCCGCGGTTGAAGACGCTCATCACCTCGACAGGGCGGAACACGTGGAGTCCGTAGTGCTCCTCGTAGGCCCGGTAGTACTCCTCGACCACGTCCTTCGCGGGCCGGTGATGGTCGGCGGTCTCGAACGATAGCCCCAGCTCGCTCATGCCGGGCAGGTCGGCGACCCGGTGCGCGCTGCCGAGGGTGAGCGCCTCCCAGCGATGCTGCCACGCCCCGCCGGTGGTCGGCCCGCGGTCGACGACGACGAAGTCCACGCCCGGTTCGAGTTGGAAGCGCTGCAGGAAATAGGCCACCGAGAGACCCGCCTGACCGGCCCCCACGACGACCACCTGCGTGTGGGTCGGCAAGTGTCGCACGGGGCATCCAGGAAAATGAAGGGGGCGTGCAGGGCAAAGGCGGGCAGGGCGCCTCATGCTAAACTACCCGCTAGATTTCATCTCTGTTTGCGCCGGGTGACAACACTCTCACCCTGGCCCGTCATCGTAAGGGGGTCTCGCATGGGGCGTGGCCGTCAGAAGGCAAAGCACACCAAGATCGCCCGCGAGCTGAAGTCCTACAGCCCGGACGTGAACTATGCAGCCTTGGAGCGCGAGCTCGGTAGCCACACGTCCGAAGAGGACCAGTACGCGGCCTGGGCCGACTATGAGCCCGAGGGCCTCGAGTCCGACGACGAGGACGAAGACGAGTACCAGGCTCGCCAGCCGAAGGGCGCCTGAGCCGACTCGCACGTGAGCTTGCAATGCCCCGCCTCCCCCGAGGAGGCGGGGTGTTTTGCATGTCAGGGTGCGACGCGGCGTGCGGATGCCTACAGCAGCCAGCCCTGCGCGGCGGCGGCCTGCGCGGCGTCGGCACGATTGCGGGCTCCTGTCTTGCCGATGGCGGCCGAGAGGTGGTTGCGCACGGTGCCCGGCGACAGGCGCAGCTCCCGAGCGATCTCGTCCACGGAGCCACCGCGGGCAGCGACCCGCAGCACCTCGGTCTCGCGCTGGGTGAGCGGCGAGGCACCGGAGGCGAGGGACTCCGCGGCGAGCGCCGGGTCGACGACGCGCAAGCCCGCGGCGACGCGGCGCACGGCGTCGGCGAGCCGCTCCGCGGGGGTGTCCTTGACGACGAAGCCCGAGGCGCCGGCCTCCATCGCCCGGCGCAGATAGCCGGGGCGGCCGAAGGTGGTGACGATCAGCGACCGACAGGCGGGCAGCTCGGCGCGCAGCTGCGCCGCGACGGCGAGCCCGTCGAGCCCCGGCATCTCGACGTCGAGCAGGGCGACCTGCGCCTGCGCCTCGCGGGCGGCCACGAGCACCTCGTCGCCCCGCCCGACCTGCGCGACCACCTCGAGGTCCGGCTCGAGTTCGAGCAGCGCAGCGAGCGCGCCGCGCACCAGCGCCTGGTCGTCGGCGAGCAGCAGGCGGATCGCTTCGGTCATCGCGCCGCCGCTCCCGTCACAGTCACGACGGTACCGTGCGGCTCGCGCGCCGCGACGAGCAGCACGGCGCCGACCGCCGCAGCGCGCGCGGAGAGCCCCGCGAGCCCGCTGCCGGAGCGTATGCCGCCTGCGGCATCCGTGTTCTCCGCATCGACGCACGCACCCATGCCCACGCCGTCGTCGGCGATCGTCACGGCGTCGGCGCGCAGCTCGATGGTGCAGCTCGCCGCGCCCGCGTGGCGGATCACGTTCGTGACCGACTCGCGCACGGCCCAGGCGAACAGCTCGCGCAGCGGCGGCACGACGGTGTCGCCGGAGGCCGGAACCGTCGCCTCCACCTCGGCCGCTGCGAGCGCCACGCGCGCGGCGGCCAGTTCGGTGTCGAGGTTCATCTCGCGGTAGCCGGCGATCGAGGCGCGCAGGTCGGCGAGCGCGCCGCGGCCGAGCCGCTCGATATCGGCGAGCTCGGTCTTCGCCCGCTGCGGGTCGCGGTCGACGAGACGGGCCGCAAGTTCGGATTTCACCGTCACGACCGTCAACGAGTGGCCGAGCACGTCATGCAGGTCGCGGGTGAAGCGTGCCCGCTCTTCGGCGACGGCGAGGCGGGCGACTTCGCTCTGCGCTTGGCGCAGCTCGCCGACCGTCCGCGCCAGCTGCGAGATGCCGCGCAGCATCGTCGCGATGGACACCGTCAAGGCGATGATGAACCATTCGTCGGCGATCAAGCCTGCTGCGGTGAGCACGGCGAACTGCCCGAGAGCGGCCGCCGCGACCCCCACCGCCGCGTCGACGACCCGAGGGAAGCACGAGGCCGCGGCGCAGGCGATGTACATGAACAGCCACGATGTCCACGGCCCGATGAACGGGAAGAGCGTGCAGATCACGGCCGCGTAGCCGAGCAGCGCCAGGTAGATCCACCCTCGAGCGGTGCCCCAAAGCAGCGGGGGCAGAAACACGTAGATCCCGGACACTACGAGCAAGAGGGCGGTGACGGCAAGGGCTGACGCGAGAGGGCCGCCGCCGGTCCAGACGAACCACGCGCCGATCAGCGAGTAGAGCCCGCCGAAGGAACCACCCGGGTACCACCGCCGGGCAGCGCGCGACGAGAGGCGCTCGTGCAGGAACTCACGCACGCGCGGCATCCCGGCGGTACCTCCACGAGATGAAGACGGCCAGGGCGACCGTCCAGGCGATCAGCACGAGCACCGGCTGCATGGCATCGCCCGAGAGCCGCGCCCCCATGTCGCCGAGGTGATTCAGCCAATACGAGGGGACCGCCTTCGCGACATCCGTCGCCCAGCTCGGCATGATCTGCAGCGGCACCCAGAGTCCACCGAAGATGGACAAACCGAAGAAGACCGCCATGAACAACGGCTGCGCGAACTGCGGCTTGGCGAACTGCCCGATCATGATCGCGATGAGCGAGAACGGCAGGATGCCGAACCACAGCCCGAGGCCTGCCATCAGCCACCCGCCGAGCCCGATCGTCGTATGGAAGACCGACGCCGAGATCGCGAAGATCAGGGCGATGCTCAGCACGCCGGCGATGAGCGCCGTCACGACCTTCGAGACCATGTAACCGGTACCGGAGAGCGGCGTGATGCGCAGCTGCCGGTTCCAGCCGATCGAGCGCTCCGTGACGATCACGAAGGCCTGGGCGAGGGCGGCCATCATGCCGCCGTACGCGCCCATCTGAACGGTCGTCACCATGATCCACGGCAGGTGGGTCACGGGGTCGAGGCCCGGGGTGCTGCCGTAGGCATAGCCGAAGATCAGCAGCATGAACACCGGCACGGCGAACGAGAAGATCAGCGAGCGCGCGTTCTTCAGCTGGCGCGCGGTCTCGAGCAGCAGGTAGCGCACGCTCATCGCGCACCTCCTTCGGTGAGGGCGAGGAAGGCGTCGTCCATGCTGCGCGCGGTGACCTCGATGTCGCGCAGGGCGGGGAAGCGGCCAAGCAGGGCGCGCAGGGTGTCATCCGAGTGCTCGGCGTCGAGCTCGAGGCGATCACCGCGCAGCTCGAGCGACGTGACACCGGGGAGCGAGCGGATGCCTGCGGCATCCGTCTCGTCCACACCCGGCAGCGTCGCCCTGATGCGCCGACCTGACACGATCGCCTTGACCTGCGTCGGCGTGCCGTCGGCCACGATGCGCCCGGCGCGCAGCATCACGATGCGGTCGGCGAAGGTGTCGGCCTCGTCGAGGTAGTGCGTCGCGAAGACGACCGTGCGGCCCTCGTCGGTGTACTCGCGCATGGACTCCCAGAAGGTGCGACGCGCCTCGACGTCCATCGCGGCGGTGGGCTCGTCGAGCAGCAGCAGCTCAGGGTTCGAGACGATCGCGACGGCGAAGCGGGCGCGCTGCGTCTGGCCGCCGGAGAGCTTCGCGACCTTCTGGTCGGCGATCTCGGTGCAGCGCGCGCGGCGCAGCGCCTCATCGACCGTGAGCGGGCTGCGGTGCACGGCGGCGATCAGGGCGACGGATTCCCGCACCGTGGTCGTCGGCAGCAGCGCACCACCCTGCAGCATGGCGCCGACCTGCCCCGAGACGATCGCCGCGCGCGGGGTGTCGCCGAAGAGCTGCGCCGTTCCGGCTGTCGGCGTCGAGAGACCGAGGGTGAGGTCGATGGTGGTCGACTTGCCGGCTCCATTGGGGCCGAGCAGGGCGACGACCTCGCCGCGACGGATGGTCAGGTCGAGGCCGTCGACGGCGGTGATGCGGCCGAAGCTCTTGCGCAGGCCTGCGAGCTCGATGACGGGTTCGTTCACGGTTCCCAGAGTGCCCGGCTGCGGCATCCGTCGCCATCGCTCGCGTCAGGAAATCACCGTGACATCCGTCACGGACTGCGCCACCATGTGCGCATGGGGCGGCTGATCTACTCGGCGATCGCGTCGCTCGACGGGTTCACCGAAGACGCGTCGGGCGATTTCCAGTGGGCGGCGCCCGACGAGGAGCTGATGGCGCACGTCACCGCGCAGGACGCGCCGATCGGCACCTATCTCTACGGGCGGCGCATGTACGAGACGATGCGCTATTGGGAGCACGAGCCGCCCGAGTCCGAACCGTTGGACCGGGCCTGGGCCGCGCAGTGGCGGCAGGCGACGAAGGTCGTGTATTCGCGCACCCTCGACGCGGTCGATACCGGCAACACGCGACTCGAGCGGTCGTTCGACGCCGACGCCGTGCGCGCGCTCGTCACCGCGGCGCCGACCGATGTGACGATCGGCGGCCCAGAGCTCGCCGGGGCGGCGCTCGCGGCCGGCATCGTCGACGAGCTGCAGCTGTACGCGCACCCCGTGGTGATCGGCGGCGGCAAGCCGTGGCTGCCGGCGGGCGTCGGTCTCCAGCTCGAGCTGCTCGAGCACCGCCGCTTCGGCAGCGGCGCGCTGTTCCTGCGCTATCGCGTCGCTTCGACGAGGAACCGGCGCGAGTAGCTCACGAACGAGCCGTTCGCCTCGATCAGCGCGTGCATTCTGGCGAGCTCTGGGCGGTACTTCTCGACGGTGAAGCCCGGCACGGTCCAGAGCACCTTGCGCAGGAAGTAGACGACCGCGCCGACATCGAAGAACTCGACCTTCGTCACTGCTTCCTCGAGGCGGGCGAGCTGCAGCCCGGCCGCCGCGACGCGCTGCCGGATCACCGCCTCATGCCCGTGGTCCTCGTGCGCGTCGTCCTGCGGACCGAGGAAGAACTCGTACAGCTTCCGGTTCGTGCCCCAGCCGATCAGCTGCCCGAGGAAGGTGCCGCCCGGCTCGAGCACGCGGGCGATCTCCTCCCACGGCACGCCGTAGGGATGCCGCGCGAGCACGAGGTCGAAGGCCTCGTCGTCGAAGGGCAGCGGATCGGTGCCGGCCGCGTTCGCGACCTCGCCGCCGAACGGGGCGAGCCGTTCGCGGGCGATCGCGAGATTGGGCGGCCACTCCTCGGTGGCGGCGACGCGGGCGGGCACGGATGCCGCGTTCCCCAGCGCCTCTGCGTAGACCTCGGCCCCGCCGGTCTGCACGTCGAGGCTCGCGTGCGCCTCACCGAGGCGTTCGGCCGCGAGCCGCACGTAGCCCCAGGGCGGCCGTTCCTCGGTCGCGCGCCCCTCGAACCACGAGAAGTCCCACCCCTCGGTGGGCTCACTCGCGCCCTCGGCGACGAGTTGCTCGAAGGTTCGGTTCACGGGGCCTCCGTTCAAAACTCAGGGGGGATTTCGGCGTGCCCGGCAAGTACCGCGGAGTTCCGCGGCGGCACATCTTCCCGCATCGAAACCTCCCTGAGTTTTGCACAGGGCGCCAGGGCGCCGGGGCGCCCCGGCGGGAGAGACGGGCGGGTGCCTCAGGCCGGATATGAGCCGACGAGGCGCACCGCACCGCCGTCGACGCCCTTCGCGCCCTGCTCGAAGCCGGCGAAGTCGCGTGGCTCGGTCGACACCTCGCCCGCGACCCAGGCCGGAATGCCGTCGAGCGCGAGCTTCGACACGATGCCGTCCACGGCGCCCGGGGCGACCACCGCGAAGAATCCGATGCCGAGATTCCACGTGCCCTCGGCCGACTCGAGCGAGTTTCCCGCCACCTCGGAGAGCACGCGGAACACGGGCGACGGCGACCACGAGGCGCGGTCGAGCTCGGCCCACGAGCCGCGGGGAAGCACGCGCGCGAGGTTGGCCGCGATGCCGCCGCCCGTCACGTGCGAGAGGGAGTGGACGGATGCCGACAGCTGCGGGTCCGCCAGCAGGCGCAGCAACGGCGCGGTGTACAGCCGCGTCGGCTCGAGCAGTGCTTCACCCCAGGTGGTGCCGAGCTCGTCGCTGCGATCGGCGTAGTCGATCCCGGCCCGCGAGAGGATGTGCCGCACGAGCGAGTACCCGTTCGAATGCAGGCCGGACGAGCCGAGCGCCAGCACGACGTCGCCGTGCCGCACACGATCTGCGCCGAGCACGGCGTCGGCCTCGACGGCGCCCACCGCGGCACCCGCGACGTCGTAGTCGTCGGGCCCGAGCAGCCCGGGGTGCTCTGCAGTCTCGCCGCCGACGAGCGCGGTGCGCGTCTCGGAGCAGGCGCGCGCGATGCCCGCGACGATGTCGGCGATGCGCGTCGGCACGACGCGGCCGCACGCGATGTAGTCCGTCATGAACAGCGGCTTCGCGCCGACCACGACGATGTCATCGACGACCATGCCGACGAGGTCCTGCCCGATGGTGTCGTGCTTGTCGATCGCCTGCGCGATCGCGACCTTCGTGCCGACGCCGTCGGTCGAGGTGGCGAGCAGCGGGCGCCGGAAGGTCTTGAGGAAGGAGACGTCGAAGAGCCCCGCGAAGCCGCCGACGCCGCCGAGCACCTCGGGGCCGTGCGTGCGTCCGACCGCCGACTTCATCAGTTCGACCGCGAGATCACCGGCCGCCGTGTCGACTCCGGCTTGGCGATACGTGCTGCTCGAGTCGTTCGTCACGGCCCGATTCTACCGGGGCGCCCCGCGGCGATCCGGTCCGCGTAACGCTTCTCCGACTGCCGGACACTACTGGGTGTGACGGATTCCACGAGCGAGGGCGATGAGTGGGCGGATGCCCTCGCCGGCGACTCCCACGCGTTCGCCGCCGTCTACGACCTGCACCGCGAGCGCGTGTACCGCCTCGCCCTGCGCCTCGCCGAGAACCGGCACGACGCCGAGGACCTCGTCGCGACCGCGTTCCTCGAGCTGTGGCGACGGCGCCACTCGGTGCGGGTCGTCGGCGGCTCGGTGCTCCCCTGGCTGCTCGTCACGGCGTCGAACGCGGCGAAGAACCAGGCGCGCGGCATCCGTCGCCATCGCAAGCTGATCGAGGCGATCCCGCGCACTGCGGACGACGGGCTGTCCGCCCTCGAGGCCGTGGACGATGCGGTCGACCACGCCGCGTTCGCCGGCGAGCTGAGACGGATGCCGGACCAGGATCGCGCCCTGCTGGTGATGACGGCACTCGAGGGCTACTCGACGGCCGCGGCGGCCGAGGCACTCGGCATCAGCGCAGGCGCCGCGCGCGTGCGGCTGCACCGGCTGCGGGGTCGGCTGCGGGATGCGTACCGGCGGACGCTGCCGAACGTCGCTGCAGAGGAAGGAGGGACGCAATGACCGAACTCATGGACCCGGTGTTCGCGCACGGCCTGCGCGAGTTGCTGATCAGGCAGGTCGAGGCCGCGCCGCGGCGTCGCCGGCTCGCGCGCTGGCGGTGGGGTGTCGGCGCGGTGCTCGCGATCGGGCTGCTCGGCGGCGGCACCGCGATCGCGTCGCAGGTCTTCCTGCAGCCGGGGGCGGATGCGCACGCGAACCTCGCCGCGCCTGTGTCGGTCACCGAGACCGGCACAGCGACGATCCAGCTCGGGCATCGGCCGAAGGGCGCTTCGGAGTTGTACCTGGAACTCGACCCGCTCGACCCGGGCACGTACCTGCTCGGCCGCGGAGGGGCGTCGGTGTCAGCGGACACCTCCGGGAACAACGCCACGACCTACTACGTCCACCTGTTCGAGCTCGACCTCGGCGGCACCTCGTACACGATCACGACTTCGACGCCGACGCTGCGCTGGACCGCCACGCTGACCTGGGTCAGCGCGCACGCGACGGCGTGGGGCGTGAACGCCGCCGGCCAGAGCTACGGGGTGCAGAACGAGAACGGCAGCCCCGATCTGATCGCGGCCACCGCGACCAACGGGAAGGACGGCTATGTCCTGCGCACCGACCTCGAGGACGCCGACGGAACGACAGCCATGAAGTCGTTCCACAGCCCTCAGGACGCCCTCGACTGGCAGAAGGCGCACGAAGGGAAGGACGTCTACATCCCCGTCTACCGCTCCGACGGGAAGACCAGGATCGGGGTCTTCAAGGTCGGGCCGTGACCTGAGCCGCCGACCGCTGCGCTCACGCCGACGCGGCGAGCTGCGCGCGATGTCGCGCGTCGAAGCGCTCGGTCGCGAACACGAGCAGCACGAACACCGCCACCGCGGCGCCGACGAGGGCGACCCCAGTCCAGCCGGCGAGGTGGTAGACGAACGGAGCCAGCAGCGAGCCGATGGCGCCACCGAGGAAGTTCACGAAGATGTACGCGCTGTTGATGCGCCCGCGCGCCTCCGGCTCGATGCCGAAGATGATGCGCTGACCTGCCACCTGGTTCGCCTGCGTCGCCGCGTCGATCAGCACGGCTGCGGCGACGAGCGGAACCAGCGCCTGCACGGCGACGGCCCAGTCCGTGACGAGGAACATCGCCGCCATCAGCGCGAAGGCGACGCCGGTCAGCGGCCGCGCCAGCCCGCGATCGCCGAGGCGGCCGCTGATCGGCGCGGCGAGCGCGCCGCCGGCGCCTGCCAGGGCGAACAGCGCGATCTGGAACTGGTTGAACGCGAAGCTGCGATGCAGCATGAGCGGCGCGCAGGTCCAGAAGAAGTTGAAGGCGCCGAACCCGAGAGCTTGGTAGAGGGCACGCCGCTGCAGGATCCGCGACCGGCCGAGGAATCCGAACGTCGAGGCGAGCAGCCGGCCATAGTGCATGGCCGTCTCGGGCTTGCGGCTCGGCAGCGCGAACCACAGCACGACCCAGAGCGCGGCGATCAGCACTGCCGCGATGCCGAACACCCAGCGCCAGCCGAGCAGCCCGGTGACGAAGTTCGCGTACGGCCGCGAGAGCATGATGCCGGCGAGCAGGCCGCCCATGACATCGCCGATGACCCGGCCGCGCAGTTCGACGGGTGCGAGATGCGTGGCGAGCGGCAGCACCACCTGGGCGCCGACCGAGACCACGCCGACGACGAACGACGCGACGAGGAACATCGCCGCGTTCGCCGCGAACGCGACCCCGACGAGCCCGATGACGGCGATCGCCGCCGTGATCAGCACCACCCGCCGGTTCTCGACGAGGTCGCCGAGCGTCGCGATGAACAGCAGGCCGCCGGCGTAGCCGAACTGGATCAGCGTGACGACGAGACCCTCAGCCCCTGGCCCGATGCCGAGCTCGGCGCTGATGGGGCCGATCGCCGCCTGGGCGTAGTACAGGTTCGCGACCAGCAGGCCGCACGTGATCGCCATGACCACCGTCAGGGGGCGAGTGAGAACGGATGCCGGTGCCATCGCTTCAACCGTAATCGGATCGACGCATCGACCGGCGTCCGCTCAGGCATCCCTCGCACCCATATGGGAGACTGAATTGCCCGGATCCCGGAACCAGCAGCCGAAACAAATGGAGACCGCTTAGGCATGTGCGGAATCGTCGGAATCGTCTCAACTGAGCCCGCCAACCAGCAGATCTACGACAGCCTTCTCCTGCTGCAGCACCGCGGTCAGGATTCCACCGGTATCGCGACCGCGAACGGCAGCATGTTCCACATGCACAAGGCCCGCGGCCAGGTGCGCGAGGCGTTCCGCACCCGCGACATGCGCTCGCTGCTCGGCAACATGGGCGTCGGCCACGTGCGCTACGTCACCAAGGGCGACGCAGAGAACGAGCGCGAGTCTCAGCCGTTCTACGTGAACGCGCCGTACGGCATCATCCTGGTGCACAACGGCAATCTCACGAACACGCGCGAGCTCACCGAGGACCTGTTCCAGATCGACCGCCGCCACATGAACTCGACGAGCGACACCGAGATGCTCGTGAACGTGCTCGCCACCGAGCTCGAGGGCCAGATCTCAGGCCGCGATCTCACGCCCGATCAGGTGTTCGCCGCGGTTTCGCAGGTGCACGAGCGCGTCGAGGGTTCCTACGCCACCATCGCGATGATCGCGGGGCACGGGCTGCTGGCGTTCCGCGACCCGTGGGGCATCCGCCCCTTGATCCTCGGCCGCCGCACCGCGGTGAGCGGCGACCGTGACGAGTGGATCGTCGCCAGCGAGTCGCTCGTGCTCGAGGCCGGGGAATACGAAGTCGTGCGCGATGTCGCGCCCGGCGAGGCGGTCTACATCACGCTCGAGGGCGAGCTGTATTCCCAGCAGTGTGCGCGAGACCCGCGGCTCGTGCCCTGCTCGTTCGAGTACGTGTACCTGGCCCGCCCCGACTCGATCATGAACGGCATCTCGGTGTACGAGGCGCGCCTGCGGCTCGGCGACCGGCTCGCCGACACGATCGCGAAGTACACGCCGCGCGGCGACATCGACGTGGTCATGCCGATTCCCGACTCGTCCCGGCCGGCCGCCATGAACGTGGCGCAGAAGCTCGGCGTCGAATACCGCGAGGGGTTCTACAAGAACCGCTATGTCGGACGCACCTTCATCATGCCCGGGCAGGCGCAGCGCAAGCGCTCGGTGCGGCAGAAGCTGAACGCGATGTCGACCGAGTTCCGCGGCAAGAACGTGCTCATCATCGACGATTCGATCGTGCGCGGCACGACCTCGAAGGAGATCGTCGACATGGCCAGGCACGCCGGTGCGAACAAGGTGACCTTCGCCTCGGCCGCCCCGCCCGTGCGCTTCCCGCACGTGTACGGCATCAACATGCCGTCGCGGAAGGAGCTCGTCGCGTCCGGCCGGTCGATCCCCGAGATCTCCGCGGTGCTCGGCGCCGACAACCTGATCTACCAGACCGTCGACGACATGAAGGCGGCGATCCTCGAGGGGCAGATGCCGAACGGGCAGAGCGCGATCTCAGACCTCGAGATGAGCTGCTTCACCGGCGACTACGTCACGGGCACCGTGTCGGAGGAGTACCTGGCCTGGGTCGAGAAGACGCAGCTCAGCTGAGCCGCGGATCGATTCAACTGCGCTGAACGGTCACCACTGCAGCGCGCAGACGGATGCCGGGAGCATCACTGACCGTTCGAAGCAGTTGAGTCGGCGTCCCCGTCCTTGAGGCGGCCCGTGATCTTCTCGGCCTCGACGAGACGGATGCTGCGGCGCGACACCCGCTCGGCGATGAGCGCGATCACCGCGCCGAGCGCCAGGCCGAACGCCACCGAGAAGAGCAGTGCGAAGCCGTAGACCGTGCCGCGGCTGTACGTCGCGGTCTCGGCGTCGTAGGGCAGCGAGAAGGTGATGATCGTGATCGCGATGCCGGCCAGCACCGCGAACAGGACCATGAAGTTCCAGTAGTTCGGCGTGCGGCGCACCTCGACGAGCGCCGGCTCCACCCGCTCGTCGTAGGCAGGGCCTTCGACCTCGAACTCGGGGCCGGCCTCTGGCTCGATGGCGGGCTCGGGGGTGTCGGGGCGTTCGTCGGTCACCCGATCATTCTCCCAAGTTGAAGCTGTGCGGCAGCACGGGGATGAGCCCCTCGAGCGTCGCCCGTGTCCCCGACGCCGACACGCGGGCCGCGTCGACCGCATCGGCCCAGCTGAGGCGGCCGGATGCGAGGGCGACCCAGGTCGCGGCATCCGTCTCGATCACGTTCGGCGGTGTGCCGCGCGTGTGCCGCGGACCCTCGACCACCTGCACCGCACCGAACGGCGGCACGCGCACCTCCACCGTGTGGCCGGGCGCCTTCTCTTCGAGGAGCTGCAGCAGATAGCGCACCGCCGTCGCGAGGGTGTCGCGGGAGGCATCCGTCTCTCGCAATGCAGAACGCACCGCCTCGAAACCGGTCGTGTCGTCGATCGCTCGCTTGGCCACGAGAGAAGTCTCCCACCGGCCCGCCGGTACGATTCGAGGGTGAAGATTCTGGTCCTCGGTTCCGGCGCGCGCGAGCACGCGATCATCACCAGCCTGCTGTCTGAGGACGCCGAGCACGAGATCGTCGCGGCCCCCGGGAACGCCGGCATCGCACGGCAGGTGCGCACCATCGAACTCGACCCGAACGACCCGGCGGCGGTCGCCGAGTACGCCGTCGAGAACGGCGTCGAGCTCGTCGTCGTCGGGCCAGAGGCCCCCCTCATCGCGGGCGTCGCCGACCCGCTGCGCGAGCGCGGCGTCGCCGTCTTCGGGCCGTCGAAGGCTGCCGCGCAGCTCGAGGGCTCGAAGACCTTCGCGAAGCGCGTCATGGAGGCCGCCGGCGTGCCGACCGGCCGCGCCGAGCTCGCCGGCACGATCGCCGAGGTCGAGAAGACCATCGACGAGTTCGGGGCTCCCTACGTCATCAAGGCCGACGGGCTCGCCGCGGGCAAGGGCGTGCTGGTCAGCTCCGACCGTGCGGCCGCCGTCGCTCACGCGACGTACTGGCTCGAGCACGGCCCCGTGCTGATCGAGGAGTTCCTCGATGGCCCCGAGGTCTCTCTCTTCCTCTTCAGCGACGGTCACGACGTGCTGCCGCTCACCCCCGCGCAGGACTTCAAGCGCCTGCTCGACGGCGATCACGGACCGAACACCGGCGGCATGGGCGCCTATTCGCCGCTGCCCTGGCTGCCCGACGCCTTCGTCGACGAGGTCATCGACACGATCGCGCTGCCGACCGTGCGCCAGCTCGAGCACGAGGGCACGCCCTTCATCGGGCTGCTCTATTGCGGGCTCGTGCTGACCTCGCGCGGCGTGCGCGTCATCGAGTTCAACGCGCGCTTCGGCGACCCCGAGACGCAGGTCGTGCTCGCGCGGCTCGTCACGCCGTTGTCGCAGTTGCTGTTCGCCTCGGCGACCGGCGGCCTCGCCGGCCTGCCGCGGCCCGAGTTCGCGCTCGACGTCGCGATCACCGTCGTGGTCGCGAGCGAGGGCTACCCCGAGAAGTCGCTCACCGGCCGTCAGATCACGGGAATCGAGGCCGCAGAGGCAGTGCCAGAGGTCACGGTGCTGCACGCCGCGACCGAGATCGCGACGCTTCCGGATTCCGTCGAAGCGGGGACGTGGGATTCCGTGGGCCTTGTCGCCACGGGCGGCCGGGTGCTCTCGGTCGTGGCGCTCGGCTCGGACTTCGCCGAGGCGCGTTCCCGCGTCTACGCCGCCGTCGACCGCATCGAGCTCGAGGGCTCGCAGCACCGCACCGACATCGCGGCCGGCGTCGCGGACTGACGCCGGCCCTGCTCCTCGCGGCGTCCGTTCGTGCGCTGCTGCGATCCGCAGTGCGCTGCTCGGCTCCGGGCCGCGCACGGCGGATCCGAGCAGCGCAACCGACGCGAAGGAACTGCTAGAGCCCGAGGCGGCGCGTGTAGGCGTTGCGGAAGACGCCTCGGGGGTCGTACTTCTGCACCAGCGCCGCGAAATCCGCGAAGCGCGGGTAGAGCCCCGGCACGCGCGCGGCATCCGTGTAGACCTTGCCCCAGTGCGGCCGCGCGCCGAACGGCGCGAGCGCCGCCTCGAGCAGCGCACTCGCCCGCTCCACCGCAGCCTGCTCGCGCTTCCACGTGAAGTGGAAGGCGATCGCGCCGTCGGCCCAGTCGTCGTCGCCGGTGGAGTACGCGGTCGAGAGCCACAGCGAGTCGGCGGCGATCGCGCGGATCTCGCTGATCAGCAGCAGCGGCGTGATCTTCTCGGTCAGCTCGCGCACGGCAGCGATCGCGGCTTCCGCGTGGCGGCGCGGCAGCAGGTACTCCGTCTGGATCTCCTCACCGGCGCTCGGCTGGAAGTCGAGCTTGAAGTGCGCGAGCCGCTCGTGCCACGGCCCGAGCACCCCGAACTGCTCCGTCGTGGCCGCTGCGTCGACCCCGGCGATCATGTGCACCTTGTGCAGGGCGGGCGTGGCACCCAGTTCGCGAACGGATGCCTCAGCCACCGGCGCATCGCCGGCCGCCTTCACCCACAGCTGGTTGATCGAGGCCGGCGACCAGTCGGTGAACACGCTCACGCTGTACGCCAGGTCGAGGGCCTCGGCGGCGCGCTCGTAGGGCACCCCGAGGTAGATCGACTGCGCGACCTCGAAGCCCGGCACGATGTCGAGCTCGAGCTCGGTCACGATGCCGAGCGAGCCGAACGCGACGACGGCGCCCTCGAAGTCGGCGTCCCCGCGGCGCAGGGTCACGAGCTCGCCCGTGCCGTCGACGAAGGTGAGCGCGGCGACCGCGGTCGAGAGGTTCCCGTTGCGCGAGCCCGAGCCGTGCGTCGCGGTCGCGACCGCTCCGGCGACCGAGATGTGCGGCAGCGAGGCGAGGTTGTGCACCGCCCAGCCCTGCGCGGCGAGCGCCAGCGCGAGGTCGCCGTAGCGCAGCCCCGCGGCGACGCGCACCACGCGGCGCTCGGCGTCGACCTCGATCGTGGCGGGCAGCTCGGCGAGGTTCACGAGCATGCCGGTCTCGCCCGGGTCCGCGACGTCGTTGAAGGTGTGCCGCGTGCCGAGGGCGCGCACGGGTGCGGCATCCGTCGCCTGCGTCACGAGCTCCTGCAGCTCGCCGACCGTGCGCGGCCGGGTGATCGCCGCGGCGCGGTAGGCGTAGTTGGCCGACCAGTTGACTTCCTCGTGTGCCACGAGCACTCCTTTGTTGTCTCTCTCGACATATTAGCGGGCGAACGGATGCCTCACGCTAGACCGTCACTAGCATGGGGTGCGTGACTGCTCAGGTGCTGCCCGGCTGGACCCACGTGTACTCGGGGAAGGTGCGCGACCTCTATGTTCCAGAGGGCACCACCGACGCCGATGCGCCCGAGCTGCTCGTCGTCGCGAGCGACCGCGTGAGCGCCTTCGACTTCGTGCTCTCCCCCGGCATCCCGCGCAAGGGCGAGCTGCTCACCACCCTGTCGAACTGGTGGTTCGCGCAGCTCTCCGACGTGCCGAACCACCTCGTTCCGGGCGGCGAGGCCCGCATTCCCGCCGAGGCCGCAGGGCGCGCGATGATCGTGAAACCGCTCGAGATGTTCCCCATCGAGTGCGTCGTGCGCGGGTTCATCACGGGCAGCGGCTGGGCCGAGTACCAGGAGACGCAGGCGGTCACCGGCATCCCGCTGCCCGCGGGGCTGCGCAACGGCGACCGCCTGCCCGAGCCGATCTTCACGCCCGCCTGGAAGGCGCCGCAGGGCGAGCACGACGAGAACATCAGCTTCGACCGCATGGTCGACATCGTCGGCGAGGAGGCCGCCGTCGCGCTGCGCGAGCTCTCGCTGAAGGTCTACTCGGAGGCCGCTGCGACGACCGAGGCGAAGGGCCTCATCATCGCCGACACCAAGTTCGAGTTCGGGCAGGACGCCGGAAGCGGCGAGATCACGCTCGGCGACGAGGTGCTCACCTCGGACTCCTCGCGCTACTGGGACCTCGCCGCCTGGAACGCCGGCGCCACCCCCGAGGAGCGCATGGCGAGCTTCGACAAGCAGATCGTGCGCGACTGGCTCGCCGCCAACTGGGACAGGCAGGGCACCCCGCCCGAGCTGCCGCCGGTGATCGTGGCGCAGACCGCGGCGCGGTACGGCGAGCTCATCGAGCGGCTCACGGCGTAGCGCCTCGTCGTTGGCGAGTGGCTCGGCGCAGGCATCCGTCACCCTGTCCGCGATTGCGTCCGAACGGCCCGCTGCTGTGCCCGAACGGCGCATGTGCGCCCGGCGTACCGGACACACATGCGCCGAATGGGAACTCTTGCCAGCGGCTACTCCGCGACCGGCTGGGGGGCAGCCTCGGCCGGGGCGGCCGCCGCCGCACCCGCGCCCGCCCGCAGGTGCACCGGCTTCACGAAGAACAGCGCGCATGCCGCGGCGACCAGGATGACGGATGCCGGCAGCATCAGCGTCTCGCTCATGGCGTTCGTGAACGCGTCCCGCAGGAACGCCGGCAGCTGCGTCGAATTCGACGTGATGAGGCTGCCGCCCGTGCCCTTGCTGCCCGGGGGCAGCACCTTCTGGATCTCCGCCGAAATGCGACTCGTCATCAGCGCGGCCAGCGCCGACGAGCCGATCACGGCACCGACCTGGCGCGTGGTGTTGAACACGCCAGAGCCGGCGCCCGCCGCGCGCGGCGGCAGGTTGCGGTTCGCGGTCGTGGCGATGGGGCCCCACATGAAGGCCGAGCCGAGGCCCATCACGGCGGACGGGATGAGCAGCAGCGGCCACGCGATCGTCGGCGAGATCATCAGCGAGTAGAGCCAGAACGACGCGCCGACGAGCAGGACGCCCGGCACGACGAGCGTGCGCGGGTGCACCTTGTCGGTGAGGCGCCCGGCGATGGGCGCCAGGACGATCGAGAGCACGGCGGTCGGCACGGTCATGAGCGCCGACTCGGTCGGGGTGAATCCGCGCACGGCCTGGAAGAAGTAGACCAGCGGGATGAACATCGCGGTGATCGAGAAGCCCACCGCCGAGATGGCGGCGTTCGACAGCGAGAAGTTCCGGTCGGTGAAGAGGCTGAGGGGAAGCAGCGGCTCCTTCTTGTTGATCGCCTGCCAGCCGACGAACAGCGCGATGAACACGATGCCGCCGATGACGGATGCCCAGATCCAGCCGTTCCAGTTGTAGGTGTTGGCTTCCTGCAGGCCGAACACCAGGAAGAACAGGCCGATGGCCGAGAGGAACACGCCGAGCCAGTCGAAGGTGTGGCTGTGCGTCTCGAGCTTGGGCACCAGGATCGCCGCGAGCACGAAGGCGACCACGCCGATCGGCACGTTGACGAAGAAGATCCACTCCCAGCCGAGGCCGTCGACGAGCACGCCGCCGAGGATCGGGCCGACGAGGGTCGCGAAGCCGGCCGTCGCGCCCCAGAGGGCCATCGCCGTGCCGCGCTTCTCAGGCGCGAAGGTGCGGGTGATGACGGCCATCGTTTGCGGCGTCATCAGGCCGGCGCCGAGTCCCTGCACCGCGCGGGCGATGATGAGGTTCGTGATGCCCGTGCCGGGCAGGTGGTCGGAGAGCCCACACCAGAGCGAGGCGAGCGTGAAGACCACGAGGCCGATGAGGTAGATGTTCTTCGGGCCGAAGCGGTCGCCGAGGCGACCGGTCACGAGCAGCGGAACCGCATAGGCCAGCAGGTAGGCGCTGGTGACCCAGATCACGCTGTTGGTGGTCGTGTTCAGCCCCTCCTGAATGGCGGGGTTGGCGACCGACACGATGGTCGTGTCGATCAGGATCATGAAGAATCCGATGACCAGCGCCCAGAGGGCGGGCCACGGTCGGATCTCTCTCTGGCGGGTCGGATGGGTCGTTGTCATCACTTCGTGTCTTTCTCTTCTGACGTCTTCTCTTCGGCCCAGTCGAGCTCGCCCGATTCGAGGTCGGCGACGAGCTTCCTGAGCCACTCGCGTTCGGCGCTGTAGACCGCTTCGAGGTAGCTCACGTCGAGCCAGTACTTGCGAGGCAGCGCGGTGCGCCCGAACTCCGCGAAGGCGTCCTCCGCCTCCGCCCGCAGCAGGTCGAGCCCCTTGAGGCGGCGGCGCACGAGGTCGATCACGGTCTCCTTCGGCAGGTTGTGCGCCTCGCCGATCGCGACCGGGAAGCTCGGGAACTCGTAGACCGGCGCCGCGATGATGTCGGCGATCCGCTCGGCGAGCGCGAGCTGCCCCTTCTCGGTGATCTCGTAGGTCGTGCGCTCGGGCCGGTTGCCCTCGCGGTCCGTGCCCGTGGCGCGCACGAGGCCGAGCTCGGTGAGCTTGCCGACCGTGTGGTACAGCGAGCCCGGACGCACCTTGACGAGCCGGTCCTCATGCCGCTGGATGAGCGTCTGATACATCTCGTACGGGTGCATCGGGCGCTCGCTCAGCAGCGCGAGCGCAGCCATCGCCAGCGGAGTCATCATGCGTCGATTATTCCGCGTGGAATATTCGATGTCAAATATCTCACGAGCGGCATCCGGACCGAACGATAGAATCGGATGCATCACGCCACCCCGCACCGGACGGAGAACCACGTGCCCACGATCGTCGTCGAAGTCATGCCGAAGGCAGAGCTGCTCGACCCCCAGGGCAAGGCGATCGCCGGCGCCCTCGCCCGCACCGGCCGCGGCGAGTTCCAGGTGCGGCAGGGCAAGCGCTTCGAGCTGACCGTCGAGGGCGATGAGCTCACGCAGGAGCTGCTCGACCAGGTGCGCGAGATCGCGGCCGACATTCTCTCCAACTCCGTCATCGAAGACGTCGTCGGCGTCAAGGTGCTCGGCCACGAGACCCCCGCGGGGGTCTGACATGGCCAGGATCGGCGTCGTCACCTTCCCCGGCTCGCTCGACGAGCGCGACGCGCAGCGCGCGATCCGCATCGCGGGCGCCGAGCCCGTCGCCCTCTGGCACGGCGACCACGAGCTGCAGGGCGTCGACGCGATCGTGCTGCCCGGCGGCTTCTCCTACGGCGACTACCTGCGCTGCGGCGCCATCGCCGCGCAGTCGCCGCTGATGGCCGAGGTCATCGCCGCCGCGAACGCCGGCACGCCCGTGCTCGGCATCTGCAACGGCTTCCAGATGCTCGTCGAGGCGCACCTGCTGCCCGGCGGCCTGATCCGCAACGACCACGGCAACTTCATCCGCCGCGACCAGGTGCTCACGGTCGAGAACCCCGACACGGCGTGGACGAACGAGTTCGCGAAGGGCGAGCAGATCGTCATCCCGCTCAAGAACGGCGAGGGCGGCTACATCGCGGATGCCGAGACGCTCGCGCGCCTCGAGGGCGAGGGCCGCGTCGTGTTCCGCTACCAGGGCGTGAACCCCAACGGCTCCCTGAACGACATCGCCGGCATCACCAACGAGCGCGGCAACGTGGTCGGCCTCATGCCGCACCCCGAGCACGCGGTCGAGCCCGGCTTCGGCCCCGACACCCGGGTGCGCATGCGCTCGGGCGTCGACGGGCTCAGATTCTTCACAAGCGCGCTCCGCGCGCTTCAGGCCGTCTGACTCCGGCCCTCGCGAGCGCGCTGCGCGCCCTTCAGGCGGTCTGACCCTCAAGCGGCGCACTCAAGCGGACGCGCCTCGCCAGCCCGCGCTACACCTACGGGACAGCGCGCCCGCTCTGTGAGGCGCGCGCATCCGCAGCTGTAGCGCGGTTGACAGGGGCCCGCACCCGCGCGCAACCTGGCGGCATGACCACGGCCGCCGGATTCCGCCTCATCGCAGCGCCCGTCACCGTGTTCGGCGACGACGGCGAGCTCGACCTCGGTGCCACGCGCACCCTGTTCGGATGGCTGCGGGAGTGCGGCGTCGACGGCCTCTTCACCCCAGGCACCACGGGCGAGTTCACGGCGCTCGAGGACGGCGAGCGGCTCGCCGTGATCGAGGCCGCGCTCGAGGAGTTCGGGCCCGACGACGTCATCGCGCACGTCGGCGGCGCCACCACGCGGCAGACGCTGCGGCTCGCGCGCGCAGCCCAGCAGGCGGGCGCGAGGCGGCTCGCCGCGATCACCCCGTATTACTTCCCGGCGGGCGAAGAGGCGCTGCTCGAGCACGTGAAGCGGGTGACGGATGCCTCGGCCGGGGCATCCGTCTATCTCTACGTGTTCCCCGCCCGCGCCGGCACGACGGTCGCGCCGGAGGCGCTCGCCCGCCTGGCAACGGTGCCGGGGCTCGTCGGCGCGAAGATCTCGGGCTTGAGCTTCGCCGCGAACGAGGCGTACCGCGAGGCGGTTCCCACGGGGTTCGACCTCTTCTCGGGCAACGACCTCGATCTCGTGCGACTCGCCGAGGCGGGCTTCGCGGGTGTCGTCTCGGGCGTCTCGAACGTCTTCCCCGAGCTGTTCGTGAAGGCGGCGCGCGCCGTCGCGGCGGGGCGCGGCGCAGAGGAGCTCCAGCCGCAGCTCGACGCGGCGGTCGCCGCGACGGGGGTCGCCGACATCGGCGTGCTGAAGGCCGGCCTGACGCGGCGCGGCCTCGCCGCGGGCATCCCCCGGATCTCCATCGACCCGCCCACCCGGCAGCAGCTTGCCGCTCTCGAAGACACAGCACAATTCGAGCCTGCGCGACATAGCCTCTGACTCAGGAGGCACCCGAAATGAACAAGCTCGCCCGTTGGCTGCCCGCCGCCGTCGCACCCGTCGTGATCGTCGGCGCTGCGCTCGCCGTCCCCGCCATCGCCTCGGCCGAGTCGCCGCTGCCGTCGAAGTCGCCGCAGCAGGTGCTCGAGCTCATCTCGCGGAGCGAGTCGACGGCCTTCTCGGGCACCGTGACGCAGTCGTCCGACCTCGGCCTGCCCGACCTGTCGGCGCTGCAGGGCAGCGGGGGCGCCGGTGCGAGCGACGGGCTGCTCGACCTGCTGACCGCCTCGCATACCGCGAAGGTATATTCCGACGGCGGCATGAAGCAGCGTGTGCAGGTGCTCGACACCCTCGCCGAGCGTGACGTGGTGCGCTCGGGAACCAGCCTGTGGCTGTACGACTCGTCCCAGAAAGCAGCCACGCACCTGACCTTCGCCGGGGCGGATGCCGGCACGACGAAGACCCGCGCCCCCGAGGTCACGCCCGCGCAGGCGGCGGCCGAGCTGGTGAAGCAGCTCGAGCCGACGACCTCGTTCGACGTCGCGGTGAACGACCGCGTGGCCGG
Organism: Gryllotalpicola koreensis; assembly: GCF_039538185.1. Lineage (NCBI taxonomy): Bacteria > Bacillati > Actinomycetota > Actinomycetes > Micrococcales > Microbacteriaceae > Gryllotalpicola > Gryllotalpicola koreensis. The sequence continues at coordinate 126,950 of NZ_BAABBW010000001.1, forward strand.
CCGCGCCACGTACCGGCTGACGCTCACCCCGAAGACCGCCGGCACACTCGTCGAGCGCGCGACGGTCGCGGTCGACGCGAAGACCGGGGTGCCGCTCGAGGTCTCGGTCTACGCGAAGGGGCAGGCGAAGCCGGCCGCGACCGTGGCCTTCAGCTCGATCTCGTACGACACGCCGAGGAGCTCGGTGTTCGAGTTCACTCCGCCGAAGGGCACCAAGGTCGAGACGCGGAGCCTGTCGCCGAAGAAGGCGATGGGCGCGCCGAAGGCAGAGGGCACGGCGCCGAACAACCACATGCAGGTGCAGCCGACCGTGACCGGGACAGGCTGGAGCGCGATCGCCGAGCTGCCCGCCGGGTCGGTGGACCTCTCGCAGCTCACCCAGGGCGCGGCGCAGTCGAGCTCGGGGGATGCCTCGACCCTGCTCGGCCTGCTGCAGGCGGTGCCAGGCGGCCGCGGTCTGCAGACCGCGCTCGTGTCGGTGCTGATCACCGACGACGGCCGCGTGCTGGTCGGCGCCGTTCCGCTGAGCGCTCTCGAGAACGCCGCTCAGTGAGCGCAGCTCCCTCCGACTCCGACGCCGCGATCGAGGCATCCGATCTCACCAAGGTCTTCGGGAAGCAGCGCGCGGTCGACGGCCTCACGCTGACGGTGCCGCGCGGCGCCGTGTTCGGGTTCCTGGGGCCGAACGGGTCGGGGAAGACGACGACGATCCGCATGCTGCTCGGCCTCGTCGCGCCGACGAGCGGCTCGATCTCACTGCTCGGCGAGCCCATGCCCAGCGCGCTGGCCGGGGTGCTTCCCCGGGTGGGCGCGCTGGTCGAGGGGCCGGCGGTCTATCCGTATCTCTCGGGCCGCGACAACCTGATGCGGCTCGATGCCGCGGACGTGCGCAGCGACGCGGCGACGCGGAAGACCCGCGTGGCATCCGCCCTCGATCGCGTCGGACTCGGGCACGCGGCCACCAAGAAGGCGGGTACGTACTCGCTCGGCATGAAGCAGCGCCTCGGGCTCGCGAACGCGCTGCTGCGCGACCGCGAGCTGCTCGTGCTCGACGAGCCGACGAACGGCCTCGATCCGCAGGGCACGCGCGAGGTGCGCGGCCTGATCCGCTCGCTCGCGGCCGACGGCACCACCGTCTTCGTCTCGTCGCACCTGCTCAGCGAGATCGAGCAGGTGTGCTCGCACGTCGCCGTGATGTCAGCGGGGCGCCTGGTCACGCAGGGGCGGCTCGACGAGCTGCGCGCGGCCGGCGAGCGCAGGCTGACGGTGACCACACCCGATACGGATGCCGCACGCGGTGTGCTGACCGCCCGGGGCCTCGCCCCTGAGCTGCTCACCGCCGACGCGCCCGACACCGTCACCGCGCCGCTGCCCGCGGGTCTCGCCGTCGAGGAGCTCACCGCCGCGCTCGTCGCCGCAGGCGTGCGGGTGCGGGGCATCGCCGTCTCGGGCGAGACGCTCGAGGACCGCTTCGTCGCGCTCACCGGGGAGGGCTTCGATGTCGCAGGCTGACGCGAGTTCGCTCGCGGAGGAGCGCGAAGCGCGTCTCGAAGGGGCGAGCCGCGGCACGGGCATCCGTTTTCTCGGCAGCGAAGTCACCACGCTCTTCCGCCGGCGGCGCACGATCGCGTTGCTCGCGGCTCTCGCCGCCGTTCCCGTGCTGATCGCGATCGCGGTGCGCGTCACGGAGGGGCCGGCCCGCGGCGGCGATCAGGGCGGCCCGGCCTTCATCGGCTCGATCATGCAGAACGGGCTCTTCGTCGCCCTCACCGCCCTGGTCGTGTCGATCCCGGCGTTCCTGCCGCTCACCGTGGGCGTGGTCGCCGGCGACACCATCGCGGGCGAAGCGAGCCACGGCACGCTGCGCTACCTGCTCACCGCGCCGATCGGGCGGGCGCGGCTGCTCGTCGTGAAGTTCCTCGCCGCGCTCGCCTTCGTCGTGGCCGCGGTGCTCGCGCTCGTCGTGGTCGGCGCGATCGTCGGCGCGATCCTCTTCCCCGTCAGCCGTGTCACGCTGCTCTCGGGCGACGAGGTCGGCTTCTGGGGCTTTGTGGGCCGCGCGCTGCTGATGGCGGCGTATGCCGCGGTGTCGCTGGTCGGCCTGACGGCGCTCGGCCTCTTCATCTCGACGCTCACGACTGTGCCGGTCGGCGCGATGGCGGCGACGATCGTGCTCGCCGTCGTGGTGCAGGTGGCGGACTCGCTGTCGCAGCTCGCGTGGCTGCATCCGTATCTCTTCAGCCACTACTGGTTCGGCCTCGGCGACTTCCTGCGCGCGCCGATCGTGTGGGACTCGCTCGGCCAGAACGCGCTGCTGCAGCTCGGCTATCTCGTGGTGTTCGGGCTGCTCGCCTACGCGCGGCTGTCGACGAAGGACATCCTCAGCTGAGCCTCGCCGCGTAGACGCGTGTAATACTTACTACACGCGACACGTAATACATGGAGGAACCATGCGACTCAACAGCAAGGGCCAGGTGACGATCCCTGCCGCGCTGCGCCAGAAGTACGGTTTCCGCGAAGGCGACGAGGTCGACGTCATCGAGGAAGGGTCGACGCTCAAGATCGTGCATCGCGACGGCGAGATGAGCGCCGCAGAGCGCCACATTCGCCGGATGCGTGGCAGCGCTGGTCCTGGCATGACCACCGACGAGTTGATGGAGCTGCTGCGTGGCGACTGAGGCCACGTTGGTCGATACGAACGTCCTGATCGACGTCCTGACCGACGATCGCGACTGGGCCGACTGGTCTGAAGCTGCGCTGGCCGCAGCAATCGAGCGCGGCCCCCTCGTCATCAACCCGATCATCTATGCCGAGGTGTCGGTCCGCTACGACGCGGCCGAGGAACTCGATGCGGTGCTGCCTCCTGACCTCTTTCGCCGCGAGCCGCTGCCGTACGCCGCGGGATTCCTCGCCGGAAAGGCCTTCGCACGCTATCGCTCGCGCCGCGGACCGCGACGCAGCCCGCTTCCCGATTTCTACATCGGCGCACACGCCGCCGTCGCGGGTCACACCCTGCTCACGCGGGACGCCGCGCGCTACCGCACCTACTTCCCGCGGCTCACAGTCATCGCGCCATAGGCCCAGGCTTTGGTTGCGCTGCTGCGATCCGGTTTGCGCTGCACGGATCCGAGCCGCGCATTGCGGATCCGAGTAGCGTCGGCCGCTACGCGAGGTCGAGCTCGCGCACCCAGTGGCGCAGGAAGATCGCGCCGGCCTCGTCATGGATGGCGCCGTGCTCGGTGATCACCGGGTACGGCTTCTCGAGCACGCCGTCTGACGGCCGCACATCGACATGCGCGGCGTCGAAGCCCGCCTCGTGCAGGAAATCGGCCATCTTGTAGTCGCTGCGCGAGTCGCCGACCGAGCGCCAGCGCCGCGGCAACTGGCCCGAGCCCGCGGCCGCGAAGTACTCCAGAGCACGCTGCGCGCCGCGGTCCTTGTCGAGCAGCACCGACTCGATGTCGGTCGAGATGATCGTCGAGTCGAGGCGGAACGGCACGTCCCCGTTGACATCGGGCGCGACCCGCTCGCGGTGATAGACGCCGATGCCGTGGTCCACGAGCACCTCGAAGGCGGACGCGTCGAAGTGGTTCTGAGCACGCAGATAAACGGATGCCTCCGTCTCGCGCCGCTGCTCGACCGAGATCATCGCCTTCTTGGTCTTGTCGAAGAACATGGTGTCGGCGAAGCGCTCGGCGACAAGCATCCGTATGTCCGCCATCAGAGAGTCGGACGGTGCGACCGACTCGTCGACGGTAACGTCGGCCAGGCCGGCCGGGGTGATCGCAGCCCACGAGCCGCCCTTCTCGAAGACGCCGAACATGCGGGCGCCGGGCTGCTGCAGTGCCTCGCCCAGGCCGCGCTCGAGCAGCGGTGTGACGACCTGCTGCTCGATGAAAGCGTCGCTGCGCCCCGTGATGAACGCCACGGGAACGCCTGCGCCGACGAGGGTCACGAGGTCGTCGGCGATGGACGGGATGGCGATGGAGCGGGTGACGGGCGAGGCGATCGGTCCGTCGACGTCGAGGAGAAGTCCGAGATCGGGCACGATCCATTCTCGCAAGCACCGCGTGGCTCCCTGATCATCAGTGAAGTTCAGTGATGCTCATCACTGAAGTTCAGTGAGGCCGCGTCAGTGAAGTTCAGTGATGGCGATCAGTGAACTTCACTGACGAAACAGAGGAAGGACCCGATGGAGACCAGCCTGGGCCCGCTCGACGAAGTGGTCGACCGGCTGCGTCGCGCGCGCACCGACCTGACCCAGATCGAGGTGAAGGCGGCGGCAGGCGGTGTGCCACGCAGCCTGTGGCCGACCGTCAGCGCGTTCAGCAACCGTGACGGCGGGCTGGTGATCCTCGGGCTCGACGAGGCGGCGGGTTTCGCCCCGGTTGCGGGCTTCGACGCGGTCAAGGTGAGAGACCAGGTCGCCGAGGCGTTCCGCCCTCGATCGGCGCGCGACATCCCCGGGCCGCTCACCCCGACTCCCAGCGGTGTCATCGACATCGCCGAGGTCGACGGCGCACCGGTCGTCGTGGTCGACGTCGAGGAGCTGCCCGCGAGTCAGCGCCCCTGCTACGTCACGACGCAGGGCATCGAGAACGGCAGCTACCAGCGGGTGGCCGACGGCGATCGCGTGATGGGTCGCTACGGCGTCTTCCTGCTGAGAGCGGATGCCGCGCAGCCGACGGCGGACACTGAGCCGGTGCCCTCCGCCACCGTGGACGACCTCGACCCGGGCCTGGTCGGCACGTTCATCGAGCGCCTGCGGCGGGTTCGGCCGCGCGCGGTCGAAGGGCTCGCCTCGGAGCGCGACATCCTCGCCCGGCTCGGCGTCCTCGACTCCGACCGCCGCACTCCGACGCTGGCGGGCCTCGTCGCGCTCGGGCGGTTCCCGCAGCAGTTCTTCCCGCAGCTGATGATCACCTTCACGGCATACCCGGGGCTCGCGAAGGACTCGGTGATCGACGAGGTGCGGATGCTGGATCGGCGTACGCTCGAGGGCCCGATCCCGACGATGGTCGACGACGCGGTCGACGCTGTGTTGCGCAACCTGCAACACCGGCGCGTCTCACGCGCCGCCGGCGCGGGCGCCTTCGATGTTCCGGAGATCCCGGTCGACGCGCTCCGCGAGGCGATCGTGAACGCGGTCACCCACCGCGACTACAGCCCTCTCGCGCAGGGTGACCAGGTGCGTGTCGAGCTGTACCCCGACCGGCTCGAGATCCACAACCCCGGTGGCATCTGGGGCGGCCGGCGGGTCGCCGAGCTCTTCGACGGCAACTCGCGCTCGCGCAACGCGCGGCTCGCGGCGCTGCTGACCGATGTGCCCATGCCGCACGGTTCCGACACCGTCTCGGAGAACGCCGGAAGCGGCATCCCGCGGATGACCGGCTCGCTCGGCCGTGCCGGTCTCGCCGCCCCGCGCTTCGACGCCACCCTGACCGCGATGACAGTCGTGCTCGAGCGGCACGGCCTGCTCTCGCCCGAGGTCGATGAGTGGCTCGCCGAGATCGGCGCGGACGACCTCGAACTCGATCAGCAGCGTGCACTCGCCCTCGTCCATCGCGAGCTCGACGTCGAGGACCAGCTGCTTCGCGCCCTGCTCGGCATCGACTCCCACGACGCCCAGGACGTGCTGCGCTCTCTCGTCGACGACGGGTGGCTCAGGTACCCCGCGCGCCCCGGCGAGGCGTACCGCCGGGGAGCCCGGCTGCAGCACGAGGAAGTCCGGGAGCTCGCCCCGGGCGTGTTCAGCTCGCCGCCGCGCGAGCCCGCCGTCCGTGGGGCGCTCGACGAGCGGATTCTGACGGCGTTGCGGGCCGGCGGGGAGCTCGGCGTGCAGGACATCGCCGCCGCGGCCGGCTCGACCGTGAACGTGGTGCGGCAGCGACTGCGCGTGCTGATCGATCAGCGCGCCGTCGTGGCGACGGCGCCGCCTCAGTCGAAGAACCGCACGTACCGGCTCGGGTGAGCGTGGCCGAGGAACTGCCCGAACTGCTGGTGCCGGACGCCGACGCATGGCGCGCCTGGCTCGCGGCCAACCACGCCACGAGTCCGGGCGTTCTGCTCGTTCTCACGAAGAAGGGCGGCACGGTCACCGCCCTGGGCATCGACGACGCGATCGACCAGGCCCTCTGCTTCGGCTGGGTCGACGGCCGGATCGGCCGCCGCGACGACGCCAGCTACCTCACCCGGTTCACGCCGCGGCGGGCGAAGAGCCGCTGGTCGAAGCTCAACGTCGACCGTGTCGAGCGGCTCACCGCCGAGGGGCTGATGGCCCCAGCCGGCGAGGCGGCTGTTGCCGCCGCGCAGGCGAGCGGGCTGTGGGAGGCGGCGTATGCCGGGCAGGCATCCGTCACCGTCCCTCAGGATCTGCTCGACGCCGTTCGCGCGCAGCCCGAGGCGCAGGCCATGTTCGATGTGCTCACCTCCGCGAACCGCTACGCCCTGATCTACCGCCTCGACGCGGCCGCGTCGCCGCAGGCGCGCGAGCGCAAGCTCGCCGAGTTCGTCGCGATGCTCGCACGTCACGAGACGCCGCACCCACAGCACCGCATGCCGTCCTGAGCGCCGCCCAGCCCCCTCAGCGCGCGTCGGTAGAATCGGCACCGTGACTGATGCCACCGAGACCATCCAGGTTCCTTCTTCCGGTCTCGACACGACCGCCAACGCCGCAGCCACCCCCGAGAAGCAGCAGCCCTACGACGTGCTGGGGCTCAAGACCGACGAGTACGAGCAGATCAAGGCGATCCTCGGCCGTCGGCCCACCAGCGCCGAGCTCGCCATGTACTCGGTCATGTGGTCGGAGCACTGCTCCTACAAGTCGAGCAAGAAGTACCTGCGCATCTTCGGCCAGAAGGTCAACGACAAGATGCGCGAGAACCTGATGGTCGGCATGGGCCAGAACGCCGGCGTCGTCGACATCGGCGAAGGCTGGGCGGTGACCTTCAAGGTCGAGTCGCACAACCACCCGTCGTACATCGAGCCGTTCCAGGGCGCCGCGACGGGTGTCGGCGGCATCGTGCGCGACATCATCTCGATGGGCGCCCGCCCCGTCGCCGTGATGGACCAGCTGCGCTTCGGCAAGATCGACGACCCTGACACGACCCGCGTCGTGCACGGCGTGGTCGCCGGCATCTCGCACTACGGCAACTGCCTCGGGCTGCCGAACATCGGCGGCGAGACCTATTTCGACCCGGTGTACCAGGGCAACCCGCTCGTCAACGCGCTCGCGGTCGGCGTGCTGCGGCACGAGGACCTGCACCTCGCCAACGCCGAGGGCGTCGGCAACAAGGTCGTCCTGTTCGGTGCGCGCACGGGCGGCGATGGCATCGGGGGCGCCTCGATCCTGGCATCCGACACGTTCTCATCGACCGGCCCGACGAAGCGGCCCGCCGTGCAGGTCGGCGACCCCTTCGCCGAGAAAGTGCTCATCGAGTGCTGTCTCGAACTTTTCCATTCCGGACTCGTCGACGGCATTCAGGACCTCGGTGCCGCGGGCATCTCGTGCGCGACCTCCGAGCTCGCGAGCAACGGCGACGGCGGCATGTTCGTCGAGCTCGACTCCGTGCTGCTGCGCGACCCCTCGCTCACCGCGGAAGAGATCCTGATGAGCGAGTCGCAGGAGCGCATGATGGCGGTCGTGCACCCCGACAAGCTCGAGGCCTTCGACGCGGTGCTGAAGAAGTGGGACGTCGAGTACTCGGTGCTCGGCGAGGTCACCGACACCGGCCGCCTCGTCATTCAGTGGCGCGGTGAGGAGATCGTCAACGTCGACCCGCGCACGGTCGCGATCGACGGCCCCGTCTACGACCGCCCGGTCGCGCGCCCCGACTGGATCGATGCGCTGCAGGCGGATTCCGCGGCTCTGCTGCCCCGCGCCGACGCCTCGACCGCCGAAGGCCGCGACCAGCTGCGCGAGCAGTTCCTCGCGCTCGCGGGCTCGCCGAACCTGGCCGACAAGAGCTGGGTCACCGACCAGTACGACTTCTACGTCGGCGGCAACACGGCGCTCGCCTTCCCGGAGGACGCGGGCATGATCCGCGTCGATGAGGAATCCGGTCTCGGCTTCGCGATCGCGACGGACGCGAACGGCCGCTACTGCCAGCTCGACCCGTTCTTGGGCGCGAAGCTCGCGCTCGCCGAGGCGTACCGCAACGTCGCGGTCTCGGGCGCCGTGCCGATGGCCGTCACCGACTGCCTGAACTTCGGCAGCCCGGAGAACCCCGAGGTCATGTGGCAGTTCTCGCAGGCCGTCGAGGGACTTTCCGACGGATGCCTCGAGCTCGAGATCCCCGTCACGGGCGGCAACGTCTCGTTCTACAACCAGACCGGCACCACCCCGATCTTCCCGACGCCCGTCGTCGGCGTGCTCGGCGTGATCGATGACGTCGCGCGGCGCGTGCCGTCGGGCTGGCAGGACCCGGGCGACAACATCTACCTGCTCGGCACCACTGCTGTTGAGCTGGACGGCTCGGCGTGGGCCGGCACCGTGTTCGGGCACCTCGGTGGCCGCCCGCCCGCGGTCGACCTCGGCCGCGAGCGCGCGCTCGCAGAGCTGCTGCACGCGGCTGCGGTCGAGGGCTTCGTCACCTCGGCGCACGACCTCTCCGACGGCGGACTCGCGCAGGCGCTCGCCGAGTCGGTGCTGCGCTTCGGCGTGGGCGCGCGGGTCTTCCTCGATGAGGTGCTCACGCGCGACGGCGTCGACGCCACCACCGCACTGTTCTCAGAGTCGACCGGCCGGGTGATCGTCTCGGTGCCCCGCGAGGACGACGTGCAGTTCCGGGGGCTGTGCGAGGGCCGCGGCTTCCCGGTCGCGCGCATCGGAGTGACGGATGCCGTCGACGGCGAGGTTCCCGCGCTCGAGGTGCAGGGGCTCTTCACGGTCGGGCTCGAGGAGCTGGCATCCGCTCACCGCGCGACCCTGCCCGAGCACTTCGGCCCGGTCGTCGGCACCGGCGCGGCGAGCGCGTTCTACGTCGCTCCGGAGGAGCGCCCGCACCGCGCCCCGCGCCACCTCGCGGAGTAGGCGCTCAGGCTGGTCGGACCAGGTCGTCACGTTTGCACGCTTTCAGCAACCGAGGCGTGATTTCGTGACGACCCAGACTGACCAAGCCACGGCTTGTGGGCTGCCAACAGACATGTAGACCATGTGCTACGGCAGGCCTACTCTTGCAGCATGGCAAGTGTGGGCATCCGTGAACTCCGGCAGAACGCCAGTGAAGTCGTGCGCCGCGTCGAAGACGGGGAAGAGATTGACGTGACCGTCAACGGTCGGCTGGCGGCGCGGCTCGTGCCTGCGCGACCTCGCGCCCAGCGGGTCCAGCCGCTGAGCGCCGTTGAGTTCCTCAAGAAGCTGGCTGAGATTCCCGCCGACACGACTGGGTGGGCAGAGGAGATCTACGCGTCCCGAGACGACGACCCGCTGTTCGACCCGTGGGCCGAGCAGTGATCCTGTTCGACACCTCGGTGCTGATCTCGGCACGGGAGTCGCTCGAACTCTGGAGCGCGGTATTGCCCGACGAGATACCGGTGTTCAGCGCGATCAGCTATGGCGAGCTCGCGTTCGGCGTCAGTGTCGCCGCTGACGCCCACGCTCGGGCGGAGCGGCAAGAGAATCTCAACTGGATCGAATCCCTCGCCCCCAGATGGTTGCCGTACGACCGTCGCGCCGCGGCGGGCTACGGGGTTCTCGCCGCAACCGTCAAGCGGCACCGCCCCGCGCACGCGCGCAGCAAGGACATCATGCTCGCCGGGCACGCGTTCGCGCTCGGCGCGTCACTGGCGACGCTGAACCCGAAGGACTTCGAGCTCGTGGCAGACGTGGTGCCGATCATCTCGCCGGCGAGCCGCTAGAGGGCGGACATGCCGGGGACGCCCAGCAGGCCGAGGCTTCTTCAGCGTTTCGGCGCGGCCAGGGCGGCGTAGACGATGAGGTTGTCCGTCGAGGGCGCGCCAGAGGGCTTCTCGAGGCAGGTGATGATCGCGAGCCGGTTCGGAGTGTCGGCCCAGAGGGTCTTCTGGGCCGCGATGTCGCTCTTCTTCACCAGCTGAGTCCCCGTCACGGTGTACTCGGTGGAACCGACGAACACCGACTCGCCGGCGCTGACCGCCGCTTTCTGATGGGCGACGTCGGTGAGGTAGTTGCCGGGCGCCTTCCCGCTGCCGCGCAGCGAGTGCGTCACGACGTACACGGTTCCCTTGCCGGGATCGGCGGCCGTGGCGCCGAGGTTGCGGACGGCGTAGACCGAGGTGAATCCCGGCGGGGTGAGCTGGCCGGCGACGATGCTGATCTGCCCCACCGGCACGTCCAGGCCGACGGCGGGCACTTTGAACCGCGTTCCGGTGTCGGCAACGGCATGCATCTGCTGCTGCACCTTCGGCGCCGGCAGTGTGCCGGGGTCGAGGGCGACGGTGTTGCCCTTCATGTCCTGCGTGCCGGAGGCATGGTGCGGAAGAAGCGCCGTGACGGACCAGGTGGCCCCGGCGGCGATCACGAGGACCGCAGCCAGGGCCACCCAGAGGATGCGCGGGTTACGCCGCCAGGAGGTCACCCCTGCTGGTCTCCCTTACGACGCATCCAGAGCACCATCGCCGCACCGAGGGCCAGCAGGGCCGCGCTCAGCCCCCCGAAAGGCAGGAGCCGCTCCCACACCGGCTGCTGGTCGATGGTGTACCCACCGGTGTTCACCGCGACGACCGGGGCGGAGGGGTCCTCCACGACCTTGGCGGTCGACGGGTCGGAACTCAGCGGGTCGCCGCCGGGAGCGGTCCCCGTCACCGTCGCCGTGTTCGTCAGCGTCCCGCCGGCCAGGTCGGCCGCGACGACGGTATACGTCGCCGTGCAGTCGATCGTCTGCCCGGGTGTCAGCGTGCGGCCGGACGGACAAGTCACCTCGGAGAGATGACCATGGCCGTTGAATGCGCCCTCCTTGACGGCTGGGTCAGTGATGGTCACGTTGCCGGTGTTGGTCACCTCGAACGAGTACGTCACGACCTGACCGACCGCGGTGACCTTCGCCACATCCGCGGTCTTCACCAGGGCCAAGCTCGGGTGCGGGTCGCCGGGCACGGTGACCGTCGACGGATCCGATGGCGGCGTGGTGCCCCCACCCGGCGTCGTGCCGGTGACCGTCGCGGTGTTGGTGAGCTTGCCCGCATCGACATCCGCCTGGGTCACCGTGTATGTCGCGGTGCAGATCTCCTGCGCTCCCGGAGCCAACGTGGCGCCGCTCGTCGGGCAGCTGATCGCGGACAGCTGGCCCGTGCCGGAGAACTTCGCGTCATCGACCTTGGGGTCCGTGATGGTCACGTTGCCCGTGTTCGTGACGACGAACGAGTAGGTGATCTGCTCGCCGACCTTGTAGGAGCTCGCGTCGGACGGCGATGCAGACTTCACCACGCTCATCGACGGGTCCTGGTCGACCGTGACGGTGGAAGTCGACGGCGGCGACACCGGCGGGGTGTCCCCGTTCGGCGGCGTTCCGGTGGCGGTGGCGGTGTTGCTGATCGAGCCGCCGGCGTCGATATCCGCCTGGGTCACCGTGTAGGTGGCCGTGCAAGTCTCAGCGTCGCCGGAAGCGAGATCCGGCTCCGGGCAGGTGACGTCCGAGAGCGTGCCGGTGCCGGAGAACGCGCCCTCGGTGACCGTCACGTTCCGCAGGGTCGTGTTGCCGGTGTTCGTGACCGTGAAGGAGTACGTGATCTTCTGGCCGGCCGCGGTCGCGGCGCTCGCCGAGGCGGACTTCACGACCGTGATCGCGGGATTGTCCGGGATCGGGATCGTGACCGTCGAGGGCGGTGTCGTGAGGGTGTCCCCGTCCCCGTCGGGTGGCGTGCCGATCGCTGTCGCGGTGTTCGTCAACGTGCCCGCATCCACGTCCGCCTGGGTGAGCGTATAGGTGGCGGTGCAGGTCTCGTCATCTCCTGCGGCAAGCTCGGCGCTCGGGCAGACGGGGTCGGAGAGGCTTCCCGTGCCGGTGAAGTCGCCCTCGTTGATCGTCACGTCGCTCAACGGAACGTTGCCCGTGTTGGTGACCGTGAACGAGTAGGTGATCTTCTGACCGACCGTGTAGTTGGCCTCGTTGTCCGGTGAGGCGGACTTCACCATCGTCAGCGCCGGCGCGGGCGTCGTCGTCGGAGTGCTCGTCGTCGATGGCGTCGAGGTGATCGGGGTGCCCGACGGAGGGGTTCCGGTCGCGGTCGCGGAGTTGTCCACCGACCCGTTGGCCACATCCGCGGCGGTGATCGTGTACGGGTCATCCGCGGTGCACGTCTCGGATGCGCCGACCGCGAGGGAGGTCTCGGGGCAGGTGACGGCTCCGGCTTTCGCGTCGGTGACGCTCACGTCGGTCATGGGCTGGTCGCCGGTGTTCGTGACCGTGAACGTGTACTGGATCGTGTCGCCGGCATCGGTGAGGCCGTCCTGGTTGACGTCGACAGGGGTTCCGGCGTGCTTGACGATCGTCAGCTCAGGGTCGCTGAAGGCGACCGTCGCCGTGCCGGGCGGGTTCAGTCCCGTCTCGGTGACGTTCGCTGGTCCGTTCGTGTACGTGCCGGCCGTGTCGGAGGTGACCTGCGCAGTGATGGTGCAAGACCGCTCACCTGCGGCGAGAGCACCGTCGGTGATCGCGATCGAGGTTCCGCCGGCGGTACCGGTCGTGGTCGCATCGCAGGTGCCGCCGAACGTCGAGCTCGCCAGCGTCAAGCCCGCGGGGAGGCTGTCGGTGAAGGACCACCCGTTCTTCGCGGCCAGCTCGCTCGTGTTCGTCACGGTGAACGTGAGAGTCGAGGTGCCCCCGGTCTTCACCGAAGCCGGCGTGAACGCCTTGTCCAGCTGTGGCGTGACGTCCAAGATGCGGATGTTGTCGAACGCGGCGTCGTTACCGCCGCCCGAGCCGTTCGCGTTCTGCATCCGGATGCCCAGCGAGGAGCCGCTGAACAGGAGCGAGCCGTTCGAGGTGTACGTCCCGACATTGGCGGTATTGGCGGGAGCCGAGCCGTTCGCCGGGACGTTGATCGTCTGACCGGAGGCGCAGGCATTCAGCTGACCGCCGACGTTGGTGGCGGCGCCCGTCTGGTCCAGGAAGGCGAACTGATACAGCGGTGCGGTGGCCACCGGCGGGCAGTTGACGGCCGCAGTGTCCACGCTGAAGGTCAGGAACCGGCCCGACGACGATGCCAGGGGGATGTTGCTCACCGTCTGGAACTCCGTGGCGTTCACACCCGGGTTTCCCTCGGTGTACGCGGTGACAGCGTGATTCGTGGCCGGGGTACCCGAATCAGCATTCACGCCGAGCGCGTACGCCAGCTGGTTCAGCCGCGCGGCGTCCTGCTCAGCCGAGCAGTTGCCCTGACTCGTCGACGGGGTATTGAAGTTACGGATCTGGCCGTTGCAGCCCGTCAGCCACACACTGTCGGCGGTGTACTTCTGCCCTGTCGCGCCGGTGTAAGCCGTCAGACCCACCGGCGTAGTCCCGACGCCGTTCTCGAAGTCCTCCTGGTAGACGACGGTCGGCGCCGAAGGCGTCCCGGGACTTCCCGCGGCGGCTTGAGCGGTCGGAGGCGTCGACATCGCGGCAAAGGCGAAGAAGCCCGATGCGATCAGAGCTGCGGATGCCACCGCGGCTGTGACCCCCTTAGCGCGACCGCGCATCCGATGACGTCCATGAACGTACGACGCCGCGCGGCGCCGTGCTCGAAGTGCTTCTACAAGACGCACAGATATTTCCCCTCAGAGTGCTCGCACGGACGACACGAGTCGGCGGTGCCGCGTGCAACAGATGGCCTGCGCAGTCAGTCAATTGCCTGTGAGAGGAGCAGGACCAGCGCTGAGAACGGAAACCATTCCCGTTCTCATGCGCGCCTCACCCTCAGCGCTCTGGGAGGTCACCCCCTGCCACCCCCATTCGAGGGAAGGGCCTATTCGGTGAGGTGCCGCAGCACTTCGTCGCGGGTGTGCACCCCGAACTTCCGGTAGAGCGCCTGCAGGTGCGTCTTGACGGTGTTGGGTGATACGTGCAGCGCGGCTGCGATGTCCCGCACGGTTTCGAATTGCCCCAGAGCGCGGAGGACTTCGGATTCCCGCCGGGTGAGCCGCGGGCGGAACCGATAGCCATAGTCGTTTCCGGCAGGCACCACCTCGCCGCCCATCAACGCGAGGAGCTGCGCGCGAAGCTCGTGGTCCGCCTCGAGAAGGGCACTGCGCGCACCGCTGTCACGCACGAAGAACGCGGCACGCCGCGCAGCGCGCTGCGAGACCTCACCGCCGGCGAGTCGTTCGACCTGCGCTCCGAGAACGGAGAGGGCAGGGCCGAGGCCCTCCGCTGACGCCACGTCGGCGAGCTGCTGCGCGGCCTCGTCGACGCGACCGCGCAGCAGCTCCAGGCGGATCTTCGACGCCTGCACGGCCGGATGCGGTTGCGTCACCCCGAGAGCGTCCAGTTCCCGTGCGGCAGCCGGCAGCTCGCCGAGCATCATGAGCAGATCGGCCATATCGGCGCGCAAAAGCTTGGCCGCGAGCACCGGCATCGCGCCGGCGGCATGCAGCTGGCGACTGCGGCGGATGAGCGAGACGCCGCGATGGGGGTCGCCCCAGAACAGCTCGTAGCGCGCACGCGCATGAACTGCGACCCACCACAGCTCGCTGAGCCGGGTTCCCTCGTCATCGGCGTTGTCCACGGCGGCAGATGCCTGCGCCGAATCCGCCTGGCCCACCGCGATCAGCGCACGGGCGACGAGCCCGACGGTCTCATAGCGGTACCGCACGCCGTCCTCGCGGGTGGTCCGCTCCCCTCGCCCTTCCAACCACTGCACAGCAGCGATGTAGTCCTCGTTCAGTGCCGCGGTCAGTGCAAGGTGGTCTCGCACCATGGGGTCGATCGGGTGAATCGGGCCCGCATTGGCCCAGCGGTGCGCGTCGGCGAACATCTGGAACGCGGTGAGCACGTCGCCGACCAGGAGCTTCGCGGTCCCGATTCGCAGCAGCGCAGGGGGGAGCACGTCGGTGAAGCCGGCATGCTCCCGCGCCCCGCGAATGGTTTCCCGCATCCGATCGGCGATGGTATCCGCTTCGAAGAAGCGCCGTGCTGACATCAGAGCCCTCAGGCGCGCCGCGAGCACGCCGAGCAGGTCGCGTGCGGCCGGCTCCGGTTGCGAGGCGACCCATGCGGCGAAAGCTTCCTCGGCCTCGGCCGCCACCAAGGGCAGGGGGCCCGTGACGGCAGCAATCCCTCGTGTCATCACATGCCGCGGGTGTTGGCGGTACCACTCGTTGGGAAGCGCTGCGAACGCGTCCCGGACAAGCTCCGGGGACGTCAGCAACAGCGCGAAGAAGTGCTGGTCGAAGAGGCGGTCGACTGCCGCCCACTGCTGCCCCCGCACGGCGGCGCGCAGCTCATCGGCGGCGGTCACCGCCGGGGTGCCCGACCGCGGTCACGGCGCGCCATCGCTGTGGTTTCCTGAATCAGCTGGATTCCCCTCCGGACTCACACGGACAACCCGTCGGTGGTGCCGTGCAACAGACTGGTCTGCGCACTTAGTCTGTTGTGTAGCTGAGCGGTCGCCCAGATCAGCCGCCGGATAGCGCCCCCGATGTCACCCCCGCAGGAAGGGTTGACCCCCGAGGGCCACGCGCTCCGGACCGTCACCCGAAGATGCGACGCCGTCTCAGCGATGAAGACCGACAGTGACATGCGATGAGGTGACGACCCTGCCTGACCACGCAGAATCAGAGCAGCACGGCGAAGGGCTCTTGGTCGACCACGTGCGGGCTCTCGCTACGGACGTCGGCTGGGAAGCCGCAGCCGACGACATCCTTCGCCATTGGGACGGCTATGCCGCCGCGCGACCGAGCGAGCTGCTCGCCGCGTTGAAGGCGCTGCCCAGTGAGGTACTCGTCAACAACGCCGGGCTGCTCGTCGCGGCGAACTATCTCCAGCACGTCGCCCTCGGCGGTCAGCCGGACCGATTCGAGCACGATCAGCGCCTCGCCATCATCCGCGGCTCCGCGGCCGGCCCCCTCCGTGAGCAGCTGATCCTGCTCACGGGGACGAGCGCGGCCGCTCGGACGGCCGGCAACTTCACCGAGGCGAGGGATGCCGCCGCCGAGGCGCGCCGACGCGTGGACGCCGCCCTCGCGGACCCCGCGGCGGCGGCCGAGCTGGAGGCCATCCGCGGGAACCTGCCCCATCTCTATCTGCAGTGGGGGCGCAGCCTCGAGCTGGCGGACGGCGCGGGCACCGTCTACGAATACGAAGAGGCACACCGCATCGCGCTCCAGACGAATCAGCCCCAGGTGGCGCGGCGGGCGGTCGGCCACCTGGCCTGGCATCAGATCATCAGCGGCCGGAGCCGGCAGGCCGCCCACTGGCTGGAGCAGGCGACCGCGACGGGAGCCGTCAATCCCCGGTACGACGCCGTGAACCATCTGGCGGCCGCGCTCATTCTCCTTGAGCAGCAGGACCATGACGGCGCCGGCAGAGAACTGGCGCGCATGCGCGCCTTCCCCGTGGGCGAGTATTGGGCCGCGGCCGTCTGGGTACGCGCGCTCCACGCGACCACCGCCGCCGATGCCGTCCTCGCCGAGAACGAGTTGCTCGAGCAACTCGAACGACAGCCGCCTGCCCTCGCCGGCGGAAGCAATGGGCGGCTGCTGCGCGCCGCACAACTCCACCTCGGGTTCTCCGGGCGGCTGGGCTCCGATACGTCGGGGACGGTCTCCGCCGCGCTCCTCGACGCTGCCGCCGCCTATCAGCGCGGCGACTATCACGAAGCGCTCGAAGAGAGCGACTCGCCCGCCCGCGCCGGCGTGCCTCCCCGCATCCGCGGCTACGCCCTCGTCATCGCCGCGGCCTCCGCTCTCGCGCTGCAACGCCGGGCGACGGCATACGCGTACTTCGAGCAGGCCTACGCGATCCTGCACCACGAGGGGCTCACCACGCCGTACACGGGGATCGCGGCAGAGCATCTCGACGAGCTCGCCCGCGCAACCATCGGGACGCGCATCCAGGTGAAACGCGGTCCTCGCGCGCTGCCCTCATCGGCGGTGCTTGGAAGCCTCACCAAGCGCGAGCGGGAAGTGCTCGCACTGCTGGCGACGCCCGCGTCTTTCGCCGCGATCGCCGCGGAGCTTTTCATCAGCGCCAACACGATCAAGTCGACCACGCAGCGGCTTTATCGGAAGCTCGGCATCTCATCCAGAAGAGCGGCGGCAGACATCGCTCATCGGGCGGGACTCGTGCGCCCGCAGCGATAGCGCTCCGCTTAGCCGCAGACTTTCTGGAGCGCGTCCGCGTCGGACTGGATCGCCGTCGCGGCGCTCTGCATCTTGTCGATCTGCGGCTGGATCCCGGCGACGTCCTGCGAGGCGTTGGCTGCGACGACCGCGCTCAGTGAACTCACGAACGTGCCGTAGTCGGTGTTGAATTTCGCCGCGGCCTGCTTGAGCGCCGGATCGGTGATCTTGCCGACCTGAGTGTCGAGGTCCTTCTGGAACGCCTGCAGCTTCGGGATCGCGGCCTGAGCCTCGGCGGTCGACGACATGTTGCTCATGGCGTCGCCGAGCTCGCTCTCGGAACCGCCGAGCTTTGCCTCGAGCTCGGCGCACTGCACCTTGGTCGTGAGCCCGGCCTTCGGCGAGGCCGAAGCCGCCTTCGAGCCGCCCGACGAAGCCGACGACTTCGCGTCGCCCGCGTTGCTCGAGCCGCCCGACGAGCAGGCGGTGACGCCGAAGGTCGCAAGAGCGGCAAGCGCGATCGCGGCCGCGGCCTTGGTGAATGCAGTCGTGTGCACGGTGCGGATTCCCCCTTATCCGTGACGCCGCCCTATGCGGCATCCGTGCAAATCCTTTCACACCACTGAGCCCTCTCGGCCACCGTTCCCACCTCTCGAGCGCCGGATTGCGCGCGAGAGCGCTTCGATAGGATGGGGTGGACCACTAGCTGCGGTCCACCCCAGCATGAGGAGGACCACGTGCCCGGAATCGTGATCGTCGGCGCCCAATGGGGCGATGAGGGCAAGGGCAAGGCCACCGACCTGCTCGGCAGCCGCATCGACTACGTCGTCAAGTTCAACGGCGGCAACAACGCGGGTCACACCGTCGTGATCGGCGACGAGAAGTATGCGCTGCACTTGCTGCCCTCCGGCATCCTGACCCCGGGTGTCGTGCCCGTGATCGGCAACGGCGTCGTCGTCGATCTCGAGGTGCTGTTCGACGAGCTCGACGCGCTGAACTCCCGCGGCCTCGACACGTCGAAGCTCAAGATCTCGGCGAATGCGCACATCATCGCCTCGTACCACCGCACGCTCGACAAGGTCACCGAGCGCTTCCTCGGCAAGCGCCAGATCGGCACGACCGGCCGCGGCATCGGGCCGGCCTACGCGGACAAGATCAACCGCGTCGGCATCCGCGTGCAGGACCTGTTCGACGAGTCGATCCTGCGCCAGAAGGTCGAGGGCGCGCTCTTCCAGAAGAACCAGCTGCTGGTGAAGGTCTACAACCGCCGCGCGATCGGCGTCGACGAGGTGGTCGACGAGCTGCTGCAGTACACCGAGCGGCTCGCGCCGCTGGTCGCCGACACCGAGCTCGAGCTGAACCAGGCGATCGGCGCCGGCAAGAACGTGCTGTTCGAGGGCGGCCAGGCGACCATGCTCGACGTCGACCACGGCACCTATCCCTTCGTCACCTCGTCGTCGGCGACCGCCGGCGGCGCCGCGACCGGGTCAGGGGTCGGCCCGTCGCAGCTCACCCGCATCATCGGCATCGCGAAGGCCTACATCACGCGCGTCGGCGCCGGGCCTTTCCCGACCGAGCTGTTCGACGAGTGGGGCGACTTCCTCGTCGAGAACGGCCACGAGTTCGGCACGACGACCGGCCGCCGCCGCCGGCCCGGCTGGTACGACGCCCCGATCGCCCGCTACGCGAGCCGCGTCAACGGCCTCACCGACCTCGTTCTGACCAAGCTCGATGTGCTCACGGGACTCGAGCGGATCCCCGTCTGCGTCGCCTACGACGTCGACGGCGTGCGCCACGACGAGGTGCCGGTATCGCAGTCCGACTTCCATCACGCGAAGCCCATCTACGAGGAGTTCCCCGGCTGGAGCGAGGACATCTCCGGCATCCGCAGCTTCGACGAGCTGCCGCAGAACGCGCAGGACTACGTGCTCGCCATCGAGCGACTGTCGGGCTGCCGCATCTCGGCGATCGGCGTCGGCCCCGCGCGCGACGCGATCATCGTGCGTCACGACCTCATCGACTGATGGGCGTCTGGCTTGCGGGCTATAGGCCGACATGGGCGGGCACGGCTCCGGCATCCTGCACGCCGAGATCGATGAGAACGGATGCCTGACCCAGGTCGCCCTCGCGGCGACCACCCCGAGTCCGAGCTTCGTGGCGCAGCATCCGTCTCTCCCTGTTCTCTATGCCGTGGGCGAGAAAGAGGAGACCCTCCGCGCCTTCCGGATCGGCGCCGACGGCGGGCTCACGCCGCTCGGCGGCCCGGCCGCCGCGGGTGCCGCCGCGTGCCACGTCGCGATCGACCCCGACGGCCGTTTCGCCGTGGTCGCGTGCTGGGGCTCTGGCGAGGTGCTCGTCTACGCCCTCGATGCGGCGACCGGCGCGATCACGGGGCGAACGGATGCCGCGCCCGCGCGCGCCCCGTACGCCGGCGTGCCGGAGAGCGACATGGTCGCGCCGCGCCCCGACTACGCCCCGCGTATGAGCCGTGCGCATTACGCGCAGTTCCTGCCGGACGGTCGCGTGCTCACGATCGACCTCGGCTTCGACCTCGCGCGGGTGTGGCGTTTCGCATCGGCGAGCGCGACGCTCGTGCTCGACCACGAGGTGGTGTTCCCCTATGGCGTCGGGCCGCGGCATGTCGCCGCGGCGGCCGACGGGCGCCTCTACGTCAGCTGCGAATACGCCGTCGCGGTGTTCGTGCTGACCCCGGGCGCCGACGGTCGCTATGCGATCGCCGGTTCGTCGCCGCTGCGCGCGGCGCCGCGTGAGGCCGGCGAGTACGCGGCCCACCTCTCGCTCTCCGATGACGAGTCGCTGCTCTATGCGACGGTACGGGGATCGAATATCGTGGCCGTGCTCGCGGTGGTCGAGGGCGGCGCACCGCAGCCGCTCGGCGAGGTCCCGTCGGGGGCCGACTGGCCGCGCCACCACTACGCGCGCGGCGATCGCCTCTACGTCGCGAACCAGCTCAGCGACGAGGTCACCGTGTTCGCGCTCGGTGCCGACGGGGTGCCCGGCGAGATCCTGCAGCGGGTGCCGGCGGGGTCGCCGACGGCTGTGGTGCCGACCTCACGTTGACGGCTGCGCGGTCAGGCATCCGTTCGTCTACGCCCAATCGCGTATGTCCCAGCTTGTGTCGCGCCCATAACCTGATCGTGCGCGGTGTCCATGGCAGGCGAGAGAGCCGTGGGCACCGCCGCTCTGTTCTCCCCGCTTTCTCCCATAGGGTTTCAGCATGTGCCCCACCGAACCGGACAGCGCCGAGGCTGCGTGGCAGAAGCTGCTGCGGATCCGTCAGAGCATCGACAACATCGACGCCGCCCTGGTTCATCTGCTGGCAGAGCGGTTCAAGTTCACGCAGGAGGTCGGCGAGCTTAAGGCCGAGTTCGGGCTGCCCGCGTCGGACCCCGATCGTGAGCACCGGCAGATCGCGCGGCTGCGCGAGCTCGCCGTCGAGAGCAACCTCGACCCCGAGTTCGCCGAGAAGTGGTTCAACTTCGTCGTCACCGAGGTGATCAGGCACCACATCCAGGCGGGGGCGGAGGGCGAAGAGCGCGAGGCACCGCTCTGATCTCTGCGTGCGCTGCGCGCAGAACCTGCCGGTAACACGGCACCGCTACCGTCGACTCATGACGGATGTCGATCTTCTCTTCCGCGGCGGGCGGCTCTTCACGGCGGGGCTCGAGGGCTCGCAGGAATCCGATGTCGCGGTGAACAACGGCCGCATCGTGGCGGTCGGGCCGTCGCTCGCCGAGCTCGCCGGCCCCGCGACCGAGGTGATCGACGCGCACGGGGGCCTGCTCGTGCCCGGATTCATCGACGCGCATGCGCACCCCGTGCAGGCGGGCGTCGAGCTGCTGCAATGCGAGCTGGGAGAGGCGACGGATGCCGACTCCGCGCTGGCCCTCGTCGGGGCGTACGCCGCCGCGCACCCCGACGACGAGTGGATCCTCGGCGGCGGTTGGGCGATGGCGTGGTTCCCCGGCGGGAATCCGTCGGCCGCCGCGCTCGACGCGGTCGCGGGCGATAGGCCCGTCGCGCTGAGCAACCGCGATCACCACGGCATGTGGGTGTCGTCGGCCGCGCTGCGGTTGGCCGGGATCACCGCGGCGACGCCCGACCCGGTCGACGGGCTGATCTCGCGGGCGCCTGACGGCTCGCCGAGCGGCATGCTGCACGAGGGGGCCGCGGCGCTGCTCGATCCTGTGCTTCCCGCCGTCACGCCTTCTCTTCTCGATCGCGGGCTGCTCGCCGCACAGGAGCGCATGCACGGCTTCGGGGTGACCGGCTGGCAGGACGCGATGATCGGCGGGTACATCGACGCGGGCGCCGGCTTCGGCGAGGCGTATCTGCGGGCGGTCGCGCGTGGGGAGCTGACCGCGCGGGTGACCGGCGCGCTGTGGCTCGAGCGGTCGGTCACGCTGGATTCGCTCGACGCGGTGGTCGCCGCTCTGGCCGATGCGCGCGCCTCGTGCACGGCCGACCCGGCGCTGCTGGCCTTCAGCGCGGTGAAGATCATGATGGACGGCGTCGCCGAGAACCACACCGCCGCGCTCTCGCAGCCGTACCTCGACGGGCGCGGGCATTCGACGGGGGAATCCGGTCTCAGCTTCTTCGATCCGGCTGTGCTGAAGTCGGTCGCGATCGCGCTGGAGGCGGCCGGCTTCGACCTGCACTTCCACGCGCTCGGCGACCGCGCCGTGACCGAGGCGCTGGATGCGCTCGCGGCGGCGCGGGCAGCTCATGGCGTTCGCGACACCCGCCACCATCTCGCCCATCTGCAGATGGTGCGGGCCGCCGATGTGCCGCGCTTCGCTGCGCTCGGGGCCGCGGCGAACCTGCAGGCGCTGTGGGCGAGCCACGAACCCCAGTTCGATGAGCTCACCGTGCCGTTCATCGCACCCTCGCTGATTGCGCGGTCATACCCCTTCGGCGATCTCGCGCGCGCCGGCGCGCGGCTCGCGGCGGGCAGCGACTGGCCGGTGACGAGTCCGAATCCCCTGGCGGCGCTTCGGGTCGCGGCGACGCGCGTGTCGGACGACGCGCCTGCCGGGGCCTCGCCACTGGGTGGGGCGCCGCAGCAGCTCTCGCTCGCTACCGCTCTGACCGCGTACACCGCGGGGTCGGCATGGGTGAACAGACGCGAGCACGAGACGGGGCGGATCGAGAACGGATTCCTCGCCGACCTCGCCCTGCTTGATCGGGACGTGTTCGACTCGGCTCTCGAGGAGATCGATCAGGCCCGCGTCATCGGCACCTGGGTCGGTGGGCGGCGGGTGTTCGAGGGGTGACGGATGCCTGGTGTCTGGGGTCTGTGGGAAACTCGGGGTGTCGGCCGGGTTGTGAACAAGTCTACGAAACTCATGCTTACAATATGAGATTGTCGGGATAGACTCGGGGGTATGTCGAGAGTCGGTTCCGCAGCTTGTGAGGCGCTGTCGCGTCTGGGTGCGGTGCTGCCGGTGGATCCGTCGGCGTTGACGGATGGGGAGCTTCTCGATTTCGTCTCCCGGGTGGAGGCGGCTTCCCGGCAGGTGGAGGCGCTCAAGTTCGCGGCGGCGCGGGCGGTGAGTGAGCGCTCCGCGGGCGGGGCGCCGGATTCCTTGGCTCGCCGGTTGGGGTTCAAGACCGCGGCCGGGGTGATCCAGGACCTCACCAAGACCTCCGGGAAAGAAGCCGCGAGGCTGATCCGGGACGTGGAAGATCTTGCGAAGCTCCCCCAGGTGGAGGAGGCCGTCATGGACGGGCGGATCGGCCGGGAAGCGGCCGGGGCGATCGCGGGGGAGCTGAAGAAAGCCGCCGGCGGGAAGCTCGAGAACCTCCAGCCGGCACCCGGGACACCTGAGGCGCGTGAGCTCGAAACCCTGCAGGCCGAGCTCGTCGAACTCGCCACCGGTGCCGGTGCGGACGAGGTGAAAGCCCGCTGCGGCCGAGAAGGCCGCCGCGTTGAACGTGCAGGCCGTCGAGGATCAGGCCGCGAAGGCCATGGCGGAGCGGTTCTTCTGGATCGGACCCACCATCGACGGCGCCGCGAAAGTGTCCGGGCTGCTGCCTGCCGGGCACGCCGCCGTGGTCCGCGGAGTCCTGGACGGGTTGTCGAACCCGAAGGGGAAGAAGACCGTCACCTTCCAGACCGACCCCGCGCAGGATCCTGCTGATGCGCGTACCCGGGGGCAGAAAGCCGCCGACCACCTCAGGGACGTGTTCAGCAGCGCCGCCCGCTCGGCGGAAATGCCGGACATGGGCGGGGACCACCCCACCGTGTGGATCTCCACCACCGCAGCCGAGCTTCAGTCCGGTTCGGGCCTCGCGTTCTACGCCGGCAGCCCGGAACCTGTCCCCGTCTCGGAGGCGGTGCAGGCGGCGTGCGCGGGTGGGATCCAGACCGTGATCTTCGGCAAAGACGGGGATGTCCTCAACCTCGGTTTGGAGGTGCGGGGGTTCACGAAGCGGCAGCGCCGCGCCATCGCCCTCCGGGATGGCGGCACCTGCATCATCCCCGGCTGCCAGGTGCCCGCGCAGTGGTGCGAGGTCCACCACGTCACCCCGTACCAGGACGGCGGACCCACCGACGTGTGCAACGGCGTCCTCGGGTGCTGGTTCCATCACCACGAGATCGAAACCGGGCCCTGGCACCTCAGAATGACCCACGGCACACCCGAAGTCCGGTACGCCGCAGCCGGGAAAGTCCTCGATTGGCGACCCGCCGGCAACGGCACCGCCGCGAGACTCAGAGCACAAGCACCACCCGGGGAATGAGCACTGGCGCCGGCCGGCGAACAGGACCCGAAGTCGGTGAGCTGCCCCGCTAGTCGGAGCTCTTCAGGATGATCGCCTCCGTCGGCGGGGCCGACGACACGTGGGGCTCGACGGGCTCTGCCTCTTCCTCGGCAGCTTTGCTTTCTTCGGTCTCTGCGTCTTCTTCGTCGCGGTTTTCCGGTTCGTCCGTCATCCCGCCATGGTATTCCCGCACCGCCCGCGCGAACCCGCGACACAGGAAGCGCTCACGACTCGCCAACGCGCCTCGGATGCTTCACACCCAGGTGAAGCAATGGACTACTGTCACTTCATGGCAGCACCGAAAGCTCGAGCGCAGCGCAAAGACGCGCAGGCACATCGCGCAGCGATTCTCGACGCCGCCACAGCCCTGCTGATGCAAGACCGCAACACTCCCCTCGACCGCATCGCCCAGCAGGCCGGACTCACCCGGCGCACCGTGTACGGCCACTTCTCCGGCCGCGACGAGCTCATCGACGCCGTACTCATCCGCGCCGCCGCGCGGCTCACCGCCGAACTCGACCCGATCGCCCACCCCGACCCGCGCATCGAACTCGCCCTGCACGCCTCCCGGCTCTGGGCCGAGAGCGAAGACGTGCGCCTGCTCACCCGACTTTCCGGCCACGGGCGCCACCGCGACCAGGTCGCACGGATGCTCGAGCCGGTCCGCCTGCGACTGCGCGAGACGATCGAGCGCGGCATCGCCAGCGGGGCGATCCGCGACGACATCGAAGCCGGCTCCCTCGCGCGGCTCATCGAGGCGACCGCGCTTTCCGTCCTGTCCGAGGCCGGGCGCACCTTCCTCAGTCCGGCGCGCGGCCACGTGCTCGTGATCTCGTGCGTGCTCGGCATCGCCGGGCTCGGCTGGGGCGAGGTCGACGAGCTGATCGAGAACACTCCCGCGCTCGCCTACGGAGCTCCCCTCACCGCCCGCTCACTCGAACCGAGCTGGCTGCGCGCCTGACGCATGCTCGCTGCCCCGAAGGGCGTCTTCGGGTCGCTTCCCGGCCGCAGCAAGAACCCGAAGTGAACCTTCGGGTGAGCTCAGCTCCGCGTCAGAAGCAGAAGATGACCAGCGCGCAGGCGACGGGATCGCCCGTGATCGGATTCGTCGGCTGAGGGCTCGGCGCCGGGGATGCCGCAGGGCTCGAGGTCGGCGAGGCAGAGGAGGTCGGCGCCGCCGACGGGCTCGAACTCGGTGACGCCGCGGGAGCGGCAGTGGCCGCGGCAGCCGTCGGCACCGGAGCCGCCGCCGGAGGCGCAGTGGGGATCGCCGTCGCTGCAGCCGTGGGCGTCACCGCCGACGAGGCCGCCTGCGCGGCTGCCGCCACCTTGTGCGCCGCCACGGATGCCGTCGGCGTGGGCCGTGGCGTCTCGGACGGCGCCGTCGCCAAGTCGCGGGTCACCACCGGGTCGTGATGGATGCTGCCGATCACGGCGGCCTCTGCGCGGTCCACGAAGGTGAAGTGCACCCCGACACTCGTCGTCGAGAGCGCCGCGCACGTCACCAGGCCGATGACGAGAGCCGCACCGCCCCCGAGTGCGCCACCCAGCAGTGCCGGGCGACGGGAGCGCGCCAGGAAGGGCACGCGCATCGGGGAGAGTCGGTGTCGGGCCATGAATGGCCCAGTATTGCAAAGGGCACCAACAAACTCAAAAGTCCCCCGAGTGGGGGATGCTCAGCTTCGCGGGCCGTACTCGGACGCGATGGCGGCGACCCGAGCCGGGTCCATGTCGAACAGCCACTCGCCGTCACCCGTCGACGGCACGCTCACGAATGTCGCCGCAGGGGCGCCGAGCTCGGGAACGTCGATCACAGCGAAGCCGCTGCCCGCGGCGGCCCGCTCATGGCCGCCCGGCGCCAGTGCGTCCGTCGTGTTCGTCACCCCGGGCGCGACGACGACCGGGATTCCGCCCGCCCACGTCGCCACCGAGTGGTGGTAGTGCCCGCTGAGCACGAGGCGCACGTCGCCGCCGGCCAGCAGCGAGATGACCTCGCTCGCCCCCTGCAGCTCGAGCGCCCGCAGCAGCGCGCTCCACGCCGGCACGGGGGCGTGGTGCATCACGACGATGGTGCCGAGGGAGGCATCCGTCGCCAGCTGCGCGCTCAGCCACTCGAGCTGCTCGGGGAACAGCGCTCCATAGCCCGACCCCGGCACCGAGGTGTCGAGCCGGATCACGCGGAAGCCGGCGACCGTCAGCACCCCGTCGCGATCGCCGAGCACCTGCTCGAAGCCGTCGCGCAGGTCGTGGTTGCCCATCACGTAGGCGGTCTGAGCACCGCGCGCCGCGGCGAAGGGCTCGAGTCGGTCGCGCAGCTTCTCGTAGGCCGCGACCGACCCGTCCTCTGACAGATCGCCGCTCGCGACGACGAGCCCGATGCCCTCGACCTGGGCTGCGCGCTCGAGCACGCGGTCGAGGGCGAGCGTCGTGTCGACGCCGTTGTGGCGGGCATCGGGGTCGCCGAGCAGGTGCGTATCGGAGAGGTGGAGGATGCGCAGGGTCATGGTCGGCACGCTACCGGGAGGTACGGACATTGGGGGAGGGAGAGGTCTCGATACGTCCGCTTCGCGGACTACTCGACCAGCGGGGTGAGCGGGCCGTGTTGGACCACCCACGCGTGCATCGCGATCGCCGCCGCCGCACTCGCGTTGATGGAGCGGGTCGAGCCGAACTGGGCGATCTCGACCACGGCGTCTGAGGCTGCGATCGCGGCATCCGTCAGCCCCGGTCCCTCCTGCCCGAACAGCAGCACGCACTCGCGCGGCAGCGCGTACGACTCGATCAGCACCGACCCCGGCACGTTGTCGATCGCGATGATCGGCAGCGCCCGCTCCTTCGCCCACGCGACCAGCTCGTCGATCGTGTCGTGGTGCAGCACATGCTGATAGCGGTCGGTGACCATCGCACCCCGCTTGTTCCAGCGCCGCCTGCCGACGATGTGCACCGTGTCGGCGAGGAACGCGTTGGCCGACCGCACGATCGATCCGATGTTGAGATCGTGCTGCCAGTTCTCGATGGCGACGTGAAACGGATGCCTGCGGCGGTCCAGGTCGGCGACGATGGCCTCCACCGTCCAGTAGCGGTAGCGGTCGACCACGTTGCGCCGGTCGCCGTGCGCGAGCAGCTCGGGGTCGTACTCCGGGCCGGTCGGCCACGCCTCCGTGCCGCCGGGCCACGGGCCGACGCCGGGGGAGGGCTGCGGGGGTGGGGCGAGCTCTGACACGCTTTCAGCGTAGGGACAATGACGGTGGGCGCGAGTAGACAGGAAGGGTGACCCCTGCACAGCCCAGCCTGACGCGGCGCTCCCTCATCGGCGGTGGAGCCGGCCTCGGCGTGGCCGGCCTGCTCGCGGCCTGCACCACCGGCTCGCCCGCGCCGACCCGCTCGCCCACCGCGTCGCCATCGCCTTCCGCTTCCGCGCCGACCGCCGTCGGCCCGCGCTCGTGGACCGAGCTCGAGGCCGCCGTGAAGGGGACCGTCCTGCGGGCGGGCGCAGTCGGGTGGGACGCGGCGCGCGTGCTGCGCAATCCGCGGTACGACGGTGCAGCCCCGCAGGGCATCCTGCGCGCGGCGAACACCGCCGACATCGTCGCGGGGCTCCAGTTCGCACGCAACTCGAAGACTCCCGTCGCGCTCCGCTCGGGCGGGCACTCCTTCACCGGCTGGTCGGCGGGCGGGTGCCCGGGCACCGACGTGCCGCCCTCGCTCGTGATCAGCACGGCCGGGTTCGACACGATCGAGCTCTCGTCGGATGGAAGCTCGGTGACGATCGGCCCCGGCGCACCGCTCGGCGATGTGTACGCGCGGCTCGCCGCGGCCGGCAGGGCGATCGGCGCGGGCTCGTGCCCGACCGTCGGCGTCGGCGGCCTCACGCTCGGCGGCGGCCTCGGGGTGCTCGTGCGCTCGTTCGGGCTGACGTGCGATCAGCTCACCGGAGCCACCGTGGTGACAGGCGACGCCCGCGTGCACGAGGTCTCGGAACAGGACGAGCCCGAGCTGTTCTGGGCGTGCCGCGGCGGAGGCGGCGGCAGCGTCGGGGTGGTGAGCTCGCTGACCTTCCGCACGGAGGCGGCGCCGCAGGTGCTGATGTTCGAGCTGACGTTCCCGTGGTCGGCGGCCGCCGGCGTGGTGTCCGCGTGGCAGAGCTGGGCGCCCCAGGCGGATCGCCGGCTGTGGTCCTCCCTGCGGCTGCTTGCCGGCTCGCGGCATCCCGGCGGTCCTACGGTCACGGTCAGCGGCACCTGGACCGGCGCGAAGACCGGCGCCGACGCCTCGGTCGACGCCTTCGTCCGCGCCACCGGGGCCGCGCCGCTCACACATGTCGCGACCCAGCGGAGCTACGGCGACGCCATGCGCGCGTATGCCGGCGGCACGGCGCGCGTCTCGGAGTCGGCCACCTCGTCGATCGGCTCGCAGCGTCTCACCGCGGCCCAGATCGGCACGCTGCTCGCTCAGGTCACCAAGGCATCATCGGTCGCGGGACTCACCGAGGGCGGCGTCGCCCTCGACGCGCTCGGTGGTGCCGTGGGCGAGCTGGGCGCCGGCGACACCGCATTCCCGTGGCGGTCGGCGCTGTGGAGCGCGCAGTACACCGCGACCTTCGCCGATGGCGCGGATCCTGCGCCGTTCGACGCCTATGTCCGCGGATTCCGGGCGGCCATGCGGCCGGCGTGGGGCGACGCCGCCTACGCGAACTACTGCGACGCGGGCATCACCGACCCGACGGCGTATTTCGGCGCGAACACCTCGCGGCTGCACGGCATCGCGCAGAAGGCCGACCCCTACGGCCTGTTCGCGCAGCCGCACTGGGTGTGAGGGTTCGCCGCGCGACGCCTACCGCGCTACAGCTACGGATGCCAGCCACAGCTGCCCCCGGCGCGCGGATCCGTACCTGTAGCGCAGGGGTGTGGGGCACCCGGAACGGGCGGCCAGGCACGGAGCGGCCAGGCACGGAGCGGCGCGACGAATAAGCTTCTTCCTATGCGCGAACGCGGCGATGTCGTCTCCTGGCTCACCGACATGGACGGGGTCCTCGTCCACGAGAACAAGGCGCTTCCGGGCGCCCCCGAACTGCTGAAGCAGTGGCAGGCCGACGGCACCGAGTACCTGATCCTCACGAACAACTCGATCTTCACGCCGCGCGACCTCGCCGCCCGCCTGCGCATCTCGGGGATCGACGTGCCCGAGGAGCGCATCTGGACCTCGGCCCTCGCCACCGCCGACTTCTGCGCAAGCCAGATCCCCGGGGGAAGCGCCTTCGTCATCGGCGAGGCCGGCATCACGACCGCCCTGCACGAGGCCGGCTTCATCATGACCGAGACGTCCCCCGACTTCGTGGTCGTCGGCGAGACCCGCAACTACAGCTTCGAGGCGATCACGAAGGCGATCCGGCTCATCGCGGGCGGCGCGCGCTTCATCGCGACGAACCCCGACGCGACCGGCCCGAGCCCAGAGGGCCCGCTGCCCGCGACCGGCGCGATCGCCGCCCTCATCACGAAGGCCACCGGCCGCGAGCCGTACATCGTCGGCAAGCCGAACCCCATGATGTTCCGCTCGGCGATGAACAAGATCGGCGCGCACTCCGAGACCACCGGCATGATCGGCGACCGCATGGACACCGACATCGTCGCCGGCATCGAGGCCGGCCTGTTCACGGTGCTCGTCATGTCGGGCATCACGGTCGACGACGAGATCAGCAAGTACCCGTTCCGCCCCGACGAGGTGCTGAGCGGGGTGGCGGAACTGGTGCGCGAGCAGGGCTGACGTTTCGAGACGCCGCTACGCGGCTCCTCAACGTCCGGGGTTCCACCCGCGGGTGGAGACGGATTCCACCCGCCGGGCTCTTCCGCTCGAGGCATCCGATCGCCACTCTGATGCCATGGCATCAGAACACGTCATCGAGGTCGCCGGGCTGCGCAAAAGCTACGGCATGGGAGCGGCCGCCGTGCAGGCGGTCGACGGCATCGACTTCCACATCGAGCGCGGCGAGGTGTTCGCACTGCTCGGGCCGAACGGGGCCGGCAAGTCGTCGACGGTCGAGATCCTCGAGGGGTATCACGACCGCACCGGCGGCGAGGTGAGCGTGCTCGGCGTCGACCCGCAGCGGCTGCACGGCGGCGCGCTGCTCGCCTGGAAGGCGCGCATCGGCATCGTGCTGCAGTCGAACACGCACGAGAACGTGCTCACGGTGCGGCAGACGCTTCGGCAGTTCGCGGCCTTCTACCCGCGCCCGCGGGACGTCGACGAGACCATCGCCGCGGTCGGGCTCAGCGAGAAGGCGGATGCCCGCGTCAACAAGCTCTCCGGCGGCCAGCGCCGTCGCGTCGACGTCGCGCTCGGCATCATCGGCCGCCCCGAGCTGCTCTTCCTGGACGAGCCGACGACCGGCTTCGACCCGGAGGCGCGGCGCGAGTTCTGGAAGCTGATCAGGGGGCTGCAGGCCGAGGGCACCTCCATCTTGCTGACGACGCACTACCTCGACGAGGCGGCGCAGCTCGCGAGCCGCGTCGGCATCATCGCGGCGGGCAAGCTCGTCGACATCGGACCGGTGGGAGAGATCGGCGGGCCGGATGCCCGGGTGCCGCTCGTGCGGTGGAGAGAGCCCGGCTCGGGCATCCGTGAACAGCGCACGCAGCGGCCTGCGGAACTCGTCGCCGCGCTCGTGACCCGCCTCGGCGGGGAGCCGGCCGAGCTCGAGGTGATCCGGCCGAGCCTCGAGGACGTCTATCTGCAGCTCATCAGGAAGACGCCGACCGAGCTCGACGACGAGCGCGAGGGGGTGGCGGCATGACCACGCTGACGCTCGGAATGGTGCGGACGAAGTACGAGATCATCGCGTATTTCCGCGAGTTCGACACACTGTTCTTCACCTTCCTCTTCCCGATCATCATGCTCGGCATCTTCTCGGCCGCGTTCAGCAGCCAGACGATCGGCACGGGGCCCGACGCGATCAACCTGTCGACCTACTACCTGCCGGCGATGGCGGCCGCCGGCATCCTGCTCTCCGGCGTGCAGAACCTCGCGATCGCCGTCGCACAGGAGAAGAGCGACGGCACGCTCAAGACGCTCGGCGGCACCCCGTTGCCGCCGCTGTCGTACTTCGTCGGGAAGCTCACCTCATCGCTGCTGACGGGTGCGATCCAGCTCGTGCTGCTCATCGCGTTCTCGCGCTTCGCCTTCGGCGTCGAGCTGCCGAGCGACCCTGCGCGCTATCTCGATCTGCTGTGGATCTACGTGCTCGGCATCTTCGCCTGCGGGCTGCTCGGGCTCGCGCTGTCGGCGGTGCCGCGCACCGGGCGCAGCGCCACCGCCGTCGTGATCCCGCTGCTGCTGTTCCTGCAGTTCATCTCGGGCGTCTACCTGCCGTTCTCGCAGCTGCCCAGCTGGATGCAGACGCTCGCGTCGTTCTTCCCGCTGAAGTGGCTCGCGCAGGGCATGCGCTCGGTGTTCCTGCCCGACTCGTTCAAGGCTCTCGAGGTCGGGCACGAGTGGAACCTGGACCAGGTCGCCCTCGTCATCGGCGCGTGGCTCGTGGTCGGCCTGATCCTGACGCGGCTCACCTTCCGGTGGATTCGGAAGGACGCGTAGCGACACCGATCGCCCCGGAGCACGCCGAAGGCGCGCGCCTCGAAACGATCGCTTCGAGACGGCCGCTGCGCGGCCTCCGGGGCGATCGAGGGGCTACTGGGTGGGCCCGGGGCCGGCGATCGAGCTCGAGAACTGCTGGCCGGAGGAACGCGTGACGAAGCAGAAGTAATTGCGCTGGCCGGAGCTCCACTGCTCCGCCGTCACCGGGTATGCCGCGACCACCTGCACGTCGCTGTACGCGGCCGCCGCCGTCAGGTCGACGACGCCCGGCTTGCCGCACAGCAGCCCGACCTGGCTCGCGATCGCCTGCTCGCCGGGGAACGGCGCCGACGGGTCAGAGGAGAACGGGGCCGTGTAGACGAGCTGCGCCGCATGCTGGGCGTTGCAGTCGACGACGGCGAACTGCTGCGCCCACGGTGAGCTGAACGGGTCGATGCACTCGCCGCCGCGCAGCTTGTCCCACTGATAGCTCTGGCCGGGGGCGAGCGGACCGCTGCCGGCGAGCGCCCCGGCGTCGGTGTCGGTCGGCGTGGGAGTCGCGGTCGGCGTCGGCGTCGTCGCGGTCGGGCTCGGCGTCGACGTGCGCGTCGCCGCGGCGGGCGCCTGATCGCGGCCGGCTGCCATCGCGCGGCCGACGGTGAACAGCGCCACCGCGATCAGGATCGCGAGCAGCACCGCGGCCGCGATCAGCAGCCACCGGTTCAGCGGGCTGCGCTCGCGGCCGTGCTCGATCGGCGCGCTCGCCGGGCGCACGGGTGGGGGCGTCTGCGCCACTGCCGGGTTCTGGGCCTCTGCCTGGTTCCGGGCCTCGTTCTGGCTGAGCGCCCGCGGCAGCACCGCGTCGAACGACGGCAGGATCTCATTCACGGGCGGCATCGGGCTCACGATCGCCGTGTCGACCGTCTCGGGGTGCGCGCCGAGCATGTCGGCGATGTCGCTCCAGTCGGAGGTGACGTGGTCCTGCTCGGGCTGGGCGCTCTCTGCTGCGGGCTCCTCCGCCTCGGCGGCTTCGGGAGCGGGCACGGATGCCGGGGCCGACGACCCCTCGTCCGGAATGGTGAACTCGTCGACGGACGGCACCGGGGTGGTCGCCGCCACCGGTGCGAACAGGTCCTGCGCGAACGGATCGAACTCGTGCGCGGTGGTGCCCGGGGGCAACGGTGCGGGCCCGTCGGACGCAACGGGGTCCTCTTCGGGCGCGGCGGGCGCCTGCGGGTCTTCGGGCGCGGCGGAGACCGGCTCCTCCGGTGCGGCCGGGGGCACAGCCAACGTCGGCGGAACGGGCAGGGCGGGCTCGTCCTCGACCGGCGATCGGGGGATCAGCTTGGGCATCACGAGCGGCGCCGCCGACGGGAACGGGAAGTCCGGCTCGTTGAACGACGGCTCGGGGATCTCGACGCGGGGGTTCACGGCCGGGTCCGGCTCGTTCGTCGGCGCGAGATTCCACATGAACGGGATGACCGGCGAGGACTCGGGCTCTGACGTGGGGGCGGCTTCCTCTGTCGGCTGCGCGGGGGGCTCGGCGTCATGCGCAGCGACCTCGGCCTCGGCATCCGTCTCCTGTCCTCTGTTCACCGCCTCGAGAGTGCCGGTCTCCCAGGAGAAGCGGGCGCGCGGGCGCTCGTCGGCGGATGGTGCGGGAGTCTCGCTGGGGAGCGCCGGCGGGGTGGCGGGGGCCTCGCCCGCGACATCCGGGATCGGCAGCCCGGCCGCCTCGAGAGCCGCCTCGGCCTCGCGCCGCTCGCGTCGGGAGTCGATGCGGCCGCCGCTCAGCTGGGCCAGCAGCCACTCAGGGCTGCCGGGTTCGGGCTCGGGCGCGTCGCCGCCCGTCGGCGGAGTGGTGTCGTCGGTCACGCGAGCCCCAGGTCTTCCAGCCCGATGGCGGCGTAATACGGGTAGCCGGCCGCCTCGATGGCCTCTTTCGCGCCGGTCGCGCGGTCGACGACGACGGCGACGCCGGCGATCTCGGCGCCGACCTTCTTCAGCGCCTCGATGGCCTTGAGCGGCGACCCGCCGGTGGTCGAGGTGTCCTCGAGCACGATGACGCGCTTGCCTTCGAGTTCGGGGCCTTCGACCTGGCGGCCGCGGCCGTGGTCCTTGGGCTCCTTGCGGACGACGAACGCGTCGTACGCATAGCCCGCCGCCGCACCCTGGTGCAGCACCGCCGCCGCGACCGGGTCGGCGCCCATGGTCATGCCGCCGACGGCGGCGACATCGGGCACGTCCTTGATGAGGTCGACCATGACCTGGCCGATCAACGGGGCGACGCGGTGGTCGAGGCTCACCTTGCGCAGATCGACGTAGTAGGTGGCCTTCTTGCCGCTGGTCAGCGTGAAGTCCCCGTGGAAGACGGCATCGGCCTTGATGAAGTCGATCAGCTGCTGGCGGGTGTCAGTCACGCGCCCGAGTCTACTGGGGACGCGGCTGTGAGACAGGTGTCGGGTAAACGGCGAACGGCGTCAGGCGCAGCGTCGTCGCGGCGGCGTCCTCGGTGACGACGCCGCTCACGGTCGCATCGCCCGGCCGCCCGTACTTCGCGCGATAGGCGTCATCGACGGACCTTCTCAGCTCGGGGTCGTCGCCCGAGGCATCCGTCACGCTCACCTCTGCGGACACCCCGGGAACGCCGATGCGCGCGCGCCCGGCGCGGCGCACGGCGCCGTACCACCCGGTCTCGCGCAGGCGCCACGTGCGCACGTAGACCGCATCGCCCACCGTCACGACCCAGATGGGGACCGCGCGCCGCCAGCCGCCGTCGCGCCGCGGCGCGGCGATCGTCAACTCGGCGCTCGCGTCGATCTGGGCGAGCTCACCCGTGGTCCAGCTCCGCGACGAATCCATGCTTCCGTTCTATCGCGAGCCGTCACGGTCGTGTCGCCGGTTTCGGGCCCAAGAACGCCGTTTTAGGCCCGAAAGCGGCGACGCAATGTGTGTCGGCGGGTCAGACCAGGGCAGCGACCTCGGAGAGTACGGCGTTGTAGGCGTGGAAGGCTTCGGTGATGTCGTCCTCGGTCACGATGAGGGGCGGCACGACGTGGATGCGGTTGTTCTGCACGAAGGGCAGCACCCCACGCGCGAGCAGCGCGGACTTGATCTGGCCCATGACCGCGTCGGGCAGGGGGGTGCGGCTGGCGGCATCCGTCACGAGCTCGATCGCCCAGAAGCAGCCCAGCCCGCGCACCTCGCCGACCACGTCGGGGTGGTCCGCGGCGAGCTTCTCAATGGCAGGCCCGATCGCCTCCTGGCCGATGCGCTTGGCGTTCTCGACGATGCCCTCGTCGGTCATCGCCTCGATCGTCGCGACCACCGACGCCGCAGCAAGCGGATGCCCCGAATAGGTCAGCCCCCCGGGGAAGACCCGCTCGTCGAAGTGATGCGCGATCGCGGGCGGGATGATCACCCCGCCCATGGGCACGTAGCCCGAGTTGACGCCCTTCGCGAAAGTGATCAGATCCGGGGTGATCCCGAAACCCTGATGCGCGAACCACTCCCCCGTGCGCCCGAAACCGGCCATCACCTCATCCGCGATCAACACGATCCCGTACCGCGTCGCCAGCTCCCGCACCCCCTCGAGGTAGCCGGGCGGCGGCACCAGGATGCCGGCCGTGCCGGGCACCGTCTCGATGAGGATCGCCGCGATCGTGTCGGGGCCCTCCGCCTGGACCACCCGCTCCAGATGGTGCAGAGCACGCTCCGACTCCTCCTCGGGCGTCGTCGCCCAGAACTCGCTGCGGTACAGGTACGGGCCGAAGAAATGCACATGCCCGCGCGCGTACTGATTCGGCACCCGCCGCCAGTCCCCCGTCGCCACGATCGCCGCACCCGTGTTCCCGTGATAGCTGCGATACGCCGACAACACCGTGTCGCGGCCCGTGTAGAGCCGGGCCAAGCGGATCGCGTTCTCGTTCGCGTCCGCCCCGCCATTCGTGAAGAACACCTTCTCGAACCCCGCCCCCGCAAGATTCGCCTTCTCGACGATCAGCTGCGCCGCACGGCCCCTGGCGAGGTTCGCGTGCTTCGGGTCGATCGTCGTGAGCACGTCGGCCTGCGCCTTGATCGCCTCGACGACCTTGGGGTGCTGATAGCCGATGTTCACGTTGACGAGCTGGCTCGACATATCCAGGAAACTGTTGCCCTCGAAATCCCACAACCGGGCACCGCTGCCACCCGCGAACACCAACGGATCCAACGCACCCTGCGCCGACCACGAATGGAAGACATGCGCACGATCGAGGTCACGGGCGAACTGCTGATCAGCAGGGTCGAGTTCAGGCATGTGCTTATCTTCTACTTTCCGCCGGGCTGCAGGGTCACGGTCTCGGGCTTGAAGTTCTCGCCGGTGACGTCGACGCCCTGCTTCTTGAGCTCGGCGAGGGCCTCGTCGACGTAGGTGTTCGTGTAGGCATCCTTGTCGGGCTTGGTCGTGATCACGGTCGCGCCGCTGCCGTTCTTGGTGTGCAGGGCGATGTCGACCGTCTGGTTCCACAGCTTGGTGTCGATCTTGCCGATGCCGTCGGGCGACGGCCAGATCAGCTTGTCGACCTCGTTGGTCTGCCAGGTCTGGTGGCTGAGGCCGAGCTGGCTGCCCGCCGCGACGACGTCGGCCGCGGTCTGGTCGATGTGGTCGCGGGCGTAGACCCAGCCCTTGAGCGTCGCCTCGATGACCTTCGTCGTCTGCTTCTGGTAGGCCTTGTCGTTCTTCAGCTTGTCGGTGTCGGCCCAGAGTCCGTCCTGGTACATGCCGAAGCCGAGGTCGGACCAGTTCAAGATGTTGAGGTCGTCGAGCGTGTAGAGCTTCCCGGTCTTCGGGTTCGTCGACTCGAGCACCTGGGCGAGCTCGTTGTAGGTCATCGCCTGGGCGGCCTTGATGTCGCCGGAGAGGAAGGCGTTCATGTCGAAGCCCTGCTGCACGATGGTCACGTCCTTCGCCGGGTCGAGGCCCGCCTTGCTCATCGCGGCATACAGTTCGAACTCGTTGCCGCCGCCCCAGCTGCCGACCGTCTTGCCCCCCAGGTCCTTGACGCTCGAGATGTCGTTGTCCTTGAACGAGATCTGCAGGGTGCCCGAGCGCTGGAAGATCTGCGCAACGTCGGTGATCGCCGCGCCCTGCTCGCGCGAGGCGAGGGCCTTGGGCGCCCACGCGATGGCGTAGTCGACGGCGCCGTTCGCGAGCTGGGTCTGCGGCACGATGTCGCCGCCGGCGGGGACGAGCGTGACATCCAGCCCCTCGTCCTTGTAGTAGCCCTGCTTGACCGCCTCGACGTAGCCGGCGAACTGGGCCTGCACGGCCCACTGCAGCTGGATCTTGACGGGGGTGAGGCCGGCTTTCGTCGTGGCCTTGGTCGATGACGCCGGGGTCGACGAGCAGCCGGCCAGGAGGGCGGCGGCAGCGGCGGCCGCGGCGACGAGCGCGAGCGCTCGACGGGTGCTGTGCTTCATGAGGTGCTCCAATCGGGGTGCGGTTCCGTGGTGCTGAAGTGGGGGTGCTGGAAGGTGCTAGGTGGTGCGCCCGCGCGTCACGGCCTTCTCGAGGCCGAGAGTCGCGAGGTAGAAGACGAGTCCGACGACGATGGCGCCGAACACGTAGGCCCATGCCGCGGCGTAGCCGCTGTTCGCGGCCGCCGAGGTGATGAGCGAGCCGAGGCCGGTCTGGGGGCCGCCGAAGTACTCGGCGACGAGCGCCGAGATCACGGCGAGGGATGCCGCGACGTTGACGCCCGAGAAGAGATAGGGCAGCGCGCCGGGCAGCGTCACCGTGCGCGTCGCCTGCCAGGGGGTCGCGGCGTACGCCGTCATCAGCTCGCGGTGCACCGGCTTCACCTGGCGCAGCCCGCGCAGCGTGTTGAGGAACACGGGGGCGAAGGCCGCGATGCCGGCGACGATCTGCCGCGGCAGCTGCGAGCCCGCACCGAACATCGTGTACAGCACCGGCGCGACCGCGACGATCGGCAGCACGGCGATGGCCGCCACGATCGGAGCACTCAGGTGGTCGATGACGCGCACCGCCGCGGCGATCGCGGCCAGCACGACGGCGACGAGCGCGCCCGCGATCAGCCCGACGAGCGCGTTGCCGCCCGTCACGAGCGAGGCGTGCCAGATGAGCGCCGGGTTGCGGGTGATCATCTGCCAGATCGCGCTCGGCGCGGGCAGCAGGAACGGCTTGATCTGCGCGCCGACCACGAAGGCCTGCCACGCCGCGATCAACAGCGCGCCGAAGACGACGGGCGGCGCGACGACCCGCCATAGCCTGCCCACTCCGCTCATCGCGTCTCCACCCCCACGGGCAGGGTCGCGCCGTCGCCGTGCAGGGCCTCGCGCACGGCGGTGACGGTGGCGTAGAAATCCGCGGATTCGCGCAGTTTCTCCCCGCGATCGGATGCCGCACCGAGTCCCACCTCGATGACCCGCGTGACGCGCCCCGGCCGCGGCGTCATGACGACGACCCGGTCGGAGAGGAACACCGCCTCGGGGATCGAGTGCGTCACGAACACGACGGCGGCGCCGGTCTCGGCACAGAGCCGGACGAGCTCGGTCTGCATGCGCTCGCGGGTCATCTCGTCGAGGGCGCCGAACGGCTCATCCATCAGCAGCAAGCGCGGCTTCTCGGCGAGCGCGCGGGCGATCGCGACGCGCTGCTGCATTCCGCCGGAGAGCTGGTCGGGGTAATGCCCTGCGAAGTCCTCGAGGCCGACGAGGGCGAGCAGCTCGGCGACGCGAGAGCGGCGATCGGATGCCGGAGTCTGGTGCAGCTCGAGGGGCAGGGCGATGTTCGCGGCGACCGTGCGCCAGGGCAGCAAGCCGGCCTGCTGGAACGCGATGCCGTAGTCCTGATCGAGACGCGCTTGCTTGGCCGTCTTGCCGAACACGCTCACGGTGCCCGCCGTGGGTTCGTCGAGGTCGGCGATGAGGCGCAGCAGCGTGCTCTTGCCGCATCCGCTCGGTCCGATGAGCGAGACAAACTCGCCGGGCTCGACCGTGAGGCTCACGTCGTCGAGCGCGGTCACCGTGCTGCGGCCGGCCTGGAACACACGCGTGACGTTCTCGACGACAACGGGGGCTGCGTCGGTCATGCCGACTCCTCTCCTCTGCGGAACCTGCCGAGGCCGAGGCCGATCAGCGAGACCAGGCCCGCGACGACGAGCCCGACGGCGACGGCGCCGAAGATCGCGTCCCACGGCTTCGCCGGGTCGCCGCCGGCCGAGATGCCGTAGGCGAGGATCGTGCGGCCGATGCCGCCCTGCATGCCCGTCGAGACCTCGGCGACGATCGCGCCGACGACGGCCGCCGCGGCCGCGATGCGCAGCGCCGGGAGCAGATAGGTGATGGCCGCGGGAAGCCGCAGGTGCCACAGCGTGCGCCACCAGCCCGCCGCGAAGCTGCGGAACAGCTCGAGCTGCGTCGCCGGCGCCGCGCGCAGCCCGCGCAGCAGGCCCACCGAGATCGGGAAGAACGCGAGGTAGCAGGCGATCGCGGCCACCGACATCCACTGCTTCCAGACGAAGTCGCCCAGATGGATCTGCGAGCCCCAGGTGACGACGAGCGGCGCGAGCGCGATGAGCGGCACGGTCTGGCTGAGGATCACATAGGGCAACAGACTGCGCTCGGCGAGCCGCCACGACACCATCAGCAGCGCGAGCAGCGCGCCGAGGATCACCCCTGCCGCCCAGCCGCAGGCCGCGATGCCGAGGCTGAACAGGCTCGCGCGCACGACCGCGCTGAGCACGGTCGGCGAGCCGGCCGAGGAGTCCACCGGCTGGCCGTAGCGCTGGAACATCGACCACAGGTGCGGCATCGCGAGGTCGCTCGTGCGCGGCAGCACGAGCGTCTCACCCCAGTGCACGCCGTCGGCGGGGCCGACCGCCTTGTAGAGCTCCCAGAGGGCGGCGAGCAGAAGCATGCCGGCAACGGCATACAAGACTCGGCGCACGCTCGCAGGCATCCGTCTTATGCCTTCGCGATCACGTGGTCGGAGACCGCCGGGATCACCGTCTCGCCGTACACCCGCAGCGTCTCCTCCTTGTTGTCGTGCTGCAGGTAGCCCGCGAACTGGGTGACGCCCAGCTCCTTGAGGGCCGAGAGCTTCGCGATGTGGTCGGATGCCGGCCCGAGCACGCACAGCCGGTCGACGATCTCATCGGGAACGAACGCCGTGTGGGTGTTGCCCGCGCGGCCGTGCTGGTTGTAGTCGTAGCCTTCCCGCTGCTTGATGTAGTCGACGAGCACCTGCGGCACCGCGCCGCCGTTCTCGCCGTAGCGCTTCACGATGTCGGCGATGTGGTTGCCGACCATGCCGCCGAACCAGCGGGTCTGCTCGTACATGTGGTGCCAGTCGTCGCCGACGTACATGGGCGCCGACACGCAGATGTCGAGCGCCTCCGGGTCGCGGCCCGCCTTACGGGCGGCATCCTTCACGGCCGTGATCATCCACTCGGCTACGTCGAGATCCGCCAGCTGCAGGATGAAGCCGTCGCCCACCTCGCCCGTCAGCTTCAGCGCCTGCGGGCCGTAGGCGGCGACCCACACCGGCAGCTCGCTGCCTTTCGACCAGGGGAAGCGGAGCGTCGAGCCCTTGTACTCGACGCTGCGCGAGTTGCCGAGCTCGCGGATCACGTGGATCGCCTCGCGCAGCTCGGCCATCGTGACGGGCTTGCCGTTGGTGACGCGCACGGCCGAGTCGCCGCGGCCGATGCCGCACACGGTGCGGTTGCCGTACAGCTCGTTCAGGGTGGCGAAGACGGATGCCGTGACCGTCCAGTCCCGCGTCGCGGGGTTCGTGACGAAGGGGCCGACTTTGATTTTGTGGGTCTTCGCGAGGATCTGCGAGTGGATGACGTACGGCTCCTCCCACAGGAGGTGGGAGTCGAAGGTCCACGCGTGCGTGAAGCCGTGCTGCTCCGCCAGCTCGGCGAGGTGGATCACCCGGCTCGCCGGCGGGTCGGTCTGGAGGACGACGCCGAAGTCCATGCTCGCTCCCCCGCTATACCAGGTACTGGCTCAGGCCGCGCTTGATGAACGCGCCGTCGCCCTTCGTGCCCGTGTACGTGCCGTTGGAGACGATGACGCGACCACGGCTCAGCACCGTGTCGACGCCGCCGTCGATCTCGAAGCCCTCCCATGCGGAGTAGTCCATGTTCATGTGGTGGGTCGAGGCCGAGATCGTGGTGTGGGCGTTCGGGTCGTAGATCACGACGTCGGCATCCGCCCCGGGCTGAATGACGCCCTTCTTGCCGTAGAAGCCGAACATGCGCGCCGGGGTGGTCGAGGTGAGCTCGACCCAGCGCGGCAACGAGATCTCGCCGAGCACGACGCCCTGGTAGATCAGGTCCAGACGGTGCTCGACCGAGCCGATGCCGTTCGGGATCTTCGCGAAGTTGCCGAGGCCCAGCTCCTTCTGGTCCTTCATGCAGAAGGGGCAGTGGTCGGTCGAGATGACCTGCAGGTCATTCGTGCGCAGCCCCTGCCACATGTGGTTCTGGTGGCCCTCGGCACGGCTGCGCAGCGGCGTCGAGCACACCCACTTGGCGCCCTCGAAGCTGCCCCACTGGTCGCTGACCGCGCCGAGCTGCTCCTCGAGGCTGAGGTAGAGGTACTGCGGGCAGGTCTCGGCGAACACGTTCTGGCCGCGGTCGCGCGCCGCCGCGATCTCCTCGACGGCCTGCTTCGCGCTCACGTGCACGATGTAGAGCGGGGCGCCGGTCATGCCTGCGTAGGAGATGGCGCGGTGCGTCGCCTCGGCCTCCGTCTGCCAGGGCCGGGTGGTGCCGTGGTAGTACGGCGTCGTCTCGCCGCGGGCGAGCGCCTGCTGCTGCAGCACGTCGATCACGGCGCCGTTCTCGGCGTGCATCATGATCATCGAGCCCGTGTCGGCCGCCTTCTGCATGGCCTTCACGATCTGGCCGTCGTCCGACAGGAAGACGCCCTTGTAGGCCATGAAGAGCTTGAAGCTCGTCACGCCTTCCTTGATGAGCTCGTCCATCGCGGTGAGCGAACTGTCTTGGACATCCGAGAGGATCTGGTGGAATCCGTAGTCGATCGCGCAGTTGCCCGCCGCCTTCTCGTGCCACAGCGCGTACTGGTCGAGCGGATTCTCGCCCGCATACTGCACGACGAAGTCGACGATGGTGGTCGTGCCGCCGTGCGCGGCCGCGCGCGTGCCGGTCTCGAAGGTGTCGCTGGCGAAGGTGCCACCGAACGGCATCTCCATGTGGGTGTGCGCGTCGACGCCGCCCGGGATGACGTACTTGCCCGCGGCGTCGAGGACGGTGTCGACGCTCTGCGTCAGGTCGCTGCCGAGCAACTGCGAGCCCGGCGCGAGCACCGCGACGATCTGCTCGCCGTCGATCAGCACGTCGGCGGCGACGGTGCCGGTCGCGTTGACGACGGTGCCGCCTGTGATGAGGGTCTTCATTGGTCTCCTGCTCTCCGTTGGTCGAGTAGCGGCCTACGGCCGCGTATCGAGACCCGCTACGGCTTCGGAATGCTCGTATACGACTCGGGCCGGCGGTCGCGGTAGAACTGCCAGTCGTCGCGCACCTGCCTGATCAGGTCGAGGTCGAGGTCGCGGATCACGAGCTCCTCCTCGGCGCCCGAGGCGTAGCCGCCGATGACGTTGCCGCGCGGGTCGACGAACTGGCTCGAGCCGTAGAAGTCGACCGCCAGCTCGCCGTACTCGTTGTCCTCGCGGCCGACGCGGTTCGGGGCCGCGACGAAGTAGCCGTTGGCGGCGGCCGCCGCGGGCTGCTCGATCTCCCACAGGCGGTTGGAGAGGCCGGGCTTCGTCGCGTTCGGGTTGAAGACGATCTGGGCGCCGTTGAGGCCCAGCTCGCGCCACCCTTCCGGGAAGTGCCGGTCGTAGCAGATGTAGACGCCGATCGGCCCGACGGCGGTCTGGAACACCGGGTAGCCGAGGTTCCCCGGGCGGAAGTAGAACTTCTCCCAGAACTTGTCGAGGTTCGGGATGTGGTGCTTCCGGTACTTCCCGAGCACGCTGCCGTCGGCATCCACCACCACGGCCGTGTTGTAGTAGACCCCGGGCATGTCCTCTTCGTAGATCGGCAGGATCGTGACGAGGCCCAGCTCTTTCGCGAGTGCGGCGAAGCGCTGCACGATCGGGCCGTCGGCGGGTTCCGCGAACGAGTAGTACTTCTTGTCCTCGGTGATGCCGAAGTACGGGCCGTAGAACAGCTCCTGGAAGCAGATCACCTGGGCGCCCTGCGCCGCGGCATCCCTGGCGAACTGCTCGTGCTTGTCGAGCATCGACTCCTTGTCGCCAGTCCAGGTGGTTTGCGTGATCGCGGCTCGAATGACCGTCATCGAATCCTCCAACTGTCGGTTCTGTTATCGTTCGGCGTGAACATTTCCCGACAATTTCCTCGCGTGACGAGGCGGTAAATGTTGCCGGCGCCTGATGACACCTCGCCGCGAGGCATCGCCGCAAGCATCGCGCGGCAGATCACCTCGGGCGAGCTGGCGCCGGGCGACCGGCTGCCCACGGTGCGCGAGCTCGCCGCGGAGCTCGGAGTCTCGCCCGCCACGGTGTCGCACGCCTGGCAGACGCTGCTCGCGGCAGGTCTGATCGTGGCGCGCGGGCGGTCGGGGTCTTTCGTGCGCGACCCGGGGGCGACGGATGCCTCGTGGCTGCCCCGCAGCATGGCGGAGCTCGCCGGCCACGCGCCTCAGGCCGAGCTCGACCTCTCGCGCGGCACCCCGGATGTCGCGCTGCTGCCCGAGCTGGAGCCGATCGCCGCGCGCCTGCGCTGGCAGGCGGGGACCGGCTCGTATCAGGAGCTGCCCGTCATCCCCGAGCTGCACCGGCTGCTGCGCACGGCGTGGCCGTACCCGGCCGAGGCGCTCACCGTGATCGACGGCGCCCTCGACGGCCTCTCGCGCACGCTCGACCAGGTGGTGCGCTTCGGCGACCGGGTCGCGGTCGAGGTGCCGGGCTTCCCGCCGCTGTTCGAACTGCTCGAAGCGCACGGGGTGGAGCGGGTCGCGCTCGAGGTCGACGGCGCCGGCGTCACGCCGCGCTCGCTGTTCCGCGCGCTGGCGCGCGGTGTCTCGGCCGTGGTGCTGCAGCCGCGGGCGCAGAACCCGACCGGGGCGTCGCTGTCGGCGCAGCGCGCGGAGGAGCTCGCGCGCATCATCGCGGGGCAGCGCCGCGGGGCATCCGTCGTCGTCATCGAAGACGACCACTCCGGACTCATCTCCGGCGCGCCGGACGTGTCGCTCGGCACCTGGCTGCCCGGCCAGGTCGTGCACCTGCGCAGCTTCTCGAAGTCGCACGGGCCCGACCTGCGCATCGCCGCGCTCGGCGGCCCGCGGCCGCTCGTCGACCGCATCGTGGCGCGCCGGCTGCTCGGCCCCGGCTGGACCTCGCGGATGCTCCAGACGATGCTGCTCGAGCTGCTGCGCGACCCGCTCGCGGTGGCCTCGGTGGCGCGCGCGGGCGCTGTCTACGCCGAGCGGCAGGCGGCGCTGGCAGCCGCGCTGAGCTCGTTCGGGGTCGCGGTCGCGCCGGGCGACGGCATCAACCTGTGGCTGCCCGTGCGCGACGAGCGCGCGGCCGTCGAGACGCTCGCCGCGGCGGGCGTGCGCGTGGCCGCCGGGGCGCCGTTCACGGCGGACGAGCCGGGTTCGCCGGGCATCCGGGTCACCGTCGGCGCGCTGCCGGTCGAGCGGGCGGCCTCGGTCGCGGCGCTGCTCGCCCCGGTCGTCGCATAGCCGCCGAATAGGCTCGGGGGATGCCACAGAACATCGTCGTCCTCGTCGGGGGCGTCGGGGGCGCGCGGTTCACGCGCGGTCTCGTCGCGGAGCTCGAGCGCAGGCACCCGTCACCGTCCGATCGCCCGACCGTGACCGCGGTCGTCAACACCGGCGACGACTCGTGGGTCGCCGGACTGCGCGTCACCCCCGATCTCGACTCGATGATGTACGCCCTCGCCGGAGTCAACGACGAAGAGCGCGGCTGGGGGCTGCGCGACGAGTCGTACCGGGTCTCGGCCGAGCTCACGGCCTACGGCGTCGGCTGGCCGTGGTTCACGCTCGGCGACCTCGACATCGGAACGCACATCGCGCGCTCGGCGCTGCTGCGCGAGGGGATGCCGCTGACTGACGTCGTCGCGCGGCTCGCGTCGCGCTGGAACGACGGCGCCGGGCTGCCCGTGCGGCTGCTGCCGATGAGCGACGAGCCGGTCGAGACGCAT
The DNA here is from genome assembly GCF_039538185.1 of Gryllotalpicola koreensis. Classification (NCBI taxonomy): domain Bacteria; kingdom Bacillati; phylum Actinomycetota; class Actinomycetes; order Micrococcales; family Microbacteriaceae; genus Gryllotalpicola; species Gryllotalpicola koreensis. The sequence goes on from NZ_BAABBW010000001.1 coordinate 171,758, forward strand.
GTCGAGATCGACCTCGGCTCGGGCCCAGAGCTCGTGCACTTCGAGGAGTGGTGGGTCAAGCACCGCGCCGCCGTGCCCGCCCGGCGCTTCGTGCAGCTCGGGCTCGCGGGGGCCTCGGCCACGCGGGCGGTGCGCGACGCGCTCGCCGCCGCCGACGTGTTCCTCGTCGCCCCGTCGAATCCCGTGGTGTCGGTGGGGACCACGCTGGCGGTTCCGGGCATCCGCGAGGGGCTCGCAGCGTCTGCGGCGCCGGTCGTCGGCGTCTCGCCGATCATCGGCGGGGCCGCGGTGCGGGGATATGCGGATGCCTGCCTCTCGGCCATCGGAGTGGAGACGTCGGCGCTCGCGGTGGCGCGACACTACGGCGCGCGGCGTGCCGGGGCCGGCGGGGCCGACGGGGCCGACGGGCTGCTCGACGGTTGGCTCGTCGGCGAGGAGGATGCGGCTTCCGTGGCGGAGGTCGAAGCGCTCGGCATCCGTTCTCGTGCGGTGCCGCTGTGGATGACGGATGCCGCGAAATCCGCCGCTCTCGCGGGTGAGGCGCTCGACCTGGCGGGCGAGCTGGGCTGAGGGGCCGTGCACACGGGCGGAAAAACTGCCCGGAACGGGCGCTGCACGCCCCGACACGCCGAGGGCGCACCGAAATCTCCGCCCGTGTGCAGAGGGGGTCTCGATACACCCGCCTCGCGGGCTACTCGACCACCGGAGAACGCGCGCCCCGGTGCGCCGCCTCGAAGACCAGCAGCGCGGCGACCGCGGCAGCCGCGGCGACGAGCAGCAGCGCCGTGACCCCCGAGCCGAGCGCCGCGGCACCGACCACCGGCGCGAGGGCGATGCCGACATACATGGACGTCGAGTACCACGACAGCGAGATGCCGGCGCGAGCCGGGTCGATCGACGCGAGCCGGTGCTGCACCGGCACGATCGCCGCATAGGTGCCGAGCCCCCACACCGCGAACAGTACGAGGGTCGCGACGAAGCCGCCGCGCACCGCGATGAGGGCGAGAAATACCGCGGCCTCGATCGCGAGCCCCCACAGGGCGGTGCGGCGGCCGCCGATGCGGTCGGTGAGCCGGCCGCCGAGCCAGTTGCCGATGATGCCGAAGACTCCGTACGCGAGCAGCAGCGCCGCGAGCGCGGCCTCACTGCCGCCCGTCGCCGGGTGCGCGACAGAGCTCGAGAAGACATAGACGAGGTTGAAGGCGAGCACGAGCAACAGGGTCGCGAGCAGCGTCAGCAGGATGCGCGGGTGGGCGAGCACCGCGAAGCGGGCGCCGAAGGACAGCGCGGGCCCGCTCGGGATGCCGCGCACCAGAAGCGCGACCGCGGCGGTGAGCACCGCCGCCATGCCGGCGAGTACCCCGAGGGCGAGACGCCAGCCGCCGAGCTCGGCGAGGAAGGTCCCGAAGGGCGAGCCGATGGCCGTGGCGAGGGCGAAGCCGAGGCCGGTCGCGGCGAGCGCACGGCCGCGCTGCTCGGGGGCGACGAGGGCCGGCGCGGCGGCGGTCGCGGCGGGCACCAGGGCGGCGCCGCCGAGCGCGGCGACGATCCGGCCCACGACGAACACCTCGATCGAGCCGGCGGCGGCCGCGACGAAGGTGCCCACGGCGATCAGCGCGAGCCCGGCCGCCATGAGCGCGGCGCGGGGAACCCGTGCGAAGACCACGGAGACCGCGGGCGAGGCGACGGCGACCACCACGGCGTACCAGGTGATCGAGTAGCCGACCGCCGAGGTGCTCACCCCGAGCGACGCGGCGATGGAGGGCAGCACGCCCGCGATGACGAACGCGTTGGTGCCGACGACGAAGAGGCCCGCGGCGAGAATTCCGAGCTTCAGCCCGACGGAGCGGGTAGCATTGGATTGTTCGATGACCGTCATACGATCAGAGTACGGGATAGTTCGATGATTGTCGAACTATTTCGAGAAGGCGCTGCACGGATGCCCGACTATCCCTCCCCCGACATGGCCGACGTCGACCTCGTGGAGGTCATGAAGGCGCTCGCCGACCCCATCCGGCTGCACATCGTGCGGGTCCTCGCCGACGGGGAGCCGAAGGCGAAGTCCCTCGAGGGCTGGGGCGTCGACGTCACGAAGTCGACGATGGCGCACCACTTCCGCATCCTGCGCGAGGCCGGTCTCACCCACACGCTGATCGACGGCCGGCGGCACGAGATCCAGCTGCGCCGCGCAGAGCTCGACGCGAAGTTCCCCGGCCTGATCGCGGCCATCGTGGGTGAGTGACCCGCTCAGAGGTGCGAAATGCACGCAGGATCGCCGTTGAGCGTGCATTCGGCACCGCTGAATGTCGGTGGCCGTCTTTAGAGTCAGAGCCGTGCACAGTGAGACGCGCGGCGAGGGGACACCCCTCGTTCTGATCCACGGCTTCGGTGTCGATCACCGCATCCTGCTTCCGCTCGACGAGACCATCGCGGCGCACGGCGGGTGGCGGCGCATCTACGTCGACCTTCCCGGCATGGGGCAGACCCCGATCGGCGAGGTCGCCAGCACCGAAGACGTGGCGCGAGCGCTGACGGATGCCGTGCGCGAGGCCGTCGGCGACGAGCCGTTCGCCGTGCTGGGCAACTCCTATGGCGGCATGCTGGCGCGCCGGCTCGCACACGACTTCGGCGAGCAGGTGCTCGGGCTCGCGACGCTCGCAGGGGTGTTCGTCGCGAAGCACGGCGCGCGCACGGCACCGCCGCGCACGGTGCTGCATGAGGAACCCGCACTGTTCGACGGCGTGCCCGAGAAGACCGCAACGGGCTACCGCGACTTCGCGGTGTGGCAGTCCGCGGCGGGGCTCGCGAACTACGTCGAGACCGTCGAGCCGGGCGTCGAGGCGATCGACCAACCCGCTCTCGAGCGCATCGCACAGAACTACGCGTTCGACGTCGAGCCCGAAGACGCGGCATCCGGCCCGTTCACGAAGCCTGCGCTGTTCGTCGTCGGCCGGCAGGACGAGGTGGTGGGCTACGTCGACGCGTGGCGGCGGCTCGAGCACTACCCGCGGGCGTCGTTCCTCGTGCTCGACGCGGCCGGGCACAACATCATCGGCGAGCAGTTCGGGCTCGTCGGTGCCGCGGTCACGGAGTGGCTGGAAAGGATCAGGCGCGACTCCGCCTCGCGCTGAGGCCTGCGGCTACGGCGCGAAGTACCGCTGCTTGAGGCGGCCGCCGCTCGCGCGGGCGATGTGCACGAAGTCGCGGTCGGCGGCGAACACGGTCGCGTCGTTGGCGATGGCGTAGGCCGCGATGGTGAGATCCGATGTCCCCGCAGCGCGACCGAGGCCGGCCCGCCAGAGCGCGCGCTGCAGGTCGAGGATCTCCCACTGCTCAGGCTTGCGCGTGAGCGACTCGAAGGAGTCGATGAAGGCGCGGCGCGTCTCGTATTCGCTCAGGGAACGCGCCGGGTGACAGAACTCCAACGCCTGCGGTGGACACGTCACGATCTGGTTGTACGGCGAGCTCTGCAGGCTCCGAACAATATCGGCGAACTTCACGTCCGTCAGGATGCGCGCCCAGATGCTGTTGTCGACGATGATGCGGGTCACACGTGCTCGGCGCTCGTCGCGGCGGGGTGCGCGGGTTCCTCGCTCGACTCGTCGTCGACCGGGTAGTCGATCGTCTCAAGCGTCCATTCGCTTTCGGGAATCGCAATGCTGCGCAGCCGCCGCTCGAAGTCCGGATCCGGCGCGGCAACCCGGACCGCCGTCTGCATCGAGCGGATCACGGCCTCCTTGATCGTGGTCGCGCCGGTCGCCTTCTTCGCCGCCTCGATCAACTCGGGGTCGAGGTCGATGCTCGTCACCGTCATGAGCGCCCCCTCTATATAAGCGATATATAGATTCTAGCGCGAGCGGCTTAGCCGTGCCGGATCGAACCGGCAGCTGTGGAGAACCGCCGGGGCTTGCCCTCGCCGAGCTCGGCGATCGACCGCACCCGCCGCACCGCGATCGGCGTGCCCAGCAGCGCGGCCAAGGCATCCGTCACCCGCGCCTCGTCCCCGCCGGCGATGACGGCGCTCACCGTGCCATCCGCGGCTTGCGAGACCGCCCAGCCGCGCGCCCCGGCCGCCTGCAGCTGCTGGGTGAGGTCGACGCAGGGCACCGCGTGCCCGTCGGCTGCGGTGAAGATCGTGTTCGCGCGCCCCTCGAGCTCAGCGAGCGCCGGGCGCCCGCCGAGCTCGACGAGCCGGGCCGTGTCGCCCGTGCGATAGCGCACCAGCGGCAGGAAGCGGTTCTCGCCGGCCGTCACGACGACCTCGCCCACCTCGCCGGGCGGCACCGCGCGACCGGCGGCGTCGAGCACCTCGACGTGCACGCGCCGATCCGCGATCACGTGCGGGCCGCCGTCCACGCTGACGGCGACCGGCCGGGTCTCGTGCAGCCCGTAGACGTCGATCACGGGGCAGCCGAACACCGCCTCGAGCTCGCGGCGCAGCGGCAGGCTGAGCGCCATCGCCCCGGAGAACAGCGCGAGCGGATGCAGCGCCCGAGCGTAGTCCGGCTCGAGCAGCCGCTCAAGGCTCGTCGGGGAGCCGCTGATCACCTGCGGGTCGAGCTCGGCCAGGAATCCCGTGTCCGCCTCAGCCAGGTTCACGCGCGCCATCGCCGCCTCGCCGAACGCCGGCAGCACCGAGACGTAGGTGAAGGCCTGGCGCTGCAGCACCACGTGGGCGAGCGCGAGGCCGCGCGCGGCATCCGGCCGCCAGTCGACGCCGAGCCCGCGCACGAGACCGACCATCCAGTGGAAGCCGCGCGCGAGCTCGTCGGGGTCGTCGGGCATGACGAGCGCGGCGCCCGTCGAGCCGGAGCTCGTGCCGTGCAGCACCTCGCTGAGATCGGCGCCGTAGGGCACGAAGGCGGCGATGTCGGCGGCGAGATCGTCGCGGGAGATGAGCGGGAAGTCCTCGAGCCTCACGAGCGGGCCGACATGGTCGCGGTAGAAGGGCAGCCGGGCCGCGCGCGCCAAGTGGGCCGCGAGCCAGTCGGGCGGCACCGGGGCGGCGGCATCGGCGGCGGCACGCGCCTGCGCTGCGGCATCGAGGCGATGGCCGGCGGCGTGCAGCCAGGGCGGGGCGAGCGGATGCCGCAGCACGCGCTCCCGCCGCGCGCGCCCCGCCGCGCTGAGCCCGGGCCAGCGCTCGTCGTCGCTGAGTGCGACCTGCCCCTGCGGCACGTAGTCGGGCAGGGCGAGCGGGTCGGGAGTGTCGCGCGGGTTACTCATGGCCGTACCTGGCTGCGGCCTCGCGGGCTCGGGCCGCTTCGAGACGGCGCACCACTTCGAGCCGGTGCTCGTGCTCGTCGAGCGCACGCCGCAGCGCCTCGTCGCGCGCGAGCGAGTCGCACAGCTCGAAGCGGGCGCGGGCGTCGTCGAGGCTCTCACCGGCCGGCAGCATGCCACCCCAGAGCAGGAAGGTGCGCACGGCCTCCTCTCGGCGCTCGGACTCGATGAGCCAGCGCGACGGCGCGACGATCGGCGCGAGGCGCAGCGCGAGCCCCAGCAGCGCGGGCGCCGCGGTGTCGCGCCGCAGCGGCGCGGCGAAAGGGCCGACGAGTTCCTCCGAGGCGTACAGCCAGAGGCCGAGTCCCGCGGCGATGCGGGCGGGGGCGGAGACCGCGGCGATGCGCGTCGCGGCCCCCACGAGCGGGTGGACGCCGCTCGACAGGCGCAGCTCGTCGAAGACGTCGCCGGCCAGCGCGAGCACGTCGGGCCCGTCGCCCTCGAGGAACGCCTGCGGCACGGTCGAGAGGCGGGCAGCGAGTTCGTCGATGCCCGGCCCGGGCGCGAGGCGCTGCCACGCGCCCTGCTCGTCCAGCCCCTCCGCGAACCAGGGCGCCAGTGGGCTCTGCCCGCTCTCCGCCGCGAGGTCCTCCGCGCTCACCGCGTGCTCCTTCCGGCGATCTTCGCCGCGAGGCGCGCGCACACCGCGGGCGCGCCCTCCATGCCGGCGACCTCGATCAGCTCGTAGCCGACCGCGGCGGCATCCGTTCTCTCCTCATCGCTGACGCGCCCGTCGATCACCATCGTCGCGTCGGCGACGTGCGCGCGCACGCGGGCCGCGACCTCGGCGAACTGCTCCTGCCCGTGGCCGAGCAGCGAGACGTAGCCCGTGTCGGTGAGCACCACGAGGTGGCGCTCCTCGCCGCGGCGCGGGCGGGAAGCCAGGTAGCGCTGCGCCAGCAGGTCGAGCGGGAAGGTGGTGCCGCCGCCGAAATAGGTCGTCAGACCCTTCACGATCTCGACGCGCTCGCGTGAGAAGTCGGCCGTGCCCGCCACCTGCCCGGCGCTCGAGAAGCTCGTGGTGCGCACGCGGCCGCCGCCGCGCAGCACCGAGAGGGCGAGGATCATGCCGGCCAGCACCGCCGGGGAGCCCTGCTGCGGCGACATCATCGACCCCGACGAGTCGATGTACAGGTCGAGCGCCACCGGCACCTCGGCGCGACTCGGCTCGTCGGCGAGGAAGGTGCGGCGCACCGTGGTGACGCCCGGCACGACGACGGTGCCGCCCGCGAGCGTGGCGGGCCAGTCGATGTCAGAGAGGTCCTCGCCGGTCTCCCACAGCTCGAGCGGGCCGGGCAGCTCGGGGGCGGCGGATGCCTCACCGCGCCGCTGCAGCGGGGAAACCCACGGCCGCGCCTCGGCCTCGTACCAGGCGGCCATGACGGCGTCGGGGTCCGCTCCCGCGAACAGCTCGAGGGTCTCGGCGATGCCGAAGCTCTGGCCGGAGGAGCGCGTCGCCGCAGTCGCCCCGGTGCCGTCGTCGGGGCCGTCCGTCGCGGAGTCTGCCTGCTCGCCCGCCAGCGCGTCCACCGGGTGGATCAGCCGCTCGCGCAGCCGCGCATCGGCGAGCACCCGGGCGAGCTCGCCCGCGGTCGGCGCGGCGCCGGGGTCGGCCGCGCAGGCGACGTTGCCGGCGCCTTCCGCCGGCGCGCCTTGCCCGGGCTGCCCCGTCTGACCCGGTTGCCCCGCCAGCGCGGCTCGCTGGCGCTGTTCCCGCAGCCGCCGGCTCACCACGAGGTACGGCGCGAGGATCATGCCGCACGGCGCCGCACCCGCCACCGGGTCGGCGCCGAAGCGGCGCACGGTGTCGGCGAGCAGCACGGCGTCGGCCTCGGCGAAGAGCTGCTGGGCGAGGTCGGCCCGCGCGCCCTCCTGATCGAGGTTGCCGACCTTGGCGCCGGCCGCCGCGATCTGCCCCTCGGCCTCGGCGGCGGCCCGGCGGGCGGCCTCGCGGAAGAGGTGCGGCTCGTGCGGATCGCAGAGCGTTCCGGCGGGCAGTCGCCACAGCCGCTCGTAGGCGCGCAGGTAGACCCACCAGGCCGGGTCGGCCTCGGCGCCCTGCGGGCCCTGGGCGAGCACCGGCGCCGAGAGCGCGCGCCAGAGCGCGATCAGATCGGGTTCGGCCGAGGGCGCCGCGGCACGCTGCGCCCGCACGACGCGCTCGTTGATGACCAGGTCCTCCCACAGATTGGCGAGGTGCGCCGCCTCCTCGCGCACGTCGAGCACGTGGCCGGGGTCGCTCGCCGCGATGGTGCGGGCCATCTGGTAGTCGATCTTGAGCCCGTCGAGCCGGGTGCTCGGGGCGAGCACGTGGTGGCCGAGCTCGTGGGCGAACACCGAGACGAGGTGCCCCGCCCCGCCCTCGCGCGCGAGGAGCGCCGGGTCGAAGGTGATCGCCGGCGGGAAGCCGAACCAGCTGAACGAGGGCCTGCCGGCGTCGGGCAGCACCGCGGGCGGGTGCATGCGCACACCCCACAGCCGCTGCGCCGCCTGCCACGCGACGGACTGCTCGGGCGTGAGCTCGGCGGTGCTCACGCCGCCGCCCGGGGGCTGTGCACGATGGCGAGGTAGGAGTACGCAGAGACCGCCAGCTCGGCGCGGCCCGGCGTCTCGTCGACCGCGGCGAGCGTCTCGGGCGAGATCACGTGCCCGAACAGGTCGCACTCGATATGCCACGGATGCCCGGCGACGGTGACCCGCCACCGGCCGGGTCCCAGCGGCTCGGGGTCGATCGGGGGCTCCTGCCACGGGCCGCCCAGGCCGATGAATCCGCCGAGCCGAGCGAGCACGTAGCCGCCGGCCTCCCAGCCGGGCCAGTGGAAGCGGTCGGCGTGCTGCCCCGCGGCGAAGGCGGCGAGCGCGGCGCGCGCGGCGCGGGTGGCATCCGTGCCGCCCGGCAGCCCGAGCGCGGCAGCAAGCGCAGGGGCCGGCCCCGACGCCTGCCCCGGCAGCGACGAGGAGAGAGCCCGCTCGATACGGCTCAGGGCGTCGGCGCGCAGGCCGAGGGTGCCCGCACGCCAGCCGGCCACGGCGGCGGCATCCGTGAACCCCGCCCTGTCATCGGCGAGTCCGGGCACCGCCGCGAGCGCACGGCCGAGCGCCCGCAGGTAGCGCGCCCGGTCGCCGCCCCACGTGACGACGCGCTGCACGGAGGCCCCGACGTCGAGACCCGCGACGGCGGGAACGGGCGGAGTCGCGGCATCCGTCTCTCCCGCATCGATCGAGTGGCCGGGCCGTGCGATCACGAGCCGCCCAGCCAGCGCCGGTAGTTGCTGTAGCGCTGGTGCAGGTACTTGAGCGCGACGAGCTCGTCGAAGTCGCGGCCGTAGAGCTTGCCGGTCTCGGCGATCTGCGCGATGCGCCCCTCGATCGCGGTCAGCCGCCGCGAGACCTCGAGGGCGGCAAGTCCGTCGAGGCCGCCTGCGAACTCCGCGAGCAGCCGACCGGTCGGGTCGTCGGCATCGCGGTCCTGCGCGGTGTATTCGAGCAGGGCGGCGTCGAACAGCTCGGCCAGCCAGCTCAGCGGGTCGGTGGCGAGCTCGCGGCCGTCGCCCGACTCGAAGTGCGGGTGCTCGAGGTTGGGCCGGAGCTTGCCGCGCAGCACGAAAGGCAGCATCGCGCGGACATCCTCAAGCTCGACCGCGGGCCGGCCCCGGAACCAGGCCGAGGCCTTCGCGAACAGGATCAGCGTCTGCAGGGCGCGCGGCGACACCGAGTTGAGCGTCTGCGCGCCCGGGTCGACCTCGAGGTCGGCGCCCGTGTTGGCGCCGATCACCTCGGCGACGCTGCCGCCCGCGGTGGCGACCTCGTCCTTCGTGCGGTACTCGAAGCGGCGGCCGCCGTGCTGCGCGAACTCGAACTGGCCGATGAAGTGCTCGAGGCGCCGCCGCACGGCCGGCGGCACGGGCACCGCGCGAATGGCGGCGCGCATCGCCGTGCGCTGCGCCGCGTCGAAGACGAGCTCGGCCGGCACGTGGTCCTCGGGCCGCTCGCCCGCCTCGACGCGGGTGACGAGCTCGTCGAAGAAGCGGCTGTTGAAGCCGAGGGCGGGCACCGTGACGTCCATGCGGTCGAGCAGCGCCTGGATCACCGGGAAGGTGCCGCCGCCCGCGTCGTCGTTCGCGGTGAAGTACCAGCTGTCGACGCCGCCCTCGGGCGTCGTGCGGTGCAGCTGGTCGTGCGACTCGACGTAGCCCTCCGCCACCATCGTGAGCAGCGCCGACTGCGTCTTCGTCGGGATGCGGTTGAACTCGTCGATGATCTTCACCGGGCTCGTGAGCCACGAGCGCCACGCGATCGTGATCTCGGCGAGGCTGCCCGCGGTCACGAGATCGCGCGGCAGCGGCATGCCGACGAGGTCGCTGACCGTGAGCTGCGGCTGCCCCTGCTGCACCTCGCGGCGCACCTGCTCGGCGCTCGAGCCGGCGAGCACCCCCATGAGCACCGCGAGCGTCGTCTTGCCCCGGCCCGGGCCGCCGACGAGCAGGCAGCGGCCGCCGACGGCGAAGGTGAGCAGCGGCAGCAGCACGTTCGACGAGTACGACTGCTCGGCCGGCAGCACGAGCTCGGCGCCGGCATCGCCGAGTGTGAAGCGGATGGCGCGGTCGAGGCCGAACTCGACGTCGTAGTACGGCGAGATGACGGCCCGGTTGACGAGCCAGAAGTAGGCCTGGCGCAGCTTCTCGTCGAGGGAGGTCTCAACCGGGGCCGCCGCCGCGAAGAGGTCGTCGGCCGTGTACTGCGGGGCGGCGCCCGCCGCCGGGTCGGCCGGGTTGGTCGGCGCCGCCGAGGTGCGCCGCCAGCGCTCGGGGTTCTCGTAGTCGGTCACGCCTGCTGCAGGCATCCGTCGCCCCTCGTGTCGTCGTGTGCTGCGCCCAGCTCCTCGAGCGACGGGCCCACCGCGAGCGCGCCCGCCAGCTGCTCGGCCGCGAAGGCGAGCGCCTGCGCGAGGCGCTCGGCGACCGTGCCCCGAACCTCGAGCCACGGCACCGGCTGCGCCGCGAGCACCGCACGGAAGCGCTGCTGCATCGCGTGCCGCAGGTGCTCGCCGTCGCGCGTGCCGTCCTGCACGAAGGGGATCTCGTCACCCGTGAGCAGATAGGCGAGGGGCGGATGCCGCATCGCGCGATCCCACATGCGCTGCGGCGCCTCGCCGACGTAGCGCTCGTGCCAGAGTACCGTCGCGAGGGCGTCGGTGTCGCAGACGAGCTCGGGGCGCGGGGCGCGCCGAGCCGCGGCTGCCTCGAGCGCGATCTGCCGGTCGAGGATCAGGTCGAACTCGTCGCTGCGCCACGGGGCGTCGAGGCCGCCGTCGCGCGTCACGCTGTGCTCGCGGCCGTACTCGGGAACCCACACCGTGCCGAGGGCATCGGCGAGCGCCTCGGCGAGGGTCGTCGAGCCGGTCGACTCGGCGCCCAGCACCACGATGCGGCGCGTGAACCAGGCGCGCACGGGTGCGGGCAGCTCGTGCCAGTGCGCGGCGACATCGCGGCGCACGGCGGTGCCCGAGATCGGATTCCCCACCCGGCCCGCGTCGACGCGGCGCCACCGCGCGCCGAGCCGGCGAGCGAGCTCGGCGCCGTACTCGTCGGAGGTGAAGACCGCGTCGACGGGCCCTTCCAGGAGCTCCTCGATCACGGGCATGTGCGCGTCCCACGCGGCGGCCGAGGCGAAGTCGACGGGCGCGTCATCCATCGCGGCGACCACCCGGGCCGTCGGGTGCTCCTCACGCACCCAGTCGGCGCGCACCTCGAGCGGGATCGTCTCGACGCTCGCGCCGAGCACCTCGACCGTGACCTGCTCGCACTCGCGCAGCGCCTGCCTGATCAGCGCCTGGTGGCCGGAGTGGAAGGGATAGAACTTGCCGAGGACCAGCCCGTGGGCGAACTCACGCATCGGCGGCGACCCCCGGCCCCGGCATCCGATCGGCTGCTGCGCCTGTGCCTGTGCCTGCGCTCGCGCCCGCGTGCGCCGCGGCAGTGCGGCGCCACGAGACCCAGCCGGCCGCGCACAGGCCGATGAATCCGAGGTAGAGCGCGGCGGTGATCCACAGGCCCTTCGCCGCGTAGAGCCCGACGTAGCCGACGTCGATCGCGGCCCACACGAACCAGTTCTCGATCCAGCGGGCGTTGAGCATGTACTGCGCGACGATGCTGCCCGCGGTCGTCGTCGCGTCGGCGAGCTGCGTGGTCGAGTCGGTGAACGCGGTCAGCAGCCAGGTGAGCACGGCCGCGAGCGCGATGCCGGATGCCACGAGCCACGGCACGGCGCGCCGCGGGGTGCGCAGCACGAAGGCCTCGTCACGTTCGAGGTGCGCGGTGCTCTCGGCGCGGCGGGCACGGAACCAGCCGACCCAGCCCGCGACGGCGAGGGCGAGGAAGACGAGCTGCAGCCCGGCGTCGGCGTAGAGCGCGGCGGGCACGAACAGCACGATGAAGACGAGGTTGTTGAGGATGCCGACCGGATAGTTCCACATGCTGCGGCGCTGCGCGAGCACGACAGAGCCCGCCCCCGTCACGAAGCCGAGCACTTCCGTCCAGTGAGCGGCCCACCACACCCCCATGTGGCGAGCCTATCGGGCGGGCGGCAGCGCCCGGGCTGACCGTTCCGGGGCTAGGCTGACTCCATCGGCAGCGGCCTGGATTTGGGCCGCCGGGCTGCGCGCATCTGGCTTTGATGGCGTTTCGGCTCGGCATCCGTATCCGCCCCACTATGCCCAGGTGACCCATGGCCGTTCCGCTGATGTTGCGCACCCCTGCTGCACCCTATGTCCGCCCCGATGAGCTCGACGGCGCACTAGACCGGCTCGAGGCCGTGCGCGAGCCGTGGACTTCCCTTTCTCATACGGATGCCGTGACGCTGCTCGCCGCTCGCGACGCCGACCTCGACCGGCTGCTCGCGGCGGCCGGGCGCATCCGCGACGAGGGGCTGGCTGCGGCCGGGCGGCCCGGGGTGATCACCTACTCGCGCAAGGTGTTCATCCCGCTCACGCACCTGTGCCAGGACCGCTGCCATTACTGCATCTTCGTGCAGAGCCCCGGCAAGCTGGCGGCCGCGGGCATCTCGCCGTACATGGAGCCCGAGGAGGTGCTCGAAGTCGCGCGCGCCGGCGCCGCGCTCGGCTGCAAAGAGGCGCTGCTCACCCTCGGCGACCGGCCCGAGAACCGCTGGCCGATCGCCCGGCAGTGGCTCGATGAGCACGGCTACGCGTCGACGCTCGACTACGTGCGGGCGATGGCCGAGCTGATCCTGGCCGAGACCGGGCTGCTGCCCCACCTCAACCCCGGCGTCATGTCGTGGGCCGAGTTGCAGCGGCTGAAGCCCTACGGACCGTCGATGGGCATGATGCTCGAGACCACCTCGACGCGCATCTGGCAGACGCCCGGCGAGGCGCACTTCGGCTCGCCAGACAAAGACCCGGCGCTGCGCCTCAGGGTGATCGACGACGCCGGGCGTTCGCGCATCCCGTTCACGACCGGCGTGCTGCTCGGCATCGGCGAGACCGCCGCCGACCGCATCGACGCCGTGCTCGCGCTGCGGGCGTCGCACGAGAAGCACGGGCACATCCAAGAGGTGATCGTGCAGAACTTCCGGGCGAAGCCGGCCACCGCGATGATGGGCGCCGCCGACCTCGAGACGCAGGAGTACGCGGCCGCCGTCGCCGTCACCCGCGTGCTGCTCGGCCCCGGCATGCGCGTGCAGGCGCCGCCGAACCTGACGGATGCCGGCGAGCTCGCCCTTCTCATCAGGGCCGGCATCGACGACTGGGGCGGTGTCTCGCCGCTCACCCCCGACCACGTGAACCCCGAGCGCCCCTGGCCGCAGATCGAGGAGCTCGCGCGGCTCACCGCCGAGGGCGGCTACACGCTGCGTGAGCGGCTCACCGCGCACCCGCACTACCTGCGGGAGGCGCGGGGCGCGGTCGCTTCCGGGGCTGCCGCCGCCGCGGGGCGGGGCGCCGATTGGTTCGACGACCGGCTGCGGCCGCGGCTGCTCGAGCTCGCCGACGACTACGGGCTCGCCCGGCACGACGCCTACCTCGAGTCGGTGCTGAAGCGCGCAGAGGCCGACCCGGCCGGACTGACGGATGCCGAATACGTCGCCCTGCTGCACGCCGACGGCGACGACCTCGAGACCCTCACCGCCCTCGCCGACCGGGTGCGGCACGAGCGCGTCGGCGACACGGTCACCTACGCGGTGAACCGCAACCTCGACCCTGCCCTCGGGCTGCCGCCCGAGCGGCTCGCTGCGCTGGTCGACGAGGCCGCGGCCCTCGGCGCGACCGAGATCTGCGCGCAGGGCACGCCGCCCCGCGAGCTCGGCGCAGCGGGCTACCTCGACTTCGCCCGTGCCGTCAAGCAGGCCCAGCCGCGGCTGCACCTGCACGCGTTCCGGCCCGCCGAGGTCCTCGACGGCGCGGCCCGCGCAGGGCTGCCCCTCGCCGAGTGGCTGGAGCGGCTGCGGGAAGCCGGCGTGGACACCGTGCCGGGCACCGCGGCCCGGATTCTGGACGATCGCATACGCGGCATCCTGACGGGGGCCACCGACATTGCGGCATCCGTCTGGCTCGAGGCTGTGGAGAACGCGCACCGCGCCGGTCTGCGCTCGACCGCCACGATGGTCTACGGGCACGTGGAAGCCGCCGCTGATCAGGTCGCTCACCTGCGGAAGCTTGCCGAGCTGCAGGACCGCACCGGCGGCTTCACCGAGTTCATCGCGATGCCCTGGCTGCCGAGCGAGTCGCCGGTCGAGGTGCCGGGCGCGCGGCCCGGCCCGAGCCTGCGCGAGTCGCGCGCGGTGCACGCCGTCGCGCGCCTGATGCTCGCGGGGCGCATCGACCACATCCAGGCCGCGTGGACCAAGCTCGGCCTGCGCGGCGCGCAGCTCGTGCTCGCCGGCGGCGCCGACGACCTCGGCGGAGTGCTGCTCGACGGGGTGATCGACCCGAGCGCCGGCCCCGAGCAGGGGCGCCAGCTCACGGTCGCCGACGTCACGCGGCTCGCCGCCGAGCTCGGCCGCCCGGTGCGGCAGCGCACGACCACCTACGGGGAAGTCGCGTGATGGACGTCGCTGTCATCGGGGCCGGCATCGCCGGCATCGGCATGGGCGCGCAGCTCACGCGCGCCGGCCGCGACGACTTCCTCATCTTCGAGCGCGCCGACGACGTCGGCGGCACCTGGCGCGACAACTCCTACCCGGGCGTCGCGTGCGACATCCCGAGCCGGCTGTACTCCTACTCCTTCCGCCCGCCCCGCCGCTGGTCGCGCCGTTTCGCCCCTGGCGCCGAGATTCTCGACTACCTGCGCGAGACCGCGCATGCCGAGGGCCTCGAGCCGCACCTCCGGCTCGGCGAGCCGCTCACGAGCGCGCGCTGGGACGACGAGAACGGATGCTGGCGGCTCGCGACCCCCCGCGGCGCATACTCCGCCCGCGCCCTCATCATGGCCGCCGGCCGCCTCAGCGAGCCGAAAACGCCCGCCGTCCCCGGCCTCGACACCTTCCCGGGCCGCGCCTTCCACTCCGCGCGCTGGGACCACGCGTCCCTCGCCGGCCTCCGCGTCGGCGTCGTCGGCACGGGGGCGAGCGCGGTGCAGCTCGCGCCTGAGGTGGCCGCGGCCGCGGCATCCGTCACCGTGTTCCAGCGCACGCCGGCCTGGGTGCTGCCGCGCGGTGATCGCGCGTTCGCGCCGGGCGAGCCCCAGCCCGACCGCGCCGAGCTGTCCGCCGAGGCCGAGCGCCTCTTCGACGCCCGCATCACAGGATCGACCGAGCTCGCAGCGCTGCGCGACCGCGCGCTCGCCCACCTCGACTCCCAGGTCGCAGACCCCGCCCTGCGCGCCGCGCTCACCCCCGACTACGAGCTCGGCTGCAAGCGCGCGGTGTTCAGCGACGACTACTTCGCGGCGCTGCAGCAGTCGAACGTGACCCTCGAGCCCAGCGCGCTGAGCTCGGTCGAGGGAGCGACCGCGGTCGCGGCATCCGGTGCCCGCTACGACCTCGACGTGCTCGTGTTCGCGACCGGATTCGAGACCACGCGCCCGCCGTTCGCTCGGCTGGTGACGGGCCGCGACGGCGAGTCGCTCGCCGCCCACTGGAGCGACGGCATGACGAGTCACGCGTCGACGGTCGTGCACGGATTCCCCAATCTGTTCGTGCTCGACGGCCCGAACGCCGCCCTCGGCCACCATTCGGCGTTCGAGGTGATCGAGGCGCAGCTCGACTACGTGCTGGGTGCGCTCGACCACCTGGACGCGACGGATGCCCCGCTCGAGGTCACGGCCGAGGCGGAATCCGCCTACTCGGCCGAGATCGACCGGCTCGCGGCGGGCACGGTCTGGGTGCAGGGCGGCTGCTCGAGCTGGTATCGCGACGAATCGTCCGGCCACCTCACGCTGCTGTGGCCTGCGCCGGTCGCGGAGTTCCGCGAGCGCTACGGGGTGTTCGACCCGGCGCCCTTCAGCCGAGCGGCGCCTGCGGCTGCGCAGGCGTAGGGCGGCCGCCTCGCAGTTGCGGCTGCTTTGCGGCTGCGGCTGCGGCTGCGCAAAACTCCGGGCGGTTTTCGGACGACGTGCAGCGCACGCCCGAGTTTCCGCGGCTCTGTGCCCCGCACCCGCACGACGGCCCTGAGTTTTGCGCAGAGCGTAAACCGCGACCCGCGGCCGGGATCGCGGAATTGCCGGCGGCGCCATCGAATTGACCCGAGAAGAACATCCTGAGGAGAGCTGAATGACTGACACAGAACTGACCGCCGCGGCATCCGGTACCTTCGCGCTGGGCGGCGACCTCACCGTGAACCGGCTCGGCTTCGGCTCGATGCAGCTGCCCGGGCCGGGCGTCTGGGGCGAGTCCCGCGATCCAGAGGGCGCCGTGCGCGTGCTGCAGCGCGCCGTCGAGCTCGGCGTCAACTTCATCGACACGGCCGACTCGTACGGACCGGTCGTCGCCGAGCAGCTCATCAAGAAGGCGCTGCATCCGTACCGCGACGACCTCGTCATCGCCACCAAGGCGGGTCTCACCCGCCAGGGCCCGAACATCTGGACGCCCGTGGGCCGCCCCGCCTACCTGCGCCAGCAAGCCGAGCTCAGCCTGCGCAATCTCGGGCTCGAGACCATCGACCTGTTCCAGCTGCACCGCATCGACCCCGAGGTTCCTCTCGAGGACCAGGTCGGCGAGCTCGCGGCGCTGCAGAGCGAGGGCAAGATCCGGCACATCGGCCTCTCTGAGGTGTCGGTCGCCGAGGTCGAGGCGGCACAGAAGGTCGCCACGATCGTCTCGGTGCAGAACCTCTACAACGTGGCGAACCGCCAGTCCGAGGAGCTGCTCGACTGGTCGACCGCGCACGGCATCGGATTCATCCCGTGGTTCCCGCTCGCGACCGGCACGCTCTCGCAGCCCGGAGGCCCGCTCGCCGAGCTCGCCGCGCGCACCGGCGCGACGCCGTCGCAGCTCGCACTGGCGTGGCTGCTGAAGCGCTCGCCGGTCATGCTGCCGATTCCGGGAACCTCGAGCATCGAGCACCTCGAGGACAACATCGCCGGGGCATCCGTCACGCTGTCCGACGAGGACTTCGAGGCAATCTCCGCCGCGGTCTGACCTCGCAGGCGAAACGGTCGCCACTTCGCGCGGCATCCTGAGAACGGATGCCGCAGCAGGTGGCGACCGTTTCGGCGGTGTCAGACGGCTAGCCTTCCCCCTATGCAGGCAGCGCAGTTCACCCGCTTCGGCGTGCCCGAAGTCCTCCAGCTCGTCGAGCTTCCGGAACCGCACCCCGGCCCGGGCGAGGTGCGCATCGCCGTGCGCGCGGCGGGCGTCAACGCGAGCGACTGGAAGAAGCGCCGCGGTGAGATGGACCCCGAGCTGCCGCAGACGCTCGGCTACGAGGCGGCGGGCATCGTCGACGAGGTGGGCGAGGGCGTGACGGATGCCGCACTCGGCGACCGCGTCTACGGATTCGCCGACGGATCGGCGCAGGCCGAGCTCGCCGTGCTGTCGTCGTACGCGCCGATCCCGGCCGGCCTCGACTTCCCCGACGCGGCGGCGCTTCCGGCGGCCGCCGAAACCGCAGCCCGCGCCCTCGACCAGCTCGGGCTGGGCCGCACGGATGCCCGGTCCAGCGCAAACCGCCCCTTCACCCTGCTGATCAGCGGGGCCTCCGGCAACGTCGGCAGCGCCGCCGTGCAGCTCGCCGTCGCCCGCGGCGCGCGCGTGATCGGCACGGCGAGCGCCGCGAAGCAGGACTACGTGCGCTCGCTCGGCGCAGAGCCGGTCGTCTACGGCGACGGACTCAGCCAGCGCGTGCACGAGCTCGCGCCCGACGGCGTCGACCTCGCGCTGGACGTCGCCGGCAGCGGCATCCTGCCCGAGCTCATCGCGCTCGCCGGCGGAGCCGACCACGTCATCACGGTCGCCGACTTCCTCGGCGCCCGCGACACCGGCGTGCGGTTCAGCCGCGGCGATGCGGGCCGCGCGCTCTACGTGCTCGACGAACTCGCACTGCTGATCGGCGACGGCCGCTACGCCGTGCCCGGCATCCAGACCTTCCCGCTCGCCGACATCGCCGAGGCGCACCGCGTCGGCGAGTCCGTCCAGGCGCGCGGCAAGCTCGTGCTCACCGTCGGCTGAGGCGCCCCGCGTACCCGCGAAAGGCGCGCGGCTCACGCAGCCGGCGGCGTCGGCTCCCCGAGCGACAGCATCAGCCGGTTCGCCCAGTTGAAGAACGCCGCCCCATGAATGGCGTCGGCGATCGCGAGGTCGTCGAGCCCGGCATCCCGCAGCTGCTGCACATGCTCCGCAGAGAACTCGCCGGGCGTCACCGTCAGCGCCACCGACGCGTCGATCACGGCGCGCCACTGCGGGTCATTCTGCGGCGCGGCGGTGCCGCCGTCGAGCAGCCGCTGCACGTCCTCGGGCCGCTTCGACTTCTGCGCGGCAAAGCGCGAGTGCACGGAGGCGCAGAACAGGCATCCGTTCGTCCGCGACGCGGCGGCCGCCGACAGCTCGCGCTGGGCGCGCGGCAGACCGCCCTTCTCGTTGTAGAAGATGTCGTTGTCCGTGCGGGTGCGCGCACCGAGGATGTCGGGGTCGCGTGCCAGCAGCCGGAAGTACGGGCTGTTGGCGCGGCCCTTGTCGACGAGGCCTTCATACTGCCGCGGCGTCAGCTCGTCGACCGGCACCGGCTCGAGCCAGGGCTCCCAGCCGAGCTGCGCCTGCGTGAACGCGTTCGGGCGCTCGAAATCGTGGCGGATGACGGATTCCGACATCACAGCTCTCCCTTCAGGACGGTGAGCCCCGCGACCACGCGGAGCTGGAAGTTGAGGAACGACACGAGCTGCGACAGCGTGACGATGCCGGTCGTCGACCAGCCGGCGTCGAGCAGCGCCTGCAGCGCGT
Organism: Gryllotalpicola koreensis; assembly: GCF_039538185.1. NCBI lineage: Bacteria > Bacillati > Actinomycetota > Actinomycetes > Micrococcales > Microbacteriaceae > Gryllotalpicola > Gryllotalpicola koreensis. The sequence continues at coordinate 190,430 of NZ_BAABBW010000001.1, forward strand.
CGGCCGACGAGTCGCGCGGACGATACGTCAGCAGGTGGGTGTGCGCGAGCGCGGCGGCGAGACGGATGCCGAGGGCGTCGACCAGCTCGGGCGAGGGCTCCCAGTGCAGCCCGTCGACGTTCTCGGCGCTGAGCGGCCCCTCCGGGTAATCGCCGTAGGGGCCTGTGGTCACGGCGCCCGGCAGGGCGGATTCCAGTGCGGCGAGCGTCTCGCTCGAGGCACCTGCCAGCAGCTCGCGGTAGTGCGCCGCCGTCGGGCTCTGCGCCAGCGCGACCGCCCAGTAGGCGACCGCGAGGCGCTCGAGCTGCGAGACGTGCTCGAGCTCGTCGGCCGCGAACAGCGCGTCGTAGCTCGCCTGGGCGTTGCGCTTCGCGTCGGGGCGCTGCTCGCGCAGCGCGAAGAGCGCGTCGCCCTCGCTCACGCCGACCAGCTGGTCGATGATGTCGGTGGGCATGTGGTTCCTTTCAAGAAGTGGGTCTCGATACGCCGCCTGAGGCGGCTACTCGACCGCCGTAGGCGTAGAAGCGGGTGACCAGCCCAGAGCCGGCGCGACCTCGCGCGCGATCAACTCGAGCGAGCGCAGCACGACCTCGTGCGGCGGGTCGACGGGGTGCGGCTGGAAGACGATGTCGCTCGCCGTGCGCAGGATCGGGTCGGCGGTGAGCCCGGCGAGCACCTGGTCGACGGTGCCGATGTGCAGGTCGAGATAGGCAGCGAGCTCGAGCTCGGGCGTTCCCGCAGGCACCGAGACCCCCTGCGCCTCCAGCGCCCGCAGCGACCTGGCGATGCCGACCGCCCGCCACCGGGCCGCCTCCTCCTCCGTGTCGACCACGAGCACCGAGCGCGAGGCCATCACCCGCTGGGGCACCCCGGCAGGCAGCGCCGCGGCATGGGCGGCCACGATCTCCACCTGATCGTCGGCCGAGCCGACCCCGGTATACGAGCGCCGCGGCTGCGTGCGCGACAGCATCAGCCCATTGCCCTCCGACCCGATGCGCGCGGCACCGCCGGCCGAGAACGTCGCCTCCCACAGGGTGTCGATGAGCGCGGGCGCCGGCGGGTACAACGCGCCCCCGTCGCTCGTGAGCACGTCGCCCCGCAGCGCCGACAGCAAGGTCGACTTGTGCGCCGCGTAGATCGCGGGCCGATCGGCGGGGTCGTGGCCGAACGGCGGGAACGACGACGAGGTGCCGCCCGAGCCGATGCCCACCTCGAGCCGCCCGTCCGACAGCAGCCAGAGCACCGCGGCGTCCTCGGCGACGCGCAGCGGCGCCTCGAGCGGCAGGGTCACGATGCCCGTCGCGAGCGTGATGCGCGACGTCAGGGCCGCCGCCTGCGCGAGCAACACGAACGGCGACGGCAGACCGCCCTCGTCGCGGTGGAAGTGATGCTGCGCGACCCAGGCGGTGTCGAACCCGAGCTCCTCCGCCCGCACGAACTGCGCGATCGCGTTCCGGTACCGCTCGACCGGCGAGACGTCGTCGAGCAGGCGGGTGAAGAATCCGAGCCGGGGGCCTGTCATTACTGGGATGCCTTTCCGAGGTACGCCTCTTGGATCTCCGGGTTGTCGAGCAGCTCGCGGGCGCTGCCCTGCAGCACGATCTCGCCCGTCGCGAGCACGTACCCGCGCGAGGCGATCGAGAGCGCGAGCTCGGCCTGCTGCTCGACGAAGAGCACGGCGACGCCGAGCTCGGTGTTGATGCGGGCGATCTCGTCGAGCACCTGGTCGACGAGCTTGGGCGAGAGCCCCATGGTGGGCTCGTCCATGCAGATCAGCCGCGGCCGACTCATGAGCGCACGCGCGAAGGCCAGCATCTGCTGCTCGCCGCCCGAGAGCGTGCCGGCCTCCTGCCGACGCCGTTCGGCGAGGCGCGGGAAGTGCGTGCGCATCCGCTCGAGGTCCTCGGCGATGCCCGCCTTGTCGCTGCGCGTGTACGCGCCCGCGAGCAGGTTCTCGTCGACCGTCAGCTGCGGGAACACCCGCCGCGCCTCGGGCACCGACGCGATGCCCGCCGTCACGCGGCGGCGCGTCGACGCGTGCGTGATGTCGGCGCCGTCGAAGCGCACGGAACCCGAGCGCACGCGCGTGAGCCCCAGGATCGTCTTCATCGTCGTCGACTTGCCGCTCGCATTGCCGCCGAGCAGCGAGACGATCTCGCCGTCGCCGACGGTGAGCGTGTTGCCCCGCAGCGCGTGGAACGGCCCGTAATAGACGTGCACGTCGTCGAGTTCGAGGAGGGGCACGGATGCCTCGGCCGATGAATCCGTCATACGAGATCCTCCCCACCGAGCCCGCGCCGCCGCCCGAGGTATGCCTCGATCACGGCGGGGTCGCGGCGCACCTGCTCCGGCCGCCCCTGGGCGATGATGCGCCCGCCGTCCATCACGATGACCCGGTCGCTGACCGACATCACGAGGTCGAGCTTGTGCTCGACGAGCAGGATCGCCTGCCCCTCGGCCTTCAGCTCGAGCAGCTGCCGCAGCACCTCGGCCGTCTCGGACTGATTCATGCCCGCGGTCGGCTCGTCGAGCACCAGCAGCTTGGGCTTCAGCGCGAGCGCCCGCGCGATCTCGGTGCGGCGCCGGTTGGCGTAGCTCAGCGAGTAGGCCGGGTCGTCGCGGCGCGGCCCGAGCCGCGCCTCGAATCGCTCGATCTCCGCCGAGATCGTCGCGTCGATCTCACGCCGCTCGCGCCGCGATGCCGGCGTGCCGATGATCGCGATGTACAGCTCGGCGAGCAGCGGGATCCAGCGCAGCAGGAACATGCGCGACAGCCGGCGGAAGGGGCGGCTGGCGCGCAGGGTCGAGTGGATGCCGACCTCGATGTTGTCCGCGACCGAGAGCGTCGCGAACACGCGGCCGTTCTGGAAGGTGCGGGCGACGCCGTCCTCCGCGATGCGGGCAGTGTCGGCGTGGCCGATGTCGGCGCCGTCGAGCGTGATGGTGCCGCCGTTCGCCGGGATCGTGCCCGTGACGAGGTTCAGCGTCGTCGTCTTCCCCGAGCCGTTCGGCCCGATGATCGAGACCACCTCGTGCGGCCCGACGGTGAACGAGATGCCGTCGACCGCCTTGAGCCCCTCGAAGTGCCGCTCGAGCTTCTCGACCGTGAGCAGCGCGCCGCCCGTCTGCGCCTGCGGCGCGGTGGCGTCGCTCATGAGTTCCTCACCAGGATTCCGCCGGGCCGGAAGCGCACGGCCAGGATCAGCACGAGGCCGTACGCGATGATGCGCAGCTCATCGGTGAAGCGCAGCAGCTCGAGTCCGCCGATCAGGATGATCGCGCCGACCACCGCGCCGTAGGGCAGGTTGACGCCGCCCATGATCACGATCGTGACCACGAGCAGCGACATCAGCGTCGTGAAGATCGTCGTGTCGATATAGGTGTACTGGTGCGCGAGCAGCGAGCCGCCGATACCGGCGAAGAACGCCGACACCGCGAAGGCGAGCGCCTTGTAGTCGCGCACGCGGACACCGGATGCCAGCGCGGCCACCTCGTCCGAGCCGACCGACGAGATCACGCGGCCGAGGTGCGAGTCGCGCAGCCGCCACATCACGAGCAGCGTCACGACGAGCACCCCGAAGTCGATGAAGTAGAAGTCGCGGGCCGAGAACAGCAGGTGTCCGGCGATGCTCGGCCACGGAATCCCCTGCACTCCCAAGGGCACCACGAGCTGGATGATCGCGACCACGACGAGGCCCAGCCCGAGCGTCGCGATCGAGATGTAGTGGCCCTTCACCCCCCAGATCGGCGAGGCGAGCACCGAGGCGATGACCGCGGCGATCAGGCCCGCGAGCGGCAGCGCGACCCAGAAGGGGATGTGCACGTACAGCGTGAGCAGCGCCGAGGCATACGCCCCGATCGCGATGGGCCCGGCCTGCCCCAGCGCCATGACGCCCGACTGCCCGGCCGTGATCGTGAAGCCCGCGCCGATGATCGCGTAGATCAGCACCTGCGTGCCCGTCGAGAGCACGTAGTCGCTGCTGACGAACGGAATCACGCCCGCGCCGACGACGAAGGCGGCGAGCCACACCCAGCGCGGAATCCGGAACGGCCGCCCGCGCCCGAGGAACGTGCCCGTCAAGGGCTCCGACGAGATCAACGGCACCTTCCCGAACAGCCCGCCCGGCCGCACGATCAGCACGATCAGCAGGATCACGAAGACGATGATCTGGTCGGACGTGTCGCCGAAGAAATAGATGCCGAAGGCCTCGAGGATGCCGAGCACGAAGCCCCCGATCACCCCGCCGACCAGCGAGCCGAGCCCGCCGAGCGTCGCCGCGACGAAGGCGACGAGCCCCGTGTTGAGCCCCGAGACCGGGTTCGCGACGCCGACGTACAGCGCCATGAAGATGCCGGCGAGGCCGCCGAGCCCCGAGGCGATCACGAAGGACAGGTGCTGGATCAGCCCGACCGGGATGCCCATCTGCAGGGCGGCCTCCTGGTCCTGCGCGGTGGCGCGGGTCGCGCGGCCGATCTTCCCGTACTTGAGGAACACCGACATCACGATCATCACGCCCGCCGTGATGCCGAGCATCACGAGGTCGGAGGTGCCGAAGCGCATCGCCCCGATGTGGAAGTTCGAGGTCGGCAGCACGCGCGGGAAGACGCGCGAGTTGGCGCCGAAGGCGAGCTGCGAGCCGTTGTCGAGGATCTGCGAGACGGCGTAGGTCGACAGCATCGCCGCGAGCGGCACGAACTTCGCGAGCGGCCGCACCACCGCGATGTTGATGATGAGGCCGATCGCGGCGCAGATCAGCACGACGAGCGGCAGCACGAGCCAGAACGACCAGTGCAGCTGCGAGACGAAGAACCAGGTGAGCATGGCGCCCAGCCCGAAGAACGAGAACTGGGCGAAGTTGACGACGTTCATCACGCCGAAGACGAGGGAGATGCCGACCGCTCCGAGGGCGTAGACGTTCCCTCGGAGCAGGCCGGCGATCAGAGTGTCGGTCATGAAGCGCAGTTCAGACGGTGATCAGCGACAGCGGCTCAGCCGTTGTACTGCACCCATTTGCCGCCCTTGAGGATCACGGGGGTCTCGGTCGGGCCGGCCGGCCGGCGCGTCAACGGGTCGAAGGTGATCTTGCCGTAGACGACGCTCGGCACGTCCTTGATCTCCTTGAAGCCCTTGAGGATGCCTTCGCGCGAGGTGCCGCCCGCCTTCGCCGCGGCGACCGCGACGTTCAGCGCGTCGTAGGCGCCCGCCTCGAACGAGGTGACGTCGGTCTCCTTCGGGTACTTCTTCTTGAACGCCGCGACGAAGGCCTTCACCTGCGGGTCGGTGCTCGTCTCGAGGAACTCGGTGCCGATGATCGAGCCCTCGGCGTCGGGGTTGCCGTCGAAGGACTCCTCGTCCTGGCCGCCGTAGAAGGTGCCCTTGTAGCCGATGGCGCGCAGCTGGGTGACGATCTTCGAGGCATCCGGCCCGTAGCCGATCTCGACGAACGCCTCGGGGTCGCCCTTGGTCGCCTTGAGCAGCGAGGGCTTGTAATCGTCGGAGGTGTCGAGCACGCCCTCGGCATCCGTGATCTTGAGCCCGACCTTCTTCGCCTCGTCCTTGAACGCCTGGTAGGCGGGGATGCCCCAGTCTGCGGTGTTCAGGTAGGCGACGCCGACCGAGTCGACGCCCTGCTTCTTGATGTAGTCGGCGGTCCACTTGTAGGTGTCGGCGGTCGTGATCGAGGTCGACCACTGGTACTCGCTGCCCTTCGCGGTGAAGTCGGGGTTCGAGTTGTTGAAGCCGTACTGCAGCAGCTTGCCCGCCGTGTAGATCGGCGAAGCGGGGATGGATGCGGCCGAGGAGTAGTCGCCGAAGACGAGCGAGATGCTCTTATCGCCGACGAACTTCTGGGCGACGGGCACCGACTGCTTCGGGTCGGACTGCGAGTCCTCGTACTTGAGCGCGACGGGGTGGCCGTTGATGCCGCCCTTGGCGTTGACCTGCTCGACGGCGAGGTCGAACGCCTCCTTGAACTGCTCGCCGTACTGGGCGTACTGGCCCGTCGTCGCTGACGAGACGCCGAAGTACACGGTGCTCTTCTTACCGGAGCCGGAATCGCCGGACGACGAGTTCCCGGCGCAGGCCGCAAGGCTGACCGCCGCGAGGGCGGCGATGGAGGCGACGCCGGCGCGTCGGATGATGCTGCTCATGATTGTGGGGTCCCTTGATCTCGGGAAGGCGCTTGGTGGTTGTCTGTAGCTAACAACGAGCGACGCTCGACTGCCGCGCGGCGTGTAACAGCCCGTCACAGACCGGCGTTTAGGCCCGAGAGCACGGCTGCCGTGTGGCGCCCGGGGCGCTCGATGCGGTCGACGTCATCGGGGGCGTCCACGTCGCGGCGCAGGCCCGACTCGGCGGCCACGTCGAGTCGCACGAAGCCGGCCGCCGCGTGCGCCGCCGCCGAGCTCGCGCCGAACTGCGGCTCGGCGAACTCGCCGGGGGCGAGCGTGATGAGCGAGGTGCCGGTGCCCGCGGCATCCGTCACGGTGGCGAGCGGATGCCGGGCCGCAGCCCCCAGCGCATCGGCGAGCTCACCCGCCGCGAGCTCGGGAAGGTCGCCGAGCAGCACGGCCACGTGCGCGGAGGAGTCGGCGGCGCGCGCCGCTCTGATTCCGTGCGCGATCGCGCCGTTCAGCCCGTGGCGCGGGTCGGGTGTGATCGCGACCGGGGCGAGGTCGGGGGCGTCCGCGAACAGCGCGCCGAGCCCCGGCTCGCTCGAGACCAGCGTGACGCCGGCGACCTCCGGGGTGGCGCGTACCGCGGCGACGACGTCCTGCAGGAAGGCGAGCGCGAGGGCGTGCCGCGCCAGGTCGTCGAAGCGCACGGCGAGGCGCGACTTCGAGCTCGGCGCGCCCTTGAAGGGAATGACGACGCGCCAGCTCACGCGGCCCCCGATGGTCGAGTAGGCCGCGAAGCGGCCGTATCGAGACCCTCTGCCGGCGCGGGAAGGGTCTGGTCTCGATACGCGGCTTCGCCGCTACTCGACCCAGGGATACGCGCCTGCGACGCTACTCGACCGTCGGAGGCGGCGACGCCATCGGCGTACCCCGCCGCATACGCCTCGTCCGTCCCGAGCCGGAACATGTCCGTGGGCCCGGTGCGCGGCAGCGTGCGCGCCCCCGGGGTGTCGACCTCGTCGGTCACGAGCCGCTCCATGCCGCGCACGACCGCGACCGGCCGCCCGGACGCCTTCCCCTTCACCAGGTCGCCGAGCCCCGCGAGCTCGTCGGCGACGACCGGCACCGTGACGGCGAGCGGCCGGCCCTGGGAATCCGTCGACCCGCGCAGGTCGTCGACGACGTGCACGCCCGCCGCGCCGATCGCGATGTCGGTCTGGCCGATGCGCCATGCGCGGCCGAGCGTGTCCGAGACGATCACGCCGAGCCGAACCCTGAAGCGCGCGCGCAGGGCCGCGGCGAGCGCGCGCGCTGAGGCGTCGGGGTCGACAGGCAGCAGCAGCACCGTGCCCTCGGCGGTGTTCGAGGCGTCGACGCCGGCCGCCGCGCCGACGATGCCGAGCCGGTTCTCGACGATGCGGGTGACCCCGCCTTCATAGGCGCGGGTCGCGACGACGCGCACGGTCTCGGCGGTGATGGCCTGTTCCCGATCGGATGCCTCGACGATGCGCCCCTCGGCCTTCGAGACGATCTTGCTCGTCACGACGAGGATGTCGCCGTCGCGGCATCCGTTCTCATCGCCCGCGATCGCGTCGCCGATGAGCTGCGCGAGATCCGCGCCGGGCTCGATCTCGGGAATGCCGTCGAGTGCCCACGCGGAGACGCCCCCCGATCGCTGAGGAGCGCCGTCAGGCGCGTCTCGAAGCGTCATCGCACCACCTTCGGAAGGACCTCGCGGCCGAACACATCGATCCACTCGCGCTGGTTGCGACCCACGTTGTGCAGGTAGATGCGGTCGAAGCCGAGGTCGGCGTACTGCTGGATCGCGGCGCGGTGCACCTCGGGGTCGGCCGAGATCAGCAGGCGGCCCTCGAAGTCCTCGTGCCGCACCATCTTGGCGAGCTGCTCGAACTCCCACGGGCTGCGCAGGTCGGCCTTCGGGAACCGCATGCCGCCGTTCGGCCACTCGGTGAGCGCATTGCGCACGGCCTCTTCCTCGGTTGCCGCCCACGAGAGGTGCAGCTGCAGCACCTTGGGCGCGGTGCCGACGGGCCGACCCGACTCACGCCGCCCCTCGGCGAAGCGCTCGAGCAGCGATCCCAGCTTGTCCACAGGGGCACCGGTCGTGATCAGCCCGTCGGCGACGCGGCCCGCGCGCTTCGCGGTCACCGGCCCGCCCGTCGCGATCAGGATCTCGGGCGCGGTCTCGGGCATCGACCACAGCCGGGTCGACTCGAGCTTGAAATAGCGCCCGTCATGTTTCACATCTCTGTGACGGATGCCTGACGCGAACAGCTTCTGAATCACCTCGACCGCCTCGAACATGCGGTTGATGCGCTCCGGCGCCTCGGGCCAGTACTGCCCGACGACGTGCTCGCTCAGCGCCTCGCCCGCGCCGATGCCGAGCCAGTGCCGCCCCGGATACATGAGCCCCAGCGTCGCGCTCGCCTGTGCCACGAGCGCCGGGTGATGGCGGAACGTCGGGGTCGTGACGCCCGGCCCGAAGTCGCCGCGCGTGCGCTCGGCGACGGCCGTCAGCACATTCCAGATGTACGAGGCGTTGCCCTGCTGCGGCACCCACGGCTGAAAGTGGTCGGTGGCCGTCGTGCCCGAGAACCCGTGGCTCTCGGCGTATGCGGCGAGCGCGACCGCCTCTGCCGGGTCGAACTGCTCGAGCGCGGCGCTGTAGCCGATCGTGAGCCCCGTGCTCACGCGCCCACCAGCGCCGCGATCTCGGGGTGCAGCGTCTCGACCGGCTGGTGTGCGACGAGCGTGCGCGCGAAGTCGTAGGCCTCGCCGCGGCGACCCGTCGCGAAGAAACGGCTCACCGTGATGCCGTGCCCCGGCCGGTGGATCACCTCGATCTCGTCCCCCGCCGCGATCTCGCCGTTCTCGACCACGCGGAAATACGCTCCGGTGCGGTTCGCCTCCGTGAAGCGCTTCACCCACTGCGGCTGATCGACGTAGCGCTGGAAGGTGGCGCACGGCGTGCGGGGCGAGGTCACCTCGAGCACGAGCTTCGCCCCGATGCGCCAGCGCTCGCCGATCTCGGCGTTCGAGACCTCGAGCCCCTGCGTGCGCAGATTCTCGCCGAACAGCCCGGGCGGGATCTCGCGGCCGAGCTCGCCCGCCCACCAGTCGGCGTCCTCCTGCGCGTAGGCGTACACCGCCTGGAACAGCCCGCCGTGGTTCTTGCGGTCGGCCTGCACGTCGCCGTAGACGCCGTAGGGCTTCACCGTGAGCGCTTCCCCGACCGGTCGCTTGTCGATGGCGGTCACGCCCACCGAGCCCGCATCGGGCAGCAGCTTCTCGACGCGGCACAGTGCGAGCAGGATCGGGGCGGGCAGGTTTCCCATGCGCACCATTCTCACCCGCCGCCCTGCCGCAACTGCGCCCGGTTGTCACGCGGGTGCGCCCGATCGGCACAACTGTTGCCGCTACGCCGGGCGCAGCTGCGCCATCCGGGCACTCTCGCGTGCGGCAGCTACGGCGCGTGCGTCACCGGCGGGTTCGGCTCGAGCGTCGCGCCCGGGTCGTACAGGCCGCCGGGGCCCGTTGAGTATGACGGAGTCGGAATCACATGGGCCAGCTGGTCAGGAGCGAAGTGGACGTAGACCAGCCCGCCGACGACGACCACGATCAGGCATCCGATCGCCAGGAAAAGCCAGTAGGCGAACCCGCGCCCGCGTCGACTGCGCTGTCCCCCCGGCATGCCCACCAGTCTGCCAAATAGGCTGAAGCTATGCGCGTCGCGACCTGGAACGTCAACTCGATCCGCACCCGCTATGGCCGTGTCATCGACTGGCTGCTGCGTGAGGACATCGACGTGCTCGCCATGCAGGAGATCAAGTGCAAGCCCGAGCAGTTCCCCCGCGAGGCGTTCGAAGAGGCGGGCTATGAGCTCGCGATCCACGGCCTCAATCAGTGGAACGGGGTCGCGTTCGCCTCGCGGCTCCCGCTCGACGATGTGGAGATCGGATTCCCCGGCCAGCCCGGCTTCCTCAAGGGGGTCGACGGCCCCGATCTGCCGCAGGAGGCCCGCGCGCTGGGGGTCACCGTGAACGGCATCCGTCTCTGGTCCCTGTACGTGCCCAACGGGCGCGCGCTCGGCGACCCGCACCTCGCCTACAAGCTCGACTGGCTGCGTGTGCTCGCCGACGACACCCGGCAGTGGCTCGCCGACGAGCCGACGCTGCCGCTCGCGCTGATGGGCGACTGGAACGTCGCGCCGCTCGACTCTGACGTCGGCGACCCGTCGTTCGTGCCGGGGATCTCGACGCACATCTCGCCAGAGGAGCGCGCCGCCTTCGCCGCCTTCGAGACCGTCGGGCTGACCGACGTGGTGCGGCCTCTGGTGCCGACGGGCTACACCTTCTGGGACTACAAGCAGCTGCGCTTCCCGCGCAACGAGGGCCTGCGCATCGACTTCATCATGGGCTCGCCGGCATTCGCGGAGTTGGTGACGGATGCCGCGATCCATCGTGACGAGCGCAAGGGCGACGCCCCCTCCGACCACGTGCCCGTGGTCGTCGACCTCTCCGTCGACGCCGAGGACGAGGACTACGACCGCCCGATGGTGCTGAGCTGATTGTCGCGCCGGTCTTGGCCGAGCGAAGCTCGGCCCGCTCGCCACGCGACAGCCCACTGGGCTGTCGCGTTTAATGGCAAGCGCAGCGCGAGTCGCTACGCGACGCGCCGGACGCGACCGCTGCGTCGCTGTGGTGCAGAAGCGACGCAGGTCAAGTCAGGTCAGGCGAGCCGCTTCACCATGTTGAGCTCGAGCCTCGAGGTGTCGAGCGGGTACGGCATCGTGTGCCCGGTCTCGACGAAACCGCGCGACTGATAGAACCGCCGCGCCCGGGCGTTGTCCTCGTGCACGTCGAGCTGCAGCCGGTCGGCGAAGCCGCGGGCCCAGTCCTCGATGGCCTCGAGCAGGGCGTCGCTCACTCCCCGGTGCACGCCGCGGGAACGCGGCGACACGAACACCGCGACGAGGAACGGCGCGCCACCGCCGTGATCGAGCGCACCGCCCATCATGCCGAGGAAGTCGCCCCCGCCTGCCGAGCCTCCATCGGCAGGGCCGTCGTCGACCGCGACCACGAACAGGCGGTGCCGCTCCTCACCGCGGCCCGCGTAGGCACGCCACTCGGCCTCGGTCATCTGCAGCGCGTTCTCGTAGGTCTGCCCGAACGCCATCGGGGTGTCCTTGAGCGCCTCGAGGCGGAGCTTCCGCATCCGCTCCCAGTCGTCCCGCGTCGAGCGCCGCACCGTGAACCCCATGCGACCATCCTGCCGTCGCACGCCCGGTTCGGGCATCCGTTCACCCCAGACCCACACCCGCGCCACACCTGCGGATCGGCGCGCCCGCCACAGCCGTCGCGCTGATCCGTAGCTGTAGCGCAGCAGCGCGCGCTACGTCAGCAGCACCGCGATCACGAAGATCACCGGCACCGAGAAGATCGTCGTGAGCAGCACCGCGTCACGCGCGACGAGCTCGCCGCGTTCGTAACGCGCCGCGAAGTTGTAGACGTTCTGCGCGGCCGGCAGCGCGCAGAGCACCACGGTGGCGAAGAGCGCGTGGCCGGTGATGCCGAATCCGTAGCGGGCGAGCGCCCAGCCGACCACCGGCATCAGCACCACCTTGAGCGCCGTCGCCGTGATGACCTCGGCGCGCACGCCGGCAGCGCGCAGCGGCGCCGAGCCGTGCAGCGACACGCCGAACGCCATCAGCACGAGCGGCACCGCCGCGCCGCCGAGCAGGGTGAAGGCGCTGTCGACGGGTCCGGGCAGCGTCCAGCCGAGCGCCGCGACCACGACCCCCGCGACGGACGCGATGATCATCGGATTCCGCACCGGGTTCAGCACGATGTCGCGCAGGCTCACCCGCCCGCGACTCGTGACATCGAGCACCGTGAGCGCGATCGGCGCGAAGACGATGAGCTGCACCAGCAGCACGGGCGCGATGTAGCCGGGGCTGCCGAGCACGTACACCGCGACCGGGATCCCGATGTTGTTGAAGTTCGAGTAGCTCGAGGCGAGCACTCCGATGGTGGTGCGCGCGGCGGGGCGCCGGAAGAACAGGCGGCTCGCCACAAGGAACACGAGGCCCGCGACGATCGCGGCGATGTTCGCGGCGAGCCCGGAGCCGGCGAACACCGTGTGGATGTCCTCTTTCGCCAGCACCGTGAACAGCAGCGCCGGGTTCGTGACGAAGAACGCGATGCGGTTGAGCACGTAGCCGGCCTGCGGACCGCCCACCCCGATGCGGCCCACGACGTAGCCGACGGCGATCACGAATGCGATGATCCCGAACCCCGTCAGCACGCCCAGCACGGCATCCAGCCTATTGGTATACCAATAGGCGCTGCTCCGGTCTGGCAACCAGAGCGCGGCGAACGGATGCCTGGGCCGGGCCGCGCTTCATCGAGAAGTGTCGCGATGTCGTCTCGTTTCGACCCAGACGACATCGCGTCACTTCTCGCCGCGGGTGCGCCGAGCTGGTGCGCCGAGCTGGTGCGCTGAGCTGCGGCCGGGCCCTCGCCGCGATGGCGCGCGCCGCGTAGCGTGACCCGCATGGACTTCGCGCCGCACACGAGCCCCGCCGCCATCTCCGAGCTGCGCGCCCGCCTGCTGGCCACGCGCTGGCCGCCGGCCGGCACCGGCATCGACCCGGACCCCGACTGGTCCCTCGGAACCGACCCCGCCTATCTGCGCGAACTCACCGCCTACTGGGCAGACGGCTTCGACTGGGAGGCGCGAGAGGCCGAGCTCAACCGGCTGCCGCGCTCCTTCGTCGAGGTGGGCGGCACAGGCATCCACGTCATCCACTCCATCGCCGACCGCGAGGGGCAGGCGCCCGCCCTGCTGCTCCTGCACGGCTGGCCCGACTCGTTCTGGCGCTACCTCAAAGTGCTGCCGCTGCTCGCACCCGACTTCGACGTCGTGATCCCCGACATGCCGGGGTTCAGCTACTCCGATATCCCCGAAAGCCCGCTGAACTCGCAGCAGGTCGCGGCGCTCTACGCCGAGCTGATGACGAAGCTCGGCTACGAGCGCTTCTTCGCGGCCGGCGGCGACATCGGCTCGCATGTCGCCCGCTACCTCGCGCTCGACGCGCCCGAGCGGGTGATCGCGATGCACACGATGGGCACACTGCCCGCGCCGGTGGCGGATGCCACGACGCTCACCCCTGAGGAGCAGCAGTGGCTGCGCACGAGCCAGGCCTGGGTCGGCACCGAGGGCGCCTACGCGGCGATGCACCGCACGAAGCCGAACACGGCAGCGATCGGGCTGACGGATTCCCCAGCCGGGCTCGCCGCGTGGATCGTCGAGAAGCTCCGCACCTGGAGCGAGGGCGGCCTCGCCTCCTACTCGCTGGACGACGTCCTCACGAACCTCTCGATCTACTGGTTCACCGGAACGATCGGCTCATCCATGCGCATGTACCGCGCGAACGCGCAGCTTCCGCTCGAGGACCTCGGCCGCCGTGTCGAGGTACCGACCGGGTTCTCCGTGTTCCCGGGCGACATCTCACAGGTTCCGTACGCATGGGCCGAGCGTGTGACGAAGCTGGCGCGGTTCACGGAACCCGCGCAGGGCGGCCACTTCGCCCCGTACGAGGTGCCCGAGCTCTACGCGCAGGAGCTGCGCGACTTCTTCGGCCTGTTCCTCTGACCCCGCGCGCTCTGACCCGGCGCGCCGCACGCGCTGCTCCGATCCGCTCTGCGCTGCTCGGATCCGAGGCGCGCACGGCGGATCCGAGCAGCGCAACCGCGACCGCCGCCCTCGCGGCGGGCGGCGCGGGCAGGAGATGATGAGCCCATGCCCTTCGAGCGTCTGCACGACCCGTCCGTCACGAGCTTCGCGAGCGACAACTACGCGGGGGTGATCCCCGAGGTGCTCGAGGCGATGGCCGTCGCGAACGGCGGCCACCAGCCGAGCTATGGCGGCGACGCCTACACGGCGCGGCTCGACGCCCTGATCAAAGAGCAGTTCGGCGAATCCGCCGAGGCACACGTGGCGCTCAACGGCACGGGTGCCAACGTGCTCGCGCTGCAGAGCATCACCGAGCGCTGGTCCGGGGTGATCTGCGCGGAATCCGCTCACATCAACACCGACGAGAACGGCGCCCCCGAGCGTGTCGGCGGTCTCAAACTGCTGCCGGTGCCGACACCCGACGGCAAGCTCACCCCCGAGTTCATCGACAAGCAGGCCTGGGGCTGGGGCGACCAGCACCGCGCGCAGCCGAGCGTCGTGAGCATCACGCAGACCACCGAGCTCGGCACGGTCTACACGGCCGACGAGATCGCCGCGATCACCGATCACGCCCACAGCCGCGGCATGACCGTTCACCTCGACGGCGCCCGCCTCGCCAACGCGGCGGCCGCCCTCGAGCTGCCGCTCGCCGAGTTCACCACCGATGTCGGCGTCGACATCGTGAGCTTCGGCGCGAGCAAGAACGGCGGCGCGTTCGGCGAGGTCGTCGTCATCGTCGACCCCGAGACGACGCTCGGCATCGAGTACCTGCGCAAGGCCGACATGCAGGTCCCGAGCAAGCAGCGTTTCATCTCTGCTCAGTTGGTCGCGCTGCTCGAGGACGGCCTGTGGCTGCGCGCGGCCCAGCACGCGAACGAGATGGCGGCGCTGCTGCGCGAGCAGCTCGAAGAGGCGGTGGCGGATGCCTCAGCACCGGGTCTCTCGTTCACGCAGCCCACCCAGTCGAACGCCGTGTTCGCGGCCCTGCCGAAGGTCGCCGCCGACATCGTGCGCAGCCGCTACGCGTTCTACGACTGGGACTCCACCCGCACCGACGGCTTCACCGAAGTGCGCTGGATGACCGCGTGGGATACCACGGAAGAGGCCGTCGAGGCCTTCGCCGACGCGGTCGTCGAGGGGCTGCAGGCGGTCGCATAGCCGGCGGCCCCGGCGGTTGAGGAGCCGCGCAGCGGCGTCTCGAAACCAGCATCCGCTATTTTGCATCCTTGTTGCATCTAAGATAAACTGGATTCATCAGGCAGCGGTCGCAGCTCGTAGCAGCCGAGGCGGCCGGCTCGCCGCAGGGTCGATGTCGACCAACCGGTCTCGGCCGGCGGGTTCGCCTCCCCACCCCCTGTTGAACCCGTCGGTCGAGTTCTTCGTGCGCGGAATACCCACGCGCCCCCATGTGTTCGCATGCTGTTGTAGAAGACATCGGCACCGGCGCCGACACCCCTGAGATCGAGAGGAGTCAGCGCCATGACGCTGATCAACGAGTCCAAGACCGCGACGACGGATGCCCCGATTCTGGACATCCTCGCCGAGCGCTGGAGCCCCCGCTCCTACACGGCAGAGCTCATCGACGAGGCCAAGCTCGCCTCGGCGCTCGAGGCCGCGCGCTGGAGCCCCTCCGCCGGCAACTCGCAGCCGTGGCGCTTCATCGTCGCCCGCCGCGGCTCGGTCGCCTTCGAGAAGATCAGCGCGCATCTGATGGGCTTCAACCAGGCCTGGGCGCCGACCGCGTCGGTGCTGCTGGTCGGCCTCGTCAAGGAGATCCGCGACCGCGAGGGCAATGTCTCGCCGACCGGCGTCTACGACCTCGGCCAGGCCATGGCGCACCTCTCCGTGCAGGCGCACCACGACGGCCTGCACGTGCACCAGATGACCGGATTCGTGAAGGACGAGCTGGCGGCCGCCTTCGAGCTGCCCGCCGACACGCAGCCCTTCGTCGTCGCCGCGATCGGCACCGTCGGCTCGCCCGACGACCTCGACGAGGTCCTCGCCGAGCGCGAGCGCGCGCCCCGCGAGCGCCTGCCCCTGTCGGAGATCGCCCTCGTCAACGAGTAGCCACTTCCCGCACCGCCGGTCGAGTAGCCCGCTCCGCGGGCGTATCGAGACCCTCTTCTCGCCGGGAAGGGTCTCGATGCGCGCTGCGCGCTACTCGACCAGCGGGCAAGCGGTCAGCGCAGGCCCTCGGTGACGAGCCTGATGAGGCGCTGCAGCGCGGCATCCGAATCGCCGCGCTGCTCCGCAGCCCAGGCGAGCGAGCCGATCAGGGCGTTGAGATCGGATGCCTGCACATCGGCGCGCACCGCGCCGGCCTCCTTCGCCCGCTCGAGGATCTTCACGGTGCCCTTGGTCATCGGCTGACAGCTCGTGCACAGCGGCGAGCTCGGGTCCTGCATGGCCGTCGCGATCGAGTCGGGCAGTCCGCCATAGGTGCGCAGATGCCGGGCCAGTTCGACGATCCATTCGTCGAGGGCGGCACCCGCGTCGGGCTCAGACACGAGCCGGCGCGCCGTCGCGCTGAGCTCGGCGAGCGCATCGCCGAGGGCCGCCGCGAGCAGGGCGTCGCGGGTGGGGAAGTGGCGGTACAGCGTGCCGGGGCCGACGCCCGCGCGGCACGCGATGTCGTCGAGTGAGGCGCCGGTGCCCTTCTCGGCGAAGGCCTCTGCGGCGACCTGCACGATCTTGTCGTAGTTGCGCTGCGCATCGGCGCGCAGCGGCCGCTTCAGCGTCGCGGCATCCGTACTCATCTCGTTCACTCCCAGCGAACCGGATTCACCCTCCGCTTGTTGACAAAGCGGAGGCGATCTCCATATATTGAGGATTCCGAAAGGCGGAGACAACCTCCGGATTCGGAACGACCATACACCTTCTCGTGATCGGACGTCTCTTGACCGACACTCTTTCCCTCGATCTCACAGCGCAGGCGACGGATGCCCCGCGGCGCGTGACTCGCGCACGCCGCACCGGAATCCTCGGCCTCATCACGGTCTTCATCACCCAGCTCATGCTCGTGGTCGACGCGAGCATCGTGAATGTGGCGCTGCCCGACATTCAGAAAGCGCTGCACTTCACGCCGAGCGGGCTCAGCTGGGTCGTCACCGGCTACGCCCTCGCGTTCGCGGGGCTCATGCTGCTCACCGGCAAGCTCGGCTCGAAGATCGGCGCGAAGCGGGCGCTCATCATCGGCACCCTCGTCTTCATCGTGGCGAGCGCGGCGGGCGGGCTCGCGCCCACGGCAGCCGCCCTCGTCATCGCCCGCGTCGTGCAGGGCATCGGCGCGGCGATCGCGGCCCCCAGCACGCTGGTGCTGCTCATCGAGAACACCACCCCGGGGGCGCAGCGCAACCGCGCCATGAGCCTGTTCGTGCTCGCGGCGGGCTCGGGCGGCGCCATCGGGCTCATCCTCGGCGGCGTGCTCACCACCGGCCTCGGCTGGGAGTGGGTCATGTTCGTCAACGTGCCGATCGGCATCCTGATCGCCGTCGGCGCCGCGTTCTTCCTCGGCGAGACCGAGCGCACGAGCGAGCGCCTCGACTTCGGCGGCGCGGCGACCAGCGTCATCGCGATGATCGCGCTCGTCTACGGGTTCACCGAGGCCGCGAGCTCCGGCTGGGCGAGCCCCGTCGTGATCGCCTCCTTCGCGGTCGCCCTCGCCGCGCTCGTCGGCCTCGTGCTGATCGAGCGCGGGCACCACTCGCCGGTGGTGCCGCTGCAGCTGTTCACCCGCTCGCGCTCGGCCGTGCCGCTCGTCGCGATGCTGCTCGTGCCGGCCGGCATGTTCGCCTTCTTCTACCTGATCACCCTGTTCACGCAGGACGTCTACCACTTCAGCGCCCTCAGCACCGGCCTCGCGCTGCTGCCGTTCGTGACCGTCATGATCGTCGTCTCACAGCTCGCACCGCGGCTGCTGCCGCAGTTCGGCGAGCGGCTCGTCGGCGCCGTCGGACTCGCGGCGCTCGTCGTCGGGCTCGGCTGGCTGTCGCAGCTCTCGGCCGACGAGAGCTACGCGGCCGGCATCCTCGGCCCCATCGTCGTGATGGGCGTCGGAGCCGGGCTCACCTTCGCACCCGTCACCGGCCTGATCATGGCGCACGCGCCGGAGGGCCACGTCGGCGCGACCTCGTCAGTGCTGCAGACCATGCAGCAGCTCGGCGGATCGATCGGCGTCGCGGTGCTATCGACCGTGTTCGTCTCGGCGGCTGCGACAGCGGGCATCGCGGGCGGCCTCACGACGGCGATCGTCGGCGGCGTGGTCTTCGTCGGCATCGCGTTCGTGCTCTTCGCGGTGTGGGGTTCGAACGCCCCAGCGCCCGTTGAAGGGGCTACGGATGCCGCACCGGTGGTGACCCACTAGGGCCTTTCGTCCCCTCCCGGCACCTCAGCAGGAAGCCGGCTCCAGCCTTCGCTAGGGCCGGCTTCCTGGTGTGTGAGGCAACGCTTTTTTCCCTGATGAGAGCAAATGTCTGACAGATGTCAATGGGACTGGGAATGTCCCCCCAAAGAGGGCCAAGCTCGTGTGCAAGCTTGGATACAAGCGTAGCCTGGAGGTGCAGGGGGCGAACAGGCCGGGGTGCCTAAAACGCAGGTGATCCGGCTGACGCAGAGAAAGCAGGAACACCTGATGAACAGATTGTTCAAGGGCGCAATCGCTAGCGCCGCCGGTGTCGCCCTCCTGCTGGGTGGAGCTGGAACCTTCGCCCTGTGGCAGGACACGGCCGGGCTCAGAGGCGATGCGATCATCGAGGCCGGTCGATTGGAATTCGGCTGGGAAACGATGCCGCAAGCCGTCTGGACCATCAACGAGCAGCCCATCGCCGAAAGCGCCGTCGCGAACGTCCGTTTCGTGCCTGGCGATGTCGTGACCATGACGTGGGAAGACGTTCCGGTGATCGTCGACGGCGACTATCTCGTCGCAGAGTTCGGCGTCAGCCTGGACGGCCTCAAGCTCAATGAGATCGAGGACCCAGATGCCAAGGCCGCGGCGATCGCCTTCTTCGAAGGACTCGAGCACTCGGTCGAGATCCGCCAACTCATCCTGGACGAAGAAGACCCCGCCTATGACCCCAACCCGGACTGGCACGCGAGCACCGACGAGTTCGAGCTCGAACGCGGCACGAACACCTTCCAGGTGCGGGCCACGGTGGTCTTCGACCCGGACGCGGAGAACCCGACCGCCTACGGTGCCCAGATCCCGCTCACGGGCCTCGGGCTGTCGATCAAGCAGGTTCCTCACGACCTGCACACAGTCGAGCAAGACGGTCAGTTGCCGAATCACGACTAGCCGTAACCGCGCGCCTGATCGACGGGAGCACATGTGAAGGGATGCCGCAGCCGCGGCATCCCTAGCTCCCCGTTCGCGGACTCACGCTGAAGGAAGGTGACTCACATGACGCGGCCGCGGCACCGCGCGAGCACGGCGCGGCACACGCACAACTGGCTGCTGTCCACGGTGGCGGCCGGGCTCGCAGTGCTCGTCATGTCGACGCTCAGCCCCCTGGGAACGACGGCCGCCTGGTCGGACTTCGCACCCCTGCGTGAAGACGCGTCCATCGGTGCGGGCCAGCCGATTCTGAACATCGCCGGACTCGAAGGGGCAGAAGAAGGACTCGAGCATCAATACACGAGCGACGCGCTGACGAAGACCGCCGACCACGTACGGCTGGAGAACGTCGGCAACGTCGCGCTGACCCGATTCGATGCAACGCGCGAGCTGAGCGGCGACAGCACTCTTCCTCTGCACTCCGAGACGTATTTTGAATGGACGTTCACTCGCAACGGCGGAGCGACGCCGCCGACCGATTGGAGCGGCTGGCTGAGTGAGTTGGCAGGTCTGACTCTTCAGCCGGGCGAAGTCGCCGAATACACCGTGACGACCGCCCTGCGCGACGTCTCATCTCTCAACAGGTTCCCCAACTCAAATGCGGTGACCACGCTCTACGTCGGTGCGCGCGCGGCGAACTACGGAGCCCACACCGCTACGAACTGGTCGATCACGACGGGCATCGGCTTCAGCCAAAGCACTGGACACCCACCGCCCCAGGTCGAACTTCCGGCGAACGCCGGCTGGTTCTTGGGCGATGCGAATGAGGGGGCGCCGTACCACACGCTGCACTTCGTTGTCACCGCATTCCCCACGTCCTTCAACATGGGTTCTCTCGTCGAGATCTACGCCGTGAACAACCCCAGCGAAAAGCTCCTTGGTGGGTGGCAGTCGTTCGCGTACCACCCCTACTTCCACATTGCCGGCGGCGATCTGCTGTCCGTGGTACCCAACCCAGGACCGCAAGTGATCTGGATCGAGGCCAGGGCGAACGGGGCTGTGATCGCTCGTGCCCCCTGTGGGTCGTTCGCACGGGCAGCACGATCGCAGTGTGGGGAGACGTCAATCCGACGCAGCCTCTCAGCGCAATCGCATTCTCCGCTCCGACGCCGCCGGAGGCACCAGCGCAGCCCGCGCTCGTCACATCCGTCCCGGAGCAGAAGCACGAGCCCGCGGAGATGCCAGCCCCCCAGCCGGAACTCGCACCCGAGCCGGAGAGAACGGCCCCGGAACCCACGTCCGAACCCGAGGTCGCCGCACCGGAACCCGAGCTCACTGTCGAAGCGCCGGCCGACGAAGCGGCTATGGCCGTCGCGCTCGATGAGGTGAGCCCCGACGCGATCATCCAGAGCGCGACCGTCAACGACGAGCCGCTCGAGGTCGGACTCGTCGACGGGGTGTGGCAGCTCAGCATCCCCGAGCGGTTCTGGGCCGGCCCGCACGAGATCGTCCTCACCGGCGCGGATGAGCACGGCGCGCCCTTCACCCTCACGATCCGGCTAACGAAGGACGAGGAGGGCGAGCTCAGCTATGAGATCGTCAACCCCGAAGAACTACCCAGTGAAGAAGGGAGTATCTGATGACGATGACAGAGCCGCGCACGCCGGCGATGGCCGCGGATGCTCCTCCCGCCGAGAAGCCACGAAAGGAGCACGGTGCCTGGTACTGGCTCTTCTACGGGCTGACCGCCGGGTTGCTCGCGATCATCCTGGGCATTGGGGTCGTCGCCGTCGCTCTTCCGAAGCTCACCGGGTCGGTGCCGCTCACGGTGCTCAGCTCGTCGATGGAGCCTGCCCTGCCGCCCGGCACGATGGCCGTCGTGCGGCCTCTCGCGCCGCAGCAGCTGGGCGAAATCCACATCGGCGACATCATCTCGTTCCAGCCGTACCCCAATGACCCGACCCTCGTCACGCACCGGGTGATCGGCATCACGCACCTGAGCAGCGGCAATCTCATCTTCGAGACGCAGGGCGATGCGAACTCTGCCGCCGATGCACCGGTGCTCGGCAAGCAGGTGCGCGCGAAGCTCTGGTACTCGATCCCGGGCCTCGGCTGGGTGAACGACCTCGTCAACACGCAGGGCAACCGGGCGTGGATCATCCCGACAGCTGCGGGACTGCTCTTCACCTACGCCGGATACACGGTCGTCTACTCGGCGGTGGACCGCGCCAAAGAGAAGCGCGCCGCTAAGGCTTCAGCAGAACCTTGATCGCGCGGCGCTCGTCCATCGCGGCGTAGGCCTCGGCCACCTCGGAGAGCGGCAGCTCGAGGTCGAAGACGCGACCCGGCTTGAGTGAGCCGTTCCACACTTCGGGCAGCAGCTCGTCGATGTAGTTGCGCACCGGCGCCATGCCGCCGCGCACCCCCACGTTCGAGTTGAACAGCTGGCGCACGGGCAGCTCGGGGCCGCCGCTCGGCACGCCGACGAAGCCGACCTGGCCGCCGGGGCGGGCGGTGCGCAGCGCCTGGTCCATCGAGTCCTTCGTTCCGACGCACTCGAGCACGGCATCCGCCCCGATCCCGCCGAACAGGTCCTTGACGGCCTGAATGCCCTCGTCGCCGCGAGTCGCGACGATGTCGGTCGCGCCGAAGTCGAGGCCGAGGTTCTGCCTGTCCTCGTGGCGCGACATCAGCACGATGCGGGCTGCGCCGAGTCGGCGGGCGGCGAGCACGCCGAGCAGTCCGACGGCGCCGTCGCCGACGACAGCGACGGTCGAGCCCTGCTTCACTCCGGCCGAGACCGCGGCGTGGTGGCCGGTGCCGAACACGTCGGCGAGGGTGAGCAGGTGCGGGATCAGCTCGTCGGTCGGCAGCGTCGGCGTCGCGACGAGCGAGCCGTCGGCGTGCGGCACGCGCACGTATTCGCCCTGCGCGCCCGGCAGGTCGTTGCCCCAGTGGTCCTTGCCGCCCCACCAGCCGATCTCGAGGCACGAGGTGGTGAAGCCGTTCCTGCAGTTCACGCACGTCATGTCGCAGTCGTAGAACGGCGCGATGACGAAATCGCCGACCTTGATCTTGGACACGTCGGAGCCGACGGATTCCACGATGCCGACGAACTCGTGACCGATGCGCGCCGGGCGCGGCACCGGCGCGATGCCGCGGTAGCGCCACAGGTCTGAGCCGCACACGCACGCCGCGACGACCTTCACCACGGCATCCGTGCCCCTCACCAACTCGGGCTTCGGGACCTCTTCGTATCGAACGTCGTTCTTGCCGTAGATCGTCGTCGCGTGCATGGCTTCCAGCCTAGGGCTGGGGCCTACCAGGGCACGGTCCCGTTGCGGTCGGTGAGGGTGCCGGTCGGCGCGGCGCCGCCGAGGGTCGCGAGGCGCACGACGGCATCCGTCCCTTCCTCGATGGTCTGGGTGCCCTGGCGCCGGTTGAAGTCGGTCGCGGTGTAGCCGGGATCGACGGCGTTGAAACGGATGCCGGGCAGGGCCCGCGCGTACTGCACGGAGAGCATCGTCACCGCCGACTTCGACGAGCTGTAGGTGACGGAGCCGTAGCGGCCCCACTCGGTCTCGGTGATCTGGTGGAATGAGCCGAGCCCGCTGGTCACATTGATGACCGACGGTGCTTCGGCCGCCTCGAGCAGCGGCAGGAAGGCGTGGGTGACGCGCACGATTCCGAACACGTTGGTCTCGTAGACCATGCGCACGTGGTTGGCGGTGACCTCGGCGGCCGGCACACGGCCACCGCTGATGCCGGCATTGTTGATCAGGACGTCGACCCGGCCGACCTCGGTGCGCAGCGTCTCGGCGGCGGCGTCGACCGAGGCGTCGTCGGTGACGTCGAGCTGGACGAAGTGGGCACCGAGCTCCTCCGCGGCGGCCCGCCCGCGCTCGGCATCCCTCGCGCCGATCCACACGTCGTGCCCGGCGGCGATCAGACGGCGGGCAGTTTCATAGCCGAGGCCCTTGTTGGCCCCGGTGATCAGAGTTGTTGTCATGCGTCGAGCTTCGCTGCGCGGGCATGGATGCCCCAGGCTCCCGTGCGCCGTAGGACTCGCAGTACCAGCCGGGCTTGAGCAGCGCGGCGCAAACTGGAGGCGTGGCATCACCCGGCATTGAACTCGGCGCTGCTCTGCGCGCGTGGCGCGAGCGCGTCACGCCGGTCGAGGCCGGCCTGCCGTCCGGCGGCGATCGCCGCGTGCCCGGCTTGCGCCGTGAGGAGCTCGCGCTGCTGGTCGGCATCTCGGTCGACTACCTGATCAGGCTCGAGCAGGGTCGCGCCACGAATCCGTCGCCCCAGGTGCTCGGGGCGCTCGCACGGGCGCTGCGGCTCGGGTCGGGCGAACGCGAGCTGCTCTACCGGCTGGCCGGCGCGGTGCCGCCGCCTTCCGGCTCGGTGCCGCGGGGCGTGCCGCGCGGCGTGCAGCTCATGATCGACCGAATGTCGGACACCCCGCTCACCGTGTTCACCGCCGCGTGGGACACCGTGCAGTGGAACCCGCTGTGGGCCGAGCTGCTCGGCGACCCCGCGGCCCTCGACGCTCGAGCCCGGAACCTGATCTGGCGCTACTTCGCCACGGAGCAGGTGAGCGGCTCGCGCGTGGAGCGCGATGCCGCGCAAGCGGATGCCTTCGAGCGCGAGATGGTGGCCGATCTGCGCCGCGCCGCCGACCGCTACCCCGACGACCGCGCCGTCGCCGAGCTCGCGGCAGCGCTGCGCGAGGTGAATCCGCGGTTCGCCGAGCTCTGGAGCCGCTACGAGGCCGCGCCGAACAGCCCCTCGCGCAAGACGGTCGTGCACCCGGAGCTCGGCCCGATCACGCTCGACTGCGACGTGCTCACCATCGACGGCAGCGATCTGCGCATTGTGCTCTACTCGGCCGAGCCGGGCACTCGGGATGCCGAATTGCTCGACGAGCTGCGGGCCCGCGCCACCACGGGCGGGCGGCGTCTCGCCGCCACTACCTGAATGCCGGTTGGGGCAGAGTTGTGCCCCGCGGTTCAGGCGGCAGGCGTGAGATCGCGCTTGGCGGTGTGGACGGCCTTGACCCATTCGGTGGCGTGTGAGCCGAAGACCCATCTGATCTCGGGGGTGCCGTCGTCGCCCATGCGGATCCGGTACGGCCCGGTGTCGATGGTGAAGTGGTGGAACCAGCAAAGCAGGGTGAGATTCCCGATGTCGGTGGGGCCGCCGTCCCGGTCGGGCACGATGTGGTGCACTTCGCACCACCGGGCGGGCATGGTGCACCCTGGGATGACGCAGCCTTTGTCTCTGACGGCGAGTGCGCGGCGCTGCTGGGGCGAGGCGCATCTTTGGGTGTCGCCAAGGTTGAGGATCTTGCCCGTCGGCCCGACGATCACTTCCTGGTAGCCGCCGGACTCGGCGATGCGCCGCGCGGACTCCGCCGAGATCGGCTGATCTTCGCCATCGATGCGGGCTGCGCCGCGACCGGCCTCGAAGTCCTCCTGCGGCACCACGACGAGGATCGTCGGGTGCGCCCCGCCCATGGTTGGCGTCTCGGGGGCGCGGGCGGCTGCGGCGAACACGGCGTGCAGCACATCGGCGCGCTTCTGATCGGGTGAGCGGGTGTCGGCAGGCGGCTGAGTCTCGGTGACGACCAGCAGCGGCTTGGTCGCCCCGGCGGCCTCGTCGGGCTCGTCGGGCTCGTCTGCTTCGTCCGTGTTCGGGGTGAACGCGACGGATGCCCCGGCGCGGGGGTTCACGTACGCATCCAGCACCGCGCGGAGGGCGGCGGCCTGCTCGACCGGGAGAAGCCCCGAGACCTTCACGAGACCGTCTTTGGCGCGGCCGAGGCGGAAGAAGCGCTTCTCGACGGCGGCCTTCTCGACCGGCTCCACCCCGTCGGGATCCAGGATGAGCTTCCACGCCTCGGCGGCCTCGACGACCGCCGTGGCCGGCAGCACCCGGGACAGCTCGATCAGGTTCTCGCACGCGGCGGCCACCAGGGCGGTCTCGGCGCGGTCGACGGACTCGGTGAGCGGCTCGATGATCGCCGCCGCCTGCGCCCGCCCCAGCACACCCCGCTCGACGGCGGCCTCGATGACGGGCAGCTTCGCCAGCCTGCGCGCCTCCAACACCCGGGCGTGCGCGTCTTTCGCAGAGGTGCGGGTCACGGTCTCCAAAGCACCCCAGGGCTTCTTCGCCCCGAGCTTGCGCGCCAGAGAGTCCTCGCCGAGGGTCTCGTCGGTGCGGTTGTCCACTTCGCGGGCGACGCCGAGTTGCAGCGCCTCGACCTGACGCGCGAGAGCCTCCACCACCTGGGCGGCACCGACCAGCTGGTCATCGCTCAGCAGTGTCAGTGCCGTCGGGGAGACTGAGCCCACGCATGCGGAGGCTTCCGCGATGCTCTGCCCGAACGCCCCCATCATGCACCCCCGCGCCTGCTTGAACCAACAAAGTCAGGCTATCATAGATTCGATAGTAATGGAAGAAATTCCCCAATATTTATCGAACAAATGATCTAAACACATCACGATCACGCGAGCGCCGAGCCGCCGAAGCCTTCGCGCGCGACCATGATCGGATCCTCGATGAGGCGCGGCACCGGCCACTCGCCCGACGCCGGCACCGGCGATGCCGCGCTGCCCGGCAGCGGGTCGAGCGACCAGGAGTGCACGGTGCGGTCGATCACGATCGGGTAGACGGTGAGCGAATCGGATGCCGGGTCGAGGTGGACCCGCAGGAATCCCTTGCCGTCCTCGTAGGCGAGACCCGTCGCCTTGAAGTCGCCGATCGCGCTCGGTGGAGAGAACAGCACCACGAGCGCGAAGGCCTGGCTGCCGAGCAGGCCGCCGACGACGGCGATGATCGCGATCCACGCGACGCCCCACAGGTCCCAGAGATCGACGGCCGAGAGCAGGAACAGTCCGCCGACGATGACCAGCGCCGAGAGGTACGCGACGACGAAGCTGAGCACTCCGAAGCCCTGCTCGCGCTGCACCCGCGCACCGCGGCGGCGCCGGGCGCGCCCGCGGCGCCAGCTCGTGTACCCCGACGCGAGCACGGCCGCCAGCGGCAGCACGACGAACACCACGGCGATCGCGATCAGCGCGTCGCCCCAGGCCGCGCGCGTGGAATCCGCCCAGTGCACGTGGAAGGCGCGCACGGCGAGATCCCCGAGCCAGAGCACCCCGACGAGCAGCAGCATGCCGATGCCCATCGAGGTCGCGAAGAGCGGATTCCGGCGCGGCAGCCAGTACCGCGTGAGCGGCGACGCGAGCAGGCCGTTCATGCGGCGGGCGAGCTTCGGGCCGGGGAAGCGCACCCGTCCTGCCTGGAAGTCGACGACCTCATCGGGCTCGGGCGCCGGGCGAGACTGCGGGTCGGGCAGCTGCAGGCTCGGCGCGAGGCGGTCGATGCCCATCGTGTAGGCGCCGCCGAGACCGTTCGTGATGAGCTGAGTGCGGCGGGGGTCGGGTGCTGCGGCGTCGCCGGTCGAGGCATCCGTTTGCTCATACCGCGAGTAGTGGTGGTGATCGCCCGACAGCCACAGCCGCACCTTCGCGCCCGTCGGCACGAGCGGGCTGTTCGGGTCGCCCGGGTCGCTCAGCCTGTTGCGCAGGATGTTCTTCTCGAACCACCCCGTCGTGTCGAACGCGTCGGCGTCGTAGGGCGTCGTCTCCCAGTAGGGCGAGGCCGTGCACAGGATGATCGCGTCGCCCTCGGCGAGCTCCGGCCAGAGCGTGCTGCGGAAGTAGTCGAGCTGCGGGGCGTCGAGGGTCGTGCCGAGCTGCGCGTCGACCGCGACGAGCCACCACTTCGGCCGCAGCTTCACCGCGAAATAGCTGCGCCGCTGCACCGTGCGCCACGCGCCGAAGTCGAGGCCGCGCGCGAACAGGCGCAGGAAGGCGGCGAGCCCGTCGTACCAGTCGTGATTGCCGGGCAGCGCGAGCAGGGTGCCCGAGCGGCGCGGCAGATCGGCGGACGCCGCACGGTACGGCCCCAGCGTGCGGTCGGCGTACGCCCGATCGGAGGCGGTCGGATACACCTCGTCGCCGCCCATCACGAGCAGGGATCCGCGCGGAAGCATCCGCTCGCCGTCCTCGTCCGCCGCCTCGCGAACCGTGAGCTGCGGCTCGGCGAGCAGGTGGGCGATCGTATAGGTGGCGTCGAAGCCGTCGCCGAGGTCGGCGACGAAGTCGAACCAGAGCTCGTCGTCGGACTCGCTGCCGTCAATCGCGATGACCCCCTGCGGGTAGGCGGCCTGCACATCGCGGCGGTCGGCGAAGTCGGCGAACTGCTGCGCGATCGCGACCTGCACGCCCGAGTTGATCAACTGCGACGGCGAGAGCCAGCGCACGGCACGGCGCGGTTCGAAACCGAGCTCGTCGGCGTGGAGCGCGAGCTGCTTCTGGGTCAGGGCGGCGCGACGGGCCATGCGCTGACGGTACCGTGAGGGGCATGGCCTTCACCACGCCCGACGCCTTCACGACCCGGCCCACCCTGCGCGGCAGCTTCGGCATGGCCGCCTCGACGCACTGGCTCGCCACGGCGACCGCGCAGTCGGTGCTCGAGCGCGGCGGCAACGCGATCGACGCGGCCGTCGCGGCCGGCTTCGTGCTGCACGTCGTCGAGCCGCACCTGAACGGTCCGGGCGGCGACCTGACGGGCCTGTACGCGACGGATGCCACAGGAGTCCGTGTCTTCATGGGCCAGGGCGCCGCGCCCGCGCGCGCGACCATCGAGCACTACCGCGACGTCGAGGGACTCAGCGATGTGCCCGGCGCCGGTGCGCTGGCCGCCGCCGTTCCGGGGGCGGTGGATGCCTGGCTCTGGCTGCTCGCCGAGCACGGCACCTGGGAGCTCGACGAGGTGCTCGCCTACGCGATTCGCTACGCGACCGACGGCCACCCAGTCGCCCCCGCCGTCGTCACGACGATCGAGCGCATCGCGCCGCTGTTCCGCTCGCACTGGACGTCGTCCGCCGCACTCTGGCTCGACGCGGAGGGCAACGCCCCGCGCCCCGGGCAGATCATCACGAACCCCGCCTACGCGCAGGTGCTGCTGCGACTGCTCGCCGCCGGTCCCGACAGCGGCACGCGGGTCGCCCGCATCGAGGCGGCTCGGGCCGCCTGGAAGACCGGGTTCGTCGCCCAGGCGATGGAGGCCTTCGCCGCCACCCCGCACCGTCACAGCGACGGCCGCGATCACGCAGGTGTGCTCGCGGCATCCGATCTCGCAGACTTCCAGCCGGGTGACGAAGACCCGGTCACCTTTGATTTCCGGGGGTACACGGTCGCGAAGACGGGCCCGTGGGGGCAAGGGCCGGTGCTGCTGCAGATGCTCGCGATCCTCGAGGCGTACGGGAGGCTGCACGGGCTCGCCGACGAGCACCTCGACCCGTCGACGGCGTTCGGGATCCACGTCATCGTCGAGGCCGAGAAGCTGGCGCTCGCCGATAGGGATGCCTGGTACGGCGACCCCGCGTTCGTCGACGTGCCGCTCGCGACGCTGCTGTCCGCGGATTACGCCGAGGCGCGCGCTGCGCTGATCGGCGAGCGGGCCAGTGCCGAGCTGCGGCCCGGCTCACCCGACGGACGGCCCCCGGTCGAGTTGAAGGGCGAGATCGGGGCAGGCAAGACGGGGCTCGTCGACGACATCGACGAGGAGCCGGAGGAGACGGATGCCGGGCTCGAGCTCCCCACGGACAGCACCGGCCAGACCCGCGGCGACACCTGCCACCTCGACGTCATCGACGCCTGGGGGAACGTCGTCACCGTGACACCCTCGGGCGGCTGGCTGCAGTCGTCGCCGACGATCCCCGAGCTGGGCTTCTGCCTCGGCACGCGCTTGCAGATGTCGTGGCTCGACGAGTCCTCGCAGAGCGCTCTGCGCCCGGGCGCGCGCCCGCGCACGACCCTGTCGGCGACGTTCGTCTCCGACTCCGAGGGCGCCCCGCTGCTCACGCTCGGCACGCCGGGCGGCGACCAGCAGGACCAGTGGCAGCTGCCCGCTCTGCTGCGGATCCTGGTCGGCAGGTGGGACCCGCAGGCCGCGATCGACGCCCCCGCGTTCCACACGACGAGCCACCTGTCGAGCTTCTGGCCACGCGTGTGGGAGCCGGCGGGGCTCATCATCGAGGGCCGTGTCGGGGAATCCGTCCTCGCCGAACTGCGCGAGCGGGGGCACCGCATCACCGTGCCCGGCGACTGGTCGCTCGGCCGCCTCTCGGCGGTCGGTCGCGAGCCCGCCACCGGCACTCTGTGGGCGGCTGCGAACCCGCGCGGCGTGCAGGGCTACGCGGCGGGCCGGTAGGCGCGCCACCACACGTCGCGTCGCCGCTTTCGGGCCCAAGAACCGAGTTTTGGGCCCGAAAGCGGCGACGCGATGAGGTGCGCGGGGTCAGATACCCCAGTCGCCGCCGCCGTCGAAGCCGCCGCCGTCCCAGCCGGCCTGGTCGAAACCGCTCTGGTCGTTGAAGCCCTGACCGGCATCCGCCTGGCCCTGGCCCTGGTCGAAGCCGCTGTCGTAACCCTGGTCATAGCCCTGCTCGAAGGCCTGGTCCTGGCCGCCGCCGAAGCCGTCGCCGCCGAACAGGTTCGAGATGCCCTCGAAGAGGAAGAGCCCGCCGGCGATGCCGACCGCGCTCGACGCCGCCTGCGCGAGGAAGCTCGAGCTGCCGCGCTGCGCGTATGACGGCTGCTGCTGGGCGTACTGCGGCGGCGCGTACTGCGGCTGCTGATAACCGCCCCCGCCGCCGAACAGCCCCGAGAAGAGCCCGCCGCCGCGGTTCTGCTGCTGGCGCTGCTGCGCCTGCAACTGCTGGATTTGCGCCTGCGCCTGGCGCAGTCCCTCCTGCTGCAGCAGCACGGCCTGCGTGAGCAGGTAGACGGCGTCGGGCTGGGCGGCGATGCGCTGGGCGATCACCTGCGCGGCATCCGGGTCCTTGGTGACGGGCTGAGCCTTACTGATTTCCGTGGCGAGATCGTCGATCAGGCGACGGTCGTTGTTGTCCATGCTCATTTCTGGCACGGGCGCCTGTTAATCAGCCGCCGGAAAGCCGACTCTCAGCTGCGGCCCGACCGTCTCGCGAACAGCCGGCGGCGCATGAGCACGAGCAGTCCGGCGACGAGGAGCACGGCGGCGTAGATCAGGAGCTGTCCGCCGTCGTCCGCGGCGCCCGTCGCGGCGAGCGCACCCGCGGCCGGTACGGCGGCGTGCGCCGACGCGGCCGACCCGGCTGCGGCCGCAGGGATCGTGAACCGTGCGCCGAGCGTTCGCTCGGCCCCGGCGGGCGTCGAGCCCAGGGCGACCATGGTGTGCGCCCCGTCGGCGAGCGAGTCGGGCACGGTCACCGTCGCGGTGAAGGCCCCAGAGGCATCCGTCGTCGCCGTGGTGAGCAGAGCGGGCGTCGAGTACACCGCCAGCTGCACCGCAGACAGTGCCGCGAAGCCGGTGCCGCTGACCGTGATCGTGTCGCCGCGGTGCAGCACGGCCGGTACACCCGCGAGGAGCCCGTCATAGCTCACGGGGGCGAGCCCGGGCAGTGCCCAGCTGAGCGGTGCGGTCACCGTGACCATGAGCTGCGCCGTCGCATCCGGGCCGAATCCGTGTGCGGTCACCGTGAGCGGGAACCGCCCCGGCGGCGCGGTCGCCGTGCCGCCGATGGTCGCGGTGCCGTCGCCGTTGTCGGTGAAGGTGAGTCCGGCGGGCAGTGCGCCGCTGAGCGTCAGCGTGATCGGCCCGGTGCCGCTGGTCGTGATCTGCGCCGTCGTGCCCGAGCGGAAGCGCACGAATCCCGTACTGGGCGCGGACGTGATCGCCACCGGAGCGTGCACGGTCAGGGTTGCGGGCGCCGTGGCGGCGCTGCCCGCGGCGTTCGTGAACACCGCACGGAACTGCGCCCCGTCGTCGGCCGCGGCGCTCGCGAAGGAGAGCGTCGCGCTCGTGGCACCGGGGACGTCGGCCCAGCTCGTGCCGTCGTCGGACCGCTGCCACCGCACCGCCGGGGCCGGGAAGCCGCTGCCCGCAGCGGTGAAGGTGACCGTGTCACCGGCGAGGACGGTGGCGGATGCCGGCTGCTGCGTCACCGCTGCGGGCTGCTGCACCTCGATCGAGAGCGTCTGGCTCGGCCCCGTGCCGAACACATTGTGCGCGGTGAGCGTGACCGTCGCATCGCCGGCGGCCGTCGGCGTTCCGGTGATCGCGTGTGCTGCCGAATCGTAGGCGAGCCCGGCGGGCAGCGTGCCGACGACGTCGAGCGCGTCGATTCCGGCATCCGCCGTGATCGGGAAGTCGAGCGCCTGACCGACGACCGCGGTCAGCGAGGTCGGGCTCGTCAGGGTGGGCGCGACGCCGACGGCGAGCGTCGCCGTGTTCGAGTACGTCGTGCCTGCCTGGTTGGTCAGCGCCGCGCGATAGAGCGTGCCGTCGTCAGCGAGCGCGGCGGTGACACTGAGCGTGTCCGACGTCGCGCCGGCGACGTCGGCGAACGTCCGGCCACCGTCGGTCGAGACCTGCCACGTCACCGTCGGCTGGGGGTAGCCCGAACCCGCGACGACGAACGAGACGCTCTGACCTGGGGTGGTGACGACACCGCTCGGCTGGGTCGTCACCGTCGGCGCGATCATGACGACCACCGCGACCTGCTTCGTGGTCGTGCCGTACTTGCTCCCGGCGGTGATCGTGACAATGGTCGTGGCGCCGGGGGCCGCCGGAACGTCGAACTGGCCGGAGGCGCCGTCCGCGCCGACGGCCACGCTCGTGTGCGGGCCGGCCGGGCTGACGGTGACGAACTGCAGCTCAGCAGCGCTCACCGTGAACGACGTGGTCTGCGTCGGGGACGTGAGGTAGACCGTGTGCGGCACGTCGATCACCGGCGCGGTGCCGACGTGCAACGTGGCGACCGCGCTGGTCACGGCTCCCCCCGTGTTCGACACGACCGCGCGGAACCGCGTTCCATCATCGGATGCCGTGACAGAGCTCGCCGTGATGGTCGACGAAGGACCGGGGCCGGCGGCACCGAAGTCCGTCCAGCTCGCGCCGCCGTCGGTCGAGCGCTGCCACTGCACGACCGGCTGCGGGCTGCCCGTGACGTCGATGCTGAAGGTGGCGTCTGCGCCGACCGCCGCGTACTGATCGGTGGGCTGCGTGGTGATCACGGGCGCCGGCGGCGGCGCGACCGAGAGCGCGATGGTCCCGACGTGCGCGCCGTCGACCGCGACGTCGATGGTCACGGGTCCGAGTGCGCTGGGCGCCGTGAACGTCGCGGACGCCCCTGCACCGTTGTTCGCGGCGGCCTGCGGTTGCGAGACCTGCCCGGCCGACGGCGTGAGTGCGAGCTGCGCCGAGGAGGTGAGTGCGAGCGGCACGTCGGAGGCGGTGAGCGGCACGCCGTCCGACCGGGCGAACAGGGCGCTGACGGTGGTGCTTCCGCCGGGAGTGACGGTGGCATCGGCGCTCGC
The DNA here is from genome assembly GCF_039538185.1 of Gryllotalpicola koreensis. NCBI lineage: Bacteria > Bacillati > Actinomycetota > Actinomycetes > Micrococcales > Microbacteriaceae > Gryllotalpicola > Gryllotalpicola koreensis. Next base: position 223,007 of record NZ_BAABBW010000001.1, read on the forward strand.
TCCGGCGAATCTCAGGAACCCGGCGACGCTCGCCGAGCCGGCGGAGGCGCAGCCGGCGGCGCCGGGGCCGCTGTCGCAACCCCAGTAGTCGTTCGTGCTCGTCACCGCAGCGTCGCTCGCGCCCTTGACGAGCGGCGTGCCCCCGCCGAGGAAGAAGTCGCCGCTCGACGTGAGCGTGGCCCCGCCGAGGGCGAGCATCGGGCTCGGGCCCGAGCCCGGGTCGAAGATGTTGTTCTTCAGCTGGACGACTCCGGCGCCTGCGAAGACGGCCGACCCGGCATCCGTATCGCCCGTGTCCATGAAGCGCGCGTTGCTGATGGCGACGTGCGGCGAGACGTTGTTGAACTCGCCGATGGTGATCGTGGCGCCGTTGCCGTTGCTGCTGTTCTGCTCGAACGAGGTGGCCGATGCGGTGAACGACTGGCCCGGCGCGGAGCCCGAGCTCGCGTAGTAGATCGCGCCGCCGTCGCTGAGCTGCGACGGGTCGCCCGATTCGGCCGAATTGCCGGAGAAGCCGCCGCCGCTGACCGACAGGATCCCGCCGACGAACTGCACCGCGCCGCCGGGCGTGTTCGGGCCGCTGCTCGAGTTGTTGCGGAAGGTGTCGCCGATGAGGGTCAGCGTGTCGGCGGTCGGGGCCGTCGCGCTGCCGCCGATGATCGCGCCGCCTCCGTAGAGCGCGTCATGGCCGTTGTTGAAGTCGACGCCGCTGATCGAGACGTTCAGGCCGCCCGCGAAGTTGCCGTCGAGGCTGAGGATCTGGTGCTGGCCCTGCCCGTCGAGGGCGACCACCCCGCCAGGGCCGGGGCCCTCGATCGCCACGGTGGTGCCCGCGGGCGGCGGACCGGCGGGCGACAGCGACAGCGTGCTGTCGAGGGCGACGGTGCCGCCGGCGAGGCCCGCGTCGAAGACGATGTCGTAGCTCGTGCCCCCGACGACGCCGCTTTCCGCCGTGGCGAGCGCCGCGCGCAGGCTGCCCGGGCCGCTGTCGGCGAGCGTCGTGACCGGGATCGGCGTGGGGGCGGCGGCCCGTGCCGGCGCGGCCGGAGCGAGAACGGGAACGGCGACGAAGGCCGTGGCGGCGATGACGGATGCCGCGACGATGCGGGCGATCAGCGAGAGCGTGCGCGGCGCGCGGAGGACGTGCGTGGGCTGGCGCCGGCTCACCTGAGTCTCCTTCGGGATCTGTGTTGATTATCGAGACACCGTGCACGGCGAGGGAAACCTGCGCGGCCCCCCAATCGGAGTGTCATTCGCATTTCCGGCGCTGAGGGGTGCGCTCTCGAGCGCTTAGGATTCCGACGACCCATCAAGCCGCGCCTGCCCGGGCGCCCCACTCGCGAGTGAGCCCGATGATCAGAGTGACCCGCCGAGCGGCCCTCTTCGGAGTGGTCGGCGCAGGTGCCGCAGTGGCCGCTGCTCCGATGATCAGGCGCGACGCGGCCGCGAAGCCGAGCGAGGCGGCTTCTTCCCCGGCATCCGTGCCCGGTCGCTCGGCGTGGCTCGGGCTGGTCGGTGCCGAGGTCGCGGTCAGCGGCCACGGCGGCCTTCGGGCGCTGCGGCTCAGCGCGGTGCAGGACCTGCCGCAGGCGACCGCCGGCGATGAGGACCGCTACAGCCTGCTGTTCGCGACGCCCGTGCCCGTCGACGGCATCGTCGCCTTCCACGGCCTCGCCACACCCGTCGAGCTCTATCTGTCGCCGGTGACGCAGCAGCAGCGCACCACCGCCCAAGCCGTGATCTCACGGGCATGACCGCCTTCACCCCGGCGGCGCGGCACGCCGCGCAGAGCACGGAGCAGAGCACGGCGCAGACGGAAGGAGCGGCATCATGAGCACGCCCTATGTCGGCGAGATCCGCGTGTTCGCGGGAAGCTACGCCCCCACCGGCTGGGCGCTCTGCGACGGCTCGGAACTGCAGATCTCCGACAACGAGGTGCTGTTCCAGCTGATCGGCACGACGTACGGCGGCGACGGCGTGACGACCTTCAATCTGCCCGACCTGCGCGGCCGCATTCCCCTCGGCGCCGGTTCCAGCGCCGGGCTGACCACGCGGGTGCTCGGCGAGACGGGTGGCGCTGAGGCGGTGCTGGTGCTGCCGACGCAGCTGCCCGCGCACGCGCACGGATTCGCCGCGGGCGGTGCTGCGACGACATCGTCGCCCGCGGGCAACGTCTATGCGCAGGCATCCGTCTCGGGCTTCGCGGCGCCGGGTGGGTCCACCGTCAATCTGGCGGTGCAGACGCTGGATACGACGGGCAGCAACCAGCCCCACCAGAACATGCCGCCCTTCCTCGGGCTCACCTTCATGATCGCCGTCGCGGGCGTTTTCCCGAGCAGCAACTGAGCGAGGAACAGCATGGACCCCTTCGTCGGCGAGATCCGCCTCTTCTCGATCCCCTTCACTCCCCGGGGGTGGGCGGCGTGCAACGGGCAGCTGCTGCAGATCAGCCAGAACACGGCGCTGTTCTCGCTGCTCGGCACGAGCTACGGCGGCGACGGCCGGGTGACGTTCGCCCTTCCCAACCTGAACGGCCGTGTCGCCGTCGGCCAGGGCGACAACTGGCCCCTCGGGCAGCAGGCAGGCGAGGAACGCCATACCCTCACCGTCACCGAGATCCCGCAGCACACCCATGCTGCCCACGTCGCGACTTCCGCAACGCAGACGACGCCGTCGGGGGCGCTGCCGGCTGCCGGCGGCTCGCCGCAGTTCACGAGCGGGCCGGGCAGCGATACCTTCGCGCCGTCCGAGCTCGGCCTGTTCGGCGGAGGCCAGGCGCACGAGAACATGCCGCCGTTCCTCGCGCTGCAGTACTGCATCGCGCTCACCGGCGTCTTCCCTTCCCGCGACTGAGCGCCACCGCACGAAAGGCATCCCATGGCGACTGACCAGTACATCGGAGAGATCCGCGCCGTCGGCTTCAACTTCGCGCCGTCGGGGTGGGCGCTCTGCAACGGGCAGCTGCTGCCGATCGCCCAGAACACGGCGTTGTTCAGCATCCTCGGCACGCAGTACGGCGGGAACGGCACCAGCACCTTCGCCCTGCCGAACCTCAACGGCGCGGCAGCGCTCGGGCAGGGCGCGGGGCCGGGGCTCACCGCGCGGAGCGTGGGGGAGAGCGGCGGCGCCGAGTCCGTCACCCTGTCGCAGGCTCAGCTGCCCGCCCACACGCACGCCGCCACCGCCGTCGCCGCGGTCGGAACGCAGGGCTCGCCGAGCGGGGCGATCTTCGCTGAGCCGCGCGCGGGCCGCGCGCCGGTGCCCGCCTACGCGGCCCCTGGCACATCGACGGCGACGCTGTCGCCCACGGCCGTTCTGCCCGCCGGCGGCGGCCTGCCGCACAACAACTTGCCGCCGAGCCTCGCGGTGAACTACATCATCGCCCTGCAGGGCAACTACCCGTCGCGCGGCTGAGCCCCACGCGGCGGCGCGGCGCTAGATGGCCGACGCCTCCGCATCGAGGTCGAGCGGCGGCAGGCTCTCGCCCGCGCTGACGGTGAGGCCCTCGCCGTCTTCCGCGACGTCGACCCGCACGACGTCGCCGTCGTGGATCTGACCGCGAAGCAGCGCGGTCGCGAGCTTGTCGTCGATCTCGTGCTGCATGAGGCGGCGCAGCGGGCGCGCGCCGTAGACCGGGTCGTAGCCGCGCTCGGCGAGCCAGGCGCGCGCGTCGGGAGTGACGCCGACGTCGAGGCGGCGCTCCTGCAGGCGGCGCTGCAGCCGGTCGACGTAGAGCGAGACGATCTCGCCGAGCTGCTCCTGGCTGAGCGCGTCGAAGATGACGATGTCGTCGAGGCGGTTGATGAACTCGGGCTTGAACGCCTGGCGCACCATCGCCTGCACGGCGTCGCGCTTCTCGGTGTCGCTCAGCGAGGCATCCGTCAAGAACTGCGACCCCAGGTTCGAGGTGAGGATCAGGATCGTGTTGCGGAAGTCCACCGTGCGCCCCTGGCCGTCGGTGAGGCGCCCGTCGTCGAGCACCTGCAGCAGCACGTCGAACACCTCGGGGTGCGCCTTCTCGACCTCGTCGAGCAGGATCACCGAGTAGGGGCGCCGCCGCACGGCCTCGGTGAGCTGGCCACCCTGCTCGTAACCGACATATCCGGGGGGAGCGCCGACGAGCCGAGACACCGAGAACTTCTCGCCGTACTCGCTCATGTCGATGCGGACGATCGCCTTCTCGTCGTCGAACAGGAACTCGGCGAGCGCCTTCGCGAGCTCGGTCTTGCCGACACCCGTGGGCCCAAGGAAGAGGAACGAACCGGTCGGCCGGTTGGGGTCACTGATACCGGAGCGGGAGCGCCGCACGGCATCCGCCACAGCCGTCACCGCGGCCTGCTGGCCGATCAGCCGACGGTGCAGCTCGCTCTCGAGGTTGATGAGCTTCTCGGTCTCGCCCTGCGTCAGCCGGTCGACCGGAATCCCGGTCCACTGCGCGACGACGGCCGCGATGTCCTCGTCGGTCACCTGCTCGTTGACCATGCGGGGGGCGGATGCCGCACCCTCGCCCTGCTCGGCGGCAGAGAGCGCCTTCTCGATGCCCGGGATGGTCTCGTAGTTGAGCTTCGACGCCTTCTGGTAGTCGCCCTCGCGCATCGCGCGGTCGAGGTCGATGCGGGCCTCGTTCAGCTGCGTCTTGAGGTCGCCGACCGAGTGCAGGGAGGCCTTCTCGGCATCCCACCGCGCCTGCAGCTCATCGAGCGCGCGCTGCTTCTCGGCCATGTCCTCTCGCAGCTTCGCGAGGCGCTCGCGGGACGCGTCGTCCTTCTCCTTCTTGAGGGCGAGCTCTTCGATCTTGAGGCGGTCGACGGCGCGCTTCAGCTCGTCGATCTCGACGGGGCTCGAGTCGATCTCCATCTTCAGCCGGCTCGCGGCCTCATCGATCAGGTCGATCGCCTTGTCGGGCAGCTGGCGGCTCGTGATGTAGCGGTTAGAGAGCACCGCGGCGGCGACGAGCGCGGAGTCGGCGATGGCGACCTTGTGGTGCGCCTCGTAGCGCTCCTTCAGTCCGCGCAGGATCGCGACGGTGTCCTCGACGGTCGGCTCGCCGACGTAGACCTGCTGGAAGCGGCGCTCGAGCGCGGCATCCTTCTCGATGTACTCGCGGTACTCGTTGAGCGTGGTCGCGCCGATCAGGCGCAGCTCGCCGCGCGCGAGCATGGGCTTGAGCATGTTCGCGGCCGCGACCGAGCCCTCGCCGCCGCCCGCGCCCATGAGGGTGTGCAGCTCGTCGATGAAGGTGATGATCTTGCCGTCGGACTCGTTGATCTCCTTGAGCACGGCCTTGAGCCGCTCCTCGAACTGGCCGCGGTACATCGCGCCGGCCACGAGGGCGGAGATGTCGAGACTGACCAGCTCCTTGCCCTTCAGCGAGTCGGCGACGTCGCCCGCGACGATGCGCTGCGCGAGCCCCTCGACGACGGCGGTCTTGCCGACGCCGGGCTCGCCGATGAGCACAGGGTTGTTCTTGGTGCGCCGGGTCAGCACCTGGCTGACGCGCCGGATCTCGGAGTCACGCCCGATCACCGGGTCGAGCTTGCCCTGCCGTGCGATCTCGGTGAGGTTGATGCCGAACTGCTCGAGGGCGCTCTTCCCCTCGTCGGTCGTCGGCGGCACGCCCTGCATGTTTGCCATGTTGCGCTTGGTCCTTCTGGTCTGGTTTCGGTGGGCGACGGATGCCGCGCGGCACCCGCCTCTCAAAACTTGAGTCTACTTGGCTCAACTTGAGGTGACCAGTGGATATTCCGCTGTGGGCGGACTGTCGGCTGTAAGGCGCCGTGTAGATTCCAGCGTTACGTGTCGCTTACAACGCCTACGTCACGTACCTGATCACACGCAAGAACCGCTACACCGGCCTCGCCTACCGCGACGACCCGACGATCATGACCCGGGAGCTCGCCAATGAGCCTCGCAACCGCTCGGCCGGAACGGGCTTTGCAGACACAGGCGGCGCACCGCTGCTGAAGTGGGCGGATTCCGCGAGCCGGCTCGTCAAGCGACTCGCCCCCAATCAGCTCGTCGCACTCGGCGACGAGGGCTTCGGACTCGACAAGACCTCCAGCGATTACCCGTATGGCGGGTACGAGGGCAACGACTGGGTGAAGCTCACCTCGCTGCCCGCTATCGACTACGGAACCTTCCATCTCTACCCGGTCACTTGGGGCGAGACTGCCGATCCCGTCGGTTGGGGCACCAAGTGGATCACCGATCACGCCGCCGCGGCTGCGAAGATCGGGAAGCCCGTCGTACTCGGGGAGTTCGGCCTCCCGATCGGGCAGTCCCCAGCCAGCGCTGACGAGGCAACACGAGACGCGTCGTACCAGACCTGGGTGGATGCCGTGCAATCGCCCTCTCTGTCCGGCTTCCAGTTCTGGCTGCTGACCGCCCTCACCGACGACGGCACGCTCTATGGGGACTACGACGGCTTGCGGGTGGTCTTCCCCAGCTCCACGGCCACCCTCTTCAGATCGGCGGCAGCAGCAATCGCCGGCCGAGCCCGGCCCACATTCGTCTGCAGGCATCGCGAAGACGAGCCGGCCGCACATGAGCCAAGGCCGGGTGCTCGCCATCAGCACCCGGCCCTGTACCGAGGTCAACCGACAGTTCGACCTCAACCCAGGTGCGGGCGCTATGCCCGCAGTCAGGAGAACTACCGATGAAACGAAGCATGGCAGGCCTGGCCGCCATCCTGACAGCGCTCGTCGCTGGATTGATCCTCTCTGCGCTCCCCGCGCATGCAGCCAACACCGGATTCTCGGTCAGCGGCGGCCACATCTACGACGCCAACGGCAATGTATTCATCCCGCAAGGAATCAACGATCCTTACCAGTGGTACCCAAACGAGACCTCGTCGTTTGCAGACATTCGCGCCGCCGGCGCCAACACGGTGCGCGTCGTGCTGAGTGGCGGGCGGTACGGAACTACTTCTGCCACCGATGTTGCAAGCGTGATCGCGTCGTGCAAACAAAACGACCTCGTCTGCATCCTCGAGGACCATGACACGACCGGCTACGGGGACGACACCAGCGCATACTCGCTCGCCACGGCCGCCCAATACTGGGTGTGAGCATCGCCTCGACGCTCAAGGGGCAGGAGGCCTATGCCATGGTCGACATCGGCAATGAGCCATACGGCAACAACAATTACAGCTCGTGGGCGTCAGACACGATCGCGGCGATTCACACACTGCGCAACGCCGGTATCGCGAACACGTTGCTCGTCGACGCACCGAATTGGGGGCAGGACTGGTCCGGGACAATGCGCGACAACGCGCCAACCGTCGCGGCAGCTGACAGCAACGTCGTTTTCGACGTCCACATGTATGGGTCATACACCACCTCTAGCGAGGTCACGTCGTACATCGACTCGTTCACGAGCCGCGGGCTTGCACTCATCGTCGGCGAATTCGCCAACACGCATTCCGATGGCAACCCGGACGCCGACACCATCATGAGCTACACGCGCAGCGAGGGCGTCGGCATGCTCGGGTGGTCCTGGTCTGGCAATAGCGGCTCTGACACCGCGCTCGACATGCTGAACAACTTCGACGCGAGTTCACTGACGTCGTGGGGCCAACGCTTCATCAACGGCACCGATGGTCTGAAGGCGCGCGCCCCGCAGGTAGCCACGGTCTACACCGGCGCTTCGTCCAGCTCATCGGGTTCAACGAGCAGCACGGCGCCGAACGGCTACCCGTACTGCACCAGCAGCAGCTACGCCGACTCCAACGGAGACGGCTGGGGCTGGGAGAACAACGCCTCCTGCATCCTACGCGGCGGCAGCGCCGACACCGCCGCATCGGGCTCGAGCAGTTCCACTGGCTCCTCGAGCAGCACGGCGCCCAACGGTTACCCGTACTGCACCAGCAGCAGCTACGCCGACTCCAACGGAGACGGCTGGGGCTGGGAAAACAACGCCTCCTGCGTCGTACGCGGCGGCAGCGCCGACGGCGCGGCGTAGCGTCAAGAAACTCCCGTCTCCACCGAACCCGGGGCGCGACCGAACTCCGTGCCAACGAGCCGGGCACGAGCACGAAGCTCGCGTTCGAGCGCTTTGGCCGTATCTGCAACACGGCGGGGCTGGCTATCGTCAGCCCCGCTGAAAGGCGCGGTCAGTCAGTCGCAAACACACACATTGCCTCATCACAGAGATGAGCTCGAAACTGGACTCTGCCTGCGACCGTGCGCGCCCATGCACCTGCCGCCAGGGCGCTTGATGGGTACATTGGCCGCGACATCCAGAGATGGCTCGTCAAACGCCACAGCAAAGTGGAGTTGGCCACGAACTTGTCGGCGCTCGTCGTTGCTTGGGAGTCTCTTGAAGGCATTTAGGAAGACGAAACTTGCAAGGATGATCTTGCAAGAGTATCCTTCTAAACATGCCGGATGAGATCGATGTGGAAGCGACGGCGGGTGAGCTGCGCCGGGCTGTGAGCCAGGTGAAGCGGCGCATGCGCAATAGCCGCAGCTCTGATCTCAGCGCGCCGGAGTCGTCTGTGCTTTCCCGTCTAGATCGCAACGGCCCGGACAATATCGCAGGCCTTGCCCGGTGGGATCAGGTGACTCCGCAGACGATGGGCTCGACGGTGGCCGCACTTGAGGCGCGGGGATTCATCGAGCGGCGGCCCGACCCGGACGATGGTCGCCGCTTCCTGCTCTCGCTGACGTCGGCTGGCGCGGGCCAGCTGCACGACATCCGCGATGCGGCGACCAAGAACATCGCGGCTGCGCTGCGCGAGCACCTCAGCCCGGAGGAGATCCGGCTCATCCACGACGCGGCGCCGCTGATCGAGCGCGTCGCGCAGTACCTCTGACCCAATTCCTTCCCACCAGCGCGCCTGACGGCGTGCTGCCGAGCGCGCCCGCCGCGCGCCTGGAGCACCTCTATGTCTGATTCCGCAACCGCTTCGGCCGCAACCCTGAGCAAGCCGTTCAACTGGCGCTTCACCACGCCGCTGTACATCGGCTCGGCACTGAACCCGATCAACAGCTCGCTGATCGCGACGGCCCTCGTGCCGATCGCGGCCGGCGTGCACGTCTCGATCGGCCAGACGGCGGTGCTGGTCTCGGCGCTCTACCTCGCCAGCGCGATCGCGCAGCCCACCGCGGGGAAGGCGGCCGAGGTGTTCGGGCCGCGGCGCGTGTTCCTCACCGGCATCCTGCTCGTCCTGGCCGGCGGGATCGCCGGCGGGCTCGCCCCTGGGCTGCTGGCGCTGATCGTCAGCCGGGTGCTGATCGGCCTGGGCACCTCGTGCGCTTACCCGACCGCGATGGTCCTGATCCGCCGCCGCGCGCGCACGGCGGGACTCGAGAAGCCGCCGGGCGGGGTGCTCGGCGGCCTCATGATCGCCGGTGTCGCCACCGCATCTCTCGGGCTCCCGATCGGGGGCGTGCTCGTGCAGTTCCTCGGCTGGCGGTCGGTGTTCCTCGTCAACGTGCCGGTCGCGCTCATCGCGCTCATCGCGACGCTGATATGGGTACCCCGGGACGCGGCCATCGAGCGCCGCTCGGCGCGGCGCATCGCATCCGACCTCGACGTGACCGGAATCCTCGGCTTCGCATTGGCGATGACCAGCCTGCTGCTCTTCCTCTCCAGCCTGCCGACCCCGAACTGGGCGCTGCTCGCCGCCACGGTCGTGCTCTGGGCGGCCGAGATCTGGTGGGAGCTGCGCGCGGAGTCCCCCTTCTTCGACGTGCGGCTGCTGGGCCGCAACGCCGCCCTGACCCGCACGCTCATCCGCTTCGGGCTCGTCATGCTCTGCGGCTACGTCGTCCTCTACGGCATCACCCAGTGGCTGGAAGCATCCCAGGGCATGTCCGAACTCGGCTCCGGCCTCCTGCTCATCCCGATGACCCTCGTCTCCGGCCTCGTCATCGTCCCGTTCTCGCGCCGCAACCTGGTGCGCGCACCCGTCATCGGCGCGGCCGCCGCCTGCATCGCCGCCGCCATCGCCGCCCTCTTCCTGCCCACGCCGGCCTGGCTCGTCATGACCCTCGCGGTCACGATCCTCCTCGGCTTCGCCCAGGGCGCGGCCAGCAGCAACCAGCTCGCCCTCTACAGCCAGGCGACCGCCGAGCAGCTCGGCACGGCATCCGGCCTGATGCGCTCCTTCGGCTACCTCGGGTCCATTGCCTCCTCCGCCGTCACGGGCATCGTCTACCGCACGAGCGTCACCGACACCGGCGTCGCGACCATCGCCTGGATCATGGTCGGCTGCAGCCTCGTCCTCCTCGGCATCTCGATCTTCGACCGCACGCTCGGGCGCACCGCCGCCCCTGCCGCCTGACCGCAACCCCGGGCCTCGGGCCCGCACGACCACGCAAGGAGAGCACCATGCCCATCACCGCTATCGATGACACCGCCGCCCTCGTCATCCTCGACCTGCAGGCCGCCGCAGCCGCCGCCCCGACCATCGAGCCGGTGCCCGCCGTCGCCGCCCGCGTGGCCGAGCTGGCCGACGCGTTCCGCGCGCAGTCCCGCCCCGTGATCATCGTCCGGGTCACAGGCACCGCCCCCGGACGCACCGACGCCGGCGACCCCGCAGGCATCACGCTGCCCGAGGAGTACACCCAGCTCCTGCCCGAGCTGCGCGCCGACGAGAGCGACCACACCATCACCAAGAGCAGCTGGGGAGCCCTCGGCCGAACCAGCTTGCTCGACGACCTCGAAACGCGCGGCATCACCCAGCTCGTCCTCACCGGCGTCTCCACCAGCCAGGCCGTCGAATCCACCGCCCGCGCCGCCTACGACCACGGACTCCACGTCACCATCGCCGCCGACGGCATCACCGACCCCGACCAGGCCGCGCACGACCACGCCCTCACCCACACCTTCCCCCGAATCGCCGAGACCGGCACAATCGCCGACATCATCACCGCGCTCGGCGCCTAAGGGCGGACCGTCTAGTGGAGCCGAGGGGGCGGCTCCAGCAGGCGAGGATCGCTCCGCAACGGCCTGCTTTCCACGACCCAGATAGGCTCCACTCATCGACAGCCCATGCAATCAACGCGGGGTCTCGTGACTGCTAGTTGGCTATTTCTGCCCAGGAGATTGTTGAGATTTGCCGATTCCTGGTCAATCGTCAGGGGGACTGTCTGAATAACAATGAAGATGTTTCTGAGCCGGCCGAAGCCGTCAGAAACATCTTCATTGTTTAACTGACAGACCCGTCGTCGTCAGTGGTGACGACACGGGCCAGGAGTGCGGTGAGGGTGTTCAGCTCTGCGTCGGTGAGCGCGCTGAGTTGGGCGCGTTCGCTGGTGATGGCGTGAGTGATGAGTTCGACCGCAGTTTTCGTGCCGGTGGTGGTGAGTTCGGCCATCTGGCGGCGCCGGTCGTCGCTGTCGCGGGAGCGGGCGACGAGCCCTGCCTCCTCCAGGCGGTCGAGGTAGCCGACCAGGTGGCTGGGGTTCAGCCCGAGCCGGTCGGCGAGCTCGACCTGGGCGGTGGGTCCGAGGTCGTGGAGCCCGCAGAGCACGGCGAAGTGCGGCAGCCGCAGCCCGCGTTCGGCGAGGATGGCGACGAGTTGCGTGTTGCCGATCCGGGAGACGTGGCCGGCGAGATAGGAGGGCAGTCCGAGCAGGGTAGGCGGGCGCTTCGACATCACATCGGACACTCTACGTGACGTAATCGTATCTTCATGTAATGATTACGGTATGACACAAGAAACGGGATCGTCGCGTTCGACCGGGGGCGCATTCGTCGCGCTGCTGCTGGCGGTGCTGTCGTTCTCCCTGCTGCAGACCCTGATCGTCCCGGCCCTGCCGGCGCTCGAGCACGACCTGAACGCGGATGCCGGCGCCGCATCCTGGCTCATCAGCGCGTTCCTGGTTGCCTCCTCGGTTGGCACGGTCGTCTTGGGCCGGCTGGGAGATATGTTCGGCCGCAAGCGCCTGCTGCTGGTCAGCCTCGGCATCCTCGCTCTCGGCTCGCTGCTGGCCGCGCTGTCCGGCTCGCTGGGCGTGCTGATCGCCGCCCGCGCTGTGCAGGGGCTCGGCGCCGGCACCTTCCCGCTCGCGTTCGGGCTGGTCCGGGAGCTGTTCGCCCGGGAGCGGGTGCCGGTCGTGATCGGCACGATCAGCGCGGTGTTCGGCATCGGCTTCGGCGTGGGCCTGGTCGTCCCCGGGCCCCTCATCGACGCCTTCGGCTGGCCCTCGCTGTTCTGGGCTTCGCTCATCCTCGTCGCCATCGCCGCCGCCGCGGTCCTCGCCTTCATCCCCGCCGCCCACCAGGCGAACGGCGGCCGGATCGACTGGGCTGGCGCGGGCGTGCTCTCGGTCGCGCTCGTCGCGCTCCTGCTCGGCATCAGCCAGGCGCGCACCTGGGGACCCCTCGCGACGGTGCTGCTCGTCATCCTCGCCGTGGCCGCGTTCGTGGTGTTCCTGCTCATCGAGCGGCGCGCGGTCGCACCGCTGATGAACCTCGGCGTGCTGGCCCGCCGCCCGGTCGCCGCGGCGAACCTCACTGCCCTCGTCATCGGCTTCGGCATGTATGGGGCGTTCACCCTCGTCCCGCAGTTCGTGCAGACCCCCGCCAGCGCCGGGTACGGATTCGGCGCGACCGTCAGCGAGTCCGGCCTCTACCTACTGCCGATGGCCGTGACCATGCTGTTCGCCGGACCCGTCGCCGGACGCCTCGGACCCCGCATCGGCTACACCACCACCCTCGTGATCGCCTGCCTCATCTCCGCCGCCGGCTTCGGGCTGCTCGCCGCGGGTCGCGACGTGGCCTGGGCGATCGCCACCGGCGCGGGCATCATCGGCATCGGGATCGGCTTCGCCTTTTCTGTGCTCGCCAACGTCGTCGTCGCCGCCGTCGAGCCGCACGAGACCGGCGAGGCCACCGGCGTCAACACCATCGTGCGCACCATCGGAGGCGCGATCGGCGCCCAGGTCGCCGCCGCTATCGTCACCGCCCGGCTCCTGGACGGCACCCCCTACCCGGACCCGGCCGGCTACCCTATCGCCTTCGCGGTCTCGGCCGCAGCGCTCGTCCTGGCCGCCCTCGCCGCCCTTCTCGGCGCACCCCGGAAGGCGGCCTCGTGACCGGCTACGGCCACGAGTTGGTGTTCGGCGTCGTCCTCACCCCGGACGCCACCGACCCCGGGCGCACCCTGGACCTGGCCGTCCACGCCGAGCAGGCGGGCCTCGACGTGGTCAGTGTCTCCGATCACCAGTACCACCCCGGCTTCCTGGACGCCTGGACCCTGCTGGCCTGGATCGCGGCCCGCACGCAGCGGATTACGGTGATGCCCAACGTCGCCAACCTGCCCTTGCGACCGCCGGCCGGGCTCGCGCGTGCCGCCGCCTCGCTCGACGCGCTCAGCGGCGGCCGTGTCGAGCTCGGCCTCGGCGCCGGGGGCCACGGCCACGCCATCCATGGCGAAGGCGGCCGCGACCTGCCGGTCAGCGACCGGATCGGCGCGCTGGCCGAAGCCGTCCAGGTCATCCGCGCCCTCACCGTTCCCGGCCCGCCCGTCACCTTCGACGGTCGCCACTACCACCTTCGGGACGCGACCCCCGGCCCACCCCATCCGCACCGGATCGGGATGTGGATCGGCGCGGTCGGACCGCGGATGCTCGGCCTCGTCGGTCGCCTCGGCGACGGCTGGATCCCCTCGGCCACCCGCATCCCCCCAGAAGTGCTCGGTGGCGCCAACGCTCGCATTGACGCCGCCGCCCGCAACGCCGGCCGCGACCCCAACACGATCCGCCGCCTCTACAACATCCCCGCCTCGCCCCCAGGCCACGACCGCGCCTGGGCCGACCAGCTCATCCGGATCGCCGTCCAGCACGGCATCAGCGGCTTCCTCGTGTTCACCGACGACCGCGACACCATCACCCGCTTCGCCACCGACATCGCGCCCCGAGTCCGAGGCGCCATCCGGTGAGCGACACTCGATCGCGCCTGCCACCGTGCCTGCGCGTGGACACCTACGAACACGACCGACCCGCCGGGCCACACCCGGCCGGTCCAGGCACTCGCAGCCGACTCACCGAAGTGCACGACTACTTCCGGCAGCTCCTGGAAGACCTCAGACATACGCTCGATGCCGACGACACGGCACCGGTCGACCTTGCCCCGATCCGCCGGCACCTAGGCCGGACTGAACTACCGGCAATACTGCGTCGCCCTGCACCTGCATCACCGCCGCGAGGACACCGATCTGTTCCCGAGCCTGGGCGCCGTCGACCCAGCGCTCACAACCGTGCTGTCCAAGCTCGACACGGAGCATAGCGCCATCCGCCAAGCCCTCCAACTCATCGACGAACACGCCCGCGTCATGGCAGCCGACCTCGAGCTCGCCGAACTACGCATCCTGGTCACCGCCCTCACCGACGTGATCGAGTCCCACTTCCGCTACGAAGAACGAGGCGGCTGTTTCACAAGGGGATCGGCTTGCGTGCGGTGCTGGCGATCGAGGTAGGCGCGCAGCGCACCGCGCCAGCCGATCGCGGCGATGATGTCACTCGCGAGGGGCACCGCGGGGGTGCCGAGCATCCCGCCCTTCGGCATCGGCACCGCTTTCCCCGGCAGCTGCAGCCAGGCGCCGGCGGGGTTCGGCTGCACCACCTGGTCGCCCAGGTGCAGCTCGTCGAGGTACGCGGCGACATGGCCGCCGCGGGTCGCGAAGCTCTCGGCGCCGGCATCCACCGTCAGCTGCTCGCCGTCGGCGAGCGTGAGATCCAGGCGCTGCACCGAGCCGCCGAGGCGACCGGATGCCTCGAGCGGGACCACCTCGAAGCCGGGTCGTGCGAGCTCCCGCGCCGCGACCAGGCCGCCGCCGATGATGACGACGCGGGTGGGGTCGTCGTTGATGAGGTGCTTGAGGACGGTCATCGACCCGGTTCCGCGGGCCGATCGATGTGAATAGAGCGCACCAGCTCCACGATGCGCGTGAGCACAGCCGGGTCGGTCTCGGTGGGCACCCCGTGGCCGAGATTCAGCACGTGCGTGGGTGCGGCCTCGCCGCGGCGCAGCACGTCGCGCACGTGCGCCTCGAGCACCGGCCACGGTGCGGCGAGCAGGGCGGGGTTGATGTTGCCCTGCACGGGCACCGTGCCACCGAGGCGGCGCACGCCTTCGTCGAGGGGGAGCCGCCAATCGATCCCGACCACGTCGACGCCGATGTCGCGCATGGCCGGCAGCAGCTCGCCGGTGCCAACGCCGAAGTGCACCTTCGGCACGTCGAGATCGGCGATGTGCGACAGGGCGCGAGCGGATGCGGGAGCGACATGCGCCACGTAGTCGGCGAGCGAGAGCGAGCCCGCCCACGAGTCGAAGAGCTGTACTGCGGAGGCGCCTGCGAGCACCTGTGCGCGCAGGAACAGGCCGGAGGCATCCGCCGCCCAGTCCATGAGCGCCCGCCAAGCATCCGGATCCGCGTGCATGAGGGTTCGCGCGGCGAGGTGCTCCCTCGAGGGGCCGCCCTCGACGAGGTAGGCGGCGACTGTGAAGGGCGCCCCAGCGAAGCCGATCAGCGGCGTCGTGCCGTCGCCGATGGCGGCGAGGCCCTCGATCGTGCGACGCACTCCGGCGGTGATGGGGGCGAGCTGCTCCATTGTCAGGGTGGGCAGCGCCGCGACATCCGCAGCGGTCCTCACGGGCTTCGCGAAGACCGGACCGCGCCCAGAGACGATCTCGACGTCGACGCCCGCGAGCCGCGGCGGAATGACGATGTCGCTGTAGAGAATGGCCGCGTCGACGCCATGGCGGCGGACGGGCTGCAGCGTGATCTCGGTCGCGAGCTCGGGGTCGAGACTGATGCTGAGCATGTCGCGCTCGGCGTGCTGGGCCCGCAGCTCGCGGTACTCGGGCAGCGAGCGGCCGGCCTGCCGCATGAACCACACGGGCGTCACATCGGGGCGCACCCCGCGGTATGCCGAGATCAGACGGGACGAGGCGGCGTCGGCCGCGGGCACGGAACTCACCGGCAGATTCTTCCAGCCTTCGCTGTGTGCGCCCGGCCCGGGTGTTCTCATAGCAGAGGCGCAGGGGCACCCTAAACGTGCAACATAGTCGAGTTAAGCTCAGAAATCAGGCGGCCTGTCGAAGCGTTTTGATGAGACGCCGCCGTTGGCGACCCCGCGCGCGGAAGCCGTCGCGTCGGCAATAGCTGTATCCGGTCGCGCGAACAAGTATCAGATCTGCTCGTACTCATCACGCCGGGAGCGCGCCACATAGATCAACGGGCCTATGACCCGTTGGTGGGTCACGCAGTTGACTCACTGGCGTCAACGCCGCCGATAGATTCGCGCTGCGCCGAAGCCGCCCTCGCTGAATGAGATCCGTCGCCGCGCCGCACAGTTGGCGATCGACTGGCGGGAATCCGAAGCGTATGAACGAGGCGAGGCGCAGACCTTCGTGCGCGACCTACTGGCCGTCTACGGCGTCACCAAGTCGCGTGCCGCCCTCTACGAAGTGTGAGTGACGCGCAGCTCGAACGCCAGCCGCGGCTACATCGACGCGCTCGTGCCTGGCCTTGCGGTCATCGAGATGAAATCAGGCAGCCGCGACCTCGCCGCCGCCGAACAGCAAGTCTCGACTACCTCGACAGCCTCAGTGACGCAGAGATGCCCCGCTACGTCATCACCAGCGACTTCCGGCACATCCGCCTGCTGGACCTGCACGAACAGAACCGCGTCGAGTTCCCTCTGACGGACTTCGGCACCAACGCCGACCGCCTGGCGTTCCTTGCTGGATACGGTGTTCGCAGCTTCGGTACCGACGCGCAGGAAGCCGCGTCGATCAAGGCGGCCCGGATCATGGCTGGGCTGTACGAGCTGCTCGCGCGTCATCTCCGTCGCGCTCGGCACACGCTGGTGTAGCCGGCCGGGATTCAGCGAGGGCTGCGGAGTGCGGCAAGAGCGCTGGCGATTCGGCGCTGCCTGGTCTCGGCTCTTTTGGCGCTCGTGATCTCGTGTACGAGAGCTCGTCGGCGACTGTGACTCAGCGCGTTGAAAGCAGCTCGCGTCTCCGGGTCGGAATCGAGCGCCCGCGAGAGCTCCTCCGGCTCCGTCACAGCCTGGGGCACGGCTTCCCGTTCGAGGCTTACGGAAACCTGGTCGCCGATTGCGACCCCGGCCGCTTTGCGGTTGGCGTTGCTCAGGCCTATGAGGAAGCGACCGCGCATGATTGCGACCCGCGTGTGCCATGAGTGCCCGTTGAGGGTGACCGTGACTCGAGGGCGTTTGCCGGAGTCGAAAATGTCGATGATTTCTGCAGGGATTTCAAGCCCCCGCATCGGCTCGGGCGGCTCAACGACGGTCGAGAATCGCACGGCTCCAGGGTGCTGTTCTCGATCAGGCTGCATCTGCGACCAGCTCCATGGTCTTGAGCACATCCGGGTCCGCGAGCAGTTCCACCTCGCGCACCCGTCCGTCCTCGATATGGAACACGAAGGCGGCCTTCACCTTGCCGCGAACGATCCATGCGCCGCCGCGTTCGCCGTCGATGGTGACGGGCGACGCCCCCTGTGCGGCGTTGAATCGCGCCGCGACCGCTGCCGCGCCGTCGTATTCGGCTTCGGCGCCCATGCGCTGGCCGAAGAGGTCCGTGCGCATGACCGCATCCGGCGCAAGCAATGTCAGCAGTGTGGACAGGTCGCCGCCGTGCGCGGCATCGAGGAATGCTTCTACGAGGCGGGCGTTATCGGCTCGGTTGTTCCGGTCGGCGAGCGTCTCCGGTACCCCCCGGACCTTGCGTCGGGCGCGACTGGCCAGTTGGCGAACGGTCGTGTCCGAGCGGCCCATGATCACGCTGATCTCGTGGAAGCCGTAGCCGAACACGTCGTGCAGCACGAATGACGCGCGCTCCGCCGGCCCGAGGGCCTGGAGCATCACATCCATCGCGTCGCCGACTCGCTCCGCGATCGCGACATCGTCTTCGGGAGTTGCCACCGCCGCCGGTCCGGGCGCCTCCGCGACCGCCCTGGCCTCGGCGGCAACGCGCGTCCCGCGCCTGCGCAGATGATCCAGGCACAGTCGCGTCGTGACTGTCGTCAGCCAAGCTGGGAGGTCCTCGACACCCTCAGCGGTAGACAGCCGCAACCACGCCTCCTGCACCACATCGTCGGCGTCTGCCGACGAGCCGAGGATGCGGCCGGCGATCGCGAGCAGCCGGGGGCGTTGCGCCTCAAAGTCTGCATACTTCATGAAGTTCACACAGCTTAGACGTGCGTGACGCCGCGAATGTGACATCCCTCCGTCGCTGTCACATTCCTCGAGCCGCGGCCGTCACCCAGTCGACAGGCGGCGCAACCGCACCGCTGCAACCGTGAGCCGCGGCCACGCGGGGACTGCTCGGCGGCATCCCGCGCGCATGCCCGCGGCACACATCATCGGGGAGAACAATCCATGTCCCAACGTATGCAGAACCCGGGAGCTGTCATTCCCGCAGCGGGAAAGGCGATCGGCGCGCTGATGAGCGCCATATATTCGGCTGGCGTCGCACCCGCAACGCTGGCGCTCGTCCACCTGCGAGCCAGTCAGATCAACGCGTGCAGCGCGTGTGTGCAGTCCGGTGCGGCGGGCGCTCGGAAAGCTGGAGAGAGCGAGGATCGCCTGGCAACGGTCGCAGCCTGGCAGGACGCACCGTATTTCTCGGACGAGGAACGCGCCGCTCTCGCGCTGACCGAGGCCGTCACGCGCCTCGCGGACCGTGAGGATCCGGTGCCGGACTCGATCTGGAACGAGGCCGCCCGCCACTATGACGAAAAGGCGCTCGCAGGCCTGCTCCTGATGATCGCCACGACCAATCTGTTCAACCGGCTCAACCGGCCCACCCAACAGCCCGCCGGCGCCTGGGGCTAATAGCCGCCTGTAACCCGTAGCAGCGCTCGATCCTGGCTGCAGAACGGCCCAGGGTCGAGCGCTGCGAGGGGGGACACGCGTACCTCGTTCTGTTCGCCACCACACGAGGCACGTGATGACGAATAACAACTTACCGTGACCAACCCACCGCGACGTGCCTCATCCGGGTCTGCTGAAGGAATAGGTGACATCTGAGCTGTGGTGCCGTGAGGCGCCGCTGGAAGGGTGAGCACCATGCCCAAGCCCTATCCGCGTGAGTTCCGTGACGACGTCGTGCGCGTCGCCGAGAGCCGCGACCCCGGGGTCCCGCTACGTCAGATCGCGAAGGACTTCGGGATCAGCGAGACCTGCCTGCAGAACTGGATGCGTCAGGCTGCCGTCGAGACCGGCGCCAAGCCCGGGACGACCGCGGCAGAGAACGCGGAGCTGCGCGAGCTGCGCAAGCGGAACCGGCTGCTCGAGCAGGAGAACGAGGTTCTGCGCCGTGCGGCGGCGTACTTCGCGCAGGCTCATCTGCCGGGAAAATGATCTACCCGCTCGTTGTCGAGTTCGCTGCTGACGGGATCCCCGTGGCGGTGTCGTACCGGGTACTGAAGCTCGCCCGCCAGCCGTTCTCCTGCTGGCTCAAACACCCGATTACCGACCGGGAGCGGGACGAGGCGTATCGCGCGAACGCCTTGTTCGACGCGCATCGCGACGACCCGGAGTTCGGACATCGGTTCCTCGCCGATGAGGCCCGCGCGGCTGGGGAATCGATGTCGGATCGGACCGCGTGGCGGATCGCCTCGGCGAATGGCTGGTGGTCCGTGTTCGGGAAACGCTCGCGCGGGAAGGGCAAGAAGGCCGGTCCTCCCGTTCACGATGACCGTGTCCAGCGGGTCTTCGCCGCCGATGCTCCGAACCGGCTGTGGCTCACGGACATCACCGAGCACTGGACCGGTGAGGGCAAGCTTTACCTCTGCGCGATCAAGGACGTCTACTCGAACAAGATCGTCGGCTACTCCATCGACTCGAGGATGAAGTCCCGTCTCGTCATCAACACCGTCCGCAATGCGGTGGCACTGCGCGGCGCAGTCGCCGGCTGCGTCGTTCACAGCGACAAGGGATCGCAATTTCGTTCCCGGAAGGTAGTCCGCGAGCTGGCACGCCACAAGATGGTCGGATCCATGGGTCGCGTCGGCGCGGCTGGCGACAACGCGGCGATGGAATCGTTCTTCGCACTGCTGCAGAAGAACGTTCTCGACCGCCGCACCTGGACGACCCGACAGGAGTTGCGCATCGCGATCGTCATCTGGATCGAGCGGACCTACCACCTGCGCCGCCGGCAGGCCCGCCTGGGCCGTTTGACCCCGGTTGAGTTCGAAATAATCATGACCAAGTCGATAGCACTCGCGGCCTAACCCGAACTGTCACCAGTTCCTTCAGCAGACCCTCGCCGGGAGTTTTGCGCTGGCGAAAATGCGACGTGGTGTTTTCGGGGCCGCAGTGCAGCGGCCTCTCTCAGCTGCCCCAGATCGTCACAATGATCGCGGCCAGAAACATCAGCTGGTAGACGGTCCGTGGAAGCAGTGGGGTGTGCGGCGCGTTCGGGTGACGTTGCGCACCAGCGGCGTAGACATTCGCCGGAAACATCACCAGTAACAGCAGACCAAGACAGACGGCGGCGAGCACCCTCGTCTGCGGTATCAGCAGACCGATCGCGCCCGCGATCTCGAATACGCCGGTCACAGTGACGACAAGCCCTGGAGCCGGTATCGCGGGTGGAACGATCGCGACGAAGCCCGCGCGCCTGCGAGGAACGAAATGGGTGCCGGAGGTCATGACGAACATCACCGCGAGACCATAGGCGGTGGCCGCAGACCACGAGTCGATGCCGTCGAGGCCGGTGAGCCATCCGATCAGCCGGACGAGTCCGGTGACCACGAGAAGAACAACGAGCGGCGCCATGGAGAGTCCTTCCTAGAGTCCTGAGATTCCAGCGACGAGGATGCCGACACCGGCAACGACCAACCCCGCCGTCACACAGAAGACGCCCACCCACAGCAACGCCATGAAGCGGTTTGGCCGCGCCGGCTCTGGTCCGATGGCAGAGAGGAAGAATCCGGCAGGCATCAGAATTGCGGCGGCAGGGACCCCGTACCGACCGATCACCTCCCACACCCCCGAGAGGTTTGCCGTGTCGATGACAGAGAGGATGACGATCGAGAGCACGAGCAGCACGGCGGCGTGGGCGTGCCCGGCGCGGAAGAAGCTCTTCTGAAGCGCGTTCGCTGCCACGCTGCCTTGCATCACCCGGGTGAGGAAGACACCGCCGGACTCCACTGTCACCAGAGCGAGCAGCAACGCGCCGATGACGATTAGTGAATGTGGTTGGATAGCCATAGTGTCCAATATTAGATAGTGAAACAATCCAATATCAAGGCAGGCATACATGCGCGTCTCGGAACTCGTGCAGCGGTCGGGCGCCTCGCTCGCGACGATCAAGTACTACCTCCGCGAGGGGCTGCTGATGCCCGGCGAGGCGACCAGCGCGACCCAGGCGAGCTACGGTGAAGAGCATTTGCGTCGCCTCGCCCTCATCCGTGCCCTCACCGACGTGGTCGGGCTGTCGGTTCAGAAGGCCGCCGAGGTAATCCAGCTGATCGAGGGCCCAGGCGACGACCTCTTCCTCACCCTGGGCGCCGCGATCGGCGCACTCCCGCCCTATGTCGAGTCCTCGAACGAGCAGGCGCAGGATTATCCCCTTGCCCGAACCGCACTGGAGCGACTCGGACAGGTCTACGATCCCGACTATCCAGCCGTCGGGCAGCTCGACCGTGCCCTCACCGCCGCCTCCGCAGCCGGGTTCCCGGTCGATGATGATCGCTTGGAGCTCTACGGGGCTCATGTCCGAGCCATCGCCGAATACGACATCGACCACGTCCCGGAGGGGCCGGCGCAAGGCGCGATCGAATACGCCGTACTCGGTACCGCCCTCTACGAACCCGTGATCGCGGCGCTGCGCCGACTGTCTCACCAGGACCTCGCCATGCGTCGGTTCGTCCCGGACTCCGCTACCGACCCTGCCGGATCCTGACGGAACTCGCCGACATGCGATCCCGATGGTCCCTAACGTCGGTGGGACGCCCCGCGGTCTCGAGCACCAGGTCGTACTCCCCGGCTCGAGCACGACGCCACCGGCGATCACGACGCCGCCCGACGACTACGAGACCAGCTACTACGCTGACCTCGAAAGCTCACCCGAACCCGGGAGCGAGCCCCGCAACGAAGCGGCATAGAACCGGGGACGGTTCACACTCCATCGGAAATCAGTAGGTCTATCCCTACCGGGGTGTGGGTTTGGCTCCGTTCAGGAGGCGATTCGTCGTCCTTAGCGTGGATTCCACGTCGAAAAGGAGTCGGAACGTGAGTGAAGTGAATTCAAGCAGCGACCGTGTGCAGCGGATCGAACGGTCCCTGAGCATCGGGGCGAAGTGCCTCTACATCTATGGTGTGTGCTGCAGCGTGGTGGTGGCGGTGTTGATCGTGACAGCGGCGCTGGGCGGCTCGACAAGCACGTTCATGTGGGTGCGTGCGCTGATCCTCGCTGTGCTGACGCCGGTTCTGATCGTCCTGCTGCGCAGTGCTCGTCGTGGCAGCCGTGCAGCGACGGACCGCGTAAAGCTGATCATGACGGTGATGCCGATTGCGATCGTCGTCGTTGATTTCATCCCGGGAATTTGCCCCTCGTGGTATGCCGCCGTTCAGGGCATCGGTGCGCTCGCGCTCCTGCCAGCCGGGGTGATGCTGTGGCGAGCGACCGCCCGGGGCTCCTCGGCGCGTGGCACAGGTCGTGCGTGATGAGTCGACGAAGTCGAGAATGGTCACGATGAGCACAGGCAGCGAACCGAGTGGGGCCGCGCGAACACGCGCGGTCAGCGCCATTGCGCTCGGGTTGGCGCGGTCCGCTGCATTCGCGGGAACCGCGGCCGTGATCCCTGCGGCGGTCGCGCTGCTCCCTGTTCTGGCCGCGCTAAATCTGGTCGGGACCCGGTGGTCGTGGAACAATCTGTGGTCCTGGTTTGCCCTTGGCGTCATCATCGTCGCGGTCACGGGGATGCTTGCTCATCCCGTTGCCGTTCTGTTCCGCATCATGCTGACAAAATGGGCGGGGCTGGAGCTGGCATGTGGATACCGCAGCACTCTCGAGCCGGTACGACTCTCGACCGGTTTTTGGTGGAATGGGTCGTCGTACGAGCGCAGCCGCGAGGATGCCGAGCAGGACCTGCGGTGGCGGCGGATGCTCGAGCCCGCTTTTCGCCGCGAGGTGCGCTGGGCCACGCTGGCAGCGACCGTGATCCTTCCTGTCTGCGGAATTCCGATCGGAGCGCTCGTCGCAGCGGCGCTGATGTTCCGGCTGGCGACTGGTCCATCGATCGTTGCCGGGGGCCTGCTCGTGGTGGTCGCCTTCGCGCTGGCCCCGTTCGCGTGGCGGTTCGTCGGTCCTCTGGCTCAAAGATGGCTCGCGGCGCCGACGGACCCGGTGCTGTCGCCTGCCGACCTACGGGCACAACGGGCGGACCTCATGGCAGCCCACGACGCGGAGGTCCGACGAATCGAGCGCGACCTGCATGACGGCGCGCAATCCCGGATCACCGCGGTCGGACTGGATCTGGCGGCCGCCGAGCGGCTCATGGCCACGGACCTGGATCGGGCCAGGCAGCTCCTGCGTTCGGCTCGCCTGGGGACTGCGCAGTCTCTTCAGGACCTGCGCGACCTCGTGCACGGCGTCTACCCGCCCGTCCTCATCGAGCGAGGGCTCATACCCGCTGTCCGAGCCCTCGCGCTCGACAGCCCGGTCCTGGTCGATGTGGCAGCGCCACGGGACCTCCCACGTCTGCCCTCACCGTTGGAGGCCGCGGTCTACTTCGCGGCGGCCGAGCTTCTGTCGAACGTCGCACGGCACTCCGGCGCGACCGAAGCGAGCATCCGTATCGAGCAGATGACTCACACGCTCGAGGTGGAAATCGCTGACGACGGCATCGGAGACGCCGATGTGCGTGCAGGCGGCGGGCTGGACGGAGTCCGTCGGCGGTTGAACGCCTTCGAAGGAACGCTGAGAGTCGACTCGCCGCCCGGCGGGCCGACCCGAGTGAGGGTGACGGTGCCATGCGAATAGTCATCGCCGAAGACCAATACCTGCTGCGCGAGGGGATCGCGCACCTGCTCGACGCGTTCGGGCATGAAGTCGTCGCGACTGCGGCAAGCGGGCCCGAGACGCTCGATGCGCTTCTCAGGTACCGGCCCGACGTCGCGGTGATCGACGTGCGGATGCCCCCCACCAACACCGACGAGGGGCTGCGCGCCGCCCTGGCTGCACGCGACGCAGCCCCGGGACTGCCAGTGCTCGTGCTCTCTCAGCACGTCGAGCAGCTCTACGCGCGTGAGCTGCTCGCCGACGCCACCGGTGGCGTCGGGTATCTCCTCAAGGACCGCGTATTCGACGCCGAACAGTTCATCGACAGCCTCGAACGGGTCGCCGCCGGCGGCACAGCGCTCGACCCGACGGTGGTCTCAAAGCTTCTCCATCGCCCAGACAAGGACTCCCTCCTCTCCGGCCTCACCGAGCGCGAGCTTGAACTGCTTTCGCTGATGGCGGAGGGACTGTCCAACCAGGCGATCGCGTCCTCGCTGCACCTCAGCGACAGCGCCGTCAGCAAATACACGACCACGCTCTTCGACAAGCTCGGACTCGCGCACGACGAGGCGAGCAACCGCCGCGTTCGTGCAGTTCTGACCTACCTCAACGACTCAACCACTCCTCGCCGGCGCAGTGGCGAGCGTCCTTCTGAGCCTTCGGAATGAGGCACCGCGCCCACGTAAGCGGTTACCTGTCGAGGAAGCGCTTGAGGCTGCGCCGGGATGCTGGGAGGGGGCGCCCGGCGTCGAACTCCAGTCCTGAGATTTCGCGGGTCATCGCGGCGAGCAGTTGGGCGGCGGCTTCGGGGTCTTCCCATCCCATCGCCTCAAGGTCGGCGACACCACTCTGCGCAAGGCGTTCACGCCGTGCCGCCATTGACGTCTGGCTAGTTGGGTCGGAGCTGGCCTCTAGGGAGAGAGCCTTTGCGCCCCGGTTCTGGAGCGAGACGTCGAGGTAGGTCTCGGCCACCCGGGATAGCCGTTCAGCGCCGGGCGGCAGTCCTGCGGTCGCTTCTGCCACGGCCGCGCTGACGCGGGCGTGGAAGCGTGCGTGCATGGCGTCGATATATGCGGCGCGATCCTTGAAGTGGACGTAGAACGTTCCCTTGGCGACGCCGGCTCGTGCGACGACCATGTTTACGCTGATGCCGGCGAGGCCGTGCTCCTCGGCCAGCGCGGCACCGGCGTCGAGCAGCGCCTCGCGCGTCTGCGGCGCTCCGGAGGGCTGGCTGTTCGTGGTCATCGCGCCTCAGTCTACGCGGAAAAATAAACGACCGACCGGTCAGTCACCGTGATAGAGTTGCGCCCATGCCAATCATCTCCACGTCGGTAGGCGACGTCGCTTACGACTCCCAGGGCTCAGGCTCGACCATCGTTTTTCTGCCCAGCGGGGCGCATGACCGTCACGACTACGACGACCTGCGCGCCCTTTTGCCAGACCACGTTCGCAGCATCGCCGTCGACTGGCCCGGGCACGGCGGGTCCCCGGCCTGGAGTGAACCTGCGTCCGAGTTACGACTCACCCAGCTGGTCGAGGAGATCGTCGCCCAGCTGGCTCCCGAGGGAGCGGTCCTGGCCGGCAACTCGATCGGCGGCAACGTCGCTGCCCGTCTCGCGATCCAGCGACCAGATTTGGTCACTGCCCTCGTGTTGATCGACGCTGGCGGATTCGAGAAGCCGACCCTTTTCGCGCGCGTGTTCTGCTCGTTGATGAGCAGGCCCTGGTTCCTACGCTCGATTTACCCTACGTTCTCATGGCATTACACGCGCTCGCGCACCGAGGCCGACAAGCGCGCCCGCGCGAATGCGATCGCCATGACCCGGTCCCCGGCGGGACTCGCGGCCGCCTCGCAGATGTGGGGCAGCTTCAACCTGCCCAGCCACGATCTCCGCGGCGACGCGAAGCAGATCAGCGCCCCGACCCTCGTCGTCTGGGGTCGCCAAGACCCGGTCCTACCGGTCAGTGCCGCGCAGACCGTCCACAACCTGATCAAGGGCTCGACGCTGCTGTTGGTCGACAGCGGCCATATCCCACACACGACCGAGCCAGCCACGGTCGCCGCGGGACTGCTCCCACTGCTCGATGTGAGCGTCGCAACTTCTGCCCCGACTGGTCTCACCAAGTCAGCGTCGCTCGATCAAAAGGACGGCCAGCGATGAGAGCCGCGGTCATCGACACCCTCGACACTGCGCCCCGCCTGCAGACGGTCAAGGACCCCGCATCAACCAGCGACCGCCAGGTCGTGATCCAGGTTCACGCGACCGCGCTGAACGGGATCGACCTCCAAATCGCCTCCGGACACCACCGCGCCGGCAAACCACAACTGCCCTACATCCCCGGATGCGAGAGCGTTGGCACCATCATTAACGGCCCCGACGCCGGCCTTCGAGTCAGAGCACTCCTGGCGGCGGGCCTGGTCCCCGGCCGGAACGGCGGGCTGGCCGAGCTTCAAGTGGTCGACCGCGCCGCGTGCGTACCAGTGCCCGACGGCCTCGACAGCGAGACGGCCGCCGCCATCGGCGTCGTCGGCACTACCGCCGACCTCGCCCTCGCCAAAGCTGCGCTCACGGCCCGTGAGAGCGTGCTCGTGCTTGGAGCCACCGGCCCGCTCGGAACAGCCTTCGTTCAGCTCGCTAAGCACGCCGGCGCAGAACGCGTCATCGCAGCCGCCCGACACCCTGACCGCCTCGCACAACTGGCAGGCGCCGATGGTGTCGCGATCCTCGGCGACGAGCCGCTGCCAGACCAGCTCGCCAGCCTCGGAGGACCGGTGGACCTCGTTGTCGATCCGGTATGGGGGCAGTGGGCAGAGCCAGCACTCCGGTGCCTGAAACCGGGAGGGCGCTACCTGAACGTCGGGTCAGCCGGCGGCGACGGACTGCCCTTCCGCATGGAGTGGCTCCGCGGCGGCCACCTGACCCTGATCGGCTTCAGCGGCGCCAGCGCCAACCCAGCCGACCTGCTCACCAGCTACACCCGGATCGCAACCCTTTCTCTCACAGGCTCCCTGACCGTGCCGACTGTGACCTACCGCCTCGACGAGGCCGGTGAGGCGTGGGCGGCCCAAGCATCGTCGCTCGGCAAGAAGATCATCGTTACTCCCTGAGAAGATCAACGTGTCGCCTTCGTCCTCCACGACGCTTTCGGGCACTCGTTCCCCGAGATCGCCGAGGTACTGGGCCGATCCGACACGGCGGTGCGTCAGCTCGCCAGCAGGGCTCGACGAAAAGTGCGCGGCGCGGCGGAGGCGGAGCCGGAAAGGCGCGTCGTGGCGGCCAACCACGAGGTGGTGGAGGCCTTTCTGAGCGCCGCGCAGGGCGCGGCGGCTGTGCTGGTGGCCGGCGAGCCGAGCGTCGCATGGATGGTCAACGGCAGACCGCGTGTGGTGTTCCTGTTCCAAATGGCGGGCGGCCGAGTGCAGGCCATCGACCTCGTCGCCGATCGTGACGCGGTGGCGGCGATGCGGATCGTTCCGTTGACCGGCGAGGAGTGAGGATGCGTTTCCAGACGATCGTGGAACCACCCGAGCCGATGCGGGGGCTGGAGATTCCCGCCGCCGGCGTCGCGAGCCTGGGCGGCGGGAAGCGCCCCCGTGTGGTCGTCACCCTTGGCGGGCACACGTGGCGCACGCGGGTGGCAGTGATGCGGGGCCGGAGCCTGATCGGACTGAGCATCGCGAATCGCACCGCAACAGGGGTGGAGGTCGGTCAGGAGGTCACCGTGGAGGTGGTCTTGGACGAGGAGCCGATCACCGCCGCCGAGCCCACCGACCTCACCTCGGCCTTGGAGGCAGAGCCGGCCGCACGTGCGGCGTTCGACCGCCTCACCGTTAGTCAGCAGCGCCAGCACATCCGCGTGGTCGAGCAGGCCAAAGGGGCCAGGACACGGACGAGGCGCATCAACGCCCTCGTGTCCGGACTGATCGAGCGCAGCTGAGTCCTGTCACACTCCCGTCGCGCGGGCCGTCAACAAGCTGTCGGGATATTCCGACCGCGAGGACGAACTTCGACTGGAGAATGACATGCTTTCCATCCACCGCATCAGCCTGGGCGCCCCGGAAGCCGACGCCGCCGCAGCGTTCTACGAGGCGGCGCCCGCACTCGGTGACCGCGTCCACGTGCACCAGGACCAGGAGCCCAGCGCCGGCTTCCGCGGCTTTACCCTCGGACTCGACGTTCCCGCGCCGGCACACGTCGACCGCCTCGTCGCCGGCGCGATCCGTGCCGGCGCTGCGAGCGTGAAGGAACCGTCCAAGCAATTCTGGGGCGGCTACTCGGGCGTGGTCCGCACCCCCGACGGCGCGATCGTCAAGGTCGCCACCACAGACCGGAAGAAGGCGGCCGTGCACCAGGATTCTGAAACCCTCGTCATCGAACGGGTCGTCGTCCTGCTCGGTGTCGAGCATGTCGGCAGGAGCAAGGAGTTCTACCTCGGCTCCGGCGCTGTCGTGGCGAAGGCCTACGGCAACAAGTACGTGGAGTTCGAACCCGGCGACGGCGCGGTGACGCTCGGACTCTACAAGCGTGCCGGCCTGGCCAAGGAGTTCGGCGTCGACCCGGCCGGCTATGGATCACACCGGCTCCGCGTCGTATCGAACGGCCCTGCCTTCACCGACCCTGACGGCTTCCTCTGGGCCGCGGACACGCCCGACGCCTGACCAGCGCCATGGTTCTTGCACTCCAGGAGGCGTTCCTTCCTTGTCTCGATGCCGACGCGTCACTCGCCTTCTACTGCGATGGGATTGGGCTCACCCTCATTCACACAGACGCGACGCCGCCCCGAGACGCCAGCCGACTCGTTCTGAAGGCACACGATGGGCACGCACGCCTCATTCTGCAGATGCTTGTCGACGATCCTGGCTTGTCCGCCGGGGATGTACAGATCTTCCTCGCGCTAGCCGCGAAGGTATCTCTCGGGCGCATCGCGCTTGTCACCGAAGATCTCGACGGTACCTTCGAAAGGCTCATCCATCGCCACGCAGAGCCTCTTCAGGAGCCGATCACCCGAGCCGATGGGGTCCGCGACTGCGGCTTCCTCGACCCCACCGGAAACTTCGTGCGCCTGCTGGATCAAAGCCTTCGCCCCGACAGTGCGTGAGATGCGCCGTTACGACCATGCACCGCCCGCGCTCACGGAACCGAGTCCGAGGCATCGACGAGCAGTGCGCGTCCGAAGCCCTTCGCACGGCTCTGCAGACGCCTCACGCATCCACCGATCGGTTGATGCATCAACTCCGCCGTGCTGTCAGGGCGAGTGCGGTGTGCGCCGAAGTGTCGTGCGGATTTGCCTGTAACGATGAGGATGCCTGCAATCACCGCGCGCCCTCGCCGATCCGCTTGCCGACAACGAGTTCCGTCGATGCTAGTGCGCGGAGGTCGGAGCCTCTCCTCGGGCACCGGGCCGCGTTGAGAGGAAGCGCCGCGGATTCGTCCGATGTCATCTGCACCGGGAGTCGATGGGTGATGTCAGAAGCGGCAGCAGGAGTTCGGTGACGATCCGCTCGATGAATCGAGGGGAGATCGGGATGCCGTTGACCAGGACCTCGTGCCGCAACAGGGTCAAGGGCAGGGACAGCACGACCGGTGTGAGCCGTTCGGCGGCGACCTCGCCACGCGTGACCGCGCGACCCAGAAGGGTAGTGATTCCCGCCGCTTCGGGGCTGTCATCGAGAAGGTCGTGTGCCATCCCCCCCAACTCGGGGTCGCGGAGTGTATCGATCATGAGCCCGCGCAGGACCGGTCCGGTTTCGCCGTTGAAGGGCGCCGCGAGGTGAGCCAGCAAGGCGATCAGATCCTCGCCGAGGCGCCCGGTCGTCGATGGTGGGGCTGACTGTGATCGGTGGTGTGTGACCGTATCGATGACCAGGGCGGCGCGGCTCGGCCATCGGCGATAGATGACGGGCTTGCTCGTGCCGGCTCTGGCGGCGACTCCGTCCATGGTGAAGCCGTCGTACCCGTGCTGTACGAGCTCGGCCCATGCGGCGTCCTCGATCGCGCGGTGCAGCTCCGCTCCTCGTCGCCGCTGTTTCGGGTCGATCGCCGCCTGCTTCGTCATCCACTGACATCCCTTCGACATCTAGACACTATCAGTGTCTTATGCGAAACTCGAGGCAACTAAGACACTGGGAGTATCTCCATGAGCGCGAGCGCAACCGAACTGAATATGAGCAATCAGCGAAGGTGGTGGGCCCTCACCGCCGCAGCACTCGTCGTGCTGACCGTCGGCCTTGACGGCACGATCTTGAACACGGCTCTGCCGACTCTCGCGGTCGACCTGCATGCCTCGACCGCCGACCTGCAGTGGATCAACAACGCTTACATCTTGACCATGGCTATTGCACTGTTGCCCGCGGGACTCCTGGGCGACCGATGGGGCCGCAAGCGCGTGCTGGTGGGCGGGCTGATCGTCTTCGCTGCCGGTTCACTACTCTGCGCGCTTTCACCCACGACGGGCATGTTGATCCTGGCGCGAGCACTGCTCGGTGTCGGCGCCGCGATTCTCATCTCGCTGTGCATGTCGCAGGTCGTCGTCTTGTTCAGCCCCGAAGAGAGACCGACGGCGGTTGCGATCGTCACCAGCGCCAATCTTGTCGGTTTTCCCCTTGGACCCATCCTGGGCGGAGTGCTCCTGCAGCACTTCGACTGGGGCGTGATCTTTCTCCTCAATGTGCCCGTCGTTCTCTTCGCGCTCGTCGCGGTCGCCCTCCTCATCCCGGAATCGCGAAATGGGCTGCGGTCTCGACTGGACGCCGTCGGGATCGGTCTCACCGCCATTGGGATCGTGGGGCTGAGCTACGGCGTCATCAACGCCGGCAACGTGGGGTGGGGCGATCTGTTCAGCATTCCGCTGATCGCGGCCGGAGCCCTTGCTCTCGCCGTGCTGGTGATCTGGGAGCGGTGGGTAGAGCGACGTCGCGAGCCACTCATCGATATGGCCCTGTTCAGATCGCGGGATTTCGTGCTGGGCACGCTTCTCGCCACGATTGTGAGCTTCGCCATGTTCGGGGTGTTCTTCAACGTCCCTCAGTACCTGCAAAACATCGAACGTGTCGATGCCCTCGGAACCGGGCTCAGACTCCTCCCGATGGTCGGCGGCCTTGTGGTCGGGGTTCTGATCACCAGTCGTCTCGCCTCTCGCGTTCGGCCCACCTCGCCTGTCATCGTCGGCCTCGCCCTGATGACCGCCGGAGCCGTCACCGGCGGTCTGACGACAGCAAGTGGGTATGTCGTTTTGGCAACCTGGATGACGGTCTTCGGCGCGGGCATCGGCTTGGCCATGACGACCACGACCGCGGTTGCCATGCGCACGCTGAGCGCCGCACGCGCAGGCTCCGGCTCTGCTCTCATGCTCACTCTCCGCCAGATCGGCAGCGCCCTTGGCGTTGCGGTCCTCGGCACCGTCGTCACGACCGCTTATCGAGACAGTATCGACCATGCGAATCTCCCGTCCGGCACTGCCGCGACGATCCGGTCCAGCGCCGCAACGGGTGTAGCTGCTGCCCGCGCACTGCATGCGGATGCTGCGGTGGCTGCGGCGCGCGAGGCGTTTCTGGACGGGATGAGCGTCTCACTGCTCGTCTGTGCGGCGGTGAGCACAGGCGCGCTGGTCATCACCATGCTGATGCTGGCGGCACAGCGTCGGCGCGACGACGCGGCGTGACCTCGCGTGTCCGCTCGCTCACGCGCTCAGGGACAATCGCGATGCGTCGAATCGTTCGCACGCAGGCCCACATTCGGTGGCCAGGAGCCCGTTCTTTTCGGTGTGAGGGCGACGGCAGCGATGATCGCTCCGAGGAGGGCGATGGCGGCACCGAGGAGAGATGATGCGTGGAACCCGGCAATGAAGGCCTGGTCGGAGGCCGTCGTGATCGCGGAAGCACCGGCACCGCTCAGCCCGAGCGAGTCGAGCATGCCCTGGGTGGCCTGGATGGAGGCGGCCGCCGTGCTGCGCAGACCCTCGGGGATCGCATCGAGATGACCGGTGATCCGTGTCCGGTACGTGCTGGTGAGGACTGCGCCGAGCACGGCCGTGCCGAGTGCCCCGCCGATCTGCCGGAAGGCGTTGCTGGCCGCGGATGCGGTGCCGGCACGTTCTCGGGGAACCGACCCCATGATGGCCGCGGACGCGGAGGGCATGATGAACGCGATACCGACGCCGATGAGAAACATCGCGACCTCGACGATCCAGAGCGAGGTGCCGCTGTCGAGAGTGGCGAACAGCAGGAGCGCCGCAGTGAGGGCGAGCATCCCGAACGCCCCGGTGGCACGTGCACCGAACCGGGCGGCGAGCCTGGGCGTCTGCGAAGAGAACACGAGCTGGGCGATCGCGAGGGGAAGCATGAGCAGCCCGACAGCGAGCACGTCGAGCCGGCGGAGGCTGAGAAGGTAGAACGTGACGGTGAAAGTTACGCCGAGCATCGCGAAGAACGCGAGCGTCATGACCGTGATCGACCCGGAGAACTCGCGTACCCGGAACCAGCCGACAGGCAGCAGCGGATCCGCGGCGCGCCGCTCCCAGAGCAGGAAACCGGCCAGAACGATGGCTCCGGCCAGTACGACGCCCCATACGTTCGGGCTGGTCCAGTCGCCGGTGTCACCGCCTTCGATGATCCCGTCGACGAGCAGCACCATGCCCAGCAGTGAGAGCACGATGCCGGGGATGTCGAACCGCCCCGGGCGGGGGTTGCGGGACTCCGGCACGACCACAGCCATCGCGATCAGGGCGATGATGACGACCGGCACGTTGACCAGGAAGATCGATCCCCACCACAAGTGGTCCAGCAGCAGCCCGCCGAGAATCGGTCCGGCCGCGACCGCGACACCGACGCCGCCGGACCAGATGCCGATCGCCTTGGGGCGCTCCTGCGGGGTGAACGTGTTCGTGATGATCGCGAGCGTCGTCGGGGTGACCAGCGCCGCCGCGAGTCCGAGCACGGTGCGCCCGGCGATGAGCATCGGGCCGTTCACCGCGAACGCACACCACGCCGATGTCAGCCCGAACAACACCATCCCGATAAGCAGCACCCGCTTCCGACCGAAGCGGTCGGCGAGAGCCCCGGCCGTGAGCAGCCCGCCGGCCATGACGAGCGTGTAGGAATTGATCGCCCACAAAAGCTCGCCCTGTGTCAGCCCCAGCCCGGCCGGAGCCGGCTGAGAGAGCCTCTGCACGGCCATGCCGAGGATCGTCGTGTCCAGCTGGACCACGAGCAGGCTCAGTACGAGCGTTCCGAGCACCCACCAGCGCCGTGGCGAGCTCTCCAGCACGATCTTCTCTTTCAACACGCACCCTCCAAATGCATCACCTGTTGTATTTAGAGTAGGCATACTAGGCGACTAGTTGCAACACCTGGTGTGTTAGCGTGAGGGCATGCAAATAGATGCCGTGACGGAGCGAACCGGCGGCCGCAACGCCCGGGTCCGAGCGGCGGTGCTCGGCGCACTCGCCGAACTGCTCGCCGAGAAGCCCGTCGAGTCGATCACGACTTCAGAGGTCGCCCGCCGCTCCGGCGTGAACCGCTCGACTCTGCATCGGCGCTGGGGCGGGATGCCGGGGCTGCTCGCCGACCTCGCCGTCGAGGAGCTCAACGAGCACAGTCCGATCCCCGACGATGCGGGCGATCTTCGCAGTGAGCTGCAGCAGTGGGCTGCGCGTGTCGTCGACGCCCTCAATGCCCACCCGGCTGGACACTCGCCCTTCGTCGTCGCTCTGCTGCGCGTTATCCAGGACGGCCATCCACCCGGCGAGCTCTTGCAAGAACGCGTCGACGTGCTCGAGCAGATGCTCTCACGTGCAGCCAAGCGTGGCGAACGAGTGACGCTGACCGCCCTCGACCTCGTGGAGATCGTCCTCCTGCCGATCTACGCCACCCGGCTCTTCACGCTCGAGCCCCTCGAACCTGAGATCGCACACCGCCTTGTCGACCGCTTCCTCACCCTGAACGAGTCACATCGTGACCGGGAACGCCGTTCGACACCTTCCTCAACACCGAAGCGCAGACCCACGCCATCCGGTACCGACAGCGCATGACGGAATCTGGACCTCAAACCGCCGATATCGTCGGTGTGAACAACGATCTTCTGGTGGACCCGAGCGCGGTGATCATCGGTACGCTCCTGGCGTTCCTGTTGCGCGCTCATGCTCGCACCGTGGGTCACACCCCTAACGTCCAGGGCTTTCTCAGCCCGTGCGGTCGTCAGCGGTAGTACTCCTCGTCGATACTGGCAAGTCGCGACGAACGGAGGCGAGGACCGAGACCGTAGAACTGCTGGAAGCTCATGATCAACGGGCGCCAGGTGTCCGGGTCGATGCGATGTTCGTAACCGGGCAGCCGGATCTGCGGGTGGACGTGGATGCGCGTCACATGAACCTCAACCGCTGCTGTGTAACCAGCGTTGGCTGGGTCGTCGTCGGCGATCGGCGATGTGGCTACCACCCGCGCTTCCATATTCACAGGACACTCAGCAACCCGTGGCGGGCGCACGGTGTCGGACGGGACGGGTGTCACGCCGGCCCGGGCGAACTTGTCCTTGACCAAGCGGTAGCCCGCTTCGTACTTGGCCGCCGGTACCGGATCGCGCCCGGTGGTCAAGGCAAGGCGATCGACCATATCGGCCATGTCTGCCGAGGGCAGATTCAGCACGCATTCACCGACGTCGATGAGGTTCTCAAAGGTTTTGGAGCGCTTGCCCAGACCGAGGATGGCGTTCTGCCCGAGCCAGAATGCTGAGGACATCGGCATCAGGTTGACGTCGTTCGACTCGCTGACCGTGCTTATCAGGATCACGGGCGTACCCCAGTACAGGATCGCCGGTTCGACCACGTCATGTTCGTAGCGCGGGGTCGGGTTGGCGGCGGAGCAAGTCTCAGTCATGTCGGTCATCCTTGCGGCCCATCGCGTTCGAGACTGGCGGGTTTCGGTCGTCGCTGCCGAGCCGCCACGGGCTCACTCCGCGGCGCGCGCCCGATGGATTCGTGTCGCCCGCTCTTAATGGAATGGCTGTCTGTGGAGCGGACCGGCTAGGCTCTCGCAGTGAAAGGCGTTTGAGCCGTTATCAGCGGCGAGCCCCGGGAAGAACAGGTTTCGATAAGGTCAACCACCGAAGCCCCAGTAGAACCCGGCGGGTAGGCCCGTCACAGCCATGAATGAGCGGCCCCCATGCTCGACCAGGGGCAAGCAGGGTGGTACCGCGGCACGTGATGTCGTCCCTGCGGTTGGACAAGCCCGAACCGCAGGAGACCTAGCCGATGACGTACCCCAAGGTCACGACCGCCGAGAACGGCAGAGTGCCGAGCAGCCCCCGGTTCCCGGAGATCGAGGAGCGGATCCTGGCCTACTGGGAGCAGGACGGCACGTTCCAGGCGTCGGTCGACCAGCGCGAGGCGGGCGAGAACGGCGCCAACGAGTTCGTCTTCTACGACGGCCCGCCGTTCGCCAACGGACTGCCCCACTACGGCCACCTGCTGACCGGCTACGTGAAGGACATCGTCCCGCGCTACCAGACCATGCGCGGGCACCGGGTCGAGCGCCACTTCGGTTGGGACACTCACGGCCTGCCGGCCGAGCTCGAGGCGATGCGACTGAACGGCATCAAGACGACCGACGAGATCGTCGAGATGGGCATCGACAAGTTCAACGCAGCCTGCCGTGCGTCGGTGCTGAAGTACGCCGGCGAGTGGCGCGACTACGTGACCCGCCAGGCGCGGTGGGTCGACTTCGACCACGGCTACAAGACGCTCAACCCCGACTACATGGAGTCGGTGATCTGGGCGTTCAAGCAGCTCTACGACAAGGGCCTGATCTACGAGGGCTTCCGGGTCCTGCCGTACTGCTGGAACGACGAGACCCCGCTGTCCAACCACGAGCTGGGGATGGACGACGACGTCTACCAGGACCGCCAGGACCCGGCGGTCACCGTCGGCTTCAGCATCACGACCCCTGGTGAGCTCGAGGGCGCGAAGCTGCTGATCTGGACCACGACGCCGTGGACTCTGCCGAGCAACCTCGCGGTCATGGTCGGCACCGGGATCGAGTACGTCGCGGTCGCGGTCGACGGGGTCCGCTACGTCCTAGCGGCGGCCCGGCTGGCCGCCTATCAGCGCGAGCTGGGGGAGGACCCCGAGATCGTGTGGCGCGGAACCGGCGCCGACCTGCTCGGAGTGGCCTATACGCCGCCGTTCTCCTACTACGCGGGCCACGAGAATGCCTTCCGTGTGGTCGCCGCCGACGAGGCGGTTACGACTACCGACGGCACCGGGCTGGTGCACAGCGCCGGGGCCTTCGGTGAGATCGACAAGGAGGTCACCGACCGCGAGGGCATCGCGGCGGTGATGCCGGTCGGCAAGGACGGTCGGTTCACCGCGCCCGTCGACGAGTACGCCGGGATGCTGGTCTTCGACGCCAACTTGCACATCATCGACCACCTCAAGGCCGCAACCCGCGGCGAGCAGAACGGCGCGGTCACGGGCGGGACGGTGCTGCTGCGCCGCGAGACGTACACCCACTCCTACCCGCACTGCTGGCGCTGCCGGAACCCGTTGATCTACAAGGGCGTGAGCAGCTGGTTCGTCGAGGTAACGAAGTTCAAGGACCGGATGTTGGAGCTCAACCAGCAGATCCGCTGGGTGCCTGAGCACATCAAGGACGGCCAGTTTGGCAAGTGGCTCGCCAATGCGCGCGACTGGTCGATCACCCGCAACCGGTTCTGGGGCAGCCCGGTGCCGGTGTGGAAGTCCGACGACCCGGCCTACCCCCGCCTGGACGTCTACGGCTCCTTCGCCGAGATCGAGCGCGACTTCGGCGCGCTGCCGACCAACGCCGACGGCGAGCGGGACCTGCACCGTCCCTGG
This sequence comes from Gryllotalpicola koreensis, assembly GCF_039538185.1. Lineage (NCBI taxonomy): Bacteria > Bacillati > Actinomycetota > Actinomycetes > Micrococcales > Microbacteriaceae > Gryllotalpicola > Gryllotalpicola koreensis. Next base: position 259,841 of record NZ_BAABBW010000001.1, read on the forward strand.
GTCGACGAGCTCACCCGGCCCAACCCTGATGACCCGCGACCTGACGATCAGAAGTCCACAATGCGCCGGGTCACCGACGTGCTCGACGTGTGGTTCGACTCCGGGTCGATGTCGTACGCCCAGAGCCACGTGCCGTTCGAGAACTCCGACTGGTTCGCTGGGCCCAATGGCGACTTCGTCGGTGGTCACTTCCCGGCGGACTTCATCGTCGAGTACATCGGTCAGACGCGTGGCTGGTTCTACATGCTTCACATCCTGGCCACGGCAATCTTCGATCGGCCGGCGTTCTCGTCGTGCATCAGCCACGGGATCGTGCTGGGCTCGGACGGCAACAAGATGTCGAAGTCGCTGCGCAACTACCCCGGCGTCTCCGAGGTCTTCGACCGCGACGGGGCCGACGCAATGCGCTGGTTCCTGGTGTCGAGCCCGATCCTGCGCGGCGGCAACCTGATTGTGACCGAGCAGGGCATCCGTGACTCGGTGCGCCTGGTGATGATCCCGCTGTGGAACAGCTGGCACTTCTTCAGCCTCTACGCCAACGCCGCCCGGCTCGAGGCCCAGTGGTCGACGGCGAGCACGGACCCGCTGGATCGCTACATCCTGGCCAAGACCCGGGACTACGTGCGCCAGATGACCGAGGCGCTGGACCTCTATTACGTCGCCGACGCCTGCGAGGCCACCCAGCGCTTCCTCGACGTCTTGACCAACTGGTACATCCGCCGATCGCGCGACCGGTTCTGGAACGAGGAGCAGGCCGCCTTCGACACGCTCTACACCGTGCTCGAGGTCGTCTGCCGGGTGACCGCGCCGCTGCTGCCGCTGACCACCGAGGAGATCTGGCGCGGCCTGACCGGTGAGCGCTCGGTGCACCTTGCCGACTGGCCCAGCGACGCCGAGTGGAGCCCCCCGGCCGAGCCCGGCGCAGACGCCGAGCCCCTCGAGGCGCACGACACGGCCCTCGTAGAGGCGATGGACGCCATCCGTGACGTCTGCTCGGCCACCTCCGCGCTGCGCAAGGCCCGTCAGCTCCGCAACCGGCTCCCGCTGGCCGGTCTGACGGTGGTCGGCGGCCCGGAGATCGCAGGGTTCGAGGAGATCGCCGCGCAGATCATCGGCGATGAGGTCAACGTCAAGGGCGTCCGGCTGCTCGACGCGGAGGCCGAGGAAGCCCAGGGATTCGGCGTGGAGCAGCGCCTGAGTGTCAACGCGCGAGCGGCCGGTCCGCGGCTCGGCAAGGACGTCCAGCTGGCGATTAGGGGCTCGAAGTCGGGTGACTGGTCGGTCGCGCCGGACGGCTCAGTCACCGCGGGCGGCCTGGCGCTGGTCGATGGGGAGTACTCCCTGGAGACGGTCGCCGGCTCGACCGACGCAAACCGGGCGGTCGGCATGCTGCCGGCGGGCGGCTTCGTGGTGCTCGACACCGCGGTGACGCCCGAGCTCGCCGCCGAGGGCCTGGCCCGCGACCTGGTCCGCGCCGTGCAGCAGGCGCGCAAGGACGCCGGCCTCCACGTCGAGGACCGGATCGCGCTCACCCTCGCCGGCGGCGCGGGTGTGCAGGCTGCGGCGACGGCGCACGAGGCGCTGATCGCCCAGGAGACGCTCGCCACCTCCTACACAGTCGTCGAGCGAGCCGCTGGCGTCGGCGTGACGGTGGGCGACGGTGAGCGCGCGACCGTCGCGCTGATCAAGGCGGAGGAGTCGCCCTGAGGTGGGAATCAATGTCGCGATGCGCACGGAGTTGGAGCCTTGGCTGGAGTCAAAGACTTCGGGGAAGATTCTGTTGGTCGACGCAACATTGAGTCGTTTCGGCTAGCGTAGCGCGGCAGTCGGAGGTATTGCGCGGGCTGCTCGGAACCTGTCGCTCAACGTCTCCAGCACCGGCTGCGAGTAGCTTCAGGCCATGGATGTCCTGCAGCGCTCCGCAGCGATAGCGCGCTCATTGGGGATATCCGTGGAGCAGGCCACCGAGTTGGATGGCGGCAATCAGAATCACGTGGTCCGGGTACGGGGCGGGAGGCGCGACGTAGTTGTGCGCTTCGCGAAGGACGACACGCGGATGTTGGTGGACCCATTCGATGTCGAGGCGTGGTGTCTGACGGCCACGGCGGAAGCGGGCATCCATACTTCGCCGCTCGTGGCGCGCGGCACCGCCGACGGCTTGTCGTACCTCGTGGTCGGTCACCTGCCAGGCACGGTCGCGGCTGCCAATGACCTCCACGCCTGGCGAGAGATCGGCCGGATCGCAGCCGCCTTGGCAGAAGTCGACGTCGCGACGGCCCCCGACGCATTCTTCACACGATTCGGTCGGAATCCCGCGGAGGCGTGGGATGCGCACCTGGGCTACAACTTCGCCGCCCTCGAAGGTGACGATCCGCTCGTCGATTTCGGAATATACCGAGAGCCGGATCGCTCCAAGCTCAGAAATGTGTTGGCTAGCTTGCGCGCGCGAAGACTGAGTCAGGGCCTCGTCCACGGCGATCTGTCGACGCGGAATCTCTTGGTCAATGAGCGGTATGCGGTCGTCGATTGGGGATCCGCTCACAGCGGCCCAACCTGCTGGGGAGACCTCGACCAAATCAACCGCTGGCGGCTGCTGGGCGACCCTGAGTCACCTGTCAGCGAAGCCGCTTGGTCCTCTGCCCTCGGCGGCGCCGGCCTGACTGATGCTCAGGCAGCGCCAGTGCTTGCCGAGCTGGCGGTGCTGCACGCGCTGGATGTAGTGCGCTGGTCGTACACGAGCCGACCGGACCGTCTTGACGAACTCGTTCATCGCTCGGCCAGGCTGCTTCGCGTGCTGGGACTGACATCTTGAGCGCGGCGCACATGCAGCATCCCGCAAACCGGCTCCTCAGACAGGCTCCGCCTGGCGATTCGAGACGGTGCGAAGTCAGCTCGCGGGCAGCCGTGCCAGCCACTCCCGTATTCCGTTGATGTGCGCCGGGGTGATGCCGCGGTGCCGGTTCGGTGCGATGAGCAGGCTCGGTGTGCCGCGGGTGCGGCGTTTCACGTTGCCGAAGATGCCCCCGCGATCGGTGCCGATGTCGCTGTAATTGGGCCTGCCGTCGTCGTCGATCCAGATGAAGGGCATGCCGCCGATGGCTTCCTGGTCTGCGAGCACCAGGAGGAGCTTGGGGTGCGGCCGGAACGGCGGCGGCGCATCCTCGTCGAGCTCCTCGTCGTCTTCGTCATCGACGTCGGGCCATTCGGGCTCCACGCCGCCGCGCAGCCCGTCGATCTCGTCCGTGAGGACGCGGATGCCGTCACGCGGGAAACCGGACAGCCAGGACGTCGCCCACACGAGCCGCAGTCGGAACTCCTCCCGCAGCTCGTCGAGCGCGGTGATCAGCGAGGGCGACCATGGCACGCTGATCTCCCGCTCATCCTCGGTCGGGCGCAATCCGATGGTGAGTCCGCGCCGGTCTGGCCACAGCAACGGCTGGAACCGGTAGCTGGTCGCATGCCGGTGGTCCGGCACAGGGCTGACCACCCCATCGATATCCAGATACAGCGTCGCCAGGCACCGCCCCGTCTCTTCTGGCCCACGGTCGGAATCATTCATCACGCACCCCCTTTTGCCAGGCCTGCGAGCCAGTCGTCGATCAGGGTGAACGGGATCGGGGCGTATCCGAACGCGTCCACGCCGACGTGGAACTGGTTGCCCAGACCTCCGCGGTCGCGGGCGTGGGTATGCCCATGGATCAGCGGGGTGCCGTCATCGACGGGGCGCTTGCTCTGGTGGCGCTCGAGCTCCTGGGAGTCGCCGCGGTAGGGGTAGTGGCTTGCCCGCAGGCGGCGCCCGTTGCGGGTGCCGTCGAGGATCTCGGGCAGGATCGTCCACCCCTGCTCCTCGTAGAGCGGCCGGAATCTCTCGATCGCCGTCTTGGTCTGGGTGGCGGTGGAGACGCGGTCGTGGTTGCCGGGCACCAGGAACTTCCGGCCGTTCAGCCGCCCGGTGATCGGAAGCGACTCCGTGATCGGGCCGAGCGCGAGGTCCCCGAGGTGCAGCACCGCGTCACCCGGTCCGACGAGCGCGTTCCACCGCGCGACGAGCGCCTCGTCCATCTCCTCGACGGTCGCGAAGGGGCGGCCGGCGAGTTCGCTGATGCGCGCGTGGCTGAAGTGCGTGTCGGAGGTCACGAACGCGAACGGGTCGAAGTCGAACACGCCCGTCATCCTGCCCGCATCCTCCGACATCGTGTTCATCGCCGCTCCTTGGCGGCGCGCTGTTGTTGGAGAGCACGCGAGTGCTCCCGGAAGACCCGCCCGACGCGCAGGCTGCGGGTGACGCCGGGCTCCCAGCTGACCCACCCGCGCCGTTTCCACTCGATCGCCGCGAACAGACGGAACTCGCCCGCGAGCCGGCGCCGCTGCGGATACGCGTAACCGTCCGGGAACGGTGCCGGCAACCCCGACGTATCCGGCAAGAGGTAGGTGAACAGCTCCGAGAACGTGGGCCCACGTCCGGTCTTGCGCCGGGTGCGGGCGATGAAGATCGCGGCGGCGAGACCCCATTCGTCAGCCGTGTCCTCGCCGGTGAGGGTCTCGGACACCGCTGTCCAGGCGGTAGGCGGCGGATCCGGGGCGGCTCTCCACCAGATAGGGCGTGGGTCGACGATCAACGGCACCTCGACAATCAGGCCGAGGATGCTGGACTTCCAGTCTCGGCCGGAGCTTCTGCGGGCAGCGGCACACGTGCAAAGCCGTAAGCGCCGGAGGCGCCGTGGTCGAGAACTGATTGTTTCGTATAGCCACCTGAATTATGCCATACCGATTAGGCCATACAGGCTGCGTGCGGTCGCGACGCTGAGGAGGTGGTCAAGCGTGGGAGTGATGACGACGGCGCATGGCGCCGCTACGCCGCCGACCTCGCCACCAATCTGCGCCGCCTGCGTCTCGCGCGTGACCTGAGCCAGGAGGAGGTCGCATATCGCGCCGGGCTTACCCGCTACACCTACCAGAAGTACGAGAAGGGGGAGTCCCGGCCCGGAGCAGCGGCGAACCCGACGATCAGGTCGCTGTTGGCGCTCGCGCAGGTGCTCGAGGCGCCGCTGAGCGACATCCTGCCGGCGACGGCTCCGGATCTGCGCGTGCGTTAGCCCCAGGCTCGCCCGCTGGCCATCGATGGCGGCACCGCTGCACCGCCGCTTGGGTGCTCAGGCGAGCGCCTTCTGGAGCGCGGCCTCCACCGCTGCCCAGGGGAGCCGCTCCTGCTCCAAACGTTTCGGGACCTCGGAGGCGGTCAGCTGGTGAAGCGACTCCCGCTCGGTCGCGGTCAGGGTCTCGTACGGGGGATCCCATTTCAACGTGCCGTCGTCGTTGATGAGCTCGCGGTGGGCGCGGAGTGTGTCGGAATCCATGAGAACCGATTGGAGGCGCGGCAGCGCTGCGCGGGCGCGAGACAGCAGGGTGAGCCCGTGACGGTCGAGGTCGCCCCAATACCAGACGCCGCCCGAGGGGATCCACGGCAGTTGCTCCAAGGCGCTGATGTGGTTACCGAGGGAGTGGATGATCACGAGCCCAATGCGGTCGCCGATCGGAAGTGCGGACTCCTTGTTCTCGACGATGAGGACGCGCTCGGGGCGGAGGGGAAGTGCGGCGATCTCGCTGATCGGGGCGTTGACGTGGCGGATGCCGCCGATTTTCGCGCGGTCATGCGGGTCGGCGAGGATGACGTCGACGTGCACCGGCAGGGGTTTGAGGCCGAGCTGGTCGAGCACCTCGTCGCTCAGCTCGTCCGCGTCGGCGTCGTCTGCCGGTGCGGCTTCCGCGTCGCGGTGAAGGAGCGCGGTGACAAGGCCGCGGTGGCGAGCGAGCCATTTCGTGTGCAGCCCCGGTACGTTCACTTGACGTAGCGTCTTGCCGCTGCGCGGGTTGGCGGTGAACCAGGTGACGACCTGAAGCAGCAGCTCGAAGTCGGCGTCGGTGAGGTCGATGAGACGCGAGAGGATCGGGCTCAGCTGCCGGTGCGAGCAGCCGAGCGCGGTCAGTTGCGGGTAGCGTCTGCTCGCGCATGCCCAGTGGTCGCGCGTGCGGGCGGTGAGCGCGGCGAGTGCATGCGCGCCGTGAAGCTCGACGTGCGTGTAGATCCGCTCGGCGCCCCACGATGTGCGCACTTCGCGGGTGCGCAGCAGAGCCTCGGGGTGGGCGGCCGACCAGGCGGCCCAGGTGCGCGCCCAGGCGGCGACGTCGTCGTCGTGCTGCTCGATGTGCGCCCGGATGAGGCCGGCGCTGCCGGGCCAGCCGAGGGTGCAGCTGAACGGTTTCAGCGGCGGGGCGCCGAGCCAGTCTCGCCATTCGTTGTCGTACCGCTTGGCGAGGGCGCGCTGGAGGTCCTCGGGCGTCTTCATCAGGCCGCCTCGGGCTCGTCGTCGTCTTCTGCGCCGCGGTCGAGGGCTTCCTGGATGGTCATTTCGTAGATGTGGACGCCGCGAGGGTTGGCGGGATCGGTGCTGATATAGGCGACGGATTCGATGTGGTCTTCGAATGCGGGGGCTTTCTCGCGGGGTGCGCCGATGAGGACTTGGAAGCCAAGTGCGGACAGGGCGCGCAGGGAGCGGCCGGTGAAGTCGGAGTCGGATTTCACGAAGCCCTCGTCCAGGATGATCGAGGCGTAGGTGGGGACGCGCTCCTCGCCTTCGCCGAGGCGGTAGCGCAGGGCGGCGCCGAGGATGAACGCGATGAGCTGCTGACCTTCCCCGCCGCTCATGCCTGCCACGCCGTCGTGGATGAGCGTTTCCCCGTCGGGCTGGGTCTCGGCGGCGCGGAACTCGAAGTGGTGGCGGGCGTCGAAGACGCGGTTGCGCCACGCTTCGGATGTCCGGGAGGAGTCTTCGAGGCGCTTGAGCTCGGTGCGCATGGTGAGGAAATCGGCCTCGGTCTTCGCGTCGTCGCTGAGAGCAGCCAGGACGCCCACGGTGTTGTTGGTGTGCGCGGTGATGGTCTCGCGCAGGTGCGTAAGTTCTGGAGTGGGCAGCTCGACAGCTTCAATGGCAAGCACTGACCCGTTGCGGAAGGGGATGCCGGCAAGGACCGCGTTGATGGGGTCCAGGCCTCGGCGGATCGTGCGTCGATCCTCCTCGATCTCCGTCAGGAGGTTGCGCAGGTCCTTGTTCATCTCCTTCTTGGCCATGCTCAGCCACCGGTTCTTGGCGCTGGGCAGGTCGTCATTGATGAGCCGCTGGCGGATGCTCATGAGCGCGGGAACGGCGTTGATGCTCTCGTCGATCATGCGGGCGGCCTGGTCGTCGAGGCTGCGGAAGGTGCGGATGACGTACAGCAGTGAGCGCTCGGCATAGTCGGCGTCGCGCTGGTGCTGCTCGAGTTGTGCACGCAGCGCCGCGGCGGATTGGGCGAGACTGCTCTCCAGCGCCTTCTCGATCGCGGCGTCGCTGGCGCTGGGCGCCCAGGTGGGGGCGGCGAACGGCAGCGGTGACAGCTCGTGCCGCTCGTGCGCGGTCAGCGGCGCGCCCGCCTCGAGGAGCCGCGCGCAGAGGTCCTTGGCCGTCTCTAGGAGCCCCCAGGCTGCCTCCTTCGCCTGCCGGTCCTCGGCGATCTTGTTCACACGGGTGCCGGCCTGGATCGCAGCGGCCAGGGCGTCTTGAACCCGGGCGGCGCGTGCGGCGTTCTCGGGGGTGTCGGCGGCTTGAAGCTCGGCGGCAAGAGCGCTCGTGCGGCGCTCGGCCTTCCGCCGGTCTAGGTCCTCCCAGTTCGTGTCCTCGAGGAGGCTCCGGAGCGTGTGTGCGCGCGTGCGGGCCTGTTCGTAGGCGGTCTGGGCGTCGGCTTCGCGGGTGCGGGCGCTGGCGAGGTCTATTTTGCGCTGGGCGAGTTCTTGCTCGATCTCGTGGCGCAGCTGCCTGGTGTCCCAGCCGATCCACTTGTAGCGGCGGTAGGAGTCGTCTTTGACATAGCGGCCGTGGGCTGCGGTGCGCAGGCCCGCGCGGGTGACAGCGCCAGTCATGCCGACAGGTCGTGGGGTTTCCAGTTGCGTGTCGTCCTCGACGTAGCGGTAGGAGAACCGGTCGTTGAGCTGTGCGGACAGCCATCCGGCATAGGGGGAGTCGGCGATCTCCAGCAGCTCGGGGATGGTGCCCGGCTGAGGAGGGAGGATGGGCAGGTCGGGGATGGCTTCGGCCAGTGAGATGCGCCGGCGCAGGTCGTTCCGGTTGACGTCGCGGCGCACGGCCGGCAGGTCGCTGCGGTCGACGATCAGGTCTTGGGCGAGGCCGCCGATAACGGCCAGGACGGCTTTCTCCCAGTCTCGGTATTTCGGCCGGATCTCGATGAGCTCGCCGGCGAACTTCAGCCGGTGTGTGGGGATCTCGGTGCGCGCGGCGATGTCGTTGCGGAGCTTGTCATCCTCGCCGGGGACGTTGCTGGTTTCTGACAGCCCGGCGAGTTCTTTCTCGGCCGTCCGGTATGCGGTGGCGTGCTGCCCGGCGGCCAGGACCGCGTCCTTGGCTGCGGCGGCCAGGGCGTCTCGGTGGCCTTCCAGCTCGGTCAGCAGGGCGCCGCCGTCGTGGGTGAGGCGCAGCGCGCTGTCGCTGTCGTCCGGCAGGGCAAGGTTGAACGCTGCGAGCTTGGCGGCGACGACGGCGCGCTGCCGGTCGGTGCGCTCCAGATCCTCGCGGGCGGCCTGCAGGCGGGCTTTCAGCTCGCCTGTCGGGTCGCCGCCGGCGGCGAGCAGCGCCGCCTGGGCGGCGTCGAGTTCGTCCTTCGCGGCTGCTTCGGCGTCGCGGGCGGCGTGCAGGCTCGCCGTCAGTTGGGTGAGCTCGTCGCGGGCGGTGCGGGCCTGGGTCTCGGCCCAGTCCAGTGTCTTGCTGCGATGCCAGACCTGCAGCCGGCTGGGCGATCCGTCGTCCGGTGCGGCCACGATCGCCAGTTTCGCGCTGTAGGAGGTGCGGGCGTGGTTGTATTGCTCGGCGAATTTTGGCAGCGGCTCCAGGGTCTCCTTGCGGCGGCGCGCCTGCTCGAACTCGTCGTAGAGCTTGGAGGCCTCGCGGTAGGAGGCGAGGGCGTGCTCCCACCGGCGGGGTGCCTGCGGGGTGGTGAGCATATGGTTTTTGAACAGCGTGTCGATGTTGAAGATGCCTTTGGAGGCCTGCGCGAGGTGCAGCAGGTCGTGCGCGTTCTTCTGCGAGTCCTCGGTACGGCCGAGGCCGAGCGAGGTGCGCATGCGGGCGTGGATGCGCTTCTGGGATTGGTCGAACACGTCGCGGCTGTCATTGGCGAACGGGGCGAGGTTGCCGAGGGAGAGCGGCGAGGATCCGGCGCGGTTGCCGGAAAGGGTGTTCAGCGCGCTGAGGTCGAAGTGTCGGTGGAGGAGCCCGTAGATCGTGGTGCTGGCGATCTGCTCGGGTCCGGCGGCGTCTGGGGAGACCCAGGCCAGGCGCAGGGCGGTGACCTGGCGGCCGTCGTCGTGAGTCCAGGTGATGGCGGCGCCGCTGGCGAAACCGGGGGAGCCTTGCGGGCGCAGGTAGCTGATGGTGCCTGTGCGGGCTTTTCCTCCGTCTTTGCGGCGGTCGGTGAGGCCGCGGGCGTAGCTGTAGACGGTGCGTTCTGATCGGCTACTGGCGTCGTCGCGGGCGGCCTGGTTGAACTTCTGCGGATTGGGGAGGATGACGGAGGCCATGGCGTCCAGCAGGGTGGACTTGCCGCGGCCGGAGGGCCCGAGGATGGCGGTGCCGGATCGGGAGACGTGCATGATCTTCCGGCCGTGGTAGGCCCCCCAGTTCAGGATCTGCACCTGTGTGATGCGGAACTGGCCGCTCTCCTCGTCGGTGGTCACTCCTGGTCCTCCTTGTCAGCGTCTTCCTGGTGGTCGGCAGTGGCCATGCCGCTGGGATCCTCGCGACCGTCCTCGGCGGCCTGCCCCGCGTGAGTGGCGGCCACAGTGGCGAGGCTGTCGGGGTCGGCGGCGCGCAGTCGGCGTTCGTAGGCGGCGCGCAGGCCTTCGATCTCCTCCAGCCCGACCAGGGGGACAAGGGCGGGGGAGACGAGGTACAGGTAGTCGGCGTCCTTGTCCGGGTGGATGAGACCGAGCTCGTCGAGTTCTTTGGCAGCGGAGGCGACGCGGGTGGCGAAGCGCGCCTCGTCCTGGCCCTCGTCTTCGCGGTAGGCGCGCAGGAATTCTTCGAACTGGGTGCGGCTGACCACGCGGTGTTCATCGTCAGGGTCGGACAGCTCGGCCTCCTGCCGGAGCATGAGGAGGAGGAAGGATGCGTCCCGGGACAGTGGCCGCTCCTGCCGCAGGAGCGAGCGGGGGGCGCCTTCCTGGCGTGTGTGGCGCTTGAACGCGACGCCCGCCTCGGGGTCGATGTGCAGGTGAAAGTAGAGGTCGGCGAGCCGGTCGGTGATCTCCGGGCGCCAGGCCAGGAGCGCCGCCCATTCGTCGTCGTGTGCGCGGGTGCGCGTGATGAAGCGCTGGCTGAGGATGCGGGTGAGCACCCGCCGGGCTTCCTCGGGCAGCTGGCGGCTGCTGTCTGCGGGCTCCTCCGCGGGCGCGTCGTCGCTGTTGTCGTCGTTCATGGGCGCCCCTTGTCATTGAGGTGGATCTCGCGGTCGAAGATGAGGTGCGGCAGCACGACCTTCAGGCTTCGCTCGTCGGGTCGCTCCAGGTGTACAGCCTCGCTGAGCTCGGTCTGGACCTGCCCGTAGTCGATGGCGAGGTCGAGGAGGCTGACGAGGGTGCCCAAGCGCTGGAATTCGGGCCGGGTCGCCTCGAACGCGTCCGTGCCGGTGACGAGGCGCCTCTTGCGGATCAGGCGGTTGACGGTGCGGGCCACCGCTCGCCGGGAGGTACCGGCGGCCAGGCGCAGCGCCTCCCGGTCGGCGATGGGAATCGGCTCGTCGATCGTCTCTGGCGTGATGTGGACGGTCTGCCTGCTGGTCTCCCGCCACGGGCGCAGGCCGCCGGCGTCGTGCACAGTGGCTTGGCCGATGCCAAGGATGTCCTCATCAAGGGTGCGCCTGCCGGGGTCCGCGAGCGCCCATTGGGTGCCGGCGGACAGCGCCTGGTCGATCAGGGTGAGTACTCGCTGGTTGCGGCCGTCGACGTTGCGGGTGATGAGCCGGCGCAGCGTGGCGGTCCAGCGCAGATAGCTGTCGCGGACTTTGAAGTCCTCGGCGAGCAGCGTTGAGAAGAGGGTGTCGAGCTGGGTGCGTTGCGCCGCGGTCATGTGGGTGCGGGCGAAGTCTTGCGTGAGGATCTCATCCATGTCGGAGCGGATGATCTGGGCTTGGCCGCTGGCGAGCATGTCGGTGAACCCGAGATAGGCGCGGCCCTGGGCGGTCTGCTCCAGCAGGTCGTGCTCGCGCAGGTAGTCGATGACCATCTCGGCTTTGGTCGGGGCGTCGGACAGAGCGCGGCGGGCGACGGCCTGGTGGCGCTGCTCGACGAGCGCGTGAAGACGGCGGAAATCGGCTGGAAGGCTGCGGGTCATCGAGACGACCTCGTCGAGGGCTTGCTGCATCTCGTCGACGGTCGCGGCTCGGATCCGGTCGGTGGCGATGTCGTCTTTCTGCCGTTGGAGCTCCTGGATGCGCTCCTCGATCAGCCGGATGCGGGCCTGCTTGTCGGGGTTGACCTTCGCGGCCAGCTCGTGGACGGCGTGTGCGATGCTGCCCAGGCGCGAGGCGGTGACTGCCGACTGGCCTTCGGCGATGCCCCTGATGATCTCGATCGCCTTCAGCGCGTGCTCCGACAGGGCGTAGCGGATCCGGCCCTCGCTGTCGACGGTCGTGTCCAGCCAGTTGTTGTCCTTCCACTCGCGGCAGCGGTCGGCCGGGTCGCGTCGGTCGTTGCCCCAGTCGCCGGCTTGCACGGCGGCCCGTGCCGCCTCCTCGACGCGCTCGTGGAACCATTCCGGGGAGACGCCATTGGCGTTGCCTTCGAGGTGCTCGGCGAACAGCGGCAGCACCCAGTGGCGGGTGGAGCTGCCCAGCAGCGCGATCGTCGGGGTTTTCAGCGCGTCAGCGAAGTCCTCACGGCTGGCAGGCATGGGGCTCCTTTCGCGGGCATGGCGCCGAGCGGACGCGCCACGCGGATCCTTGCAGCAGCCTCCGACATTCCTCGGTCGCGGCGCTGCTCCCGGTTGTGGGGGCAGCGCCGCAGACGTGCCGAGTGATCACGGATGCCCCGTCCGCGGCAGGCGGCGCGACGGGCGGTCAGCTGTCGTCTGGGTGTGAGCGGATGGCGCGCGCAGCGGTGCGCAGGAATCCCGGCAGGTGCCTCCTCCAGCCGGAGGCGTCCGGCTCGGCGGGGCGGCGGACCGCGCGGTAGTAGGACTGCCGATCGGCGCGGTCGCGCTGCGCGCCGCGCTCGATCTGCGCTTCGGTCCACCTTGAAGCCCAGTGGACGCGCCCGTCGCGGATCACGTAGTGCGACTTGCACGGGAACCCCCAGTTGCCGACCGACGGCCACAGGCTGACCTCGGCGCCGTCCCACTTCAGCGCCCACTGGGCGGGGCTGATAGGTGTGACGGACCTGTTGCCGCAGCCGCAGGGGCATAAGTGGACGGCGGTCTTGTACTGGGTCGAGATGTAGAGGACGCCCTCAGCGAGCTGCGCCGGGATCAGCTCGACGAATTGCGGACGCAGGTGACTGGCCGTCATGACTGCCCGAACGAACTGGTGAGCATGTTCCCGGCCACCGTGTACGTCGAGTGTGCTTCACCGACGCCATCGGCGTAGAACCCGGCGTATTTCTTCCACCGGATCACCGCCAGGGCAGCGTTGAGCATGTTCAGTTCGGCGACCTGGATGTTGCGGTCGTACTCGTTCTCGCCCTCATCGACGTACGTGATCGCCTTCTCCAGGTGCTCGTGCCGGCCCGGGAATCCCGAGGTCACCCGGGCCATGCCGGCCAGCCGATCGCCGCGCACCGCCAGGCCCACGCCGACGTCGATGAACGGGGTCTGCGCGCTCTGCAGGGCGTGGATGATGACCTGCTTGACTGGGCTGGCATCCATCGCAATGAACACGAACGACATGCCGGTCAACTCCGCGACGTTCGCCGCGTCGACGTACACCGGGTGCGGGATGAGCCCCCGGTGCATGCGCGCATAGATCTCGGCGAGGTAGTCGACCTTCCGGGGCGCCGCGTTCAGCTGCTCCAGAGAGGCGGCGCCGGGGGCGCGAAACGCGTTGTGCGCGTGGAAGACGTCGGCATCCCAGAGGTGGATCTGCGGCACCGGCGTCTTGGCGACCTGGTCCAGGATGTAGGACCCGGTGCCCCCCAGGCCGATGATCGCCACCGGGCCGCCGGCGAGCCGGTCTGCCAGAGCGGCCGTCCCGGCGCGGCCGGAGGCGGAGTCGATGTACCGGAAGGGCCCCTCATCCACGATCACGGGCGCGTGGGTGCGTGCTGTGGCGGTCTCGTCCACGGCACGAGCCGGTGCGCTGATCACCTTGGCGTATTGGGTCATCTTCGCGTAGTAGTCGCTGTACTGCCCGCTGGGGGGCTTGCTGGACAAGTAGGTGCGCACCCGCAGACCACCGACCATCTCCTGGTCGACGACGCTATGGATGATCAGGTCCATCTCCCGCCCGGGGCCCTCATGCGGGATCCCCGTGAAGTGTGCCGTGTGGGGGCTCGGCGGCTGCGTCTCATCACCGGACACGTTCAACTCCGAGATGAGCACGCCGTGGGCCACAGTGCCGTCGGACTCGAGGTAGGGGATGTGCTCCAGCAGCAGGTGGCCGCCCTGGATGCGCACCCCGTACCCCTCATCGACCAGGCGCTGCAGGTCGTGGCTACGACTTACCAGTTGGGAAGACATCGAAGACCGTGCCCTGCTGCTTGATGGTGACTGCCTCGCCCGGGAAGAGGTCGCCCTGGCTGGGGTGGCTTTGAGCATCGCGGTAGGAGACCGTGAAGACCGTCTGCGGCGACGGCGGCTGGGGGAACGCGAACCTCACCACGCCCTCGAACGAGACGCGCGGCTCGCGCACGTGCTGTTCTTGGCCGTTGACGATGAAAGTGAATTCGTGCCCCGGGTGCTCGCCCCCGGGACCGGCGGGATGGGCGGGTGCGCCTCCCGGGTGGTGCTCGTCTGCTGTGGTAGCCATTGCTGGAACCCGCTCTCTGCGCCAACGGCGCGATAAAGGAAATGAAACACATTTTATGAACCGAATCGGTTCAAAAAACAATCTAACACACCGATTTGGTATAGTGGAACAAACGAGGAGGGGTCGATGAGAGTTGGCTTCTCCTCCGCGAAGCTTGCGCAGCGCTGCAGCACCCGCACTGCGCAAGTGAAGGAGTTCGGACCCCAGAGAGCTCTGAAGGTGAAGCTCCGCCTCGATCAGCTGTCAGCGGCGGGAAATCTGAGAGAGTTCAGCGCCCTGCCGCAGGCGCACTGCCGTCAAGTCGACGACCGCGACAAGCGGTTCTCGGCGGACCTTGACGGCACGTACCGGCTGATCTTCGAAGTAGCCGACGAACCGGTTCCCCATCGCAAAGACGGGGGCATCGATCTCGGGGCCGTCAAAGCCGTCCGGGTCCTCGAGATCACCGACCATCACTAGCCGATCGCCGCGAGAGAAGACCACAACCATGAAGCAGGAACCCGCCCGCACCGACGCCTGGGCGCCATACGAGCCGGACGAGGTCAGCAGCCCCGGCGCCACCCTGCGGGAAACCCTTGAGGCCATCCCACTGTCCCAGACCGAGCTCGCCCTCCGCACCGGACTTTCCGTGAAGCACGTCAATCAGCTGGTCGCCGGGACCGCCGCGCTCACGCATGAGACGGCAATCAAACTGGAGCGCGCCACCGGTGTACCCGCGAGCCTGTGGAACGCGCTGGAGTCCGCATACCGCGACTGGCTCAGCCGCGACACGGAGCTGAAGGCGCTGGCCGCCAACACGAGCTGGCTCAAGCGCATGCCGATCGCAGACCTGCGACGCCGCGGCATCGTCACCGTCACCGCACGCGAGCCCGCCCGCCAGCTTCGCGAGGTACTCACCTTCTTCGGAGTCTCCTCTCCGAGCGCGTGGGAGGAGGCGTGGGCACAACCGACCGCGTCATTCCTCCAGTCCTCGGCATTCACCGCCGACGCTGCGGCAGTTGCCGCCTGGCTGCGCCTCGGGGAGCTAGAGGCAGCCAAGATTGACACCGCGCCCTACGACAAAGCTGCGCTTCGCCGGCTCATCCCCGAGCTGCGGAACCTGACTGTGCTGCAACCGGAAGAATTCTGGCCCGAGATCCAGAAGCGCTGTGCCCAGGTCGGCGTCGCGGTCGTGCTCATCCCCTCGGTCAAAGGCGCACACGCCAGCGGCGCCACCCGGTGGCTGTCCCCGACGAAAGCCGTCGTCCAGCTCAGTGCCCGCCACAAGCGAAACGACCACTTCTGGTTCGCCCTATTCCACGAGCTCGGCCACGTCCTGCTCCATGGCAAAAAGGAGGTCTTCGTCGAAGACAAACTGGGCGAAGGTGCCGGGCGCCAGGACGAGGAGAGAGAGGCAAACACCTTCGCCTCCACAACCCTCATCCCCGCGTCTGCCGCCCGCCGACTCGATGAAATAGAGACGCCCGCAGACGCCGTCGCGCTCGCGGCCGGCTTCGGGATCCACCCCGGCATTGTCGCCGGCAGAATCCAGCACGACCGCGAGCAGTGGACGTTCGGGGTCTCCCAAGGTCTCTTCACTTCCCTGGAGATCGTCGAAAGCCCAGAGAACAGCTGAGCGCCGCGATCGAAGAGCACCACTGAACTCCGCCGGGCAAGCCGGGCAACACCAGAAAGCGGCTACGACGGTTCCGCGATGCCCGGCTGCTCGCCTCGTGCCGCGTGGTTCTCATCGCTGACGAAGGTATCGGCCGTCGCGCCGGCGAATCTACCCGCCACGGCACCCGCGCGAGCGTCACCCCTGGCAACGCCCTTGCTGCCTTCATTTACGCCGCCAACGCAGTCACGGCGCCGCCCATGCCACGAGTCCAGGCGAGGGCGGATAGTGTGGCGCGAAAGGAGGGCTGATGGATCTCGCTGAACTGATGCGTACCGGCGACAGGAATGTCCTGGCGCTCAACAGCCCCGACGCGCTCTCCGCTTCCGCACGCTTGTTCCTCGACTGTGTCGCTGGATGGCACGGGTTCACGGTTGAAGCCGCCAGCCCGTCAGCCGAGCGCGTCCTCGGCGCAGCGATGATGCTCGACCCCACCATTCGCGGTGGCCGCTCGTCTCGCACCGTCGTCCTGGATGTGAACATCGCCAGCGGCACCCTCGTTGCCAACGCCGCTCGGCGGATCAGGGACACTCTTCAACCGGAATGGCTGGTCGCCGTCGTCATCAACTCGCTGACGGACGCCGACATGCGCTGGACCATTGAGGGCGTGGACTCGCTATTCGTGTGCAGCGCTTTCTCAGAGACTTGCGAGGGCCGCGAGCCCAGCCAGAACGGCGTCGCCGTTCACGCCCTGTGACGCAAGCCGGTCAACCAGCGTCTCCAATTCTGCTTTCGTCAGGCCAATCACGCGCGCCGCGGCAACTGGTTCGACGATGACAACAGGCTCGCGCAACACTTCCCGCAGCACAAAAAGAATCGCGCCCTCGCAGTGAGCCCGCGAGAACGCAGCTTTACTCCGACGCGGCACAGGCGTCGTGCCCGCCACCCGAATGCCTGCCCGCTCATAGCCTGCGCGGTCGAGCTTCGGGCTGAGATGCCGCGCGAGATCCACGGCCTGCTCGGACGGCTCCGTCGCCCCGGTACGGAGCTCGAAGGTATCGACCACACGGGGATCGGCGACCGTCCCTTCCAAGACCACGCCATGGACGCGCGGATTCTTGCCACCAGGAACGACGACGACGCCCAGAACACTCACTGGTCGACACTAGCGTTGCTGGGTGACCAAAACCGCCCTGCCGCCCGGAACGACGATCAACGACCGGTACGAGCTCAGCCGCAAGCTCGGTTCGGACGGCGATGTCTATGAGGCGCATGACCGGTACCTCGACAAGAAAGTCGCGCTCAAGCTGCTGCGTCCAGACGGCGGAAGACCACAGTCGTGGGACGAGGCAAAGCGGTTGGAGCAGTTACGAAGTAGGTTCATCGTGCCGGTGCTGAACGCTGACGTCGTCACGAACAGCGACCTTCGCTTCATCACCACACCGCTGCTTCCGCACGGCGACCTCGAGGCCGACGCCCGACCTGTCGGGCTCTCCGTTTTGACGGCGGTGCGCTTTGGACATCAACTCTCCGCCGGTGTCGACGCGATCCATGCCGCCGGAATGGTCCACCGCGATATCAAACCGGCCAACGGGCTTAGAGACGAGGACAGGATCCTCGTGTCCGACGTCGCGTTCTGTAGCATCCTGGACCCGAATGGCGAAGCACCGCGACAGGGCAGCTGGTGCACCCTGGCCCCGGAGACGGCACCGGACGATGGTCGTTGCTCCATCCGGTCCGACGTGTACTCGCTCGCGGCGACGGTGTTCTACTTGTTGTCCGGTGAGTACCCGGTTGACCATAGGCTCCCCAGAGCGGAGCAGCAGAAGTTGATCGCCTCGGGCGCGCTGCGCAATATCTCCGCAGTTGCCCCTCACGTGCCGCGAACCGTCGCGACCGTTGTGAGGCGCGGAATGAACGCCGACCCCGACGCCCGTTACGCCTCCGCAGCCGACTTCGGCAACGCTCTGGTGACTGCCGTCCGACGGCGGCGCGATTGGCGCCGCACTGTTCACGCAGGTCACGTCTACTGCGCGGCGAGCCCGGCATCAAGCGGGCGCAAGGCAATTTCGGTCTGCTCGGAAGAAGCAACGCGCGGCACGATCACCATGCGCGCCTTCCACCCGACAACGGGACGCGCCGTGGCAGGCGTCCCCGAGAACACCACGCGTACGTCGAGGAGCTCGACCGCACTGCGCACCTATTTCGCGCTTCTGGCTTAGCAACGGGCAAGGCGTGACGAATGGGACGATCGGGGTCGCCGGAGTCCTGAAATCACCCGGAAGTCCAATGGCAACTCCGTCCGTAACCTACGCGCGATCGGCGCCGGGCTCGGGATCTTGGTGATCTCGATCGCCAGGGCGCTCTCGAACCGGTTCGGCTGCGTCGTGCAGTTCGTCTTCGCGGTCCACGCTTGGTATCTGCTGTCGCTCGGCCACGTGTAGCCCATCATCCCGGTGCTCGTCATCACCTACGATGTGGGTGTCAACATCATGCTCGGCGCCCAGAACGCCGTACTGCGCAGCCTGTTCGGCAATCAGCACCGATACATCGGGGTAGCGATCTCCCGCGAGTTCAGCGCCGTCATCGACGGCGGCATCGCTGTCGGCACGATCGAGGCTATCGAGTTTCTCCCGATACCGGGGATGTGATGCCGGAAGTCAGGCCGAGACCGTAGACCGACACCGTCGAGTTCGACGTTCGGTGCGCATTCGCGCTCAGCCTCGGCTCCGCGGACAAGGCGTCCCAGGGCGACAGCCGGTACGCGCCGCGCCTCGACAGACGTGATTACGTCTTCGCCGGCGCGGTTCCGCGGCTACTGTTCCGGCTCATTCCCGGTAGCGCCCAGCGCGCGCACCGGGATTGGGGTCCTCGACCCCGAGCTGCAAACCGCACAAAGGTACGGCCGAGAACCTGAGAGTGAGCGCCCGAGAACAAGCAATCTCGCAGTCCCTCCCGTTTGTGCGCGAAAGACGCTTGAACCTCACGAGCTGTTGGGTGTCGGACAGCGCGGCCCGGGATGGACCCGCCCTCGCCGTGCGGTTGGGGCGCGCTCAGGTCGAAGTGTTCGCGGGCAAAAAGCGGGCAATCGCCAAGGCGCCCAACGGCCGTGAAGACCGCGGAGACCGCGGAGACCGCGGAGACCGCGACAAGTTAGCCGGACGGAAACCTGCCAACTGTAGGCGCGGATATGCGGAATCACGCGGGTCTCTCATGACAAGTGGGACCGGAACCTACATTTGTCGACGGCGCGCGGCGAGCCCGGCGATCCCGATCGCCTCCTCGAGCGCGACGTAGCCGCGCATCAGGAACCCGCCACCGGCACGAGGATCTGGGCGCCACGCGACGGCCTCTCTGCCTCGTCGAGCATGAGCGCCGCGACGGTCGCGCGCGAGGCGTGCGGCGGCAGCATCGGCTTCGGATAGTCGCGCAGGGGCACGTTGCGCCGCGCCGCACTGATGCCGCCGTTCCACAGATCGGGGGCGTGGAAGACGGTCGCGCCGCCGCCGAGGGCGATCGCGTCGGCCTCGCCCTTCTCTTCGAGTTCTTTGCCGACGAACATCCGCATCACCGCCTGGTACAGGCCGCCGCCCGCACCGATCGAGGCTCCGGAGCCGAGTGCGCCGAGCCACAGCACCCGGGTCGGGACGCCGGCGAGCACCCGCGCCCCGGCGATGAGCGTGCCCGGCCCATCTCCCTTGCTGATGCCGAGCGCCGAGATCACCACCTCGACGTCATCGAGCGCGGGGAACTCCGCAGACCTGGTGACATCGGCTCCTCGCACCTCGACCCGGCCCTGCGGCGGCTGTCGATAGCTCTGCGGCGCCCGCACCAGGGCAATGACCTGATGCCCGCGCTCAAGGGCCTGCTCGACGATCAGATGCCCGACCTTGCCGGTTGCACCGAGTACTGCGATCCGCATCGCGTCTCCTAACTAAACAGGTGTTGGTTAAAGTGAGTGAACACCTGTTGCCTATGCTTGTCAAAATGGAGTCGAGCGCTCAGCCGGAACCGCGGCGCCGGAATCCCCGGGGCCAGGGCGCGATGCTGCGCGAGCAGCTCATCGCCGCCACCGCCCGGCTGCTCGCCACGATGGATCGACCCGAGACGCTGACCCTGCGCCAGGTTGCGCGCGAGGTCGGCATCGCGCCGGCCAGCATCTACGGCCACTTCCCCGACCTCGGCGCGCTCATCCAGCACGTGCTGCAGCAGCGCTACGACGAGCTCGCGGAGACGATGCAGTCGGCGGCCCAGTCGGCGGCCGAGCCGCTCGCGGATCTCGTCGCCCGCTGTGTGGCCTACGTGCACTGGGGCATCCAGCATCCCGGCGAGTACCGCACGCTTTTCGGCGGCGGCATGCCCGCCGAGATCGTGCCGCTCTCCGCACGCGGCGCCGGCGAGGAACTGCTCGGCTCGGTCAGCGATTCACTCGCACGTGCAGCGCACGACGGCGAGGCCGTGACGGATGCCGCGGCATGGCGCGCCGGCCTGCTGCTCTGGATGGCACTGCACGGACTCGTCGCGCTCTACAACGAGCACGGTCGGCTGCCGTGGCCGCCGCTCCCTCAGCTCATCGCGGAGACCCTCGCCCTGCACACCGGCAGATCGGCCGCCGAGATCGCCCCGCTCCTTCCCGGTTCGTGACCGGCGGGCCGCATGCCGCCGGCTCGGGTCGGAACCTGCAGCACCCAACAGGGTCCGGCCCCGCCCCTGCTAACTGGCCTGCGCGGTCGGCATGACGATGACCTCCTGAAGGTTCACGTGCGGCGGCAGCGCGACGAGGAATCCGACGAGCTCGGCGATGTCCTCACCGCGCAGGTCGGCCGCGGCCTCGGTGGTGGCGGCCATGTGCGCGCGCACGGCGTCGTGGGTGACATGCTCGATGAGCTCGGTCGCAACGCCGCCCGGGGCGATGTCGGCCACGCGCACGCCCTTGCCGCCGAGCTCCATGCGCAGGTGGCGGCTGAGGTGGGCGACGAAGGCCTTGGTGGCGGAATACACCGCGAACTCGGGGAAGAGGTTGTGCGCGGCGATCGACGAGGTGCTGATGAGATCGGCCGGATGCCCCCCGGCGGCGGTCTCGACGAGCTGGTCGACGAAGGCGCCGATGGTGGCGACCGCCCCGCGCACGTTGATGTCGATCTGCGTGGCCCACTCGGCCTCGCGGTGGTCGAGGATCGGATTCGGCAGCATGATCCCGGCGTTGTTGAACACGATCCCGGCCGGCCCGAGCTCGTCCTTGACGCGCGCCGCGGCCGCCTTCAGCGCATCACGGTCGGACACGTCGACGGGGACGGCGATCGCGGTGCCGCCCGCGGCGCGGATATCGGCAGCGATGGCATCGAGCCGGTCAGCGCGGCGCGCGAGCAGGGCGACGGATGCCCCGCGGGTCGCCAGCAGGCGCGCGGTGGCCTCGCCCATGCCGGAGGAGGCGCCGGTGATGACGGCGACGCGGCCATTGAGGTCGGAGGACAGGGTCATGGCGGGGTTCCTTTCGATTCCGAATGCTTCTCCTCCACTTCAACAAGCCCGCGGCCGGTCTCACAGGGCTGAGCGCGCACCGCGTGCCTGGTACTGGCAGTACGCGGTAGGCGGGGCCGGTCACAGGGTGCGGGAGGACACTGGAGACATGGCGATGCCGACCGGACTGCGCGAGTTCCTCACGTCGCGACGGGCGGCGATCGATCCGGCATCCGTCGGCCTGCCCGGCTCGCTCGTTCCGCGGCGCACCCCGGGCCTGCGGCGCGAGGACGTCGCGGCGCTCGCCGGCGTCAGCGTCGACTACGTCGCCCGGCTCGAGCAAGGGCGCGTCGGAGTCGTCTCCGACCAGGTGCTCGACGCTCTCTCGGACGCCCTGCAGTTGGACGAACTCGAGCGCGCACACCTGCGGGCGCTCGTCGCGCCGAAGTCCCGCCGCCCCAGCCGGAAGCGGGCGGTGCGAGCGGTCGCTCGACCGAGCATCCGCGCGCTGATCGACCAGATGCCGAATCCGGCGATGATCCAGGGACCCCGCATGGAGATCCTGGCCAGCAATGCCGCCATGCGCACCCTGCTCACCGACTGGAACGCGATGCCGCCCGCCGAGCGCAACATCGCCCGCTGGCTGTTC
Source organism: Gryllotalpicola koreensis (assembly GCF_039538185.1). NCBI lineage: Bacteria > Bacillati > Actinomycetota > Actinomycetes > Micrococcales > Microbacteriaceae > Gryllotalpicola > Gryllotalpicola koreensis. The sequence continues at coordinate 281,608 of NZ_BAABBW010000001.1, forward strand.
CTCGCGCCTGAGGCGCGCGAGCGCTACGCCGACTGGGAGGCGGTGGCCGCCACGACGGTCGCGTCGCTGCGCGCGGCGCACGACCCCCGCAACCCCGACGAGGCCCTCGAACGTCTCGTCGGCGAGTTGACGCTCGCCTCGCCGGAGTTCGCCCGCTACTGGGCCGACTACCGGCTCTTCAAGCACACGCACGGCACCAAGAAGTTCTTCCATGAGACGGTCGGCGCGTTCACGCTCAACTACGACAGCCTCGACATCCCGGATTCCGGCGGGCAGACGCTGTGCGCGTACACCCCCGACCCCGGCTCGCCCTCCGAAGAGAAGCTGCGCCTCCTGCTGAGCTGGGCGGCGCAGAGCCCTGATGGCACGAGCGACGACCGGGCCGTGCCGCGGGAAAGGAACGACGCCGATGGAGTCTCCGACCGAAACCTGCACTGAGAACCGCGGCATCGATCTGCCATGATCGGCTCATGGCATCCGGTGCGGTCCTGGTGCCCAGCCGGGTGCGGGTGTGGGCTGGGGTGCGCGCCGTTGTCGCGCTGCTGATCGTCGCGGCGATCGTCACGCAGGCAGTCGTGACGATCGGCGGGGCCGTCTCAGACGGTCGGGACGTCTCGACGACGATCGCGAACTTCTTCAGCTTCTTCACGATCCTCTCGAACATCGCCGCGGTGATCGCGCTGCTGTGGGCTGCGGCCCGGTTCGGCCTCCGGCGACCGCGGAACCCCACATCCCAGGCGCTCGCGCTCACGCTGGCGTCAGCGTCCACCTACATGATCTTGACCGGGATCGTCTACAACGCCCTGCTGCGCAATATCCCGCTCCCACAAGGGACGACCGTGTGGTGGTCGAACGAGGTGTTGCACGTGATCGGACCGCTGTTCTTGCTCGTTGACGTGCTCTTCGCACCATGGAACAGGGGCCTGGGCTGGCGGGCGGTGCTCGCCGTGCTCGGGTTTCCGGTCCTGTGGGTCGTCTACACGCTCATCCGCGGACCACTCGTGACGAATCCGCTGAACGGCGATCCCTGGTGGTATCCGTATCCGTTCCTCGACCCGCATTCGTCGACGACAGGCGGGTACGCCGGCGTGGCCGGGTACGTGGTCGGCATCGCCGTCGCGATCTCGCTGACCGCTCTCGGCATCGTGTGGACGAGCCGCCGACGAGCCCGGTGAGCCCGGCATGTCACGCGACCTCGCGTAGCGTGGCGGGCATGGCGCGGGTGACGGAGGAGCGGTGAACGGGTTCACGCTCGCGACGCAGGCGACGCCGGACGGGACGTTCATGATCCTCGAGGACGAAGAGCATCGTGTGGTGTCCTCCGGCTGGACCGACGATGCCGCGCAGCTCATCGCGCGACTTCCTGTGCGCGCCCGGCCGGGCGACATCACGACCGGCGCATCGCGTTGGGCGGAGCGGGTGGATGCCTACTACTCCGGCGAGCTCGACGGAATCCTCAACGTGCCGGTGCGCCACTTCGGCACCCCGCTGATGCAGGAGGGCTGGCGGCTGCTGCGGGGCATCCGCGCCGGCACCGTGCTGACGTACACCGAACTGGCCGCGGCGATGGGGCATCCGCATGCCGTGCGCGTCGCCGGCGGGGTGTGCGGTCGCAACGCGCCCGCTCTGTTCGTGCCATGCCACCGCGTGCGGCGCTCCGACGGCACGCTCGGCGGCTTCGCCTGGGGACTTCCGATCAAGGCGGCGCTGCTGCGCCGCGAGGGCGCGGTGTCAGACCTCCCCGATAGCGTGGAGGCGTGACGGAGCAGAGAGCGGCCGAGACCTTCGACGAGCGCTACGCGATGCGGTGGGTCGCACCCGCGGCCCCGGTCGACGGCGTCGTGGACGACGAGATGAACGGCATCGTCGATGCGATGAACCTGGGATTCCACGTTTCGCGTCAAACCCCGGAATCCGTCGCCTTCACGGTGTCGAACTGGGCCGCCAGCGACCTCGAGCTCCTCTGCGTCTATCGCCGGCATCCGCAGCCCGACTCGATGGACGCCGCCGCACCGATCGGCACCTTCGGCGCCCTGCCCAAGCGCCTCAGCTGGGGCGACGGCAGCGACATCGACACCTTCGCGGTCATCGGCGTGACCGTCCGCGCGACGGAGCGTCGCCGCGGCGTCCTGCGCGCCATGATGACCAACGCGCTGCACAGAGCAGCGGAGAACGGCTACGCGCTGGCGAGCCTCACCGCGAGCGAGGGCACCATCTACCGGCGCTTCGGCTTCGGCCCCGCCCTGCGCGAGCGCAGCGTGACCGTCACGCGCGACCGCGCGCTGCCGCTCCTCGTCGAGACGAGCGGCGAGGTCGTCGTCGTGGAGCCGAGCTCGCTCGCCGACGGGGTCGGGCGGGCCGTGTTCGACCGCTTCCACGCGCGCACGCTCGGCTCGATGGTGCGCAACCTCTCGACGTGGCCCGAGGTGTTCGGGCTGCGCGGTGACGACGGCAAGCCTGACGCGGGTCTGCGCGCGGCCGTGCACAGGCCCCGGGCGGATGCCGAGCCCGACGGCTACGTCACCTATCGCTTCGTCGACACCGACGACCACGGCAGTCGCATCAAGGTCGAAGACCTCGTCTACGCCGACGAGCAGGCGTATCTCGCCCTGTGGGATTTCCTGCTGTCGATCGACCTGGTCACCGCCGTGCGCTACCCCTTCGCGCGCATCCCCGACCCGATCACCCACGTCCTCACCGACAATCGGGCGTTCGACATCGACCACGAAGAGGACCATGTCTGGCTCCGGGTGCTCGATGCGGCATCCGTGCTGTCCTCCCGCCCCTATGCGGCCGACGGCACAGTGGTGCTCGACGTCGCCGACGCGCTGGGGTTCGCGACCGGCGTCTTCGAGCTGACTGTGCAGGGCGGGCGCGGCACGGTCTCGCGGCTCGGTCGAAGCGATGGCGAGCGGATGCCTGCCGCGCTGTCCCTCGACGTCGCGACGCTCGGCTCGGTGCTGCTCGGCGCGGTCGATGCGGCCGAGCTGCACGACGTCGGGCTCATCACAGGTCCGCGCGCAGACGCCGAGCTGCTCTCCGCGATGCTCCGCCCCGCGCGGACACCGCACGGCATCACGTACTTCTAACCAGCGCCCGACGCCCCGCCGCGCCGGCCTAGGCGGCAGCGACGACTCGGAACGGTTCAACGGCGTCGATCGCATGAACAGGCACCTCCGGAATGAGCTCAGTGAGCCAGCCGGCCAGGGCGTCAGCACCCCAGGTCTCCAGCTGGCGGTGCGCGATCACGATGAGCGCGCGCGGCACACCGAGGGTGGCGGCGTCGCGGTAGTACTCGAAGGTGTCCCATTCGCGCACCTCGCCGACGATCGTGACGTCCGCCGGGTCGCGCCACAGGATGCAGCTGTCGAGGGTGTGGCCGCCGTAGCCGACGGTGTGCACGGGCATGGCCGGGTCGCCGATGACGCGGACGTTCTGGGTGCCGAGCGCCTCTTCGACGCGGACGGCGAGTTCGCTGAGTGGGATGCCGGGAACCATCGTCGTGGCGTACAGCGAGTTGCCCTCGGTGTCCGGCAGGAAGCCGAGCCTGTCCAGGAGGGCGTCGAAGACCGGATCGCGGGTGAAGCCGAAGTGGTTGTGGTCGTGGAAGCGCCAGATGACCATGCCGGTCTCTTCGATGAGACGCATCTTCTCGGCATACACCTCGTCGTGTGCCTCAGGTGCCGGGAGATTGTCGAGGTGGTTCCAGAAGGTGGGCTCGTGGCTGATGAGCAGGTTGCAGCCCGCCGCGGCCGCGGCCGCGATGACGTCGCTGGTGGCCATCCAGCTGCTGGCGATCCCGGTGACGACGGTACCGGGATCGCCGACCTTGAAGGTATCGACGGTGGCGTCCGCCCAGGAGAAGCCTCGGCTTTCGACGTCAGCACGGATGCGATCGGTGATTTGTTGTGCGGTGAGCTGGCCGCTCATGCGTGTACCTCCTCGTGAGGCATCCAAGTGGCCTCGTCTGTCGGGTGGTTCTGGACGGTCAGCTGCGGATGCTCCACGGCGAGCCGCCGGGCGAGGGCGGCGCCGGCCGGGTTCTCCGAGAGCGCGGTGCCGACGGCGATAACGGCGAGATGACGCCCGGCAGCGGCGGCATCCTGGGTGTAGGGGGCGCCCTCCCATTCGACGGTCTCACCGACCACGGCAGCCCCGATGGCGGGGTCGCGCAGCAGCTCCCGCAGCTGGGCGGGACTGGCGATCCCGGCGATGAACGCAACACTGCTGGTGCGGGCTTGCCCATTGCCGATGACGAGAGCCCGCGGGCTGCCGAGGACCTCGGCTGCGGCGGCGGCGATCTCGTCCACGGTCTGCGTCGCAGCGAGCTCGAGTACGGCAGCGCCGGCCTCCGGCCTGGCCTCCGGAGCGCCCCACCCGGTGAACTGAGCGAGCTCGAGCGAGCGTGCGGTCGCTCCCGACCCGAGGTCCCACGCCGAGGGGGCGAAGGCGACGGCGACACGACCGGAGTCGAAGAGGGCGCGTTTGCGGGCCACGACAGGATCGGATTCGACCTTGCTGACCCAGTCGTCGTCGCTGGGCACAATCGCCGGGTCGAAACCACGCGGCGGCGCGAAGAAAGGATTCGTCCGCGTCAGCACCAGGCTGGGAGCCGCATCGCTGAGCTCGCCGAGGAGTGCGGCGGTGACCGACCAAGCGACATGGATCGCCTCGATCGGGGTGGTGAGATCGCCCCAGCCGGCGAGCATGCCGCCGTCCGCGATCAGGCCGGGGGTGCCCAGTACGTCCTCACTCGAGGTCATGGGATGTCTCCTTCGGGATTCTGCCGTCGGCGGGTTCGCCGGACAGCTTCAGGTCGAGCAGATGAGCGGAGAGGGTCTTGCCATGTGGCTCGGCCCAGCCGGAGCGGGTGACGCCACCACCGAGGCGGCCCCGCAGCATGATGGTCAGCGCGCCGAGCCCCGGACTGGGGTGCAGCCTGACGTGGGAGACGTCGAGATTGAAGTGACCTGCGATGACCTCCGGGGTCACGGAGGCGACGACGTCGGGCAAACGTGCCGGGTCGGTGGGGGCGAGCATCAGGATGGAGGAGTCGCCCTTGTCTCCGGCGCGGGCGACGCAGAAGTCGCCCAGCCGCAGCGGCGCGATCATGCGAGCACCTCTGCACGGGCGTCGACGAGGTCGCGGTCGATGAAGGTGGAGACGATGCCGACGGTCTCCGTGACCGAGGTGACGACCCCGCCGCCGCCTGCCGGACCGTTGGTGTAGAGCCCCTCGACCTCTTCGCACAGCATCACGGCGTGCTGCGGCTCAGGGGTGCGCAGCGCGAACCGCACCCGTATCTCCAACGGATCCGCACCTTCGGGCTCCCACCAGGGACGGGTGGAGTTCCAGCCGACGTAGGAGATCTCCAGCTGCGCCCCGTCCAGTCCGTGGACCTCCTGCCAGCGTTCGCGGACGATCTGCTCAGCCAAGCGACCGCGGGCGAGGCATCCGGTGCCGGCATAGGCGATCTCGGCGACCGCAAGCCGTCCATCGCGCACCCCGACGCTCACCTTGAGCTGCTCGGGCCTGCCGACCGGGACGGCACCCGCCACGCGCACCCGGTCGCCGCCGAGGTCATCGATGGTCACGGCGCGGAAGTCGATGCCGACGTCGGGGGTGAGATAGCGGCCAGGGTCGTCGATCTCGTACAGCAACTGCTCGAGCACGGTCGTGCAGTCCAGGCGGCCACCGGAGCCGGGCAGCTTGCCGTAGACCGCCGACCCGTCGGCGGCGACGTCGGCGAAGGGGAAGCCGAGCCGAGACAGCCCTGCCACGTCGAATCGCCCGGGCTCGGCGGCGTAGCCGCCGGTGAGCTGCCCGGCGCACTCCAGGAGGTGGCCGACAAGGGTGGCCTCGGCAGTGCGATCGAGATCCTCGAGACTCCACCCCTGATGATGCATGATCGGAGCGAGGAACAGAGCCGCGTCGGAGCAACGGCCCGCGATGACGACCCGGGCACCCTCCTCGAGAGCGTCCAGCAGGGGTTGGGCGCCGATGTACGCGTTGGCAGAGATGACCCGATCACCGAGATCGGCGACGGTGCGGCCGTCCTCCCACAGCTGCGCGTTGCCGCGGTCGAGGACGTCGAGGACGTCGTCGCCGGTCACTGCTGCCACCGGCACCGGCGGCAGACCGAGCTCGTGAATCAGCGCTCGGACGTCGCGGGCGGCCGCCTGCGGGTTCGCCGCTCCTGCGTTGGTGGTCACAACCGCTCGGTTGGGGAGCAGGTGCGGCAGAGTGCCGGCCAGGCGGCGCCGCAAGCGCGGGTCGTAGCCCTGGCTCGCACCCGTCAGACGAGCAAGCTGGGCCAGAGCGATGGTCCGCTCGGCCAGGCACTCGAACGCCATCGCGTTCAGGCCGCCGTCGCGAGCGAGCGCGTCCGCCGGGTCGATGCGGTCGCCGGCGAATCCGGCGCCGACGCCGATGCGAAAGGCGTCTACTCCGCCGACCATCGCCACTCCGTGGTTGCTGTGTCCGCGGGCGGTTCGATGACAAGCTCGGACTGACCGCCGAAGACGCGGGTGGTCGCGGCATCAGGGTCGTATTGCGGCCAGCCCGGCTCGAGCCCGGCGGCGAAGCGGCCGAGGAGCAGCTGCAGGTGCTCGATGAGTTGTGCGTCCACGCCTGTAGCCGGCGGGGCCTCGCGCTGCCCTGCGCCGAAGACGAGGGGAAGATCGGCGCCATGCGCAGCCCCAAGCGGTTCCCCCCAGGGGGCGGCAGCGGTCAGCGCCAGCCACGCCTCGCCGCCGGCCTTCCGTTGCAGGTGCGCCAGCCGGGCGGCCGGGAGCCGGTAGATGCGATCGGTGAGAATGTGCGTGCGCAGCCGGGCGAGACCCGCGCCGGGGTGCCGGACGCGGTAGGCGGCGAGCAGCGCCGCCGGGTCAGGTGCGCCGGCCCGTGCAAGCTCGTCCAGCAGGATCTGTTCGCTCGCCGGGGCGTAGTCGGGGGCGTGAGCGACCTCGAACAACCGCATCTCCTCCGTCGTCGCCGCCACCCACAGCCGCACTCCAGTGGCCCGGCCCGCGCGCACGGCCTGCAACGGCGCCTCCGGGAGGACCTCACCATCGATCACCGTGCCGAAGGAGCGGCCGCCGGGCAGGTTGCGGACGCCGATGTCGTGGTCGATCACCTTCGCCTGGGCGCGCACGATCGCGTGCGCGCCCACCCGCATCAGCCGCTGCGGGGTGGTGATACCCAGCTCGGCCAGCAGGGCGCGGGCCATCGCGGTGGTGGTCTCACGCGGGAAGATCCGCTCGGCGGCGCCGCTGAGAAGGACGCCTGCGGAGAACAGGCCGGCCGCGGCCGGCGCCGCGAGCAGTGCGGCGATCGAGAAGCCGCCGGCGGACTGACCGGCGAGCGTGATCTTTCCCGCGTCTCCCCCGAAGGCGGCGATGTTCTCGCGCACCCAGACGAGGGCGGCGATCTGGTCCTGCAAGCCGAGGTTCGCCGAAGCGCCCCAGCCTTCCGGGTCGAGGGACGGCAGGTCCAGCCAGCCGAGAGCGCCGAGACGATAGTTGATCGCGACGACGACGCAGCCGGAGACGCGGGCGAGCTCGGCGGCGTCGGTGAACGGCGGCGTGCCGGAGCCGGTCTCGAATCCGCCTCCGTGGATCCACACGATGACCGGCAGGCTCTGGGCGCCCGAGGGCGTCCAGATGCTCAGGAGGAGGCTGCCGTCCTCGCTGCCGATGATGCTCTCGCCGCCGTGTTCGGGCTGCGGGGCCGCAGCCCGCGAACGACGTGCATCCCAGGAGTCCTCCCACAGCGGCGCCGACTGGGGCGGCTGGAAACGCAGGGGGCCGACAGGAGCGGCCGCATAGGGGATGCCCAGGTAGGCATCGACGCCGCCGCCCGTCAGTCCGAGCACGGGACCGGCCGCGGTCCGGGCGGTGACGGTGGCGTCAGCTGAGGCCGGCAATGCATCTCCGAACGATCTGGGACAGGCGCACGGCCTTAGGGTCGACGCCGCCGGGATAGGACATGGGCATGGGGATATAGCCGAAGCTCATGTCATAGAGCGGGTCGGCGAAGCCGATCGCACCGCCGGCGCCGTCGTGGCCGAAAGCGCGATAGCTGCCGAACTCCATGCGCGGCTGGGGCTTCATGAACACGACGGCGAAGCACATGTCCAGTCCCAGGGTGCGATCGTGCCCCCACGACTGCTGCTGGCTGACGGCGGCGATGGTGTCCGCATCCAGCAGGGGGTCGCCGAGGTGGCCGATCGCGGATGCGTACAGCGCGGCCAGCCCGCTGGCTGAGCCGATACCGCCGAGGGCGCTGGGCCCTGCCGCACGCACATCGCGGCTGTTGGGGCCGAATGCCTTCGCCCCTGGGGTGGGGTCGCGGTGGACGGCGTTGTACATGAGGGCCGACAGCCCGTCCGAGGCCACCGGGTTCGCTGCGATCTCTGCCGCCTGCGCCGGAGTGGGGTTCATCGGCAGCACAGGTCGGAATCGAGCTTCCTGATCTTCGGGCAGTCCTAAGTAGAAGTCGATGTCCCGTGGCGCGCGCACCGTGGTCTCGTAGAGCTCCTGCAGGCTGATGCCGGTGACGCGCCGGGCGAGCTCCTCCATGAGGATGCCGATGGTGATGCCGTGATAGCCGAAGGCTGTTCCGGGCCGCCAATGCGGGAACTGCGCGGCGAGCTTGGCAGCGCCGGACGAGGAGCGGAGGATGTCCTCCTCGCTCAGCCCGCCGTCCACATTCACGAGGCCGGCCTTGTGAGACAACAGGTCACGCACCAGGATCTCGCCCTTGCCCTGAGCAGCGAACTCGGGCCAGTAGTGGGCGACCGGCGTGTCGAGATCGAGTCGGCCGTTCCTGACCAGGGTGGCCAAGGTGATCGCGGCGGCGCCTTTGCTCGCGGAGAAGACGCCGGTGATGGAATCCTTCTCCAGGTCTGCGCCGCCGGTCAGGTCGACGATCACCTCCCCCTTCCAGCGCACGGCGAGCTGCGCACTGTATCGCGGGTCGGCCAGGAGAAATGCGTCGAGCTCGTTCTGAACCGGCTCGAAGCCGGGCGCGACGGTGCCCGTGCTGCGGCGGTGTCGGATGTCGGCGGCGGTGTTGGCCATCGTGTTCTTCTTCCTTGTGGGGCTCTCAGCTCTGGGCGACAGTCAGGCGTGCCTGGCGGCGCTGGCGCTGGATGGTCGGGTTCGGCACCGGTGCGGCAGAGACGAGCTTGCGCGTGTAGGGGTTCTCCGGGGTCTCGCATACCTGGACAGCGGTGCCTACCTCGACGATCCGTCCGTGATCGAGGACCGCGACGCGATCGGCGAAATGCCTCACGACGGCCAGGTCGTGGGTGATGAAGAGGTACGCGACTCCGGTGTCCCGCTGCAGCTTCTCCAGCAGTTCAAGTACGACTTTCTGGGTGGACACATCCAGAGCGCTGGTGGGCTCGTCGCAGACGATGACCTTCGGCTCGACGGCGATTGCGCGGGCGATGGCGACGCGCTGCCGCTGACCGCCGGAGAAGTTCCCCGGGTACCGATCAGCGGAGTCCGCCGGCATCCCCACCTCCTCGAGCAGCTCGCGCACGCGGGCGTGGCTCTCGCGGGCGCTGAGCTTCTGGTTCACCTGGAGCGGTTCGGCGAGGATGCTGCCAACGGTGAGCGCAGGATTCAGCGAGCCGTAGGGGTTCTGGAACACGACCTGCAGCTGCGAGGCGAGTCTTCTGCGTTCCGGGGCGGAGGCTGTGGTCACGTCGAGGCCCCCTAGACGCACCCGGCCGGCGGCAATGGGGGCGAGGCCCAGGATCGCGTTGCCGATGGTGGTCTTCCCGGAGCCGGACTCGCCGACGAGCGCGAGGGTCTCGCCGGCGGAGAGCTCGAAGGAGACGTCGTCGACGGCGGCTTTCGGCGCCGGTCGGGGAGAGAACATCGTCGGCCGTCGCACCGGGTAGGTCACGGCCAGGTGCTCGACGGTCAGGATCGACTCAGCGGGCATTGCTCGCCACCTCCACGTTCTGGGCTTCGACATCGGTGAGATCGATCAGGCTCGGTGTCGCGGCGATCAGTGCACGGGTGTACTCGTGCTCGGGTGCGCCGAACAGCTGGTCTATGTCCTTGGATTCGACGATCCGGCCGTGCTGCATGACGACGGCGCGCTCGCAGAAGTCGGCGACGACGCCGAGGTCGTGAGTCACGAGCAGGATCGCCATGCCGCGTTCATCCCGCAGTGCCCGCAGAAGGTCGAGGATCTCGGCCTGCACGGTCACGTCCAGTGCCGTGGTGGGCTCGTCGGCCAACAGCAGCTTGGGTTCGCCGGCCAGGGAAAGGGCGATGACGACGCGCTGCGCCATGCCGCCGGAAAGTTCATGCGGGTAGCGGCGGGCGACCGACTCGGGCTCGGGGAGCCGGACATCCTCGAGGAGAGAGATCGCCTTGCGGTGGGCGTCAGCGCGGCTGATGCCACCGTGAGCGCGGATCACTTCGCGCAGCTGCTGCCCGACGGTGAAGGAGGGGTCGAGAGCCACCATGGGCTCCTGGGAGATGAGACCGATGCCGGCCCCGCGCAGCTGATGGAGCTCTTCCTTGGAGAGCGACGTGAACTCACGACCGTCGAACACCGTCCGGTTCGAGGTGATCGCGGCGTTGGGCGGCAGCAGGCCGAGTAGGGACAGCGCAGTCACGGTCTTGCCGCTGCCGGATTCGCCCACCAGGCCGATCAGCTCGCCCCGCCGCACGGAGAACGAGATGCCATGGACCACCTCGGATTCCCCGCGAGGGGTGTCGAAGGCGATCCGCAAGCCGTCGACGACCAACAGCGCATCCCCGTCCGCCGGTGCAGTGGCCGCTGTGGCCTTCGGTGCGAGGGCTCGCTTGCGCGTGATGCCGCCACTGCGCGACTTCGTCTCGGCGTTGATGTCGCGCACGGCGTCGCCGATGATGCCCAGGGCCAGCACGGTGATGCCGATGATGCCGCCGGAGGGGACCAGCAGCCACGGGGATTGGGAGATCACCTGGGAGGCTTCGCCGACCATGCCGCCCCACGAGGGAGCGGGGGCGACGACGCCGAGGTTGAGGAAGCCGAGGCCGGACTGAACGACGAGCGCGATGCCCGCGAACAGGGACACCTGGATGACGATCGGCCCGACGAGCTTCGGGGCGATGTGCCGCAACAGGATGCGCATGGAGCCGAGTCCGGAGACCCTCGCGGCGGCGACATACAGTTCCTCGCGGGTCGCCTTGGTGGCCGCGCGTACGACGCGGACAAGACCGCCGGAGGAGAACAGGCCGAGGGTGACCATTGCAGCCCCCAGGTTGTTGTTGAACAGCGCGAGGACGGCAAACATGACCACGATGCCCGGCAGGGACATGAGCAGGTCGACGAAGACGGAGATGACCCGGTCCACGGCGTCGCGGGAGTAGCCGGCGATGAGGCCGAGAATGATGCCGATGACGCCGAAGACGACCATCGCCTCCAGCGCTCCGAGCAATGCGGGGCGGCCGCCGAAGAGGATGCGGGTGTACACATCGCGGCCGAGGGTGTCGGTTCCGAGGATGTGCTTGGCGGACGGCAGCTGCATGACGGCATTGAGGTTCTGCGACAGCGGCTGATACGGAGTCAGCACCGGTGCAAGCACGCAGGCGACGACGATCACCGCGAGGACGATGAGGGCCGCGACGGCGAGGGGGCGGCGCAGCAGCCCGCGCAGCCCGGCGTTGGCGGTGCCGTTGGTGATGCCGGGTTCGACGATGGGGGTCACGGCGCTCATCGGGTCTTCACCTTCGGGTTCAGGAATGCATAGGAGATGTCGATCACGAGGTTGATCGCGACGACGATCACCGCGTAGGCGAGGGCCACGCCCTGGATGACCGGGACGTCGTGCTGGGTGGTCGCGGTATTGACGAGCGAGCCGAGGCCGGGAAGGACGAACACGTTCTCCACGAAGAGGCTGCCGGCGAGGGCGCCGACGAAGCCGAGGCCGACGACGGTGACGACGGGCACGCCGGAGTTCTTCAGTGCGTGCTTCCACAGCAGCGCGCCTTCGGAGACACCGCCTGCGCGCAGGGTGCGGACGTAGTCCTGCTCCATCGCGTCGGATACCCCGTCACGGGTGATCTTCGCGACCTGGGCGATGCCTCCGATCGCCAAGGCGATCACGGGAAGCACGATGGAGGCCAGCCACAGCCCGGGATCCTGAGAGAGCGGGGTGTATCCCGTGGCCGGCAGCAGCGGGATGGCAACCGCGAAGACGGAGACGAGGACGAGAGCGAACCAGAAGTTCGGCAAGGCCATGCCGACGAGCGCGAGCACGTCGATGAGTCGAGCGAGCCAGCCGCCGATCTTGGCGCTGACGGCGCCGAGGACGATGCCGACGACTGCGGCGACGACGGTCGCCCCGATGATGAGGCTCAGGGTGACCGGTAGGCGGGAGGTGATGCTCTGCAGCACGGGCTCTCCGGTGAACAGCGAGGTGCCGAGGTTGCCGTGCAGGAGATTGCCGAGGTAGGTGGTGTACTGCTGCCACAGCGGCAGGTTCAGATGAAGTTGGTCGCGGACCTGCTGGTAGGACTCCTGCGAGCCCTGTGCGCCGACGATGGCGCGAGCGGCGTCACCAGGGATGAGCGCTTGGAGCAGGAACGTCAGCGCCGAGGTCACGAGCAGGATCGGGATCGCGATCAGGACTCGCTTGACGATCATCGAGAGCATGGGGGCCTTTCAAGACCGGGTCGGGCGACCGAAGAGGCCGGGGGCGCGGGCACGCGCCCCCGGCTGAGCCGCTTACGGGGTGCTACTTGCCGAGTGTCCAGTCGGCGGCGTTGTTCGGGTTGCCGGTCGGGTCGAGCTTGAAGCCCTTGAGCTTCGACGAGGCGAACCACAGGCCCTTGGACTGCACGACCGGAATGCTCACCGCCTGGTCGACGATGATCTTCTGCACCGCCTGCGCCTTGGCGTTGCGATCGGCATCCGTCGAGGAGGTGTACGCGCTGAAGGCGGCCGGCAGGCCGGGAACCGTGTTGTTGTAGGGGTTCACCGAGGCACCCTGGACCCACAGCTGGTTGGTGTTCACGAACTGGGTCTGGCCGCCCCACCCGAGGCTGAGGGCGCTGAACTTGTTCGAGCTGAGGTCGGTGCCGAGCTCGGAGAAGTTGGAGGCACCGGTGAGCTTGACAGTCACGCCCACCTTGCCGAGCTGGTCGGCGACAGCCTGGACCACCTTCGCGGTGGTCGGCTCGAAGGAGTTGTAAACCAGCGCGAAGCTGAACCCGTTGCCGTAGCCGGCGTCCTTCAGCAGCTGCTTGGCCTTGGCAGGGTCATAGCTGTAGGTGTTCTCGAGGCTCTTGTCGTAGGCATCCCACCCGGGAGTGTTGGGCTGATCGGTGGGCGTGCCGTAGTCGCCGAACACCGCCTTGGCGATCGCCTTGCGATCCACTGCGTAGTTCAGTGCCTGGCGCACCTGCTGGTTCCCCAACGCCGGGGAGAGCTTGCCCGCCCAGTCCATGATGAACAGCCCCGTGAAGCCGTTCGTTCCCGAGTAGATCTTCACTCCGGCGCTCTTGGCGGTCGAGACCTGGGTGCTGTCACCGGCGAAGACATCCACCTGGCCGCTGCGCAGGGCCTGCATCGCGGACGTGTTATTGGAGATGACCTTGATGACCACCTCTTTGAAATGGATGCGCTTCTGGTCGTAGTAGTACTTGTTCGGGGTGAACACGTAGTGGTCGCCGGTGACCGACTGCGACGGCTGGTACACGTAGGGGCCGGCGCCGAAAGTCGCGTTCGCCAACGCCGACGGCTTGGCCAAGCCCGCCGCGCTCATGACGTTGCCGGCGAGGTTATATGGAGTCAGCAGCTCGGCGATGATCGGGTTCGGCGTCGGCGCGGTCAACAGCACCTTGTCGCTGCCCTCCGCCTGGGCGGTGATGCCCTTCACGGACGCGGCGCTCGGGCCGGTGACGTTCTTGGAGAAGTAGTTGAGGGAGTTGGCCACCGCTTCTGCTGTGACAGCGGTGCCGTCGGCGAACTTCGCGCCCTGGCGCAGCGTCAGTTCGAACTGCTTGCCCTCCTGGCCGGCGACATACCCCCACTTGGTGGCGAGACCCGGCGCGTAGGACCCGTCCGCCGCCTTCTCGATGAGGGGCTCGTAGGCGAGCTCCTGATACATCGTCTGCGTCCCCCCGTTGCTGTCCTTGGTGGGATCGAAGGAGCCCGGCGCGCTCGATGCCGCAATGGTGAGCGTCGTGGCCTGGGTCGAAGAACTGCTTTTGCCGCCGCCGGAGCAGCCTGCGAGAAGAGCCGCCACCGTGCCTGCGGCCGCCACTGCGGCCACCGCCCGCCAGCCGCGCACGTTCGCCCGTGAGGCGAGGATTGCCATAATTGCCCCTTTGCAATTGCGCACACCACTGTGCTGTGCATCTTGGTTGCCCACGGCAGCGCCGCAGGCGTCGTCAGTATATGACGGACACAGCTACGAGCGTCAATAGATGCGTCTAGTAATTCCCGAGACATCGATGATCGCGGACCGTGGTCATGAAGGCCCCGCTTTCGCTAGTCTGTGAAGAAGAGGCGCGTTCAGGGGGCGCCGCGTGCGGATCGGAGGGCTGCCCAGCGTGACGTACTTCTACCATGCCGTTGTCGACTCCCCCCACATTCCGCGAGATCTCGAGGCAGACTCCGCGCAGAGCGCCGTGATCACGCTGCTGGGCGAGCTGTGGCCGAGCGAACAGCCGATAGCGATCCCCTCGGCCGCGATCGTCGCCGCGCTGAGTCGAATCGATGTAACTGAGGCGGCCACCAGAGCGGCGCTGAGCCGCATGCATCGCAAGGGCACACTCGACATCATCAAAGACGGGCGTCAGACGCTTTACCGCCTTTCCGACGCCGTCATCACGAGCATCCCGGCCAGCCAGGTGCTCACCATGGGATTCGGCGCTGAGAGCCGACCTTGGAATGGCGAATGGACGGTGGTGGTCTTCTCTCTGCCGGAAACGCAGCGTGACCGCCGCCAGGCACTGCGTGAATGGCTGCGCTGGCTCGGCTTCGGGCCTGTCCGCGACGGGGTGTGGATCTCCCCCCACGCCAACATCGAGCTCGTTCAGCGCGCCCTCCATGGGCTTCTGCCTTCTGATGGGCTCGTGTTCCGCTCTGCGCATATCGTCGGTGAGGTGCGCCCCGGCGATGTGTGGCCCCTGGCCGAGATCGAGCAGGCCTACCGGACGTTCATCGACGAGTTCCGCCCCTACATCTATTCCCTGCGCGGAGGCCTCGTGCCCCCGGCCGAGGCGATGCGGCTGTGGATCACCGTGCTCTGCCGATGGCGCGGATTTCCCACCCTCGATCCCGATCTTCCGGCCGCGGCCTTGCCGGCGGACTGGCCGCGCGGCGAAGCGCGACGCGTCTTCGAGGCCGTCCACGATGCGACCGGTCCCTTGGTGTCCATGCTGATGCGCTCCGTGATCGGCGAGTTCTCGAAGACCGCAGCCGCCGCAGTGAGGACCCTCACCGTCGACGAGGCCAGAGCGCTCTACTCTCCGCGCGCCGCGACACCGTCTGCCGAGTCGATCGACCTGAATGCGATCGGCCCGACCTCGCCGGCGTTCCTCCCCACGGCGTAGAGGCCGGCCCCGCCTAGCGCGGCAGGTGCTTCCGCGACGCCACCAGCAGCGCGACCCAGCTCACGAGGCCGATCCCGACGATGACGGCGAGGATCACGAGCACCGGCGCAAAGCCCGCGACCGCGGCGATGAGCGCCGGCGTGAGGAATCCCGCATACGCGATCGCGTAGAAGACGCCGGTGAGCCCCGCGAGGTCCTTCGGCCCGGCGATGGCCTGCACCTCGAGCAGGCCGGAGACGAGCGCGATGCCGATGCCGGCGCCGAGCAGCAGATTCGCGACGAGACCGATCCAGACCGACTGCTGCCAGATCGCGACCGCGACGACCGCGAGGCCCACCACGATGACGAGCACGGCGCTCGAGAGGCCCCGCGCGGAATCCGCCGAATGCAGTCGCTTGGCGATCGGCTGCATGAGGCTCGATGTGCCCAGCGCGACCGCGGTCGCGGCCGTGGCGAACACGAGCCCCCAGGATCCGGTGACTCCGCGCAGCGCCGTCGGCAGATAGCCGTAGCCGATGCCCGCGGCGGCGAAGATCCACGGCGCGGCGACCGCGACGACGCGCAGGAAGCGGCGGTGGCCGGCGCTCGGAATCGCGAGCTGGCGCCACCACGGGCCCGCGACGCCGCCGCCGCGCTGCGTCTCGGGCAGGCGAGCGATCACGAACGCGAACGGCAGGGTCACCGCGATGTGCAGCAGGAACGGCAGGATCTGCGGCAGCGGCCCCCATTGGGCGAGCAGCCCGGCGACGACCGCGCCACCGCCCGAGCCGAGCGTGAAGGCAAGCGCAGCGCGACGCGCACCGGCGCCGCGGTCGGCGTTCCCGTACGGCGCCCCCGAGAGCTCCTTGATCCAGGCGTTCCCGACCGACATCGCGACGCCGACGGTGATGCCCGAGAGCAGGCGGCCGGCGGCGAGGAACCCGGGACCGAGCGGCCCGAGCGCGAGCAGCGCGCTGCCCGCGATCGCGGCGGCGATGCCGATGAGCATGACGGGGCGACGCCCGTGGCGGTCCGAGAGCGAGCCCGAGATCAAGAGGGCAGGCGCGAGCCCGAGCACGTAGACGCCGAGGAAGACGTTGACCGTCAGCGCCGAGTAGTGGTCGCGGTTCTCGTACATCAGAAGCAGCGGGCTGAACTGGTTGCCGCCCCACGAGCAGACCAGCACGGCGCCCCACAGCCCGAGCCAGACGCGGCTGCGCGCGGCGCGCGCGACCGTCGGGTGGGCGACGGATGCCAGTTTGAGCGCCCCCGTGCTCACAGCACGCCCCGGTGCAGCGAGACGTGCTCGAAGAGCACGGCGCGATAGGCCGCGGCATCCCCCGCTCCGATCGCCGCCGCCAGCTGGCGGTGCTGGCCGAGCGCCGCCGCGATCTGATCGGGGGCGACCCGGTACAGCTGGTGGCGCAAGCGCTGCTGCCGGTCGTGCAGGACGCCGGCGAACTGAATGGCGATCGGATTCCGCGCGGCGACGACCACCGAGTGATGGAAATCGTCGTCCACGGCGACGTAGCGGTCCAGGTCACCGGCATCCAGCGCCTCGCCCTGCGCGGTCAGCAGCTCGTCGAGCCTCTCGGCCAGCTCGGCGTGACGCCCCTCGGCGATCACCCGCGCGGCCGCGGACGACTCGACCGCCTCGCGCATCTCGAGAACGTCGAGCGCCTCCTGCGGGGACATCGGCCGCACCACCGCGCCCTTGCGCGACGCGAGCGTCAGGAAGCCCTCGACCTCGAGCCGCAGGAACGCCTCGTGGGCGGGAGTGCGGCTGATGCCGAGCGCCTCGCACACGAGGTTCTCGCTGATCATCGCGCTCGGCTCGAGCTCGCCGCGGATGATCGCGTTCTTCGTGTAGTCGTACGCGCGCTCGGCGGCGCGGCCGGAGTCGGTGGGCACTGCGACGGCTGAGCTCATGGAGCGATCTTACTCCCTGCATGCAAGGATGCATGAATAGTGCTGGGGATGCCGCACTTCACGCCCCCGCATCGCGCCGCATACTCACTACATGTCCTTCGAGCGTGAGTACCTGGAGCTCGCATCGGCGGCCGACAAGGCAGGCCCCGAAGCCCCCACCTGGACTCTGGCGACGGCGGCGGACCACAGCCTGCTCTTCCGGATCGACGTCGAGCCGCCGTTCGAGGCGACGCTCACCGTCGGCGAGCTCGGGCTGTGGACGCTGCGGCTGCAGCTCGGCGCGGGCGAGGAGAGGGCCGTGCGGGTCGGCATGCCCGGGGATTATGAGGGTGTGCTGCGGAACGTGGGGCTCGCCCTGCTCGAGGCGGGCGAGGAGCTCAGAGACAGCGGCGCACCCGGAGATTTCGAGTTCATCGCGGCATCCCTCGACTTCGCCCTCGCCATCGATGAGAAGCCGGCCGTCGCGGCGGCGGCGGAGGCGCTCGGGCGCCTGCTCATCGACAGCGGGGATCGGGAAGAGGGCGCCCAGCTGCTTGCGGAGTACGCGATCCCCGCGTTCGTCGCCATCGGCCAGGAGCAGCGGGCCGCGGCGCTGCGGCGACTCGCCGGCGCCGAGGAACAGCCGGAACCCGGCACCCCTTAGTCGTTCTGCAGCAGCGCGTCGCGGCAGGCGGCGAGCTCGCTGAGCAGCGTGCGCAGCCTGGCCCCGTCGAGGGGCGCGGTCATACGCGTCACGACGGCGGCGACCTCATCGCGGGCCGTGGCGACGAGCTGCTTGGCCTCGGCCGTGAGGGCGATCGCCCGTTCCCTGCGCGGGCCGGGGTCGTCGGAGCGCTCGATCAGACCGCGCCGCTCGAGCCCCTGCAGCAGCACGTTCGCCGACTGTCGCGAGACGAAGGTGCGCCGGGCGAGCTCCGAGCCGGTGATGCCCGGCTCGTCGAGCAGGTTCTGCAAGCAGGCGTACTGCGACACGGTGAGGCCGAGCGGGCGCAGCGCCTCGTCCATCCGCTGGTTCAGCACCGCCTGCGCCGACTTGATCAGCACTCCGAGCTCCTCGGCCGGCATCCGATCACTGCCTCTCGTCATGTCAACAGTTTGACACTTGGTCCATCAAGTGTCAGTATATTGACACTGAAAACGCAAGGAGCAATCATGACGAACAGCACAGGCGGCCCCGACTTCGTGTCCTTCCAGGTGCGCGACATCGACGCGGCGGCAGAGTTCTACGAGAAGGCCGTCGGGCTCAACCCGCTGCCCGCGCCCAACCCGCACGCGCGGGTCTTCTCGACCGGCGAGGTGACCTTCGCGGTGCGCACCCCGATTCCCGGCGTCGACCTTGACGCGATCGAGCAGCTCGGCGCAGGCATCGCGGTGTGGTTCAGCAGCGACGACGTCGCCGGCGTCAGGCAGCGCGTGGGGGATGCCGGCGCCGAGATCGTGCAGGAGCCATTCGAGGGCCCCTTCGGCACCACCTTCTCGTTCCGCGACCCCGACGGCTACATCGTCACGGTGCACTCGGCGCGCTGAGGCCCCTCGGCCGCTTCCTCGTGATCAGAACTGACCCTCCGAGGAATCCGTCGTCATCTCGAGCGCAGGCGCGGCGCGTCTCGGCTGCCGCACCTGCGCGGCGGCCACGAGGAACACGACGACCGTGAGCAGCATGAGACTCACCCGGCCGTGGCCGATTCCGACACCGCCGAGCGAGCGGTCGACGCCGAGCCAGTCGGCCACCGACGCCCCGAGCGGCCGCGTCAGGATGTAGGCGAACCAGAAGCAGCCGACCGCGTTCCAGCGCGCGAAGCGGAAGCCGACCCACGGCACCAGGATCACGACGGCGAAGACGCCGGCGGCACCGAGATAGCCGAGGTGGAAGACGGTCGCGAAGAGGTCTCCCGCTGCGGTGCCCAGCGCGAAGGTCGCGCTGACCGTCGCCCAGTAGAACAGCTCGCGCCGGGTGGTCGAGATGCTGTGGATGTCGAGGGTGCGCTCGGTGCGCTGCCACGCGATGAGCACGATGGCGAGGATCACAGCGAACCCCACCGTGCTCACGGCGTACGGCACGCCGAGCGCGACGTGCAGCACGTCGGCGGCCATCGTGCCGAACACCGCGACCATCGTGACCGCGAGCCAGTAGAGCCACGCGTGATAACGCCGCGACACGAGTTGCGCCGCGATCGCGAGGGCGAACACCAGGAACGTCGCGCCCACCGCGAGCACCGGGTCGATGATGCGCACCAGGAAGTCGCTCGCCGATTCGCCGAGCGCCGTCGTGAACAGCTTCGTCACCCAGAACAGGGCCGTGACCTCGGGCACCTTGATCGCCATGCGTCGCACGGCGACAGCATGAGGACCCGGCTCTGAGACTTCCCTAAGACGCCGCGCCCGCCGCTATGCGGCCGCAGGCCGGGTGAAGAGGTTCACGAGGTTGCCGTCGGGGTCGCGGATCAGCGTCGAGCGGTTGCCCCACGGCATCGTCGTCGGCTCGAGCACGACGTCGGCGTCAGCAAGCCGCGGGCGCAGCCGGGCGAACTGCGCGTCGACGTCATCGACGAGGAATTCGATGATGATCGAGGATTCCCCACCGGGTCGGGGCGCCCCGGCGCCGAGCATCGCGACCGTGGCGGTGCTGCCGATCGCGAGCGTCGCGGCCCCGGTGCGGAACTCGGCGAACACCGGGGCGGGCCGCACGGCTTCGAGCCCGGTCACGAGCTCGTAGAACGCGGCGAGCCGGTCGACGTCGGCGGTGATGATGCGGATCGATGCGAAATCCATGGTGAATCCCTTGCTCTGATACGGATGCTTCACCGCAAGAATCCGCCGGGGTGGCGACACCGTCGTGTCGGTGTTTCCCGAACTCGCCGCTCAGTCGACGCTGCCGAAGCTCACGGGCCGCAGCTCGCCGAAGGGAATCGCGAGGTCCTCGGCGCGCAGGGCGCGAGCCGGCGGCCGCTCACCGGTCGGCACCGCCTCGAGCACACGGTCGCCGCGGAACGCGCGCACCCCGTCGCGCAGCCGGCACCAAGCCACCAGGTACCAGTCCTGCCCTTTTCCGATGTAGCCGAGGGGCTCGACGTCGCGGACGGTCTCAGCACCGGCCGCATCGCGGTAGCGCAGGTGCACGACGCGGTTCGCGCCCAGCGCGTCGGCGAGCACGGCCGGGGCATCCGTTCGGCCCTCGTCCTCCAGCAGGTGCACGCGCGCCGCCAGACCCGCGGTGCGCCGCGCTTCGTCGGCGCCGAGCACCGCCTCGATCTTGCGGGCCGCACTCAGTGCGGACTCACGGAACGGACTCCGCGCGAGCTGGCCGAGCCCGATGGTCACGGCGAGCGCCTCGTCGACGGTCAGGCCGAGCGGCGGCAGGGTGTGCGCCGCGTCGATCGTGTAGCCGCCTGCGCGCCCTGCATCCGCCCAGATCGGCACGCCGGATGCCTGCAGCGCGCTCAGATCGCGCTCGATCGTGCGCGTGCTGACCTCGAAGCGGTCGGCGAGCCAGCGGGCGCTGCGCCGGCCAGGAGCGGCGGCGCGCAGCTCCTCGACGAGGGCGTAGAGCCGGTCGGTGCGGGTCATTCGTCGATTCTGGCCGTTCAGCCCTGATGCGTTGACTATCGTTCGGTAGCGAACTTACGATTGTTCGGTACCGAATGAAATGGGTGCTTATGTCTCCAACACGCCTCGCGCTCATCACCGGCGCGAATCAAGGGGTCGGATTCCAGGTCGCGAAAGAGCTCGTCGCCCACGGCGTCGCCGTGCTGCTCGGGTCGCGCGACTTCGATCGCGGCAGGGCCGCGGCAGACCAGATCGGAACCGGCGCTACGCCGATCCAGATCGACGTCACCGACGCAGCCTCGATCGCTGCGGCGGCACAGCGCATCGAGGACGAGTTCGGCCGCCTCGATCTTCTCGTCAACAACGCCGGCATCTCCAGCGCGCGCCCCGCCGGCGGCGACTTCCTCGAGGACTACGCCGCGGCCAACAGGGCCAGCACCGCTTCGCTCGACGAGATCCGAACCGTGTGGGAGACCAACGTGTTCGGCACCCTCGCCGTGTATCAGGCGATGCTCCCGCTGCTGCGAAGGTCATCGGACGCGCGCATCGTCAACGTCTCCAGCGGCGTCGGATCCCTCGCCGCCAACGCGGACCCGTCATATCCATACCATTCGATGTTCGGCCCTGTGTACCCCGCATCGAAGGCAGCCGAGAACGCGATCACGCTAGCGATGCTGGTCGAGCTCGAGTCGACTGACATCAAGGTCAACCTGGTGTCCCCGGCATTCACGGCGACCAACCTCAACGGCTTCGCCGGCACCTCGTCGATCGAAGACGGCTCGCGGGAGGTCGTGCGCGTCTGCCTGCTCGGCCCGGACGGCCCGACCGGCACCTTCACCCGTTGGGAGAACACGCCCATCCCCTGGTGAATACTTGCCCTATGTCCGACCCGACCGAAGAACCGGAGTCCGTCGGCACGTGGGCGAAGCGGTACTACTTCGCCAATCGCAGTGCGGTCGACGCGGTGTTACGGCAGCACGGCATCGGTTCGACGCAGTGGGCGGTGCTCTACGAGCTCGCAGCGAGGGGCCCGATCACCCAGCGCGAACTCGGCCGCGCCCTACACGTCGAAAAGGCCAGCCTCAGCGGCGTCGTCTCGACGCTCGTCCGCAAGGGCCTCGTAGATCAGGCCCCATCCACGGCCGACCAGCGCCAGCGGATCGTGCAGTTGACCGGCGCCGGGCAGGCAGCGTGGGATTCCCTGCCGGATCCGTTCGCGGAGGTTCGCGCGACCGCGCTCGCGGGCATTGCACCGGGCGATCTGGCGACCGCCGTCGACGTCCTGAGACGAGCGACGGAGCAGGTCGAGAATCACCACTTCGGCGACTGATCGGGATCACCGAGCGGCATTCCGTGCTCGGTGCTCAGTGCCCAGCGCTCAGCGCACGAGCAGTTCGGCCACGGGCCCCGTGAGCTTCGACTTCGCCCAGCGGCTGGTGTCGTCGACGAGCACCTCGTCGTCGCCGGCCTCGAGCGCGGCGATCACCTGCTCGGCCACGAACTGCGGCGAGATCTTCGGCGCGTCGACTCCCGCGGTCAGGTCGGTGTCGGCGTAGCCGAGGTGCACGCCGAGCACCTGCACGCCCCGGGGGGCCAACTCGGCGCGCAGCGAGTTGGTGAACGACCAGAACGCGGCCTTCGAGGCGCCGTACGCGCCGAATCCGCCGAGCCAGCTGAGGGCAGAGTGAATGTCGACGAGCGCGCTCGACCCGTGGTCGGTCAGCACCGGCGCGAAGGCCTGGGCGACGCGCAGTGCGCCCCACACATTGGTCTCGAAGAGCTCCTTCATCGTGTCGACCGGGGTGTCGAGGGTGCTGAGCGACGCACTCGTGCCCGCGTTGTTGAACACGATCGACACGTCGCCGGCCGCCTCGGCGAGCGCCGCGACCGAATCGGGTGAGGTGACGTCGAGCGCCAGCGGCACGAGCCGCGGATCGTCCGTCGGCTGCGGGGTACGCGCCGTGACGTAGACGCGCTCGGCGCCCCGCGCGAGCAGCTCGGCGGCGAAGGCGGCGCCCAGGCCACGCTGGCCGCCGGTGACGAGGGCACGACGGCCGGAGATCTGAACCATGTTGCGGTCCTTTCGCATAGATGTTGGTTAACATTTATACGTCACATTCGACATCGGCAGGACAGACAGGACAAAAGGAGCAGACGGATGCCTCGTGCCTCACGCGCTCAGATGGAAGCCAACCGCGCGGCGCTCGTGCGCGCCGCCTCCGCGCTGATCCGCGAACGCGGTGCGGCCGGGCTGACGCTCGACGCCGTCGCCGCGCGGGCGGGTCTCACCCACGGCGGCTTCTACAAGCAGTTCGCCTCGAAGGACGCGCTCATCGCCGAGGCGATCGGCGAGGCGGCCCGCGAGCGCCGCGAGGCGGTCGCCGAGGTGAGCGCGGGGGAGGGCGGCCGGACGGCGCTGCTCGACTGGTACCTGTCGGCGGAACACCGGGACGAGCCCGCGAGCGGCTGCGTCGTCGCGGGACTGGCGGGCGAGGCATCCGTCGATCCCCATGGCACGCTCGGCGAGGGTTTCCGTGTCGCGCTCGACGACCTGATCGCCGCCCGCGCCGACAGCACCGGCGCCCGCGATGCAGCGCTCGCCGACATCGCCCTCATGGTCGGGGCGCTCGAGCTCGCCCGCGCGACCGCGGGAACTCCGCTCTCAGACGAGCTGCTGGCCGCCGCCCGCGCCCGCCTCTCTTAGCGGGCTCCTCGCGTTCGGGCGGCGATCTTCGCCGACACGCCGCACGAGAAGCGTCTACGGGCTCGATTTCACGAGAATTGCCGCCCGAACGACGGCTCGCCCGCGGGCTCAGGCGTCGAAGTCGGTCGACGCGCTGACCGTGGCCCACTTCTCGAGCTCCTCGAGCTGGCTCGCGAGCTCGGCGCGGGTGCGCGCCAGCGCGTCGGGCCCGAGCAGCAGCTGCCGCGGCGGTTCGGGCGACGCGACCGCGGCGATGATCGCCCGCGCGAGCTTGGCGGGATCGCCCGGCTGGCTGCCGTCCTCCGCCGCGCTCTTGCGCCGCGTGCCCGCGGTCGCCGCGTAGTCGCCGATCGGCACCTCGGACTGCCCCAGCGAACGGCCCGCGAAATCGGTGCGGAAGCCGCCCGGCTCGACGACGATGACCCGGATGCCGAGCGGCGCGAGCTCCTGCCGCAGCGACCCCGACAGCCCCTCGACGGCGTACTTCGACGCCGAGTAGTACCCGGAGCCGAGCGCCGAGGTGCGCCCCGCGATCGACGAGAGGTTCACGATCGTGCCCGATCGGCGCGCCCGCATACCGGGCAGCACCCGCTTGGTCACGTCGACGAGGCCGAAGAAGTTCGTCTCGAAGAGCTCGCGCACCGCGGCATCCTCGCCCTCCTCGACAGCCGCACGATAGCCGTGCCCCGCGTTGTTGACGAGCACGTCGATGCCCCCGAAGCGCTCTTCGGCCGCGTCGACGGCGGCGGCGACCTGCGCAGGATCGGTCACGTCGAGTGGCAGGGCGAGGGAGGTCGACGGATGCCGCGCCGCGAGCTCGGCCAGCGCGTCGGGGTTCCGCGCGGTGATCACCGCGTTGTCGCCCTGGGCGAGGACCGCCTCGGCGAGCGCCCGCCCGAAGCCCGTCGAACAGCCGGTGATGAACCACGTCGTCATGAGTCGATCCTCGCAGGTGCTCGCCCTGACGCGGCGGAAACAGACGCGGCGGCAGGATTCGAACCTGCGGCAGACGGAGTATGAGACCGTTCCCTTCGACCACTTGGATACGCCGCGATGCCCCACACCGTACGTGCGCTCCCGCGGCCGGCGCGAGGAGTGTTGCGCCGGGCTACGCCGCGTGACGAAACGTGCGGAAATGGGCCTCTGCCGCGGAATTCGCCCGTTTTCGCGCGTCTCGGCGTGGCGCGAGGCGGCGCTACAGTCGAGTCACACCGATGAACGCCGCCGCCGCACCCGCCCGCTCGTGGGGCTTCACGCTGGTCGCGGTCGCGGGGGTCCTCTGGGGCACGGGCGGCCTCGCGGCCACTTTCGCCGCCCAGCACAGCGCGCTGTCGTGGCCCGCGCTCTCCGCCATCCGGCTCGTCGGCGGCGGGGCGCTCATGCTCGCGGTCATCGCCGCGACCGGCGAGCTGCGCCGCCTGCCCCGCACGCCCGAGGCGCTGCGGCACATCGGCCTCACCGCCGTGCTCTCCGCGGTCTACCAGGGCGCGTACTTCCAGGCGGTCGCGCTCGTCGGCGTCGCGGTCGCCACCGTCGTCTCGCTCGGCGCAGCACCCGTGGCCGTCGCGCTGGCGAGCGCGATCAGGAGCAGACGGATGCCCCGCTGGCCCGTCCTCGTCGCACTCGTCGCCGCCGTAGTGGGCCTGATCATGGTGTCGGATGCTCCTGGGCAGGCATCCGATGCCCGGAATGCCGTGCTCGGCACCCTGCTCGCCCTCGTCGCCGGCTTATCCTTCGCCGCGACGACCGTTGTGAACCGGCGCGCGATTCCGGGCTTGTCGTCGGCCGCGTTGATCGCCACGTCGTTCACGCTCGCGGGTCTGCTGGTCGCGATCTGGGGCGCGTTCGCCGGCTTCGACCTCGCGAGCACGGATGCCGCAGGCTGGGGCTGGATCGCCTTCCTCGCCATCGTGCCGACGGTGCTCGCCTACCTCGCCTTCTTCGGCGGACTGCAGCGCGGGGTGCCGTCGACGACCGCCGCGATCCTCTCGCTCATCGAGCCGGTCACGGCGACGCTGCTCGCGGTCACGATCCTCCGCGAGCCGCTGACGCTCGCGGCATCCGTCGGCGTCGTCCTGCTGCTGTTCGCCGTCGTGCTGGTTCGCCCGCGCCCCGGCGTCGTCGAGTCATACAGTGCAACAGAGATTGGCACACCCGCCGCGGAGGATTGAGGCTGAGAATGTCAGAAGGGTGTGTGCCGACGGCAGCGCCCGCACAGAAGGAGGCGCACGTGGCGGAGTCAGAGCGGGTCCACCGGCTGGAGAACGACGACGAGGCGACCGCGCTGGGCGGGCTCTCGGCCGACGAGTTCAAGCTCGCCTTCCGCCACCACCCGGCCGGCGTCGCGCTGATCACCGCCGACGCGGGCGACGGGCCCGTCGCCATGACCGTAACCTCGGTGTTCTCGGTGAGCGCCGAGCCGCCGCTGTTCGTGTTCTCGATCTCCGACCAGTCCTCGGCCTCTGCGACGATCACGAAGGCCGAGACGCTGATCGTCCACCTGCTCTCGGCCGACCAGCTCGACCTTGCGAAGCTCGGCGCGACGAGCGGCATCGACCGCTTCGCCGACCGCTCGCAGTGGGACCGCCTGATCACGGGCGAGCCGTACTTTCCGGCGGTGCGCACCTGGATCCGCGGCCGCGTCATCGACCGCATGCGCGCCGGGTCGTCGACCGTCGTCGCCGTGCACGCGCTCCAGGCCCGCCTTCCCGAGTCCGAGGCCGCCGAGACCGCAGCGCCCCTCGTCTACTTCCGTCGCACCTGGCACGAGCTCACCGACGCATCGGAGATCGGGCGGCAGTGAGCCTCGCCCGCCTCGGTTTCCTCACCATCGGCCTCTTCGACCCCGCGCACCCGCGCGGTGGCCATGAGACCACGCTGCAGCTGATCGAGCTCGGCGAGCGGCTCGGCTTCGACTCGGCCTGGGTGCGGCAGCGGCACCTGCAGTTCGGCATCTCGTCGCCCGCGGCGGTGCTCGCGGCGGCGACGCAGCGCACCTCGCGCATCGCTTTGGGTACCGCCGTGATTCCCCTCGGGGCCGAGAACCCCCTGCGGCTCGCCGAGGATCTCGCGACCGTCGACGTGCTCTCGGGCGGGCGGCTCAACCCCGGCTTCTCGACGGGCACGCCGATGCACTTCGACGACTACAAAGAGGCGCTCTACCCCGGCACCTGGAGCGACGAGGACCTCAGCTATGCGCGCCTGCTGCGCTTCCGCGGTTTCGTGCGCGGTGATCAGGTGAGCGACTTCTCGGGCCGCGAGGGCATCGAGGAGTACAGCGAGCGCGTCGAGCCGCATGCAGCCGGGTTGGCTGATCGGCTCTGGTACGGCGCCGGCAGCACGCGCTCGGCGCGCTGGGCGGGGGCGAGCGGATTCCATCTGCTGACGTCGTCCGTCGTGCAGAGCGAGGGCGGGGTGACCTCGTTCGCCGAGGTGCAGCGCGCGCAGATCGACGCCTATCGCGAGGAGCTCGGCGGCGCCGGCCGGGTCTCGCAGGGGCTCGTGGTGATCCCGACGGATTCCGCGACGCCGCGCCAGGTCGAGAGGTACCGCGCCTATGTCGCCGGTCGGGCAGGCCGCGTCGGGGTGCCGCAGGGACCGCGCGGCATGCTCTTCGCCGCCGACCTCGTGGGGACGTCGGCCGAGATCGCGTCGCGGCTTCAGGAGGACGTCGCGTTCCAGGCCGTCGACGAGGTCGCCTTCGCCCTGCCGTTCAGCTTCGAGCACGACGACTACGTGCAGCTCCTCACCGACATCGCGGGCGCGCTCGCGCCCCTGCTGGGGTGGCGGGCGGCTGCGTAGGGGCGCGCCCGCCCGGTCGTCACTTTCGCACAGTTCTCGCCCGGCTGGCGTGCATTTGTGACGACCCCGCCCAGGCCCCCACGGCGGGTCGTCACTTAAGCACGGTTCTCGCGGGAGAACCGTACGTTTGTGACGACCGGGCCGACCCTTGGCAGAGTGGTGGGATGAGCAAAGCCGATGATGCCCTCGCCCGCTTCGTCGCCAGCGTCGATGAGGAGAAGCTCGGCACCTACGGGGTGCACGTGCTCATCGGCGACGACGAAGCCCAGCATCGCTGGCGCAGCGACGACCGCGAGAACCTCTACTCGGTGTCGAAGGGCGTGAGCGCCCTCGCCGCTGGGATCGCGATCGACGCCAGCATCCTGTCATTCGACACCACCGTCGCCGAGGCGCTGCCCGGTCTGCGGCTCGGCGAGGGCGTCGAGGCCGTCACCCTCGGGCAGCTGCTCACGATGCGCAGCGGCATCGACTTCCAGTGGTTCGGCGCCGACCCCGTGCCGTGGCCCGATCTCGCGCAGGAGATGCTCGGCCGCCCGACGCGCGGCCCCGGCTCGGTGTTCCAGTACTCGGATGCCAGCACCTATGTCGCCATGCGCATGCTCGGCGCGCGGGTCGGCGACGTGCGCGATTGGCTGCTGCCGCGCCTCTTCGAGCCGCTCGGCATCGAGAATCCGCAGTGGCACCGCTGCCCGCTCGGCTGGATCGTCGGCGGCAGCGGCCTGTACCTGCGCACCGAGGAACTCGCGCGCATCGGCCGCGTGCTGCGCGACCGCGGCACCTGGCAGGGCAGGCAGCTCGTGAGCGCGGCGTGGATCGATCGGATGCATGGCGAGTGGCTGGCGACGGGCGGCGGCGCCCCGTTCGAGCGCTACGGCGTCGCCACCTGGGACGGACCGGGGGATACCTGGCGCCTCGACGGCCTCTACGGCCAGTACGTGGTCGTGGACTCCGCCCGCAACGCCGTCGTGACGATCACCGCCCACGAGGAGACCCGCGACCAGCGGCTCGCGGAGCTCGCGGTCGAGGCGCTCGCCGCGGGGTGAGCCGGGCCCCTGCGCAAAACTCCGGGGCATTTCGCCATCAGCGCTCAGCACGCCGCGGGAATCCGCGCCCTCGGTCGACGTCGGACGAAAACGCCCCTGCGTTTTGCGCACGGGGGTCAGTGCAGCCGAGTCGCGACCATCGCGCGGAAGAGGCGGGCGAGCTCGACGTGGTCGACGTCGTTGTGGTCGGCGATCAGGGCCGAGGCGTCAATCGTGTACTGGCTGCCCGCCGCGAGCGCGAACGAGGTCGCCCCCGGCGCCAGCGGCGGCAGCGCGTGAGCGGATGCCACGGGAGGGTCGAACCCCAGGCCCTCGCCCCCGATCGCAGCGGCCCGGTCGGGGCGCCCCGGCGCGGAAGCGGCGTATTCGCGCTGCAGCACGAACTCCATGCCGAGCTTGTAGAGCACGGTGAGCGCCCGGTCGTGCGACGACCGCGTCGCGACCAGGGCGCCGTCGACAAGCCCGTCGTCGACGACGGCGTGATAACGGCCAGCACCGCCCGTGAAGAACGGCGCCCTCGCCGAGAACGCCCACGACGACTCGGCCGCCTGCATGAGGAAGAACGAGGCGGCGTGCGGGCCGGATCCTGCGCCGGCCGTGACCAGCGCGCCCGAGAGGGCGACGCAGCCGAGGCTGTGCCCGACGAGGTGCACGCGCACCCCGGGGCGCGCAGCGCAGATGCGCGTCAGAAGGCGCGCGAGTCCGGCATCCGTCGATCCCAATGTGATCGCGCGCGAGCGCATGGTCCAGAAGCTGAGGAAGTCGAGCACGTCGACGCCCGCATCTCGCAGCGCGGTCGTCAGCGTGCCGTCGTCGAGGTGCAGCTGCAGCACGGCCGGCACGTCTGGTGGCTCGCCCGCCGCGAGCGGGGCGCTCGGCCAGTGCACTCCGACGATGAGCGGCGGCCGCACCCCCGGCCAGCCGAGCGGCTGCGCCGTCTCGAGCCAGCCAGCGTAGGTGTTCCGCGCATCGCCGAAGGTGTCGAGCCAGCCATGGCACATGAGCACGACGTCGGCGACGCCACTGGACGCGATGCGCGCCGCGATCGTCTCGCTCAGTGCCGAGCCGTCGGATTCCGCGACCTCACGGCCCTGCGCGTCGAAGACGACGAGCGCGTACTCGGGTGTGGTGGACGTCGGCGGCACCATCGGCACGCTTCGACCCTACCCAGCAGTCGCGCGGGTTAAACGGCAAGGCCCGCCGGGCTGGCCGGCGGGCCTCGTCATGCGGTCGAACGGTGTGACGCTCATCGCCGCGGAATGGTGCTGAGCAGCATCAGCTCAGCCTGTCGCTCGCGCTCGATGCGCGCCAGCCGGTCGAGGTCGGCGCTGCGTGCGGGCCGACGCGACGGTCGGGGCTCGACGCTGGTGATCAGCACGAGGCTGAGCGCCAGGGCGAGCCGGCGGATGATGCCGAGCTGCGGCAGCTCGGTGAGGTCGATCGTGACGGTCGTCACGGTCGATTGAGGAGGGTGCGATTCGATGGTGATCACGAGATTCCTTGCCTGAAATGGCCGCGAACGGCCGACTGATGGGATGGGAGATGAGACGGATGCCGGGGCCCGGCTGTCTCTCATGAAGAGAGACGTGGGCCCTCGGTGGGAGCGCGCGTTCCGGATCGCTGACGCGATCAGACGGTGGCTAGCGCAGCCCGGCGGCGACGTCGAGTCGCACTCCGAAAACGGCGGCTCGACGCATGTCGTCAGCAAAGACGTGAATGAACATGCGGAGCCTCCAATCGTTCTCGGTGAATTACCAGGCTAGCGGGGCGGATGCCTCCGCCACAAGCCGCCGAGCCGGGGAAATCGAATTGGCCTCACTCGCCTTGGCGCAGCACGCGCGCCGCCGTCTCCTCCGCGTCGATGATGTGCATCACGGTGCGCACGGCCGCCTCCTGATAGCGACCCTCGGCGCGCGCCTGCAGCACCGCCTTGCGCTCGGCCTGGAAGAGCTGGATGCGCAGCGCGGCGTAGGCGATGTTGAGGCTCTCGCCCGCGGGTGTCGGGCCGGCGTCGACGGAGGCGGACACGAACTCGGCATCCGCCGTCAGCCGGTCGAGCACGCGCGGGTCCGTGTTCTCATCGGCGCAGTCGCGCACGAGCTCGAGCCCTGCCGCCTTCGCCTCGGCCATGAGCAGCTCGGCCTCGATGCGCTCCTGGTCGAACGCGGTCATGACGAGTCCCGTGCGCCTCAGGATGCGGGGGATCGGCAGGGCCAGCAGCAGGGTGCCGATCACGATCACGAACGCGAACAGCTGCAGCACGGCGCGATCGGGCGTCTCCGCAGGCAGCAGGAACACGGCGGCCAGCGTGACGACGCCGCGCACCCCGGCGAGCGTCCATGGGACGACGGTGACCCACGGCCAGCCGACGCGGCGCAGCCGCGCGGGTCCGTAGCGGAACAGCGGGGTGACGACCACACCCCAGATCAGCCGGCTGAGCAGCACGGCGGCGAGCAGAGCGACTGCGATGCCCACGAGCTGCCCGACGGGGATGCCGCTCGCCGCTGCCCCGCGCACGGCCCGCGGCAGCGTCAGCCCGATGAGCAGGAACACCAGGTTCTCGACGATGAACTGGATCGTGCGCCAGTTGAGCTCCTCGGCGACGCGCGCCTGCGCCGACTGGAAGCTCGGCGCGCGATAGCCGAGGAACAGCCCGGCGACCACGACGGCGAGAGCGCCGGAGCCGTGCAGCGACTGCGCGAGCAGGAACGCCAGGTACGGCGTGACGAGCGAGAGGCTCGTGTCGAGAACGGGGGCGGCGAGCTTGCCCCGCACGAGGCCGAGCACGAAGCCGACGAGCAGGCCCGCCGCGAGCCCGGCGACGACCTCGAGCACGAAGGAGACGCCGATCTCGATCGGCGAGATCGTGGCGGTGATCGCGATGATCGCCGAGTTCAGGGCGACGAGGGCGGTGGCGTCGTTGAGCAGGTTCTCGCCGTCGAGCACCGTCGAGAGCATGCGCGGCATGCCGGCGCGGCGGGTGACCGCCTCGACGGCCACCTGGTCCGTCGGGGCGACGACCGCGCCGAAGGCGAGCGCGGCGGCGACGCTGATGCCCGGCACGATCAGCCAGCCGAGGCCGCCCACGACGAGCACCGTGAAGGCGACCAGCCCGACCGAGCTGAGCAGGATCGGGTCGCGGCGGGTCCGCAGATCGATGAACGACGCACGCGACGCGGCCGAGAACAGCAGGGGCGGCAGCACGCCGTAGAGGATCACGTCGGGGTCGATGGTCAGGGCAGGAAGCCCGGGCATCAGGGCGATGATCGCGCCGATCGCGACGAGCATCAGCGGGGCGGACCAGCCGGAGCGCCGTGCGACGACCGTCACGACAACGGCCAGGACGACAGCGCCCACCACGGCGAGCACCAGCAGCGCGGCATCCGAACCCATGTCGAGATCATGCCAAAACGCGAGGGCTATCGGGAGCTTGGCCCGGGCATAGGAAATTCTCGGTCTGCGCTGGCTCAATGGACGAATGAGCAGCGCGCACCCGCTCCACCTTCCCCCCGTTCGCCGCGCCGATGGCACGCCCGCACGCGCCCTCGTCGTCGACGACGAGGAGGCGCTCGCCGACGCGGTCGCGATCGCGCTGCGCAGCGACGGGTGGGCTGTCGACACGGCCTACCGCGGGCGCGAGGTGCCGCCCATCGTGCGCGACTGGCGCCCCGATGTCGTCGTGCTCGACATCATGCTTCCCGACCTCGATGGACTCGCCGTGCTCGACCGCATCCGCGCCGTCAGCGATGAGGTGCGCGTGCTGTTCCTCACCGCGAAGGACGGGCAGAGCGATCGCATCGCCGGCCTGCGCGCAGGCGGCGACGACTACGTCACGAAGCCGTTCGACATTCCGGAGCTGCTCGCACGGGCGCGCGCGCTGGTACGGCTGGCGCCGTCGATGACGGATGCCGCACCCCGCGCCGCCCTCACCGCCGGCGCCATCCAACTCGATGAGGACGAGCGCGTCGCCACATTCGACGGCACCCGGCTGGAGCTCACCGCGACGGAGTTCGAGGTGCTGAGGTACTTCGCCCGGAATGCCGGCCGCGTGCTGCGCCGCGAGCAGCTGCTCACCACGGTGTGGGGCTATGACTTCGGCACGGAGTCCAACCTCGTCGAGATGTATGTCTCGACGCTGCGGCGGAAGCTGCCCGAGGGCTGCGGAGCGACGATTCAGACGATCCGGGGCGTCGGCTACATCCTCAAGGTCGAGCCATGACCCGCTCGACCACCCCAAGCTCGACCACCCCGAGGGGTGCGTTCGGGTTCCCCCCTCGCGGGCGGGACTGCCCGAACTCACCCCTCGGGTGCGTTAGCGGGGGCAGATGAGGCTCGTGCTGCGCAGCCTGCGCTGGCGCATCGTCGTGATCGCGGCGGCGCTCGTCGCCGCGGCGAGCCTCATCATCGGCGGTATCACGCTGCTCGCGCTGCACGGCTATCTCGTCGGTCAGCTCGACGCCCGGCTGGTCTCCTCCGCCCAGCGCGTCGACCGCATCGGGGGGCAGCTCGATCGGCTGCGGTCCGGGCAGGAGGGTGCCCCCACCACCGTGCCGCGGCCGACGACCGGTGACTTCGTCGGAGAGTTCGTCGGCGTGCCGGGCCAGGCACCGCAGACGATCGTGGCCGTGATCGACTCCGGCCAGATCGTCGTCAACGGCTTCGTCGACGCGGGCGGGAAGCGACACCAGCTGAGCAGCGAGCAGCAGGCCGAGCTCGCGAGCTTCCGGCACACGACGTCGCCCACCACCGTCGACCTCGGGGGAGACCTGGGGCGCTACCGCGTCGCCAGCAGCGAGCTGGCCGGCGGCTCGACGATCGTCACCGGCGTGCCGCTCTCGTCGGTGGATTCGACCGTGTGGCAGGTGACATGGGTGATCCTCGCCGTCGCCGTCCTCGCGACGGTGGCCGGCGCGGGCGTCGCCGCTCTCGTGATCGGGCGTTCGCTGCGCCCCCTCAGCAGGGTCGCCTCCACCGCCGCATCGGTGACCGGGGTGCGCCTCGATCGCGGCGATGTGCGCCTCTCCGCGCGGGTCGCCGACGCGGACCTCGCCTCCACCGAGGAGGTCGGGCAGGTGGGCGCCGCGCTCAACGCCCTGCTCGCGCACGTCGACGAGGCGCTCGCCGTGCGCCAGGCGAGCGAGGAGACCATGCGCCGCTTCGTCGCCGACGCCAGCCACGAGCTGCGCACCCCGCTCGCGACCGTGCGCGCCTACGCGCAGCTCTCCGCCAGGGAGCACCCCGAGCTGCCCGACGACCTCGAGCGCAACATCAGCCGCATCGACCGCGAGTCGGTGCGCATGGGCGAGCTCGTCGACCAGCTCCTGCTGCTCGCACGTCTGGACGCGGATGCCGGAACGGGGCAACCCGCCGTGCAACGAACCGAGGTCAACCTCTCGCTGCTGGTCGCCGAGGCCGCGGGGGATGCCCGGCTCGCGGCATCCGATCACTCCTGGTCCCTCGATCTCGATGAGGAACCCGTCGTGATGAGCGGCGACGAGGGGCAGCTGCGCCGCCTGGTGCGCAACCTGCTCGCCAACGCAGCGGCGCACACGCCTGCCGGAACCCGGGTCACGGTCGGCTTGCATGCCTCGAACGGCATGAACCTGCTGACGGTCGCGGATGACGGGCCCGGTGTTCCCGCCGAGCTTCAGCCCACCGTCTTCGACCGCTTCGCGCGCGGCGATTCCGCGCGCAATCGCGACGCGGGGTCGACCGGGCTCGGACTCGCGATCGTGCGCGCCATCACCGAAGCGCACGGCGGCCGGGTCACGCTCGAGAGCGCCCCCGGGCGGACGGTGTTCTCTGTGAGTCTGCCTTCGCGTTAGGGCGGTGGTCTCGAGCGGCTCGTTCAGCATGGCGGGTGCGCTGCTCGGATCCGCTGTGCGCGCCTCGGTTCCGAGCAGCGCGTTGCGGATCCGAGCAGCGCAATCACGCGGCATCCGTGCGCACGCCGCTATCGCGCGGGGTGAACGGATGCCTGATCGGCCGACCACGTGTCGGGGGTGCCGATGCGCCTGATCTCCTTGACGAAGGCGACCAGCACGACGCCGACGGCGAGCGCGGCGGCGAAGATCCACAGCGTCGACACGATGCCGAGCTGCGCGAGCAGCGCGCTCGCGACGACGGGGGCGACCGGCGCGACGGCCAGATAGCCGAGCGAGCTCACCGAGTTGACGCGACCCTGCAGCTCGTCCGGCACGATGGCCGCGACGTAGCCGCCAACACCCGAGTTCACCGCGGGGATCAGCGCGAACGCCACGGCGAGGAAGACAAGGTAGCCGACGTAGCTGTGCGCCGTGGCCATGCCGACGAACGCGACGGCCGTGACCGCCAAACCGACGATCGCGAGCGGCCCCGACGGGAAGCGCTTCATGAGCGGCCCGGCGAGCAGCGAGCCGAGCAGCATCACCGCCCCGGCGACCGTGTCGATGAGGCCGATCAGCAGCGGCGCGGTGTGCGTGCGCACGAGCTGCAGGTTGATCGCGATGAGCGTGCCGTTGACCGTCAGATTGATGAGCATGATGAGCCAGAGCGAGTTGCGCAGCACCGGCATGCGGGCGACGAAACGGATGCCCTCTTTCAGCTGCTCGACCGGGCGGGTCGCCTTCGCCTGAGCGCGGTCGCCGTTGAGCGGCGCCCGCACGAGCCACGTGCAGATCGCCACCACGAGGTGGCCTGCTGCGCTCGCAACGAATGGGACCGCCTGCGACACGGCGTAGAGCACGCCGCCGATCGGGCCTGAGATGAGCTGCGCTACGGCGCTGCGCCCCTGCACGGCGGCCATCGCCGGAGCGAGCTGCTCGCGCGAGATGACCGCGCGGATCGCCCCGACTTCGGTCGTGTTGACGACGGCCGTGACCACCGAGACGCCGAACAGCACCGCCGCGAGCTGCCACCCGGCCAGCCACCCCGCGATGCCGGCGACGGCGGCGAAAGCCCAGAGCACGGCGCCGAGCGCGGCCGAGCCGATCAGCAGGCGACGGCGGTCGACGCGATCGGCGACCACCCCGGCGGGCAGCGTCGCGAGCAGGCTGCCCGCCTCGCCGACGGCGGCGATGACGCCCGCCAGCACGACGGAGTGCGTCAGCGCGAAGGCGACGAGCGGAACGGCGAAGGTGCCGACCCCCTCGCCGATGATCTGCGTTGTCTTGCCCGACATCAGCAGCAGGTAGGCGGAGTTGCGCCAGAGCGGGGGCGCGGGTGACGGCGCCGGGTCGACCGGTGCCGGTGATGCTCCTGGCGTTCCCGCGGCGGATGCGTCTGCGATGGTCATGCTGCCACCGTACTTCCGCAATCTTCATTGCGCAATCTTTCTTGCGCAATTAGTGATGCGCATCAGACTAGGCTCAAGCCATGGCTGCCGACGACACGTGGAATCAGCCGCCGCTCGAGATCACGGAGCCTGCGATGCTGCGGGCGTTCGCGCACCCGACGCGGCAGCGCATCCTGCGCGAGCTCTCGGTGCGCACCCACGCCCGCGCCGCCGATCTGGCCCAGTGGCTGGGCGAGCCCGCGAACTCCCTCAGCTTCCATCTGCGCACGCTCGCGAAAGCGGGGCTGATCCGAGAGCTGCCCGAAAAGGCGCGCGACAAGCGCGACCGCGTGTGGGAGCTGTCCAGCCAGGGTGGGTACACCTTCGAGGACCCGATCTCCGACCCCGCGATCTCCGCCTTCTTCGTCGAGCGGCTCGACTGGCTGCGGCGCTTGGTCGGCGGCGAGCTCGACAACGACCAGACCGTCTCGGTGCTCCAGTTCGGCGGGGCGCTGCTCACCAAGGACGAGGCGCGGCAGTTCGCCGACGAGGTCTCCGAGCTGCTGGCGAAGTGGCGCAAGCGCGGTGCCGAGAGCGCCGAGGCCGACCCCGGGAATGCAGACCGCATCGCACACGACGTCGTGTTCGCGCTCGGACGCTCCGTCTCCTCGCACTGACCGCTGCCAGGTCGTCACAAAGACACGCTTTCGCCCGGCCAAGCGGGCTTTTGTGACGACCCGGCCGTTCGGGTTCACCGGGGGGCCACCCGCGATTCACCCGCGGCCTGTTGACTGAGCCGCGTGTTGGCCTGGGTCGAGTCGCCGTTCCAGCTGCTGAGCGCCGCCGAATGGGCGCACGCGGCCGGTCGGCGCATCTCCGTCGCGATGCGGCTCTCTGGTCCCCAGATGGAGACGACCGCCGCCGAGCTGCTGCGCCGCGGCGCGCCGTTCGCCGAGGTGACGCCGTGGGTCGGAGTGCCGTGGGGGCGGCTCGCAGGCGACCGCGACTGGGCCGTCGGGGACGGCTTCAGCGGGCAGTTCCGGCTCGCGGCATCCGTTGTCCGCCCCCGCAGCGTGAGCCTGCTCGACGATGGAGCCAACACGCTCGCGCTCGCCGACGCGCTGCTCGAGCGCACGCCGTTCCGGCGCCCGCGGCGCACCGAGGGCCGGGCGGCCCGCCTGCTCGGCGACCTCGCGAAGCACCGGCTGCACACCCTGGCCGACCGCGAGGCGGTCGAGCTCTTCACCGTCTTCCCGCTCGGCGAGCAGCGCATCGGCGCGCTCGGCGCCCGCGGCATCGCCTGCCGCCGCCACGGCTTCGCGTGGACCAGGCAGGCCGCGAACCCGCTCGATCTGCCCGGCGACCGGATGCTGCTCGGCAGCGCGCTGCCGACCGACGGCCACGTATCGGTGCCGGATTACCTGCGCTGGGTCGCGCGACAGACGCGTGATGCCGCCGCCGTCTATCTGCCGCACCGCCGCGAGCACCGTCACGTTCTCGATGAGGTGAGGCGGATGCCGGGGGTGACCGTGCTCGAGACGGGATTGCCGGTCGAGCTGGTGCTCGCCGGCATCCGTCGCCCCATCGAGCTGGTGTCGCTGCAGACGAGCGCCGCCACGACGCTTGAGCTGCTGCTGGGCGGCACGGGCAGCGTCATCCGCCAGACTGCCCTCGTGCAGCGCTGACCGTTCTTGTGGGTTTGGGGCTTAAGTCCTCGGAACCGGTCGCTAGACTGCCCGCATGTCGCTCTTCTCGATCGAACGGCGCAAGGTCATCGTCGACCACGCGCGCGAGACCGGGCGCGCCGACGTCAGCGAGCTGTCGAAGCTGCTCTCGGTCTCCGCCGAGACGGTGCGCCGCGATCTGACCTCGCTCGAGAAGTCGGGGCTGCTGCGCCGCGTGCACGGCGGCGCCGTGCCGGTCGAGCGGCTCGGCTTCGAGTCCGACCTCGCGACGCGCTCGACGCGGATGATCGAGGAGAAGAGCCGCATCGCCGAGGCGACGGTGAAGCACCTCGACAACGCCGAGGCGATCTACATCGACGAGGGCGCGATCTTCCAGCTGCTCGCCGACCGGCTCTTCCCCGAGAGCCCGACGACCGTCGTCACGAACTCACTCGCGATCGCGGTCTCACTCGCCGGAAGGCCGAACGTCGAGGTGATCTCGCTCGGCGGGCGCGTGCGGGCGAAGACGCTCGGGGCCGTCGACTTCTGGGCGATCGAGATGCTCGAGACGATGGTGCTCGACCTCGCGATCATCGGCGCCAACGGCATCTCGGTGCAGCGCGGGGCGACCGTGCCCGACGCCGCGATCGCCGAGGTGAAGGCGGCGGCGATCAAGCAGTCGCGGCGGCGCATCCTGATCGCCGACCACTCCAAGGTCGGGGCCGACTCGTTCGTGCGCTTCGCCGCCCTGGAGGACTTCGAGCGCTTCATCACCGACGACGGCGTGAGCCCCGAGCACGCCGACGAGCTGCGCGCCGCCGGCGTCGACCTGCTGCTCGCGTAGCGGCGGCCGCGTGCCGTGCCGCCCCGCGCCCACGCTGGGTCGCGCTACAGCTACGGATCAGCGCGGCAGCTGCAGCGGGCGCGGGCATCCGCAGCAGTAGCGCGGGCGGATGCCTCCGCTCCCCGCTCAGCTCGCGGCGGGCTCGCCGGCGAGGGCGGTGAGGGCGGCGCGGGCGCCGGCCGAGTGCAGCAGCTCCAGCGTGCGCAGATACGGCGCAGTGAACGCGGGCTCGGCGGCCAGGGCGCCGAACAGGCTCTCGTCGCGCAGGAACGCCACGGGGTCGGAGGCCTGCGCGAGCGCGGCGGCATGCCGCGAGTCCGCGAGGCGGTCGACGATGGTGATCGGATTCCCCGACTCGTCGACCCCTTCCGCGTAGCGCGCCCAGCTGGCGACGATCGCGGCTGAGGCATCCACCTCGCCTCCTGCCGCGAGCCGCGCGCCGATCACCGGGACGAGCCACTTCGGAATCCGGTCGGACGACTCGGCGGCCAGCCGCGCGAGCGTGTCGCGCACGTGCTCGTTGCCGAAGCGCTCGACGAGCTCGGCGGTGTATGCGTCGAGGTCGACGCCGGGCACGGGCTGCAGGGTGAGCCGCGCCTCGCGATCCCAGTACCGCCGCAGCAGCGCGACGAACAGCGGGTCGCGCGCGGCCTCGTGCGCGTAGGTGTACCCGGCCAGCACCCCGAAGTAGGCGATCGCCTGGTGCCCGACGTTGAGCAGCCGCAGCTTCATGAGCTCGTAGGGCTCGACCTCGTCGACCACCTGCACGCCGACGGTCTCATAGGCAGGCCGGCCCAGCCCGAAGGAGTCCTCGAGCACCCACTGCTCGAAGGGCTCCGCGACGACGGGCCACGCGTCCTCGATGCCCCACTCGCGCTGCACCAGCGCCCGGTCTTCGTCGGTCGTCGCCGGCGTGATGCGGTCGACCATGGAGTTCGGGAAGTGAACGGATGCCTCGATCCAGTCCGCGAGCTCGGGGTCCGCGAGGCGCGCGAACGCGGTGAACACCTTCCGAGCCATCTCGCCGTTGCCCGGCACGTTGTCGCACGACATCACCGTGAACGGCTCAAGCCCGCGCGAGCGCCGCAGCGCGAGCCCGGCCACGACGAGCCCGAACACCGTGCGCGGCAGCGCCCCCGGCACGAGGTCGGCCTGCACCTCGGGGTTCGAGGCGTCGAACTCGCGGGTGATCTGGTCGAAGTTGTAGCCGCCCTCGGTGATCGTGAGGGAGACGATCCGGATGCCCGGGTCCGCGAGCTTCTCGATGACGGCCTGAGGGTCGTCGGGCGCCAGCAGATAGTCGACGATCGAGCCGATCACGCGCGGCTCGAGAGTTCCGTCCGGGTGCTTGAGCACCAGCGTGTAGAGGTGATCCTGCTCTTCGAGAGCCTGCTTCATGCGGCGATCGGCTTCGAGCACGCCGATGCCGCAGATGCCCCAATCGGATGCCTGGCCGTCGTTCAGCAGCCGGTCGAGGTACATCGCCTGATGCGCGCGATGGAAGCCGCCGACCCCGAAGTGCACGATGCCCGCCCTGATCTGCGAGCGGTCGTAACGGGGAACGGCCACCGCAGCGGGCAGCTCGGGCAGCGCGGCCTCGGAAAGACGGACCATCAGAAAACCTCTCTCGTCTTCGTCGACGATGCCCGAACCGGCATCCGCACGTCACATGATTGCCCGAAAATGCCCGACCGTGCAAGTTTGTTGTGGTTGATTGCCCGTTTGTGCTTGCAAGATGTGGACTTGCGTGAATATTGTGTGCTTGCCCGCGAAGGAGCGGGCAAGAGAGGACAACGGTGCCCACCATGACCAAGAGTCACCTGGCCAGGGCGATCACGGGTGTCGCCGTGGTCGCGACGGCCGCACTCGCCCTAGCCGGCTGCAGCGGCGCAGGCGCCGGCAGCGCCGGCGGCAAATCGGGCGGAACGCTCAATGTGCTGATGGTGAACAACCCGCAGATGGTCGATCTGCAGAAGCTCACCGCAGCGAACTTCACCAAAGAGACCGGCATCAAGGTCAACTACACGGTGCTGCCGGAGGACTCGCTGCGCGCCAAGGCGAGCCAGGAGTTCTCCTCACAGGCCGGGCAGTACGACGTGGCGACGATCAGCAACTACGAGGTGCCGTTCTACTCCAAGAACGGCTGGCTGCTGTCGCTGTCTGACAACGTCGCGAAGAGCGCCGCCTTCAAGCAGGACGACATCCTGAAGCCGATCCAGGACGCGCTCACCGGCTCCGACGGGAAGATCTACGCCGAGCCGTTCTACGGCGAGTCGTCGATGCTCTACTACCGCGCCGACGTGTTCAAGCAGCTCGGCCTCACGATGCCGACGAACCCGACCTGGGATCAGGTCGCGCAGCTCGCCGACCAGATCAAGCAGAAGCAGCCCGGCATGGCCGGCATCTGCCTGCGCGGCCAGCCCGGCTGGGGCCAGATGGTCGCGCCGCTCACCACGGTCGTGAACACCATGGGCGGCACCTGGTTCGACAGCGACTGGAACGCACAGGTCTCGGGCGAGGGCTTCACCAAGGCCGTGAACTTCTACGTGAACCTCGTCAAGAAGGACGGCGAGAACGGCGCCCCGCAGGCCGGCTACACCGAGTGCCTCAACGACATGACGCAGGGCAAGGCGGCGATGTGGTACGACGCGACGGCGGCGGCCGGCTCGCTCGAGGCATCCGATTCTCCCGTCGCCGGGAAGATCGGGTACGCGCCCGCACCGGTCGAGAAGACCCAGAGCTCCGGCTGGCTGTACAGCTGGGCGTGGGGCATCGAGAAGGCGAGCAAGAACCAGGCGAACGCCGAGAAGTTCATCGAATGGGCCTCGGGCCCGAAGTACGCCGAGCTCGTCGCGAAGACGTACGGCTGGGCCCAGGTGCCGCCGGGCACCCGCACCTCGCTCTACGAGAACCCCGACTACCAGAAGGGCGCGCAGGCGTTCTACAAGCAGGTGCAGACGGCGATCGACAGCGCGAAGCCGAACGACCCCGGCACGCAGAAGCGGCCGGCGCCCGGCATCCAGTTCGTCGCGATCCCCGAGTTCGCGAACCTGGGCACGGATGCCTCGCAGCAGTTCAGCGACGCGATCGCCGGCAAGACCAGCGTCGCCGCGGCCATCAAGGCCGTGCAGGCCGAAGCCCAAAAAGTCGGCGACAAGTACAAGAAGTAGGGATTCCTGATGTCGACTGCGGTCACCCTGAACGCGTCGCAGCAGACCCTGAGCAGGGCGTCCGCCTGGGCCAGGCGGGCGCCCCTGCTGCCGGCGTTGATCTTCATGATCATCGTCACGCAGCTGCCCTTCGTCGCGACGCTCGTCATCTCGTTCGTGCGCTGGAACGCGCTCTACCCGAACGACATCGGCTTCGGCTGGTTCACCAACTACATCGCGGTGTTCACGGATGCCGCGATGCTGAAGTCGGTCCTCACGACCGTCATCCTGACCGTCGCGGTGGTGCTCGTCAGCCTCGTGCTGGGGCTCGTCATCGCGATGCTGCTCGATCGCGCGTTCTGGGGCCGCGGTTTCGTGCGCACGATCATGATCGCGCCGTTCCTCATCGTGCCGGTCGCGGCCGCGCTGATGTGGAAGCACGCGATCCTGAACCCGTCGTACGGCCTGCTGAACGGAACGCTGACGTGGATCTGGGGGCTGTTCGGGCACGCCTCGAGCGCCCCACAGCCCGACTGGATCAGCTCGCAGCCGCTCGGCGCGATCATCGCCGCGCTCGTGTGGCAGTGGACGCCGTTCATGATGCTGATCCTGCTCGCGGGGCTGCAGGGGCGGCCGCTCGACGTGATCGAGGCCGCGCGCATCGACGGTGCCGACGAATGGCAGATCTTCCGCCACATGACGCTGCCGCATCTGCGCCAGTACCTCGAGCTCGCGGCGCTGCTCGGCTGCATCTACCTCGTGCAGAACTTCGACGCCGTGTTCACGATCACGAGCGGCGGGCTCGGCACGGCCAACCTGCCCTACACGATCTATCAGACGTTCTTCGAGGCGCATGACTACGGGCAGGCATCCGCCGCCGGTGTCGTCGTCGTGATCGGCTCGATGATCGTCGCGACGTTCGTGCTGCGCACGGTGTCGTCGCTGCTTAAGGAGGAGAAGCGATGAGCGAGACGCGCGCGATGGTGCTCGCCAAGCCGGGTCAGGCGGTGCTGCCCTACACGCCGACGTCCATGACCCGGCGCGCGCGCCGGCGCACCGTGGGCCTCGGCATCGTCGCCTGGATCATCGGGCTGATCTTCTTCGGCCCGATCCTGTGGATGCTGCTCACCTCGCTGCACAGCGAGACGAATGCCGCGACGAACCCGCCGAATCTGTTCGCGCCGCTGACGCTCCAGTCGTACGCGAACTTCTTCGGAGCTGCGTCAGGCGCGAGCCCGTGGCCGCCGCTGATCAACTCGCTGTCGATGAGCATCGGGTCGACGGCGATCGTGCTGATCCTGTCGATTCCGGCGGCCTACGCGCTGGCGATCCGGCCGGTGCGCAAGTGGTCCGACGTGATGTTCTTCTTCCTGACGACCAAGATGCTGCCGATGGTCGCGGGACTCCTGCCCGTGTACCTGATCGCGAAATCACTCGGACTGCTCGACACCGTCGGCCTGATGGTCATCATCTACACGTCGATGAACCTGCCGATCGCGGTCTGGATGATGCGGTCGTTCTTCGCCGAGATCCCGCTCGAGGTGATCGAGGCGGCGCAGGTCGACGGGGCGGGACTGCTGCTGACGTTCCGGCGGATCATCATCCCGCTCGCGTCGCCCGGCATCATCGCGACGGCGCTGATCTGCTTCATCTTCAGCTGGAACGAGCTGCTGTTCGCGAGCGTGCTGACCTCGACGACTTCGTACACCGCGCCCGTGTTCCTGACCTCGTTCGTCACCTCGGAGGGGCTGTTCCTCTCGAAGGTGTGCGCCGCGTCGATCGCGATCTCGCTGCCCGTGCTGGCGGCCGGGTTCGCGGCGCAGGACAAGCTGGTGCAGGGGTTGAGCTTGGGCGCGATTAAGTAGGTACATGGGCAGGAGGGGTACGGATGCCTGAGGCATCCGTACCCCTCCTCGAACTCAGTTCAGGACCGGGTGATCCAGCGTGCCCGGCGCGTGGTCGTGATCGTGCGCCTCTACTTCGTAGCTGGTGCCGAGCTCGGGGCACGTCACGAAGGTGTGGTGCGCGACCGGGTCGACCTCGGTGGCGTGCCTGCTCATGGCGTGATGGCACACGGGGCAGAGCAGGTCGGCGGGCCCGGGGTGCGGGTCGTCGCGCTCGTCCAGCCCGTACGGACCGAGGGGCGCCGGCCCGAGGATCGGCACGAGCTTGTCATCGAGCGCGGCCGTCGCCTTGTGCACGTTCTCTTTGACATCGTTCATGCGCGTCATGCTAGGCCGATCAGCCCCTTTCCGCGCCGGGTTGACAGCGGTAATTTCTGCCGTGAGCGGGCCTTACGAGACCGCCTGCTCAGGAGGCTCGACATGAAGGCACTCGTCTACCACGGCCCCGGCGA
Source organism: Gryllotalpicola koreensis (assembly GCF_039538185.1). NCBI lineage: Bacteria > Bacillati > Actinomycetota > Actinomycetes > Micrococcales > Microbacteriaceae > Gryllotalpicola > Gryllotalpicola koreensis. The sequence continues at coordinate 325,444 of NZ_BAABBW010000001.1, forward strand.
GAAGTCGTGGGAGGAGGTGCCGGACCCCGTCATCCTGAAGCCCACCGACGCGATCGTGAAGATCGACACGACGACGATCTGCGGCACCGACCTGCACATCTTGAAGGGCGATGTGCCCGCGGTCGCCCCCGGCCGGATCCTCGGGCACGAGGGCGTCGGCACCATCACCGAGGTCGGCTCTGCCGTGACCGACCTCGCCGTCGGCGATCACGTGATCATCTCGTGCGTGTCGGCGTGCGGGAAGTGCGACTTCTGCAAGAAGGGCGTGTACTCGCACTGCCGCGCCGACGAGGGCGCGCCCGGCATCGGCTGGATCTTCGGGCACCTGATCGACGGCACGCAGGCCGAGCTCGTGCGCGTGCCATTCGCGGAGACCTCTCTGTATCGCGTGCCTGACGGGGTGCCCGATGAGCTGGCGGTGCTGATCAGCGACATTCTGCCCACGGGGCACGAGATCGGGGTGCGCTATGGCGCCGTTTCGCCCGGGGATGTCGTGGCCGTGGTCGGCGCCGGGCCCGTTGGCCTGGCAGCGATGGCGACGGCCGGGCTGTACGGGCCGTCGCGGGTCATCGCGATCGACACCGACGCGAACCGGGTCGAGCAGGCGAAGCGGTTCGGGGCGACCGACGGCGTCGTGGCCACCGACCCCGACTGGAAGGAGCAGGTGTTCGCGCTGACCGACGGACTCGGCGTCGACGTCGCGATCGAGGCCGTCGGGATTCCGCGCACCTGGGACATGTCGCTCGAGCTCGTGCGACCCGCCGGCCACGTCGCGAACGTCGGCGTGCACGGGGCGCCTGTCTCGTTCCACTTGGAGGAGAAGTGGATCGAGAACCTCACCGTCACGACCGGCCTCGTCAACACCGACACCTCGCCGATGCTGATCAAGCTGCTCGCGCAGGGCAAGCTCGACGTCGCGGGCTTCGTGTCGCACCACTTCGCGCTGTCGGACATCCTCTCGGCCTACGACACGTTCAGCCGCGCCGCGGAGACGAAGGCCCTGAAGGTGATCTTGACGGCGTGATCGGATGCCGCGGGCAGGCGCCCCGCCGAGAACGGAGTTGTTGCGCTCACGCCCGGGCGATGAGCGCAGCTACTCCGTACTCGATGCACCGGGGATGACGACGAGCGGGGTCAGCTTCTCGAGGTCGGCGGCGAGGCCGATCTCGTGGACGCGGAGCTCGCCGACGAAGCCCCGGGCCGGCTCGAGCAGCAGGCCGGCCTTCGCCCCGCCGAAGGTCACCGTGACGTCCGCGTGCAGCACGGCCGCGGGGTCGGGCACCGCGCCCGTGTCGGGGTGGATGCCGCTCGGGATGTCGACGGCGACGACCGCCGGCGAGCCCGAACGCTCCTCAACCATCGGAGCGATGGCCGCGACGAGCTCGCGGGCATCGCCTCGCAGGCGCGGGTCGGGGCTGGTGCCCGTGCCGAGGATGCCGTCGACGATCAGGTCGGCCGACTTCGCCCGGGCGGCGAGCTTGGCCGGGGCATCCGTGATCATCGCGGAGCCCGCGGCGAGGGCGGCGGCGAGTCCCTCCTCGTGCACGCGGCTCGAGGTGCGCACGAGCTCGACCGTGACCCGCGCCTTCGCGAGATGGGCGGCCGCGAAGAGCGCATCGCCGCCGTTGTTCCCGCCACCGATGAGCATCAGCACCCGCGAATGCGCGAGGCGCAGGCCCTGGTCGGTCAGCAGTTCCTCGCACACGGCGGCCAGAGCGGCAGCCGCGCGTGCCATCAGCGGCTCGCCCGCCGCGAGGTGCGGCGCCTCGGCGTCGCGCACCTGCTGCGCGCTGTACCCCCGCAGTGCATTCATCGCTTCAGTGAACTCGTGATCGTGAACTTGCTGTTGCGCGCCACCTGGCGTGTCTCACCGACGAGGCGGCGCAGCGTCGGCTGGTAGCGCAGGTGCGAGTTGAACACGACGCGCAGCTCGCCACCAGGGGCGAGCACGCGTGCGGCATCCGTGATCAATCGGATGCCGACGTCGGCCGTCACCATCGTGCCCGAGTGGAACGGCGGGTTGAGCACGATCAGCTCGGCGCTCGCGTCGGGAAGGGAGGCGAGCGCATCGTCGCGCACGACGGTCACGCGATCGACGACTCCGTTCAGCTGCATGGTCTCGCGGGCGGATGCCACGGCCGCAGCCGACTGGTCGGTGGCGTGCACGCGCAACTCGGGGCGGGCCTTCGCGAGAGTCGCCGCGATGATGCCCGTGCCGCAGCCGAGGTCGATCGCGGTCCGGGCGTCCGGGTTCGCGTCGGCGAGGTGCTCGAGCAGGAAGCGGGTGCCGATGTCGAGGGATGCCCCGGCGAAGACCCCGCCGTGGGCCGAGACCGTGACGCCGGGCGGGTCGATGAAGGCGCTGCGGGGCCAAAACCCAGCCCCCACCGACGGTCGAGTAGCCTGCGAAGCGGGCGTATCGAGACCCCTCTCTCGAGAGGAGGGTCTCGATATGCCGCCTGCGGCGGCTACTCGACCACCGGTAGAAGCGGCGGTGACGGTTGCCGTCAGCACCCTCGCCTTCTGGCGCGCGAGGCCCGCCTGCACCGCGCCGAACCACCGCCCCAGCACCTCGTTCTGCGCGAGGGTCATGTGCTTCACCATGCCGGCCGCGAGCACGGTCACGTCGGGCGCCGCGTGCTCGGCGATCACCGCCGCCCATTCGTCGAGCTGGTCGAGGGATTTGGGCAGACGAAGCAGCACGAGTGAGGCATCCGTCACCAGCTCGGGAACCAGGTCGAACGATGCGAACCCCGCCAGACCCAGCCGCTCGGCATTCGCGGCGAGCGCCCGCTCACTGAGCAGCGGATCCTGATGAACGCGCACCTCGCGGGCGCCGAGCGCGAGGGCGCCGAGGGTCAGCGCTCCGAAGCCGTCGCCGAGCACCGCGACCGACCCCGGCCGCGACGCGGCCAGCCCCGCAGCAGCCGTATCGACCAGCAGCCTGTCGGCCGCGTCGACGGCGACGAGGTTGGGCGCCTCGACGTCGGGCCAGCGGCGCAGTGCGCTGAGATCGAGGCCGCTCACAGCTCGAGCAGCCCCGCGATGTCGTCGGCCGACAGCAGCTCGCTGAAGGTGCCGTCGTCGTCGAGCACTTGGTCGAACAGCTCGGCCTTCTCGTCGCGCAGCTTCATCACCTTGTCTTCGATGGTGCCGTCGGCGACGAGCCGATACACGTTGACGGCGGAGGCCTGCCCGATGCGGTGCGCCCGGTCGACCGCCTGCGCCTCGGAGGCCGGATTCCACCACGGGTCGAGCAGGAACACGTAGTCGGCCTCGGTGAGATTGATGCCGAAGCCACCTGCCTTGAGCGAGATGAGGAACACCGGGGCATCCCCCGCCTTGAAGCGGGCGATCACCTCGGCGCGGTTCGTGGTGGAGCCGTCGAGGTACTCGTAGGCGATGCCGGCGTCGTCGAGCCGCTTCTCGACCCGCGCGAGGTACGAGGTGAACTGGCTGAAGACGAGCGCACGGTGCCCCTCGGCCGCGACCTCGTCGAGCTGCTCGAGCAGCGCGTCGAGCTTGGCGCTCGGAATCCCCTCGTACTGCTCGTCGATGAGCGCCGCGTCGAGCGCGAGCATGCGCAGCAGCGTGAGCGAGCGGAACAGGATGAAGCGCTGCCGATCGAACTCTTCCTTCTCAAGGCCGAGCAGCTTCTGCCGCTCGCGCTGCAGGAACTGCTCGTACAGCCGGCGATGCTTGGGCGCGAGCTCGATCCGGATGAGCTGCTCCTGCTTCGGCGGCAGCTCTGGGGCGACGAGCGCCTTGGTGCGCCGCAGCAGGAACGGCCGCACGCGGCGGCGCAGCTTGGCGATGACGCGGGCGGCGTCGGCCTCACTGATGCCCGCAGGCACCGCGTCGGGGGCGCGCACGTGCGAGAGCGGCCGCACGTACTGCTCGGTGAAGCGGCGCAGGCTCGGGAAGAGCCCGGGGGCCACGATGTCGAGGATCGACCACAGCTCGAGCACGTTGTTCTCGAGCGGGGTACCCGTGATCGCCAGTTTGAAGGGCGTGTCGAGCGCCTTGGCGCACTCGTGCGCACGGCTGCGGTGGTTCTTCACGAACTGTGCCTCGTCGAGCACGAGCCCGGCCCAGTGCACGTCCTCGACGTCGTCGAAGTCGAGCCGGAACAGGTTGTACGACATCACGATCACGTCGTGGGCGCCTGCGAGCTCGGCGAGCTTGCGCTTCTCGCGCAGCTGAGTGCGGGTGACGGATGCCACCCGCAGCGTCGGCGCGAACTTCGCCGCCTCCGCCACCCAGTTCGACACGACGGACGCCGGGGCGACGACCAACCACGGTTGCTCGGCGCGGGCGCTCAGGATCAGGGCGAGGGTCTGCAGCGTCTTGCCGAGCCCCATGTCGTCGGCGAGGATGCCGCCCAGCCGGTGCGCGTACAGGTAGCTGAGCCACGAGAATCCGGCGAGCTGGTACTCGCGCAGCTCGGCGGTCAACCCCGATGGTTGAGGAGCCCGCGAAGCGGGTGTCTCGAAACCATCGCTGCGGGCGAGCGCGGCGACCTGCTCCCTCCACTCGACGGCGGCCGTCGCCTGGTCGGCGAGGTCCTCGAAGTCCGACCACAGCGCGAGCTGCGTGCGGTGAATGCGCGGCCCCGCCTCCCACTCGGTGAGCGTGTCGGCCTCGGCGATGAGATCCATGAGCTTCGCGAACACCGGCTGGTTGAGCTTGAGATACGAGCCGTCGACGAGCCGTAGCGACTTGCGGCCGCCGGCGAGTGCCGTGAACAGCTCGCTGAACGGCACCTCGCGGCCGTCGACCCGCACCGTGAAGCCGAGCTCGAGCCAGTCGCGGTCGTCGCTCGGCACCAAGGTGACCTCGAGGTCTGGGCGAGCGTCGAGGAAGTCTTCTTCTAAAGGCTCTTCGATCGTTTCGAGACGCCCGCCGGAGGCGGGCTCCGGGGCGATCGGAAGCGGTAGCGAGGCATCCGCGCTCACGATCGGAAGCGGCAGAGCCGGCGCGTAGTCGGCGAAGAACTCGGCACGGTCGGATTCGGGAACGACGAGGGGGTCGGATGCCAGCAGCTTCAGCGCCTCGCCCGTGACGGCCCGCTCGGAAGGCGCGAGGCGCACGATCGGCCCCGGCCACTCGACCGCCCAGAGCCCGTGGGTGCCGACGGCGCCGAGGTGCAGCCCCGAGACATCCGCCCGGTCGATCGTCACGACCGGCTGCAGCGTGACCGTGCCGTCGCTCGTGGCCGACGCGTCGAGCCGCGCCGACGCCGTCTCGCCGATGCGCAGCACCGGCTCACGGCCGGCGCCGACCAGCGCGATGCCGAGCTCGCGCGCCTGGCGCAGCAGCGGCCACAGCAGCGGAGAGCCGAACTCGTCGAGGGCGATGCGCGCCCCGTCCTGCCCGAGGAATCCGCCGGAGGCCGCCCGCGCGAGTGCCGCGAACTCGGTGAACCAGCGCACCTGGGCCGGATCGAGGCCGAGCTGATGCACCTGGTACTGCAAGCCGGCCCAGGTGAGGTTCGCACCGACCCAGCCTCCCGACCGCCCCGGCATGACGGGCCGCACCGCGAGCTTCAGGGCACCGATCGACTCGGCCGTCGCCGCGACGGTGGTGTTGCTCGTGTGCTGCCAGCGACCGGAACCGCGGCGCACGACCTCGCGCACCTCGAACTGCACGCCGAGCGGAGTGCGGCGCGGCGGCGCGGCCTCGCCCGAGGCATCCGTCGCCCCGGCATCCGTCACCCCACCCGCGCGCGCGAGCCCGCGCAGCTTGCGCTTCCACTCGCTCTCAGCCACCCGCCCATGCTGTCATGGGCCGCCGACAAGCCGCCCCGCTGCTCGGCTGGGCCTGATGCTTCGGGGTTCGCCCGTTCGTCTATGCGTCGCGCTCCGGCGGCAAGGCGACGACCTCGAGGCCCGTTACCCCGCGAAGGTCGGTTGCATTGAAGGTGTAGAGCGGAAGCCCTGCGGCCTTGGCGGTTGCAGCGATCAGCGCGTCGAAGGCGCGGGCGGCCGGCTTGCGTCCTGAGCGGCGGATGTCCGCGGTGACCTGCGCGAACGCGCGGGCGGCCTCGACCCCGAAGGGGATCGGCTCGCCGAAGTCGGCCTCCGCGCGCTGAACCTGGGACAGGCGGGCTGCCCGCACGTCATCGTCCTCGGCGAGCAGCGGGCCGACCGAAAGCTCTGCGAGCGTCACGGTGGTGATCGCCGAGTCGATCGGCAGGTCGCCCGGTTCAAGCTCGTGCAGTCGCAGCACCGCGGAGGTGTCGAGGACGCCCTTCTCACGCCTCACAGGCTCTGGTCCAGCACCGAGTCGATATCGCGGCGCAACAGCTCGGCATCCACTTTCGGGGCACGCTTGGCCCGGGCGATGAGCTCAGCCGCCGGAAGGCTGCGCCGCGGCACCGGACTCAGCTCAGCAACGGGCGTGCCGTCCTTCGTGACCGTGAGCGTCTCGCCGCGAACCACACGATCAAGAACGTGCCCTCCGTGGTTTCGCAGATCGCGCACGCTCACCTCGTGGTCGTGGGCCTCCCTCACGCTCATACCATCAATGTATCACCGGTGATACGGCGTCGAGCTTCACCGCGCACTCGAGGCGCTCGCTGCGCGGTCCTCGCGCTGAGCAGAAGGTCGCCGACGCGGCCGGCGAACCACGCCGGCCGCCGGAGCGGTTACATGTGTCTCGTCGGGTCCATGCGTTGGTGAAGGACACGGACGATGTCGACCTGGCCGTCTTCGGCGACGATGTAGAAGAGGATGTGGCTCCCGATGGCGTAGCGCCGGTAGCCCGCACGGATGTCATCGCAGGCGCGACCCCGCTCAGGGTTGGCGGCGATTCGCTCGAAGGCGAACCTGATCTCGCCCAGATAGGTCTCCGCCTGCTGCGGCCCCCAGGCGTCTTCGGTGTAGTCCCAGATCGAGGACAGATCGCGTTGCGCCGCAGGCGTGAGCCGGTAGCCGCTCATGCCTTCTTCGCGGCGAGGAACGCGTCGAAGTCAAAGGGCTCTGCTGGCCCGCTCTCCTCTCCCGCGATAAGGGAGGCCCGGAGGGCTGCCATCTGCGTCTCCTGGTCCTCCAGCAGGCGCAGCCCCGCGCGGACGACCTCGCTGGCACTGCGGTACCGGCCGGTCTCAAGCTCGTGCGACAAAAAGCTTGCGAAGTGATCGTCGAGGCTGATCGAGGTGTTGGTGCCCATAGAGGCAGATTACCAATATCTGGTATATCGCGGGAATGCCGACAGGCCGCTCCGCCTACGGCAGAAAGACGCCCGGGTGCTCGCGCGCGTACCGCGCGAGCGACGTGGGGCCCCCGTTGTACAGCGCGTTCGCCGTGCTGCGCGTCGCGGCAGGGTCGACGCTGCGCATCCGCTGCAGCAGCCGGGTCACCGCGCTCCGGCGCGCGCCGAGCCCGCAGTAGTACAGCACGACGCCGGTCATGAGCACGAGGAAGCCGAGGGTCGCGCCGAGCGCAGGCCCGGAATCCGCACCCCACAGCACGATGCCGATGATCACGACGACGATCCCGCCGACGAATCCCCAGACGAAGAACTGCGCCGCGAGGCCCGTCAACCGCTGGGCACGGGCGGCCCCGCGCGCGAGGTGGGCGCCGACGATCGGCTTGAGGCGAGCCCGCAGTGCGCGCGGGTTCGCGAGCGGGTGCAGATAGATCGAGGGCAGCGGCGATGGGATTCCGGGCGAGGCGTCGTGCGGCTCGGCATCCGTCATAGTCCGACCCTATAGATCAGGCGGCGGGCCCCACGGGCGCCATACGACCACTTGATCGCGGCGCTCGCTGCGGGTGCCGGCACGCATCGGCACGACCTCACCGGTCACCCCGGAGGCGAAGACGCGGCGGCCCGGCTGTTGGAGCAGGGCGTCGGCGAGCGCCGACTCGAGCTCGCGCACCCGCTGCTGCAAAGCGCGCACTTCATTCTCAAGCGAGAGGACGCGACGGATGCCTTCGAGCGACACCCCCTCGGCCGAGAGCCGCGCGATCTCGCGCAACTGGGCGACATCGCGCAGCGAGTAGCGCCGCGACTTTCCCGCCGTGCGGGTGGGCTCGACGAGGCCCAGGCGGTCGTACTGGCGCAGGGTCTGGGGATGCAGCTCGGCGAGCTCCGCAGCAGCGGCGATCGCGAACAGCGGGGTGTCCTGATCGACGTCCATAGCCACTTATTTACATCACTCTCTGGCTCGCGCCAGCAGATCCTCGCGCGGGTTCTCCTTCGGGAGCTTCGCCGCGAAGTCGAGCAGCGCGTTCTCGGCCTCGGCCGAGAGGTGCGACGGCACCGCGACCTGCACGACGGCGAGCAGGTCTCCCGTGCCCTTGTCGGTCTTCACGCCGCGGCCCTTGACGCGCAGCACGCGGCCGGACGGGGTGCCGGCGGCCACCTTGAGCTTCACCGGAGCGCCCTCGAGCGTCGGCACTTCGATGGTCGCTCCGAGCGCCGCTTCGACGAAGGTCACCGGCACGTTGAGCCGCAGGTTCAGCCCGTCGCGCTCGAAGACCGGATGCTTGCGCACGGCCACGTGCAGAATCAGATCGCCCGCCTCGCCGCCGTCGGGGCTCGGGTGGCCGCGGCCGCGCAGGCGGATCTTCTGCCCGTCGGCGACGCCCGCCGGGATCTTCACCTTGATGGGCTTGCCGCCCGTGCCCGTCAGCGTGAGCGTCTCGCCGCGGGTCGCGGCGAGGAAGTCGATCGTCGTCGACGCCTCGAGGTTCTGGCCCTTGGTCGGGCCGCCGTATCCACGGAAGCCCCCCGAGGACTGGCCGAACCTGCCGCCGCCGAACAGCCCGCTGAAGATGTCGTTGGGGTCGGCGCCGCCCGTCGAGTAGGTGAACCCGCCGGGGCGGCCGCCTGCGCCGCCGCCGAACATCGAGCCGAAGACGTCCTCGAAGCCGCCCGCGCCACCGGAGCCCGGGGCGGTGAACCGCGCCCCGGACCCCATGGCCCGGATCTGGTCGTACTCGGCGCGCTGCTCCTTGTCGGACAGCACCGAGTAGGCCTCACTGATCTCCTTGAAGCGCGCCTCGGCCGCGGCATCCCCCGGGTTCGAATCCGGGTGGTACTGCCGCGCGAGCTTGCGGTAGGTCTTCTTCAGCTCGGCGTCAGACACGTCTTTGCTGACGCCGAGCGTCTTGTAGAAGTCCTTGTCGAACCAGTCCTGACTGGCCAACGCGCCTCCTCTTTACTTCTTAATCTGCTGGGGTGGCGACGACCACGCGGGCCACGCGCACGAGCGTCGAGCCGATCGTGTAGCCGGTCTCGACGACATCGAGCACGGTGGCCTCGGTCGCGCCGGGGGTGGGCTGCTGGAAGATCGCCTCGTGCCGCTGCGGGTCGAACACCTCGCCGACCTCGCCGAAGGGCTTGACGCCGAGCTTCTCGACCGCGCCGCGCAGCTTCGCGGCGATGGTCGGGAACGCGCCGTCACCCTCGAGGTCGCCGTGCTTCTGGGCACGGTCGAGGTCGTCGAGCACCGGCAGCAGCACGCGCACGGCGTCGCCGACGGCGCGCTCGCGCACGACCTCGCGCTCGCTCTCGGTGCGGCGGCGGTAGTTCGCGTACTCCGCCGTCACCCGCTTGAGGTCGGCCAGGTGCTCGGCGCTCGGGTCGTTCTCCTCCACCTCGGCCGCGGCGAGGATGTCCTCGACGAACAGCTCGTCGTCGCCGTTCTCGCCGGCCCCTTCGGGGGACGAGGCCTCTGCCTCGCCCCCCTCAGCGGCATCCGGCTGGCGCAGCTTCCCGGTCTCGGGGTCGATGCGCCGCTTGTCGCGGACGATCGGCTCCTCGCGCTGTTCGTGCTTGTCGCTGTTCTCGTCCGTCATCGCCTTACTTCTTCTCGTCCTCGTCGTCGACGACCTCGGCGTCGACCACGTCCTCGTCAGAGGCGCCGTCGGCCGGGGCATCCGTGCCGCCCTGCTCACCGGCGGCGGCAGCCTGCTCGCCCTGGCTCGACGCGTAGATCGCCTCGCCCAGCTTCTGCTGGCTCTGCGAGAGCTTCTCGAACGCGGTCTTCACGGCCTCGTCGTCCTCGCCGGCGAGCGCGGTCTTGAGCGCGTCGACGTCGCCCTGCACGTCGGACTTGACGTCCTCGGGCAGCTTGTCCTCGTTGTCCTTGATCAGCTTCTCGATCGAGTAGACGAGCTGCTCGGCCGTGTTGCGGGTCTCGGCGGACTCGCGGCGGCGCTTGTCCTCTGCGGCGTGCTCCTCGGCCTCCTTGACCATGCGCTCGATGTCCTCCTTCGGCAGCGATGAACCGCCGGTGATGGTCATCGACTGCTCCTTGCCGGTGCCCTTGTCCTTCGCGGACACGTGCACGATGCCGTTCGCGTCGATGTCGAAGGTGACCTCGATCTGCGGGATGCCGCGCGGGGCCGGCGCGATGCCGGTGAGCTCGAAGGTGCCGAGCGCCTTGTTGTCGCGGGTGAAGTCGCGCTCGCCCTGGAAGACCTGGATGGCCACGGACGGCTGGTTGTCGTCGGCGGTCGTGAAGGTCTCGCTGCGCTTGGTCGGGATGGCGGTGTTGCGCTCGATGAGCTTGGTCATGATGCCGCCCTTGGTCTCGATGCCGAGGCTCAGGGGGGTGACGTCGATGAGTAGCACGTCCTTGCGCTCGCCCTTGAGGACGCCCGCCTGCAGGGCCGCGCCCACGGCGACGACCTCATCGGGGTTGACGCCCTTGTTGGGCTCCTTGCCGCCGGTCTCCTGCTTGACGAGCTCGCTGACCGCGGGCATGCGGGTCGAGCCGCCGACGAGCACGACGTGCGCGATGTCGGAGACCTTGATGCCGGCCTCCTTGATGACGTCCTGGAACGGCTTCTTGGTGCGGTCGAGCAGGTCGCTGGTCATCTGTTCGAACTGCGCGCGGGTGAGCGTCTCGTCGAGGTTGGCGGGACCGTTCTCGGTGAGGCTCAGGTACGGCAGCTGGATGCTCGTCGACATCGAGGAGCTGAGCTCCTTCTTCGCCTGCTCCGCGGCCTCCTTGAGGCGCTGCAGCGCGATCTTGTCCTTCGAGACGTCGACCCCGGTCGAGTCCTTGAACTTCTTGATCAGGTGCTCGACGATGCGCTGGTCCCAGTCGTCGCCGCCGAGGCGGTTGTCACCGGCGGTCGCGCGGACCTGGATGGTCGAGAAGTCGTCGTCCTTGCCCACCTCGAGCAGCGAGACGTCGAAGGTGCCGCCGCCGAGGTCGAAGACGAGGATCAGCTCGTCCTCCTTGCCCTTGTCGAGGCCGTAGGCGAGGGCTGCAGCGGTCGGCTCGTTGATGATGCGCAGCACGTTGAGGCCCGCGATCTCGCCGGCCTCCTTCGTGGCCTGGCGCTCGGCGTCGTTGAAGTACGCGGGGACCGTGATGACGGCATCCGTCACCGTGTCACCCAGGTACTGCTCGGCGTCGCGCTTCAGCTTCGCGAGGATGCGCGCCGAGATCTCCTGCGGGGTGTACTTCTTGCCGTCGATCTCCTGCTTCCAGTCGGTGCCCATGTGGCGCTTGACCGACGAGATGGTGCGGTCGACGTTGGTCACGGCCTGGCGCTTGGCGGTCTCGCCGACGAGCACCTCGCCGTCCTTCGTGTACGCGACGACCGACGGGGTGGTGCGGAAGCCCTCCGCATTGGCGATGACGACCGGCTCGCCACCCTCGAGAACGGCGACCACGGAGTTGGTGGTTCCGAGGTCGATACCTACTGCACGTGCCATCTGTTGGCCCTCCTGCTTGTGTTGCGTAAGTTCGTGGGGGCGGCTTGCTTGAGCCGCCCAGACTCAACTTTTTCAGAAGCACGGATGCCTGTCAATCCGAATCCGTAAAACTTGAGTCTGTTCATGTCAACTTTGCAGGCAGTCGGCGCATTCCCGTGCTCTTCCCCGTTCCCATTCCCATTCCCCTTCCCATTTCCAGCCCCACTCCCCGAGGGGTGCGTTCGGGCGCACCCCTCGCGGCGGCGGGGACCCGAACGGCCCCGAATGGTGAGTTCGGGCGTTACGCAGCGGTCGCTTCCTCGGGTACCGCGGGCGACTCCGCGGCGAGCACCGTCGCCTCGTCGGCGCGGTCCTCGGAGCGGCGTCGCGCGACCCGGGCCGCGGCAACCGCGCTCACCAGGGTGATGAGCGACAGGGCGCCGAGCATGACGGCCGGATGCCACCAGGCGTTGCCGCTCGCGTTCGCGAGCAGCTGCGTCAGCAGGGGGACAAAGCCCGCCAGGGCCGCGGCGATCGCGTAGGCAAGGGAGAGCGCGCTGTAGCGGATAGACCGGCCGAAGGCATCCGCCATCAATCCGCCCAATCCCGACCAGGCGAGCGTCGGCAGCAGGCCGCCGACCACCATGGTGCCCGCGAGGATCAGGAAGGTCGCGCGCGGCAGCAGCGCGTACATCGGGAAGGCGATCACGAGGGTCGCGGCCGCGCCGATCGCCACCACGCGGGCCGAGCCGATGCGGTCGGCCCACAGCCCGAAGAACGGGATCGCGGCGATCTCGACGAGGCTGCCGATGATCGTCGCGAGGAACAGCGCCTGCGCCGAGAATCCGAGCACGGAGGTGCCGTAGCTCGTCGTGTAGGTGTTCATGAGCGAGTACGAGCCGATGCCGAGCATGGCCGCGCCGACCGCGACGATGAGCATGACCGGCTGGCGGCGGAAGACCTCGAGCACCGGCAGGCGGCGCACCCGCTTGGCGGTGCGGAGTGCAGCGAACACCGGCGTCTCGGTGATCGTCACCCGCAGGTACAGCGAGAGGGCGAGCAGCGGCAGCGCGAACAGGAAGGGCAGCCGCCAGCCCCAGCCGGCGAGCGCGTCGGGGCTCATGGTCGAGCTCAGCAGCAGGAAGAGGCCGCCGACGATGACGGTCCCGATCGGCGAGCCGAGCTGGGGGATCGCGGCGTAGAAGCCGCGCCGCCGGGCCGTCGAGTGCTCGACGCCGATGAGGATCGCGCCGCCCCACTCGCCGCCGAGCGACAGGCCCTGCACGATGCGCAGGGCGACGAGCAGCACGGGAGCCCAGACGCCGATGCGGTCATACGACGGCAGCACGCCGATCAGGGCGGTCGAGACGCCCATGATGCCGACCGTCCAGATCAGGGTGCGGCGGCGGCCGATCCGGTCGCCGAGGTGTCCGAAGACGATCGCGCCGATCGGCCGCACAAGGTACGAGGTCGCGAGAGTCAGGAATGCGGCGAGCGTGCCGACGGCGTGGTTCTCAGCCGGGAAGAACACCGCGGCGCTGAACAGGGCGCTGAAGTAACTGAAGACGTAGAAGTCGTAGGACTCGAGAGAGGTCCCGACGAGTGAGGCGAGCGTGACGCGCGTGGCGACCCGGTCCGAGGCGGAGACAGCAGGAATGACGTTCGACGCGGAGTTGGCACTTAGCCCCGCGTCAGAGTTTCTGACCATCCTTCGAGCCTATGCCGAGGTGTGCACGCGCGCGGTGCGGTGCTGTGGCGTGCCGCGCCGTGCCGAGGGTGCGGGTGCGCTACAGCTGCGGATGGGCGCCACTCCGCCGGGGGTGGCGCCCATCCGTGCGAGTAGCGCGGCTGCGATCCGGTGTGCGCGGCTCGGATCGGGGGCGCGCACACCGGATCCGAGCAGCGCATGCTAGGACGAGCAGCGCACGCGAGGTGGGCGGCGGGTGCGAGGCGCGAGGGATGCCTAGGAGGCGAGCACGTCCTTCAGGAACGCGACCGCCTGAGCGACGGCGCCCTTTGCGGCGAAGGTGTCGTGCAGCCCGTTGACCATCACGAAGTCGTGCACGATGCCCTGGTAGCGCACCGCGGTCACGGGCACGCCGGCCCGGCGCAGCTTCGCCGCGTAGGCCTCGCCCTCGTCGCGCAGCACATCGGCCTCCCCGGTGATGACGAGCGCGGCCGGCAAGCCGGAGAGCTGCTCGAGCGACGCCCGCAGCGGCGACGCGGTGATCTCGGCGCGCTGTGCCTCATCGGTCGTGTACTGGTCCCAGAACCACTTCATGCCGTCGCGGGTGAGGAAGTAACCCTCGGCGAACTCCTCGTATGAGGCGGTGTCGAAGTTCGCGTCGGTGACGGGGTAGAAGAGCAGCTGGCCCGTGATGTCGATGCCGCCGCGCTCCTTGGCGAGCAGGGTGAGAGCCGCGGTCATGTTGCCGCCGACCGAGTCGCCGGCGACGGCGAGCCGCGCGGCATCCAGCCCCTTCGAGGCACCGGACGCGACGATCCACTGCGCGGTCGCCCAGACCTGCTCGAGCGCGTGCGGATAGCGCGCCTCGGGCGAGCGGTCGTACTCCGGGAAGACGACGGCGGCACCGGCGCCGATCGCGAGGTCGCGCACAAGTCGGTCGTGCGTGTGGGCGTCGCCGAAGACCCAGCCGGCGCCGTGCGTGTACAGGATCACGGGAAGCGCGCCGGTCGCGCCGAGCGGCTTCACGATGCGCACCTTGACCGAGCCGGTCGGGCCGCCGGGGACCTCGATCCATTCCTCGTCGATCTCGGGCTTGAAGATCGGCTCGTCCTGCACGCCGTCGACGGCCTTGCGACCCTCCTCAGGGGCGAGCTGATAGAGGAACGGGGGCTCGCTCGTGGCATCCACGAATGCCTGCGCCGCCGGTTCGAGAGAGATGTCCTTCGGGTTGCCGCTCATGATCTGGCTCCTTCTGCTCTGATGAGAACGACCGTTCTCGCATCTGACCGCCACTTTAGAGAACGAACGTTCTCACTGTCAAGTAGACTTTCGGCATGAGCGAGATCAGCACCCCAGCAGACCGCCGGCAGCGGATCGTGGATGCCGCCGACGAGCTCTTCTACACACGCGGCATCGGCCAAGTCGGCATGGACGCCGTGCGTGATGCCGCCGGCATCTCGCTGCGCGCGCTCTACACCGAGTTCCCCTCGAAGGACGACCTCATCGTCGCCGTGCTCGGCAAGCGCCACACGATGTGGACCAATGGCGTCACAGCCAAGGTCGACGCGATCGCCGAGCCCCGCCAGAAGCTGCTCGCGGTCTACGACTACCTCGCCGACTGGTTCGGCGACGCCGACTTCCGCGGCTGCGGCTTCATCAACGCCTTCGGCGAGCTCGGCGCCGCGAACGCGCAGGTCGCCGAGACCGTGCGCGCGCACAAAGCGGACTTTCAGCGCTATGTCGACTCGCTGGTGAAGGACGCCGGCGGGCCGGCATCCCTGGGCCCTCAACTCGCGATCCTCGCGGAAGGCGCGCAGACGACGGCCGCGATCGCCGGGACGACGGATGCCGCACGCCACGCCCGCGCCGCCGCGGAGTCGCTCGTCGCCGCCGCCGGCATCTGACGCAGGTAGCGTTGCCCGCATGGGGACGCTTCGCTCGCTCGTCTGGGACCGCGATGGTCAGGTGATCGCCCAGGACTTCCCCTTTGCGGAGATCTCCGACTACCTCGCCCGCGACGACGTGCTCACGTGGGTCGACCTGTGCGAGCCCGACCACAAGGACCTGCAGAGGCTCGCCGACGAGCTCAGCCTCGACCCGTACGCCGTCGAGGATGCGATCGCTCACGTCGAGCGGCCGAAGGCGCTGCGCTACACGTCGCACACCTTCTTCACCGCATACGCCGCCGCATACGACACCGAGAACGAGCCGGACGACGACGACCTCGCCGCACGCCTGCGCCTCGACAAGGTGTCGGCGTTCGTCTTCCACACCGGGCTCATCACGGTGCGCAGCCCCGAGTTCGACATCGACGACCTCGTGTCGCGGTGGAACGACAACGCCGATCTGCTGCGCTCTGGCGTCGGCGCGCTCGTGCACGGCCTGCTCGACGCCGTGGTCGACAGCCACTTCGACGCGGTGCAGGTGCTTGACGACGCCGTCGAGGGGCTCGAGGACGTGCTCTTCGACGAGCGAGTCCTCGCGACCCGTGTGCAGCGCGCGACCTACCGGCTGCGCAAAGAGCTGGTGCAGCTGCGCCGCATCGTGCTGCCCATGCGCGAGGTCGTGAACGGGGTGCTGCGGCACCGCCGCGACGCGGGCTCAGGGCCCGAGCTGGATGCCTCGTACGACGATCTCTACGACCACGTGCTGCGCGTCACGGAGTGGACCGAGTCGCTGCGCGACATGGTCACGGCCCTGTTCGAGACGAACCTGTCGCTGCAGGACTCCCGGCTCAACAACGTCATGAAGAAGCTCACCGGATGGGCCGCGATCATCGCGGTGCCGACCGCCGTGACCGGTTACTTCGGTCAGAACGTGCCGTACCCCGGCTTCGGCCAGTGGTGGGGGTTCCTGCTGAGCGTCGGCGTGATGGTCGTCGCCGCCGGCATCCTCTATCTCGTCTTCAAGCGCAAGAACTGGATCTGAGCCGCTCACCGGTGTGGCCGCACAAAGACTCGCCTGCTACCCTCGCAAAGTCGCGCGCCCCCTTCGCCCGTACGGGGCGCACCTCTACCCCGTGGTGACGCCGACCCGCCGCCGCACCGCCTCAGATTCCATGACCGATTACCCCTCTCGCCGCTCTCTCCGCCAGCAGCCGGGTGCCCAGAAGGGCCGTGCCGCACAGGGCCGTCGACACGCGCCGCATGCCCGATCGCGGCGCCATATGGCCGCAGCCGGGGCGGCGACGATGCTGCTCGTCGGCAGCGTCATGGTCGCGATCCCGGCGGATGCGGCGACGGTCAACTCGCAGCCCTTGTACGCCAGCGAGCTGCTCGCACACACGCAGAGCCTCACAGTGGAATCCGACGTCACGGGCGACGCCGTCGAGAGCACGTCGTTCGACTCGAAGACCGTCACGACGTCATCCGGGGCGCCGGCGCTGACCGTAGGCGGCGTGACCAACGCCGACTGGGCCGCGCTCGTGCTGCAGGATGCCGGTCTGCCCATCACGCAGAACAACGTGACCGTGATCCTGCAGTGGATGGACTCCGAGAACTCGCCGAAGAGCTGGTACCTGCGCAACAACCCGCTGAACAACGGGCTCGGCTCGGGTGGCGGCGGCGGATTCGGCAGCTACGCGAACCTGCGCATCGCGGCGTCGTACGTGGCGCAGCAGCTGGACCGGTCGCTGTTCGCGGGCATCCACGACGCGCTCGCAGCGGATTCCGCGCCGGCGGTCACCGAGCAGGCGATCATCGCCTCGCCCTGGGCCTCAAGCCACTACGGCGGCGGCGCACGCTTCCACGCGGTGAATGTGCCGATCGTGGCCGCCCCGGCTTCCGCCTGGGGGTGACCCGGGCCTGGGGTCAGGCCCCGCGCCCGCGGCCCCGGACCGGTACCGAGAAGTGCCGGAATGTCGTGTCTACCGCGCAATGACGACATCCCCGCACTCCTCGGTGGGAGTCCTGGTGCAGCTTTCGGGGCCGAAGCGACCTCTCAGTCGGAGCTGAGCGAGCAGGTGCCCCATAAGGTCAAACCCAGCAGCGAGATCGCCGACGCAGAGGCGCTGTTGGTCGCGCCGGCCGTCGCATCCCCGGCACTCGAACTCGCAGTGATCGTGTAGGTGCCGAGCCCGAGGACCGAGTCAGCCTGAACACTGGTCGTGTAAACGCCGTCAACCGGACCGGAGGTCGACGTGCCGCTTCCGCCGAGCGCCACACCGTCCGAGGCGATGACGAACGACGGCGTCTGACCGGTGACAGGCGTTCCGTCGTACTGCCAGGTGAGCGTGAGTGTGCTGCCGTCCGCTGACGCGGAACACTCGGTGAAGGTGATGAGCGGCAACGGGGGTGTGGCGGGCGGGGAGGTCGGCGGAGTGCTCGGAGTCGACGTTGGGGTCGGGGTGGGCGTTGGGGTCGAGGTCTGGGTCGGCGTCGGACTCGACGAAGAGCTCGGCCGAGAGGACGGTGACGAGGACGGGGCGGATGCTGCGGCTGGGGCCACCGGGGGCACGGCGGTGCCCCGCGCGGGCGCCGGAGCGGCTCCGGCAGCGGGCGACTCCGGCGCTACCGGGGCAGGACTCGGGGACGGCGTGGGTGTGGAGGGTGCTGGCACAGGTGCGCTCGGTGCGGCATCCGTCGACGTCCCCCCGGGAGCCTCGGAAGACTGCGCGACCGAGGTGATGATCTGCTTCTCGGGTGCCGGGCCACCGGTCACGGCGAACGCGACGCCGACGGCGATCGCCCCCGCGGCGACGGCCGAGCCGGCGCCGATCGCGACGTTGCGCACGTGCGTGGGCTTCGGCGGCCAGAAGGCGCCGGCGCCCAGGGTGGCGGCGGTCGCAGCTGCCGGCTTGAGAAGAGCCCCGTACGCGGTGGCGGCGCCCGCACCGAGGAATCCGATCAGGATCAGCGCGCCGAGGCGGTGCGACGCCTCGGTCATCTCGGCCGCGGCGAGCGGGCAGCGGTCGCACTCGTCGAGGTGGGCGTCGAGGCGCTCCTGCTCGCGGGCGGGCAGAGACTTGCGGGTCGAGGCGGCGAGCCGGTCGATGGACCAGCGGCACTCGGACTCGGCGGGGACGGTCTCGATGTGCGCCTGCACCCAGGCGTGCCGTAGGCCCTCCTTCGCGCGCTTCGCAAGGGCCGACACCGCGTTCGGCTTGATGCCGATCATCGCGGCGACCTCGCGCGGGGGCAGCTGCTCGGCCTCGGTGTACCAGAGCACCTCCTGCCAGCGCTGCGGCAGCGTGTTGAAGGCGCGCACCGTGAGACTCTGATCGAAGCGCTCGGCGAAGGCCTCATCACTCGAGTCGGGGTCGACGGCCTCGAACTCCTCGGGGGTGAGCTCAGCGGGCTGCGCGCCCCAGCGCGCTGCGACCGAGCGGATCGTCGTGACGAGGTACGGCCGGAACGCCGCCGTCGGGCCGTTGCCGCGCTCGATCGCCTTCAGCACACGCACGAACGCCTCGGAGACGAGGTCGTCGGCGTCGAAGGCCGACGTGATCGCACGGGCAGCGTTGATGCCGGCGCGGTGGTGCCGGTTCCAGAGCGCCCCGTACGCCTGCTTGTCGCCGGCGCGCACGCGCTCGAGCAGCGCGGCGTCGCTGAGGGCGTCGTCGGACTCGGCGTGCGAGGGAAGGGCAGTCATGAAGAGATCCCGGTCGGGTAGACAGAGGGGTGCATCGGTACGCTACGCGATGCGCGCGCCATCACGCTATCCGGAGCCCGTGAGCCTTAGACGGGCAGCGTCGCCAGAGGGCGAGGCACGGCCAGACGCACGGACATCAGCTCGACCAGCACCGCCTCGCACTGGCGCACCATCAAGCACAGAGCGCCGTCGATGCGCTGCACGACGAGGCCGCCGCTCAGCGCCGCGGCCGACAGCGTCGCCGCGGCGACGTTCAGCAGACCCGCCGCCGTCTTCCACGGCACGACGTCGGGAAGGTGCTCGACCACGTCGCGGGCCACTGCCTGGACGAACTGCCGCCAGTCATCCGGTGCCTTCTGCTCGGCCAGCGCTCGCGCGACCCGCAGTGCGTCGAGCTCGATGACCTCGTTCATGTGTTCTCGCCTTCTCTAGAGATACGGATGCCCCGCGCGGCGCGCGGGAAGACTCGGAATACCGGACACGAGCGGCCGCCACCCCCATGGCGGCCGCTCTCGGCCCATGCCCGCACGCGAGTTCCCAGTCGTCGATGCGGGCACCCCCTGGCCGGTCCTAGTCGGCCCGGTGACGGCTGCCGAAATCGGTGCGCACCGCGAGCAGGTCGCGGATCTGCGTCAGCAGCTCGATGTCACTGGGCCCGGTCGGCGCCCCTTCCGCCGGCTCGACCGCCGCCGCGCGCCGCTTCATCACTGCCTGAAGCGGAAGCACGAAGGCGAAGTACACGACCGCCGCGATGATCACGAAGTTGACCAGCGCGCCGATCACAGCGCCGAAGTACAGCGTCGAGTGGCCACCCGAGACGGTCGGGATGTCGACCGCCAGGGCCTTGTCGAGGCTGTTCGCGTTGAAGACGGCGCTGATCAGCGGGTTGATGATCTTCGTGACCACCGCCGTGACGAGTGCCGTGAACGCCGTGCCGATGACCACGGCGACCGCGAGGTCGATGACGTTCCCCTGGGAGAGGAACTCTTTGAACCCCTTCAGCATGGCTTTCCTCCAGTTCGGTTTGTGCCTTACATCGGAGGAAGACCCGGGGTCCGCGAGATCGTGACGCGCCTTGCGAAGATTTTTTGAAGTTATTTCTGCGGGGCCAGCAGCACGAGCCCGCGAACGCCGGGGACGGCTCGCCAGCCGGCATCCGCCAGCACCGCCGCGAGCCTCGTGCGCTCTTCGTGCGCAGGCGCGCCCTGCAGGTAGACCGCGGTGACCCCGTTGTCCTCGAAGTAGTCGGGCGCCTGCGCAGCGCCCGCGCCCGCGCCCGTGAGCGATTTCGCGAACTCGAACTGCGCGACCGGGTAGAGATCGTTGCGCGAGTCGATCGTCACCTGCAGATCGGGCCGCAGCACGTCGATCGCGTCGGACGCGCCGACCGTGCTGAAGACCCGGGCGCCGTGGGGGATCGAAGCGAGATCCGCGGGGTCGACGCCCGTGAGACGCCAGCCGGGGACCACGGATGCCGCAGCCACGCACACCGCGACGATCGCCCAGGCCGCCGCCGCGCCGAACGCGCCGATGCCGATGCGGGGCAGTCGCGGCTGAGGCATCCGCGCCACCGCCGGGCCGCCCGCGAGCACGCTGAGCATGACCAGATCGGTGTCCGAGCGCACGACCAGGCAGGCCGACAGGGCGGCGATGAGCAGGATGCCCGCCGCGACGTGGTCCCGCCGGATCAGCACCAGCACGATCGCCGCGGCGCCGATCACGAGAGCGAGCACGACGGGCTCGTAGTTGTAACCGCCGGGATCCGCGAACAGATGACCCCAGGCCGCGTAATGCTCGGCGCGCGAGCTGCTCGCCGTGCCGAGGGACTTCACGATGCCGGCCGCGCCCGCGGGCGTCGCCAGCACGCCGAGCGCCGCCCCGAGCCCGACCACCGCGGCCGTCGACGCACGGCGGGCCACCGGCATGCAGATCGCGTAGACCGCCGCGAACACGGCGATCGCGACGAGTCCGCCGAGGTGCAGGTTCTCCCAGACGGCCGCGATCGCGAAGGCCGCGCCGCCGAGCGCGAGGCGGCGGCGGCCTTCAGACAGCGCGCTCATGCGCGGATGCAGGCACACGAGGGCGAAAGCGAAGACCGCTCCGTAGTCCGCCAGCTCGGACTGGCCGTCGGCCCACCCCGCCAGGGTGAGGCTGAAGAGCACAAGGATGCCGACCCGCACCGGCCCGGCCTGCAACCCGAATCGCCCGAGCACCCGCCAGACGAGGGCGAGCACGCCGAGCTGGGCGAGAAGCACGAAGACCACGACCCCGGCGAATCCGGCGCCCCGATAGGCGATCGCGAGCAGCGTGCCCCAGCCCCAGCTGTTCGGAATCCAGGGGAGCATGCCCGCCGTCCACGACCAGGAATGGCTCAGCACGGCGTGACCCGTGCTGAGCGTCAGCTCGCCCTGCCGCAGCTGCCACCACAGCTGCGGGTTCGCGGGCAGCGCGGCGGTCGCGTTGATCACGGCGTACCCCACGGCCCAAAGCGCCGCAGCCAGCCCCCACCAGAGCTCGGATCGCCGCGCCGCCGTCCGCCCGGTCGTCAGAAAGTCGCGGGTAAAGCGGGGATTCCGCGACGTGTTGACGACCGAGGCCGGACTCGGGGCGTGAGGGGTCACTCAGCCAGTGCACGCGCCCTCCCGCAAGAAACCACACAGATCGTCTATCAACGCGGAACATAGGCTCTGGGAATGCCCTGGACGACTCTCACGACCCGCACCGCCTACGAGAACCCGTGGATCCGGGTGCGCGAGGACCAGGTCGTCCACCCCGACGGCTCGCACGGGCTCTACGGCGTGGTCGAGCTGCGGCCCGCGGTCTTCGTGGTCGCACTCGACGAGGACGACCGCGTCGCGCTGATCGAGATCGACCGGTACACGGTCGGCGCCTCGCTCGAGGTGCCCGCAGGGGGAAGCGACGGGCAGGAACCACTGGTCGCGGCGCAGCGCGAGCTTCTCGAGGAGACCGGGCTCGAGGCATCCGATTGGTCCGAGCTGGGGTCGCTGTTCGCGTTGAACGGCGCCGCGCTGGCCCCCGAGCACGTGTTCCTCGCGCGCGGGCTTCGTCAGGCGACGGATTCCTCGCACAGCCAGCTTGAGGAGGGGATCTCGGGCGTGCGCTTCGTGCCGCTGCCCGAGGTGCTCGCGATGATCGGCCGCGGCGAGATCAGCGACAACGAGACGGTCGCCGCGGTGTCCCTCGCGGCGATCAAGCTGGGGCGGCTGGCGTAACTCCGAGCCGCTCACGTGCTCGCCATTTTCCGCGGCCTCCTTCACATCGAGACCGCGGAACCTGGCGACGACGTGGCCGCTCTCGATCGCTCGGCTCCTTCGCCGTGTTTCCAGGGCGTAAAAATCGGGGAAGACCACTAGTCGCGGAAATCAGTTGCCCCTAGGGTCTTGTGTAATAAGAACTGCGTATCAGCATCTAAGAAATGCCGGAGTCTTCATGAGCATCGACCCGTACTACAACGTCCGCGCCTTCCATTCCTTCGTGCAAGAGACGCTGCACGAGCTGGGCCCCGCGCCGGAGCAGCCGCTGATCAAGGCGGCCGTCGCGGTCGTGATCGAGAACCCCTTCGCCGGGCGGTGGGTCGAGGACCTGTCGCCGCTCACTGACCCGAGCGCGAGCCTCGGCACCGAGCTCGGGAGCCGCCTGGTCGCGCTGCTGGGCGGCCGAGCCGTTGAGTCCTATGGCAAAGGCGGCCTCGCCGGGGTGAACGGCGAGCAGGAGCACGTCGTCGCCTGCATCACGACCGTGTTCGGCGACGCGCTGCGCGATGCCGTCGGCGGAGGCAAGGCGTGGATCTCCTCGGCGTCGAAGGTCGCCGCGACGGGCGCCCAGATCGACATCCCCCTCGCCTACAAGGACGAGGTCTACGTGCGCTCCCACTACGACGCGATCACGATCGCCCTGCCGGACGGCCCGCGGCCGGACGAGCTCGTCATCATCGTGGCCGGCGCGAGCGGCGGCCGCCCGAATGCACGCGTCGGCGGCATGACCGTCGCGGACGTCATCGCCCGAGACCAGAACTAGATCACCCCCTCGAGACACCAGGAGCAGCTCGTGACCTACCAGCACAGCCAGTACTACGAAGACGCCTCCATCGCCAGCGTTCTCGCCGACGTCGCCCGGGCGCACCGGATCCTCGAGATCGAGGGCCACGCCGACATGTCGATGGGGCACCTCTCCTACCGCGACCCCTTCGGTCGCGGGCTCTGGCTCAAGCGCGGCAACCTCGCCCTGTCGGAGGTCGAGGGCGACGACTTCATCCTCATCGACTTCGATGGGAACGTCCTCGAGGGGACCGGCCTGCGCCACCTCGAGTGGCCGCTGCACGCCGAGATCATGAAGGCGCGGCCTGACGTCAACTTCGTCGGCCACTCGCACCCCCACTTCGCCACAGTGCTCGGTGCCTCGACGGAGGAGCTGAAGCCGTACAACAACCACGGCATCTGGTTCGCCTACGAGGGCGTGCCGCGCTTCGCCGAGACCTGTCACATCATCACGACCGTTCCGCTCGGCGTCGCCGCGGCGAAGGCGCTCGGCAATGCGCAGGCGCTGCTTCTTGCGAACCATGGCGTCGCCTTCGTCGGGAAGACGGTGCCGGAGGTGACCCTCGCTGGGATCTTCCTCGAGAAAGCCGCCCGTTTCCAGGTCGACCTGAAGGCCTCCGGGTTCACGCCGATCGAGCCCGACCCCGAAGAGGCCAAGGAGAAGTTCGACCGCATCTACCCGCCCAAGGCACAGCACAATTTCTGGACCTTCTTCAATCGGCGGCTCGACCGCGTCGAAGCGCTGCAGGGCATCGGCATCTCGCAGATCAGCCTTCCGCCGGGCGTCTGATCCGCGCTCGCCCGCGCGCAAGAAGCTGCGTTCCCACGCGGGCGAACCCCTTCCCATCCGCGGCTCTGTCCGCTGAGACAGAGCCATTCGCCGCTGCGAAGCACGAGAACGACTTCGCACAACATAAGAAAACGATCGCTGGAGGCATGTCGAGATGAGTTCTACCCGTCACGCGGAGATCGCCGGTGCAGGGTTCGCGGGTCTCACCGTGGCGACTGCGCTGGCACAAAGGGGCTGGTCGGTCCGCTTGCACGAGAAGGGCACCGAGCTCCGTGAGCAGGGTGCGGGCATCGTGCTGTTCGGCAACTCGCTCAAGGTGCTCGAGTCGCTCGGCGTCATCGACGAGATCAACGAGGGGTCGATGACACCCCCCTTCTACGAGACGCGCATGCAGAACGTCATCGTCTCTGACGAGGACATGCCGGGCGTCTGGTGGCGCACTCTGACGCGCCCCTTCCTCCACAAGGTCCTCTCGGAAGCGGCGCGGCACGCCGGTGTCGAGATCGCCACGGGCTCGGAGGTCATCGGCGCCACGGAAAGCGGCACGTTGCGGGTGCGCGGCGGCGAAGAGCTCGAAGCCGACCTCGTCGTCGGCGCAGACGGCGTCGCCTCGGCGGTGCGCGACTCGCTCGGCATCCGTTACGACCGCTGGAACGCAAAGGACGGCATCACCCGCTTCCTCGTGCCCCGCCGCAAGGAGGACCTCCAGCGGATCGAGCCCGACACCGAGTGGGACAATGTCATCGATTTCTGGAACCTCGAGCCGCGCGTGCTCCGTGTGCTCTACACCCCCGCCAACGCACGGGAGCTGTACATCGCACTCATGGCGCCCTCTGACGACAAGGAGGGCTCGGCCACGCCGACCATCAACCTCGACGTCTGGACCTCGATCCATCCGCAGCTGCGCCCCGTGCTGGAAGAGGCCACGAAGATCGATGGCAAGTATTTCCGCTATCAGACCAACCGCCTCGAACAGTGGACGAAGGGCCGGGTCGCGCTCATCGGCGACGCCGCCCACGCCATGGCCCCTGCGCTCGCCCAGGGCGGCGGCTGCGCCATGATGAACGCCTTCACCCTCGCGACCGCCGCCACCGCGGCCGACCCAGCGGACCTGCCGGATGCCCTCGTCGAATGGGAGCGGCTCGAGAGGCCGTTCACCGAACGCTGCCAGGACCGCTCGCAGGAGTACGCCAGCACCCGCGGGATGTCCCAGGGCGGCCAGTTCGTCGGCGACAACCTCGAGACTGCGCTGTACGACCCGACCGACCCGAATCGGCACCTCGCGCAGGTCTGAGTCGAGCGAAGCACTCACCCCCGAGAACAAGGAAAAGAGAGATCACCATGAGCGTTCCTGAAATCGCCACCGTCGTCGGCTCCGGGACCATGGGGCCCGGCATCGCCGCAACCCTGGTCCGCGCCGGAGCCGAAGTGCGGGTCTACGACATCAGCGCCGAGGCCCTCGCCCGCGCCGAGCAGACCTTCGCCTTCGCCTCGGGCGTCCTCGACCAGGTCGGCGGCCCGAAGGTCGACGGCGGCTCCGCCACCTTCACGACCGACATCGGCGAGGCGCTCGCCGGCAGCCGCTTCGTGATCGAGGCGGTGCCTGAGAAGATCGAGCTCAAGGAGAGCGTGCTGAAGCAGATCGAGCGCCTCGTCGGCGACGACGTCATCATCGCGACCAACACCTCCGGCATCCCGATCTCCGACATGGCGCCCTCGCTCGAGCGCCCCGGCCGCTTCATCGGCATGCACTGGTCGAACCCGCCGCACCTGATCCCGATGATCGAGGTCATCCCCGGCGACGCCACCGAGCAGAGCACCGTCGATGAGCTTGTCGACATCGTGAACTCGTTCGGCTATCACCCGGTGCTCGAGAAGGAGATCGCCGGCTTCGTCGAGAACCGCGTGCTCTACGCGATCCTGCGCGAGTGCGTCGCGCTGCTCGACGAGGGCATCGTCACGCCCGAGGCGCTCGACACGTGCGTGAAGTGGGGCATCGGCTACAAGCTCTCGGTCATCGGCCCGACCCGGCTGCTCGACATGGCGGGCGTCGACATCTACGCCGCCGTCTCCGGCTACCTCAACAAGCAGCTGGACGCGTCGACCGACACCCCCCAGGTGATCAAGGACAAGATCGCCGCGGGCGAGCTCGGCTTCAAGAGCAGCAAGGGCATGTACGAGTACGGCCCCGGCGAGGTCGACGCGAAGCGCAAGGACATCACCGCGGGTCTCGTCGCCGCGCTCAAGACCCTCTCGAGCATCACGCCGGTCTGATGCCCGTCACCCTCGAGCAGCGGGAAGACGGGCTGACCCGCACCAGCGGGGCCGAGGTCGACCTGGCGTTCCGCACGTGGGGCGCCGGGCCGGCCGTCGTGCTGCTGCACGGCACCTCGGCCAGCCACGCCGTGTGGGAGCCGGTCGCCGCGGCGCTCGCGCAGAACGCGACCGTGATCGCCCTCGACCAGCGCGGCCATGGGCGCTCGGACAAGCCCGCGAGCGGATACACGGCGGCGGATTTCGCGACAGACGTCGTCACCGTGCTCGACGCCCTCGGCATCGAGCGTGCGATCGTCGGCGGTCACTCGCTCGGCGGCCGGAACGCGTGGGTGTGCGGCGCGCTGCACCCCGAGCGCGTGGCGGCGGCGCTGATCGTCGACTACACGCCATACGTCGAGGCGGCGGTGCTCGACGATCTGCAGCTGCGGGTCGCCGGCGGCTACCGCGGCTTCGACTCCGTCGCCGACATCGAGGCCTACCTGCACGCCCGCTACCCGCTGCTGCCGCCCGACGCCGTCGCGCGCCGTGCGGCGTGGGGCTACCAGCGCCGCGACGACGGCCTGTGGTGGCCGCTCGCCGACCCGGGCGCGATGGACCGGCTCATCGAGGGCTTCCGGACGCCATGGGACGCCGAGTTCGCAGCGGTCGCCGCCCCGATGACGCACGTGCGCGGCGCCCACAGCAAGATCGTGAGCGAGGCGTCGTGGGACGCGGCGCGGCGTGCGCGGCCGGGCGACCGCTGGGTCCTCGAAACGGATGCCGACCACTACGTCCCCGAGGAGAATCCGGCCGTCATCGTGGCGGAGCTCGAGCGGCTGCTGGGGCTGTCCGCCCGCTGAGCGTGGGTCGGCCCGGGCAGGCGCTCAGGCGGGCCGGCGCTCAGGCCAGCGACGCCGCAAAGCTCGCCGCGAGCGCGAGCACCGTCGCGTGCACGGGCCCGGCCGTGATCGACGGGAAGACGGACGCGTCGACGACGTGGACGCCTTCGAGCCCGCGGACGGCGAGCTCCGGGGTCACGGGGGCGTCGTCCGTCTTCCCCATGCGCGCCGTGCCGACGGGATGATGGTGCGTGATCGCGGCTCGGGCGATGAAGGCGTCGAGGTCGTCCGACGTGGTCAGCGCCGGGCCGGGGAGCACCTCTTCCGCACCCCACTCCGCCAGCGCGGCTGAGCGGCCGACCGAGCGCGCCCGCTCGAACGCCGCTCGGAAGAGCTCGCGATCGCTCTCCTCGTCGAGGTAGTTCGGGTCGATCAGCGGGGCGTCGTCGACCTCAGGACCCGTGATGCGCAGCGTTCCGCGGCTGCGCGGATTCGTCACGCCGAAGAACAGGGTGAAGCCGTCGCCCGGCGCGAGCTCAAGGCCCGGGGCGTAGACCTCTGAGGGGCTCGGCGCGACGGCGCAGCCGACGACGATGTCCGGCCGGCCCTCGCTCGCCCCGAGATCGTCCGCCCTGAGATACGTCATCGCCTCGGAGATCTGCAGGCGACTCGGCGGCACGGGGCGCCTGGTGCGGTAGATGTTCCCCGCGCCGAGCAGGTGGTCGTGCAGATTGCCGCCCAGCGCAGGCGACTCGACCACCGGGTCGACCCCCGCCTCCGCCAGCACCGCCGGGTCGCCGACGCCGGAGCGCATCAGCAGCAGCGGGGTGGCGATCGACCCGCTCGCGAGAATGACCCGGTCGGCGAGGACCGTCTCGAGTGCGCCCCCGGTCGAACGGCTCGAATAGACGGCGCCGCGCACGCGCCCCTTCTCGATCAGCAGGCGATGGACGAGCACGCCCGTGCGCACGGTGAGGTTCGATCTCGTCGATGCCGGCTCGAGCCAGGCATCCGCCGCCGTCACGCGTCGCCCGTCTCGGATCGTGAGCGCGTTGACGGTCGCGCCGAGCATCTCGCCGCGGTTGTGGTCCGGGATGCGCGGGACGCCGAGCGACTCCCACCCGGCGAGATAGCTCCCGACGAGCGGGCTGGACAGCTCCGGCGTGGGGTGCAGCACGGGCAGGGGGCCGCCGCCCGCCTCCTCGAGCCCGTCGAAGAACGGCTCGAGGCCGTCCCACGACCAGCGCTCGGTGCCCGTGGCCTCCGCCCAGGCGGCGAAGTCCGCTCGGCAGCCGTGCATGTGCGCCATCGCGTGCAGCATGCTCGAGCCGCCGAGCCCACGCCCGCGCGGCCACTCGAGGCTCCGCCCGGCGAGCCGCGGCTGCGGGGTGGTCCGGTACGCCCAGTCGTAGGAGCGCTGCTGGATGAAGGGCCACAGCTGCGGCATCCTCATCTCCGGATCCTCGACGCGCTCACCCGCCTCGAGAACCGTGACCGCGCGCGATCGGTCGGCGCTCAGCCGGTCGGCGAGAACCGAGCCGGCCGAACCCGCGCCGATGATAAGGACATCGGGTCTTGTCACGGCACGCCTAGTTGCGCGTATGGCCACCGTCGACCACCAGGGTCTGACCGGTGATCCACTCCGCCTTTTCGCTGGCGAGGAAGGCCACAGCGGGAGCGATGTCGGCGGGCACCCCTCGGCGGTCGAATGCCTGCATGGGGACGACGTAATCGAAGCCGTCGCCGTGACCGGTCGTGAACACGCCCTCGCTCGCGATGATGCCGGGGGCGACCGCGTTGATCGTGACGCCGTCCTTCCCGATCTCGCCCGCCAGCGCGCGTGTGAAACCGATCACGGCGCCCTTGGTCGCCACGTAGTCGGCGCAGTTCGGGGTTCCCGCCACGAAGGTGTTCGAGGCGATGTTGACGATGCGGCCGTAGCCGGCCCGCTTCATGATCGGCTCCACCGCCTTCACCATCAGGAACAGGCCGTTCGCGTTGACAGAGAACGTGCGCTGCCAGCCCTCGAAGGTCAGCTCCTCCCACGGAGTGAAGGGCACCACGCCCGCGTTGTTGACGAGGATGTCGATGCGGCCGAACTCGGCGTCGATCTCGCCGACGACCTGGGCGACGGCGGCCGGGTCGGAGATGTCCAGCCGCTTGGCGATCCCGTCGATCTCGGCGGCGACGGTTTCCGCGCCCTCGAGGTTGAGGTCGGCGACCACCACCTTGACGCCGTCGTTCGCGAGCTCTCTGGCGATGCCCGCCCCGATGCCCTGGGCGGCACCGGTCACGATAGCCACGCGCTGCTCTGTCATATTCGTCCTGTTCTCTCTCGGGCTCTGTGCGCTCTGCCAGGCCGTGTGCTCAGCTGCCGCCGTAGTACGCGGGCGCGAGCTTCCAGGTGAGGTACGGCTCGAGCTCGTGCGACGGGTAAATGTCGGCTTCTTTGATGCGACCGAGGTAGTTCAGCCGGCGGATCGACTGCACCGACTTGGCCGGGTCGAGGTGGAAGCCGGCGATCCACTCGTTCGCCAGCGTCGTGCGCGTGTAGGCGGCGTCGCCGCAGAAGAGCATGCTCTTCTCGTTCGCCATCTCGACGAGCATCGAGTAGTGGCCGATCGTGTGGCCGGGGGTCTCGAAGAGCGTGACGCCCGGAGCGATCTCGTAATCGCCCGAGATCGGCTGGTACGTCACCTCGGGGTGGTCGAACGACAGGTCGGAGTAGCCGTAGCGCTCGAACGGCTCCGGCACCTTGGCCTGCCTCAGCTCGGCGGTGTGCACGAGGGTGGTCGCCTTGGTCAGGTACTTGTTGCCGCCGACGTGGTCGAAGTGGAAGTGCGAGTTCACCACGATGTCGACGTCCTCCGGGGTGTACCCGCAGAGGGCGAGCTGGGCGGGGATCGTCTGCTCCGGCGTCTGCTCCGGCAACTCGAAGGGCAGCACCTTGTTGACGTGGTCGAGGTCGTAGCCGGTGTCGTACAGGATCAGCGCACTCGGCGTCTCGACCAGCACCGAGTAGACCGGGAAGCGCACCGGCGTGCCCGCATCGATGTGCCAGTGGACATCGGATGCGTCGATCACCAGCGTGCCGCCATCGAGGAGAAACACCTTCGGATCCGTCATTCTGGCCTCTCACGTCGGGTCGTGTTGCTCGTATCTTGCGAATTGTGAGTCACGTTATGAGAATTCTGCGTGACGGGTCAAGACGCAGATTGACGGATGCCGCAGGTTTTACGCGCCGGAAACGCGACGTCCTACGGCAGCGGCGTCGGCGGGGCGGAGGCCAGCGCAGGCCCGTCGCCGAAGCCGGGGTCGCCGAGGTGCGGCTTCCAGATGTAGCAGTGGTCCAGCATCGGGGTCTTCGCGAAGTCGCCGATGCACACCACATCCGTGTATCGCTGCGCCGCGTCGAGCGAGTAGAACACCCGGCAGATCACGCGGAACACCGTCGGCGGAGCCACAGTCGGGTCCGTGAACAGGTGTTCAGACGGCGTCCAGCACGATGTCGTCGAGACGCTCGCGCCACTCGAGAGCCGCGCCGCCTCCGGCGCGACCTTCTTCATGATCCCGAACGCCGTCGTGTCCTGCGGCACGACGGCGACGTTCGCCGGGGTCGCAAGCGGGGAGGGGGAAGGGGAGGCCGTAGTGGCGGACGTCGCGCGCGGCGCCGCGTCGCCGGCGCACCCGCCGAGCACCAGTACCGCCGCTGCGGCGATGACCCAAGCAATCCGGCGCATGCGCGATCCCCTCGTGTGGCCCGTGATCCCGATCGTGGAAGAGGGAGATTTCGGCTTTGTAAATCCCTCGAATCGTGCGTTGACCCATCGCTCGACTTCTCATAGTGTCACGTTCATCCCGCACATTGTGAGAAAAATACTCCACGCTCACTCTGCGCGATCACTCCCCCCGAGAGGAACAGCCTGCAATGAACAGTTCCACTATCAGGCGCGCTGCGCTCACTGCCGGCGCGCTCGCACTCGCGGCAATGCTGGCGGCCTGCTCCGGCCGCGGCACCACCGCTTCCACCGACTCGTCGAGCTCGTCGAAGGCGAAGTCGTTCAGCCGGATCGCCATTGTCACACCCGCGACCGAGGCCGATCACGGATGGAACCAGGTCGGGCTCAAGGACGCCGCTGCCGCCGCGAAGAGCCTCGGCGTGAAGCTCGACAAGTACCCGAACGTCGGCTATGACGACCCGCAGACCGTCATCGAGCAGGCCGCCAAGAAGCCGGGCGTCGGCTTCGTCATCGCCCACGCGTCGGGCTTCGGCGATGCCGCCGCCAAGGCGCAGGCGGACACCAAGGTCCCTGTCCTCGTCACGGACTACCCCGACAAGCAGGTCACAGGCGCGGTCGGCGTCATCACCTTCAGCGCGGAGCAGGTCGGCTACCTGGCCGGCATCGCGGCCGCGAAAACCACTAAGTCCGACAAACTCGGCGTCGCCATCTCAGCCGACGACGTGAACTGGTACTCCATGGCCGGCGGCTTCTACGAAGGCGCCAAGAGCGTGAACCCGTCGATCGCGGTCGACGTGGCCTACATCTCGGCCTCGGGCTACGACGACTCGGCCGGCGGCAAGAAGATCGTGCAGCAGCTCATCGCGAAGGGCGACGACGTCATCTTCGGCATGGGCGACGGCGCGACGGAGGGCTACGTGTCGGCGGTCAACGATGCCGACGCGGCCGGCGGATCGGTCAAGTACATCGCGGACATCGGCGATGTCTCCGACCTCGTCAGCAAGCCGGACGAGCTGCTGACCTCGGCCCTGTGGAGCTTCACCGGCACCTATGAGCAGGCGGTGAAGGACATCAAGTCGGGTGACTTCGCCAAGAAGCCGTACAACCTCGACCTCGCCAACGGCGGGCTGCTGCTGCAGGACACGGCGCAGCTCACCCCCGCGATCAAGTCGGCGGTCGCCACGGCGACGGACGGCATCAAGAGCGGCTCCATCAAAGTCGACCAGGCACAGTCGAAGGCCCAGCTCGACGCGATTCTCGCCAAGTAGGACCCACTGGAAGCACGGCCGGGCGGCATTCAGACCGCCGCCCGGCTGTGCCCCTCCGGTCGAGAGACGGATTGGACCACCTCACCGATGAGTTCTTCCACGGGCGTCGTCGCGCTGAAGGGCATCACCAAGGCCTTCCCCGGCGTCGTCGCCAACGACAACATCTCGCTGGACATCCACAGCGGGCAGGTGCACTGCCTGCTGGGGGAGAACGGCGCAGGCAAATCAACCCTGATCAGCATCCTCGCCGGGCTGCAGCTCCCCGATGCGGGCACCATCGAGATCGACGGCACGCCCGTCGTGATCGGCTCGCCCAAGACGGCCGTCAAGCACGGCATCGGCGTCGTTCACCAGCACTCGACCCTCGTGCCGTCCCTGACCGTGCTGGAGAATCTCATGCTCGGCGAGACCGGCCTGCGCCTCCAGGAGAAGCGCGCGCGGGCACGGCTCGAGGAGCTGTCCGGCCTGCTCGGGGCATCCATCGATCCCCGGCTGCTCGCGAGCGATCTGGGTCTCGGCCAGCAGCAGCAGGTGGAGATCGCCAAGGCGATGTGGGCGGGCTCACGGCTGCTGATCCTCGACGAGCCCACGTCGATGCTGACGCCCTCGGCGATCGAGAATCTCGCCGAGAGCATCGATCGGCTCAAGCACCAGGGCCTCGCTGTGGTGTTCATCACCCACAAGCTGCGCGAAGCGCATCAGATGGGTGACTGCGTCACGGTGCTGCGCAGCGGCCGCAAGGTCGGATTCCTCAGCCCGGAGCAGATGTCCGGCTTCACCGAGGAGCAGGCGCAGGCCGAGATCCTGCGGGCGATGTTCGGCGACGACCTGAGCGCGGCCGGCGGCCTCGACGAGGCAGCGGACCTCGCGGGCGCCAGCGAGGCGACCCGCGAGGTCGCGGCGATCGACATCGATGAGCATCCGGTGATCCTCGAGCTCGACGGAGTCACGTCGTCCGGACGAACGATGGACGTGATGGTCCACGACGTGAGCCTGCAGCTCCACCAGGGCGAGATCCTCGGCGTCGCCGGGATCGACGGCCATGGGCAGACCGGCCTCGCCGAGGTCGTCGCGGGTCAGCGCGCCGCCACTCAGGGCGCCGTGCGCTTCGACGGCGCAGACATCACGAAGCTCGGCGTACGCGAGCGTCAGGAACTCGGCGCCCGCTATGTCACAGACGATCGCCTGCACGAGGGCACGGTCGGAAATCTCAGCGTCGCGCTGAACCTCGTCTTGAAGCGCATCGGGAAGCCGCCGTTCTGGCGGTTCGGCCAGATCAACCGCAGCGCAGTGAATGCGGAGGCCCGGCGGCTCATCGACCAGTACACGATCCGCACTCCCTCGCCCGCGACACGTGCTGCCGCGCTCTCCGGCGGCAACATCCAGAAGATCCTCCTTGCACGGGAGCTCGGCGACGGGGCCCGCGTTCTCGTCGTGAACAAGCCCACCTACGGCCTCGACCTCAAGACCGTGCGCCTCGTGCACGAGCTGCTGCGCTCTTTCGCGGCGCGCGGCGGCGCCGTGCTCCTCATCTCCACGGAGATGGACGAGATCGTGGAGCTCTCGCATCGCGTGAGCGTGATCTCCAAGGGCCGGATCGTCGGCCACGTCGACAACAACGGCAGCGGAACAGCAGAGAAAGTCGGACAACTCATGATCGGCGGCGGCAATGACGACTGAACGGACCGGAACCCGGCGGGCGGTGGACATCGTCGTCCGCTCCGTGCTCCCCGTGGTGTTCGCACTGATCGTCGGCGGCATCATCCTGCTGGCGCTCGGCAAGAACCCGCTCAAGTACTACGGCGACATCGTGGTCAACGGGGTCCTCGGCGGCAACCTGCAGAACAGCCTCGTCATGATGACGCCGCTGCTCCTCATGGCCATCGCGCTCATCGTCGTGTTCCGCGGGCAGCTGTGGAACCTCGGCTACGACGGCCAGTACCTGCTCGGGGCAGTGTTCGTGGGCGGCCTCGCGCCACAGCTGATCCCGAAGATCGGGCTCGGGCCGAGCTATATCGCGCTGATCGTCCTCTCGATCGCGGTCGCCGCCGCCTGGACGCTGGTCCCGGCGTGGCTGAAAGCCAGATTCGGAACCAACGAGATCATCACGACCCTCGTCATGTCCTCGATCGGGGTCGGCGGCACCGGCCTGCTCATCGAGTACCTCTTCCAGGACCCCGCTCAGCGCACCCCTCAGACGCGCACCATGAACACGGCCGACATGCTGCCCTACATCCCGGGCACGAAGGTGCACGTCGGATTCATCGTCGCGATCGTCGCCGCCGTCGTGTTCCAGTTCATCCTCAGCCGCACATCGTTCGGCCTCCGATTGGACATCTTCGGCGTGAATCCCAAGGCTGCGCGCCACGTGGGCATCAACTCGCGCACCATGACCATCGTGCTCTTCCTCATCAGCGGTGGTCTCATCGGACTCGCCGCGGCGCTCGATGTCATGGGGCAGTGGGGCTACGTCCGCAACAACTGGAACCCGGCATACGGCGACACGATCATGCCCTTTGTGTTCCTCGCGCGGTTGAGTCCGGTGGGCTCGATCCCCTTCGTGCTCTTCTACTCGATCTTCGCCACAGGAGGCACGGTGGCCTCGATCGACTCGGGGCTGTCGACCGACTTCAACATGGTGATCGTCGCTCTGATCCTGGTCTTCATGACCATCACCGAGTACGTCGGCAGCAAGCGCGAGCTCGGGCAGAGCTACCTGCCTGACGAGCTCAGGGACGCGGTGCGCCGCCCGTTCGCCGCCCTCACCGGACGGAGCGCCCAGGCATGAACGATCTGCTCACCGCCGCCTTCATCTCGGCGTTCCTCGTCGCCTGCATCGCGGGCGCCGTGCCGCTGCTGCTCGCCTCCGTCGGCGAGACGATCGGCGAGCAGTCCGGTGTCCTCAATCTCGGCATCGAAGGCGTCATGCTGGTCGGCGCCTACACCGGCTATGCGGTCACGATCGCGAGCCACAGCGTCTGGATCGGCATGCTCGGCGGCGCAGTAGGCGGCATCGTGCTCTCCCTGCTGATGCTGGTGCTGAACACACTGTTCGGCCTCAACCAGATCGTGATCGGCATCGCGATGACCTTGGCCGGCCAGGGAATCACCAGCGTCCTCTACCAGGAGAAATACGCGCAGAGCCAGCCGTCGATCAGCCCAGACCGGTGGCGGATTCCCGGGTTGTCCGGAATTCCAGCGGTAGGGTCGTCGATCTTCAGCGCCTCTGGGATGTTCTGGGTCGCGGTGCTGCTCGCGATCGTGGTCGCGTACCTTCTCTCGCGCACCAATTGGGGACTGAGCATCCGCGCCGCAGGGCAGAAGCCCTCTTCGCTCGACGCAGCCGGCGGCTCCGTGATGAAGACGCGCTCGCAGGCGGTGCTGCTCGGCGGCTTCTTCTCCGGCCTGGGCGGCGCCTACCTGTCCCTCATCTCCACCGGAGCGTTCACGCCCTTCATGACGGCGGGCGTCGGCTACATCGCCATCGTCGTAACCATGCTGTCGCGCGGCCGCATCTGGGTGGTCGCGGCCATCTCGCTCCTCTACGGAGTGACGCAGGCACTCGGCACGGCGCTGCAGCTGGGCGGCATCAGTGTGCCGACCCAGGTCATCACGATGCTGCCCTACCTGGTCGTCATGGTCGTGCTGCTGATCTTCGCGAGAAGCGTCTACATCTCACCCGTGCTCGCCGCTCCCTACGCCCGCGGCGCACGTTGAACCGAGCCCGCTAGAAAGGCGCAGGATGTCCACCCTCGATTTCACACTGTCAGCAGGGCCCGTCGCCACGACGGCCCGTACTCTCGCCGCCCTCGGGGCGCCGATCACCTACCACTACGACCCCGAGTTCCTCGAGGCGTTCCGGCGCACGCAGGAGAAGGTCGCACAGGTCTTCCGCACCGAGAACGACATCATCCTGATGCAAGGCGAGGCGATCCTGGGCCTCGAGGGCGCGACACGGTCGCTCGTCCGGCCGGGTATGCACGTGCTCAACCTCGTCCAGGGCGTCTTCGGCAAGGGGACGGGGTTCTGGCTCGCCGACTTCGGCGCCGTCGTCCACGAGATCGAGGTCCCGTACAACGAGGCCGTCGATCCAGAGCAGGTCGAGGCCTACCTCGACGCTCACCCCGAGATCGAGCTGCTGACCGTGGTCGCTTCGGAGACACCGTCCGGCACCGTGAGCGATCTGTCGCGCATCGGTCCGATCGCACAAGCCCGCGGCGTGCTCACTCTCGTCGATATCGTCTCCGCGCTCGCGGGCATGGAGCTGCTCGCCGATGAGTGGGGGCTCGACGTGTGCGTCGCCGGGGCGCAGAAGTGCCTCGGCGGCCCCCCAGGAGTGTCCCTCGTCTCGGTCAGCGAAGCGGCCTGGAAGGCGATCTCGGCCAATCCGAACGCACCCACCGCGTCATACCTGTCCCTGACTGACTGGAAGGAGAAGTGGCTTGGGCAGGGCGTCTTCCCCTACACGCCGTCCATCTCCGACATCCACGGTCTGGAAGCCTGCCTCGACCAGGCACTGGAAGAGGGCGTCGACAACGTCATCGCGCGCCATCGGGACTCGGCGCTCGTCACGCGCGCGGGCGTGCGTGCCATGGGGCTCTCGCTCTGGTCGGCCGACGAGATCTCAGGGTTCTGCGTAACCTCGATCGCTCTGCCGGACTCGATCGACCACACCGAGCTACGCTCGTACGTGCGCGACCGTTACGGCGTCATGTTGTCGAGCGGGCAGGGCGCCGGTAATCTCATTCGGATCGCACACATGGGTCCCACAGCAACGGGGCTCTTCCCGATCGTGGGGCTCTCGGCGCTCGGCCGCGCGCTTTTGGACTTGGGCGTCTCGGTCGATGTCGGCGCGGGAATCGAGTCAGCGCTAGACGTGCTCAGCAAGCAGAGGAATTGATGGCACTTTCCACACATGTCGATGCGGCGGGGCGGGGCGGTCGGCGAAAGGACGGCCCGGTGGCCGTGCAGCGCACCAAGGGGGTGGACAGCGCCCGACGGGCACTGCAGATCCTCCTCCAGTTCACGCAGGAGAAGCCTGAGCTGACCGTTGACGACCTGCTCGAGATGCACGATATCTCCCTGCCGAGCGCCTATCGCTACCTGTCGCTGCTGCGAGAGATGTACCTCATCGAAGAACGCAGCAAGGGCGTGTTCGTGCTGTCACCGGAGATCCTGCAGCTCGCGGAGGCCGCCGAGCGCACGCTCGACTATCGCGCCGAGGCGCAGACCGTGCTGGACGCACTGCGAGGCCGCACCGGCGAGACCGCGCTCTACTTGCGCCGGCTCAACGATGCCGCCATCTGTCTCGCCATCTCCGACTCCGATCACGCCGTGAGCATCTCCTTCCAGCCGGGCCACGTCATGCCGTTGCACGCCGGCGCGGCGGCGAAGCTGCTGCTGGCCGAGTACTCGAAGAGCAAGCGCGCACACTATCTCGATGCCGTGGAGCCCCCGCTGTCGAAGGCGGCGCGGAAGGAGCTCGAAGCGGATCTCGACCGCATCAAACGGGAGCGCTTCTCGGTCAGCGAGGCCGAAGTCGATGAGGGCGTGTGGGCATGCGCCGCACCCGTCCGAGTGCATGGCCGCCTGATCGGCGCGATCACGGTCGTCGCGCCCGGCTACCGTGTCGGTCCTTCCCAGCAGGAGAAGATCGGCGACGAGGTCAAGCGAGCCGCGGCCGAGTTCGAGTCGATGCTCGTCCCGGCTCGCTGACATCACCGCCGCAGCTGCAGCGGGTTCATGTAGTCGCGGAACCGCACGACCTTCCCGTCGCGCAAAGTCAGGACCGACACGTACCCCAGCTCGACGGGAACACCATCGCGCTCCCGGCGCCCGATCATCTCGACGATCAGCTTGTCGTCGGTCTCGGTCACACTGATCACCTCGAACGTGCCGCCGCCCCCGGCGCCGGCCGCCACGAGGCGGCCCATGTATGCGTTGATGGCGTCCCACCCCTCCAGCCGCGTGATGCGCCCCTCGGGCACCCACGGGAACTCGTGCACAGCGTCGGGCGCATAGATCGCCATCCACCCGTCGAGATCACCGCGCCCGAACGCGTCGAGCGCCGTCGCGAACCATTCGGGGAGTTGGTTTGACGAGGTCATGGCTTCTCCTTTTATTCAACGGTCTACGGATGCTTCTGCGAGCGCAGCCTTCGTGCCGGAGGCGAGCACTGCCGCCTGCGGGAAGTGCAGCAACCCGTCGGCGCCCGTGAGCGCAGGGGTGCGGGCGTCGTAGGCTGCGCGCATCGCGACACGCGTCGCGGCATCCGCCGCCCGATAGGCGTAGCCGATGAGCGCGATGCCCGCCTCAACGCCCGACCACAGCGCATCCGCGTCGACGCGCCACTCGAACTCGATGCGGCGAGCGCGGACGTCGACGAAGCCGCACTCCTCGAGGACGCCCGCGAGCCCCGCCTCGCTGCGGTCGAAGTCGCTGCCGGCCGGCAGCCGATTGCCCGGCGGCGGGTAGGCGCCCGTCTCGTCCTGGATCTCGCGCCACAGCACCGCCGTCGCGCTCGGCGCGCCCCATGGCCAGACCGTCGCGGCGAGGTGGCCGCTGGGCCGCAGCACGCGCCGCAGCTCGGCGAGTCCCTCGCGCGGGTGGTCGACGTGGTTGATCGCGAAGTTCGCGGCGACGGCGTCGAAGGCGCCGTCGGGGTACGGCAGACGGGGCAGTGTGGCGGTGATGAAACGGATGCCTGCGGCATCCGTTCTCCGCATCGCGAAGTCGATCATCGACTGCTCGGCGTCGAAGGCGTCGACCTGCCAGCCCGCGCGCACCGCGGCGATCGCGACCGATCCGGTGCCCGTGCCGACGTCGAGCAAACGCCCGCCCGATCCTTGAGCGTTCAGTTCGCAGAGAACTTCCGGCACCGCGCAGGCGCACAGCGCGCCGAACGAGCGATCGTACGGCGCGGAGATGCCCGCCCATTCCGCGAAGGCCACCTGACCACACTAAGGTTTGCGCGTGAGCACAGCCGCCGCACCCGACGCCCTCGCCGCCGATGAGCCCAAGATCCCGACCCGCACGATCCTCGCGTGGGGTGCGTGGGACTGGGGGTCGAGCGCCTTCAATGCCGTCGCGACGACCTTCGTCTTCACGGTCTACCTCACGAGCACAAGTTTCGGCGACACCGACCACACCTCGGCGCTGCTCGGCTGGGTGCTCGGCGTCGCGGGCGTGCTGGTTGCGCTGACCGCGCCGGTGACGGGGGAGCTGTCGGATGCCGCAGGCCGGCGCAAGCTCTGGCTCGCGATCTTCTCGACACTCGTCGCTCTGTCGCTGCTCGCGACGGTGTTCGTGAAGTCCGAGCCTGGCTTCCTGTGGTTCGGCCTCATCGCCGTCGCCGTCGGAACGGTGTTCTACGAGTTGGCGGCGGTCAACTACAACGCGATGCTCACGCAGGTCTCGACGCCGAAGACGATCGGCCGCGTCTCGGGCCTCGGCTGGGGCCTCGGCTACGTCGGCGGCATCGTGCTACTGCTGATCGTGTACATCCTGTTCATCTCCGGCGACGGCGGGGCGCTGCACGTCTCGACGGAGGGCGGCTGGAACATCCGCATCTCCATGCTCGTCGCGACCGTGTGGTTCGCGGTGTTCGCGATCCCCGTGCTTGTGGCGGTGAAGGAGCCCCGTGTGCCGGGCGAGATCGCCCGCGAGCGCTCCTCGTTCTTCGGCGCTTACGTCACGCTGTGGCGCACCATCACCGAGCTGTGGAAGCTGAGCCGCAACACCATCTGGTTCCTGCTCGCCTCGGCGATCTTCCGCGACGGGCTCACGGGCGTCTTCACCTTCGGCGGCGTGCTCGCGCAGGGCAGCTTCGGCTTCTCGAGCGGCGAGGTCATCATCTTCGCGATCGCGGCGAACATCGTCGCAGGGATCTCGACGATCGCGACGGGGCCCCTCGACGATCGCGTCGGGCCGAAGCCGGTCATCATCACCTCGCTCGTCGGCCTGGTCGTGGCGGGCGCGCTCGTGTTCGCGCTGCACTCAGGCGGCGCCACGATCTTCTGGATCTTCGCCCTGATCCTCTGCCTGTTCGTCGGGCCGGCGCAGTCGGCGTCGCGCACCTTCCTCGCGCGCATCATCCCTGAAGGGCGCGAGGGCGAGGTCTTCGGGCTGTATGCCACGACGGGCCGCGCCGCGACCTTCCTCGCGCCGACCGCGTTCGCGCTCTTCGTCGGCCTGTTCGGCCACCAGATCTACGGCATCATCGGTATCGTCCTGGTGCTGCTCATCGGCCTGCTGGTGATGATCCCGGTGAAGCCGGGGCAGGAGAAGCTCACCGCGCGCGGGCGCTGATCAACGATCGGGACAGCTGCTTCGCGGCATCCGCTCAAGTTGCCCCCATAGGTTCGAGGGCGTGTCCAGCGATGTCGTTCCCCTAGGTCAGACCGAACCCGCAGAGGCTGCCGACAAGCGCATCGTGACCGAAGGCACCGAGGCCGTCATCGAGCAGCTCGGCGATTCGGCGCTCAGCGAGATCTACGCCATGCGCGACGACTTCGCGCGGTTCATGATGCCGTACAAATTCGCGATCGACGAGGTCATGACGAAGATCTCGATCCTGCGCGAGGAGTTCGCCCAGCTGCACGCCGAGAACCCCATCGAGCACGTGAACTCGCGGCTCAAGACGACCGAGTCGGTGCTCGAGAAGGTGGCGCGCAAGGGCGTGGCGCCGTCGTACCAGGCGATCCGGTCCGCGATCACCGACATCGCCGGCATCCGCGTCGTCTGCTCGTTCGTGAGCGACGTGTACCGCGTGTTCGACGCGCTGACCGCGCAGGACGACGTGCGCGTGATCGAGGTCAAGGACTACATCGCGAACCCGAAGCCGAACGGCTACAAGAGCCTGCACGCGATCATCGAGATCCCCGTGTTCCTCTCGGACGGGCCCGTGCCGGTCGTCGTCGAGGTGCAGCTGCGCACCGTCGCGATGGACTTCTGGGCGAGCCTCGAGCACAAGATCTATTACAAGTACGACCGCGAGGTGCCGGCCGAGATGCTCGCCGGGCTGCGCGAGGCGGCGGAGGTCGCGGCCGATCTCGACGGGAAGATGGAGGACCTGCACCGCCAGGTGCGGCGCGACACCCGCTCGGTCTGATCGCCCGGCCCCACCTTTAGGCTCGTCGCATGGCCGTCACGGACGAGGCGATCCTCAAGATCAAGAAGATGATCATCGACGGCCGCCTGCGCCCCGGCGATCGGCTGCCTCCCGAGAAGGAGCTCAGCGAGTCGCTGGGGCTGTCGCGCAGCTCGCTGCGCGAGGCGGTGAAGGCGCTCGAGATCATCCGCGTGCTCGACGTGCGGCGCGGCGACGGCACCTTCGTCACGAGCCTCGATCCGGGGCTGCTGCTTGAGGCGATGTCGTTCGTCGTCGACCTGCACGAGGACGCGTCCGTGCTCGAGCTGTTCGCGGTGCGGCGGATTCTGGAGCCCGCTGCGGCGGCGATGGCGACGGGCAGGGCGACGGATGCCGACATCGAGCGCCTCGGCGCGATGGTCGACTCGGTCGACGGCGGGACGTCGATCGACAGCCTCG
The DNA here is from genome assembly GCF_039538185.1 of Gryllotalpicola koreensis. Classification (NCBI taxonomy): domain Bacteria; kingdom Bacillati; phylum Actinomycetota; class Actinomycetes; order Micrococcales; family Microbacteriaceae; genus Gryllotalpicola; species Gryllotalpicola koreensis. Next base: position 366,873 of record NZ_BAABBW010000001.1, read on the forward strand.
TCGATCACGATGTCTCCTTCCACCACGGCATCGCTGAGCTCGCCGGCAACCACTACCTGACCAGCCTGCTCGACAACCTCTCCGGCGGAACGCTGCGCGCCCGCATCTGGCGCGGTCTCACGCAGGAGAACGTGCTGGAGCGCACCCTCGCCGAGCATCGCGCGATCGTCGATGCGCTCGCCCTGGGCGACGCCGAGCTCGTCCGCGCGCGCGCCGCCGTGCACATCGCCGGCGTCGAGGACTGGCTGCGCCGCGCGGCGTCGTGACTCGGCGCCATTCTGCACGCGCTGCTGCGATCCGCAGTGCGCTGCTCGGATCCGAATAGCGCATGCCGGATCCGAGCAGCGCAACTGCGCGGAGCGGCATGTCGACCCACCTCAGCGCACGACGCCCTTGCGCAGCAGCGCGTTGCCGTAGATGCGCGTCTCGCCGGTGCGGATGACGAGGTACGCCTGCTCCGCGAGGTCGTAGAACGCGAAGCGGTCGACGAAGCGGGTGCCTACGTCATCGACGCCCGCCGCCTTCATGAGCTGCACCTGCACCGGCAGCTCCTTCCCGTCGGCGCTCGCCATCAGGTCGAGCGCGGGCGCGTCGTCGAGGGGCAGCACCGAGCAGATCGCGGCGAGCACGCGCGGCGTCTCGAGGCCCGGCAGCACCACGAGGCGCTGGGCGACGCGCTCGGCGGGGAAATGCGCGTCGGCGACGACGACCGCGTCAGAGTGACCCATGGCGTCGAGGTGCAGCAGCAACTCGCCGGAGAGGACGGGGTCGATTCCGGTCAGCATCCGTTCTCCAATCCGTAGACGCGGCGCGCCGTGCCCGCGTAGATCGCCGTCTGCTCGATCGGCGCGAGCTCGCCGATCAGCGCGCCGAGCTGGCTCCAGGTCGACAGGTAGCCGCTGCCCGCGGCGGTCATCGGCCAGTCACTGCCGTACAGCAGCCGGTCGGGGCCGAACAGCTCGAGGGCGAGCTCCCACGCGGGGCGCACCGTGTCAACCGGGTGTGCGACGCCGCCCGTATGCAGGCCGGAGACCTTCGCGACGGTGTTTGGGTGCGCGGCGACGGCCGTCAGCGCGGCCGCCCAGTCGCCCCAGTCGGCGCCGCCGAAGGGCGGCTTGGCGAGGTGGTCGATCACGACCGTGAGCTCGGGCAGGGCGGCGGAGAGATCGGATGCCTGCGCGAGGTGCCTTGGCCAGGCATCCGGAATGTCGAAAACCAAGCCGAGCCTCGCGGCCCGCGCCAGCGACGCGCGCACTGCGGGCAGCGCGAGGAAGTCGCCGCGCGGGTCCTCGTGGACGAGGTGGCGGATGCCCCGCAGCTTCGGCTCCGTCGCGCGGCGCTCGAGCTCGCTCGCCGCGCGCGCCGCGTCGTCGAGCGGCACCCAGCCCACGACGCCGACGATCCACTCGTGCGCGGCGGCGGCCGCCAGCATGCGGCCGGTGTCAGCCGCCGTGTCGTCGGCCTGCACGAGGATCGCCTCGGCGACACCCGCGGCGTCGAGCTCTGCCCGCACATCGGCCGCGGTGATCGGCCGGCGCAGACCGGGGTCGACGTTCGCGAGCCAGGCGTAGCCGTCGGCCGGATCCCACAGGTGCACGTGCGCGTCGATGATGGTCATCAGAGCCCGTCTGCCTCGAGCTCCGCCCACAGTTCCTCGGGCACGTGCGTCTCGAGCCGCGCTGCGTTCTGCGCGATCTGCCCGGGCCCGTTCGCGCCCACGACAACCGTCTGGGCGCCCCGGCGCAGCGGATAGTGCAGCGCCGCCGTCGGCACGTCGACGCCATGAGAGGCGCACACCGCCGCGATGCGGCGCACCCGACGCAGAAGCTGCGGGTCGGCATCCGCGTATTCGAAGCGCCCGTGAGGCTCGGCATGCGCGAGCAGCCCGGTGTTGAAGACGGCCGCGGCAACGACGCCGACGCCGTGCTCGCGGCAGGCGGGCACCGCCTCGTCGAGTGCCGAGTGATCGGCGAGCGTGAGCCGGTTGGCGATCATCGCGAGATCGAGCGCACCGGTGCGCACCGCCGCGACGACGGCCTCGTTCACCATCGTGCCGATGCCGACCTGGCCGACGACGCCCTCGTCGCGCAGCGCCGCGACCGCCGGAACCGCCGTGGCGAGCGCAGCGTCCAGTCCGATGTCGCTGCGCTCGGGGTCGTGAATGTAGACGATGTCGACGCGGTCGAGTCCGAGGCGCTCAAGCGATGCGTCGAGACTGCGGCGCACGGCATCCGCGTCGAATCCCCATACCCGCTTCATCGTCGCGGGAACGCGAAAGCCCTCGTCGTCGAGGCCGTCCGCGCCCGGGTCGGGCTCGAGCAGTCGGCCGACCTTCGTCGAGAGCACGAACTCGTCGCGCGGCTTCGTGGCGAGGAACGTGCCGATCCTCCGTTCGGAGAGTCCGAGGCCATAGTGCGGCGCCGTGTCGAAGGAGCGGATGCCCGCCGCCCACGCCTCGTCGAGGATCTCGAACGCCCTCTCGTCCGAGAGCTCCATGAACAGGTTGCCGAGCGAGGCGACCCCGAACCCCAGCCGGCCGAGGGGAACGCCCGGTTCAGGCATCCGTCACCCGGAATTCGTACTGCGCGATCGAGCCGGCGTGCATCTCGGTGCCCGCCCCAGGGGCGGCCGGCGGCCAGTACCGCCCGTCATGCACGTCGACGGGGGCCGTGAAGTGCTCGTGCAGGTGGTCGACGAACTCGATCATGCGGTCGTCGGTCGTGCCGGACACCGCGATGAAGTCGAACATCGCGAGATGCTGCACCGCCTCGCACAGCCCAACTCCGCCCGCATGCGGGCACACGGGCACCCCGAACTTCGCCGCCAGCAGCAGGATCGCGATGTTCTCGTTCACGCCGGCCACGCGCGAGTAGTCGATCTGCAGCACCTGCAGCGCCCCCGCCTGCAGGAACTGCTTGAACATCACCCGGTTCGCGCCGTGCTCGCCGGTCGCCACCGGGATCGGCGCGATGCCGCGCGCGATCGCCGCATGGCCGAGCACGTCGTCGGGGTTGGTCGGCTCCTCGATCCAGGCGATGTCGAAGCGGGCGAGCCGGCGCATCCAGTCGATCGCCTCGGCGACGTCCCAGCGCTGGTTGGCATCGACGGCGATACGGATGCCGGGGCCGACCGCCTCGCGGGCGATTCCGAGCCGGCGGACGTCGTCGTCGAGACTCGCCCCCACCTTGAGCTTGATCTGCGCGAAGCCTTCGGCGACCGCCTCGCGGCTAAGCCTGGCGAGCTTCTCGTCGCTGTAGCCGAGCCAGCCCGGCGTCGTCGTGTAAGCGGGGTAGCCCTCGGCCTCGAGCCGCGCGATGCGGGCCGCGCGGCCGGGCTCTGCGTCGCGCAGGATGGCGAGCGCCTCGTCGCGGGTGAGCGCGTCGCTCAGGTAGCGGAAGTCGACGAGATCGACGAGTTCCTCAGGCGAGAGCTCGCCGAGCAGCCGCCAGAGCGGCTTGCCCTCGCGCTTGGCGCGCAGGTCCCACAGGGCGTTCACGACGGCGCCGATCGCCATGTGCATGACGCCCTTCTCGGGCCCGAGCCAGCGCAGCTGCGAGTCGTGCTGCAGCTCGCGCCAGACGCCGCCGAGGTCGGCGAGCAGCTCCTCCGCGTTCCGGCCGAGCACATAGGGCGCGAGCGCCTGGATCGCCGCGACCTCGACGTCGTTGCCGCGTCCGATCGTGAACACGAAGCCGTGCCCCTCGAGGCCGTCGCCCGCGTCGGTCGCGATGCGCAGATAGGCCGCGGAATAGTCGGGGTCGGGATTCATGGCATCGGAGCCGTCGAGAAGGAGCGAGGTGGGGAAGCGCACGTCGTGCGTCTGGAACTCGGCGATGAGGCTCACGAGTGGCGAGCCTAGACATCGGATGTCTAGAGTGTCAACAACGGAGATGGAGCCAAGATGCGGGCGACAGCTAGGCTCAGGTCAGATGTTTCAGGCATCCGTCATCGCATTCGATCGCAAGGAAGCAGGAGAAGAGTGAAATTCGCGCGCCTCGGGCCCCTCGGCCAGGAGATCCCCGTACTCGTCGACGGCGACGTCGCCTACGACCTGAGGCCGGTGACGCCCGACATCGACGGCGCGTTCCTGTCGAGCGGCGGGCCTGCCCGGGCCGCCGCCGCGCTGACGGCACGCGAGCTGGCGCCGCTTCCCGCTGCTGAGACGCTGCGCATCGGCGCGCCCATCGCCCGACCGAGCGCGGTGCTGTGCATCGGCATGAACTACGCGGCGCACGCCGCCGAGTCCGGCTCGGAGCCGCCCGAGGTGCCGATCGTGTTCCTCAAGACCCCGAGCACCGTGGTCGGCCCCGACGACGCGGTCGAGATCCCCCGCGGCAGTGAGAAGACCGACTGGGAGGTCGAGCTCGGCGTCGTGATCGGGACCCGCGCGCTTTACCTCTCGTCGCCCGATGAGGCGCTCGAGCACGTGGCCGGCTTCGTGCTCGCGAACGACCTCTCCGAGCGGGAGTGGCAGCTCGAGATCTCGGGCGGTCAGTGGGGGAAGGGCAAGTCCGCGCCCGGGTTCTGCCCGACCGGCCCCGTGCTCGTGACGCCCGACGAGGTCTCGCACCAGAACCTGCGCCTGCGCAGCTGGGTCAACGGCGAGCCCCGGCAGGACTCGAACACGGCCGACATGGTCTTCGACGTCGCGACGATCGTCTACCAGCTCAGCCAGTACCTCGCGCTCGAGCCGGGCGACCTCGTGCTCACCGGCACGCCGCAGGGCGTCGCGCTCTCCGGGCGGTTCCCCTACCTGAAGGCCGGCGACGTGGTCGAGCTCGAGATCGAAGGACTCGGGCGGCAGCGGCAGGAGTTCGTGGCGGCGGGGGTCGCGCGATGAGTACGGAGTTCGACGGCCTCGTCGCGGTCGTGACGGGCGGGGCATCTGGAATCGGCGCCGCGATCGCGGCCGAGCTGGGTGCGCGCGGCGCCACGGTGGCAGTGCTCGATCGCGATGTATCCGGCGCCGCCGACGTGTTCGCGGTGACGGCGGACGTGACGGATGACTCCTCGGTGCAGGCCGCGATCGACGCCGTCGTCGCCCGGTTCGGCCGACTCGACGTGGTCGTCAACAACGCCGGCATCGGCGCGCAGGGCGGTGTCGAGGACAATACGGATGCCGAGTGGCACCGCGTCTTCGACGTGAACGTCGTCGGCATGGTGCGCGTGACGCGGGCGGCGCTTCCCGCGCTGCGGAAGTCGCCGGCCGCTGCGATCGTGAACACCTGCTCGGTCGCCGCCAACGTGGGGCTGCCCCAGCGCGCGCTCTACTCGGCGACGAAGGGGGCGGTGCTCAGCCTGACGCGGGCCATGGCGGCGGATCACCTGCGGGAAGGCATCCGGGTCAACTGCGTGAACCCGGGCACCGCGGACACGCCGTGGGTCGGGCGCCTGCTGTCGGCCGCCGCCGATCCGGTCGCCGAGCGCGCGGCGCTCGAGGCGCGACAGCCGCACGGACGTCTGGTCTCGGCCGCCGAGGTGGCGGATGCCGTCGCCTATCTCGCGAGCCCCCGCTCGCGCTCGACGACGGGCACGTCGATCACGGTCGACGGCGGCCTCGAGTCGCTGCGGCTACGCCCGGCGGAGGACTGAGCGGCACGCTTCGCGGCATCCCGCATCGAGACGTTCCGAAATGGGCCTCTGAATCGGCAGAAGCCCGTTTTGGAACGTCTCGGTGGTTTCGCGACCTCGCCGCCCCTCAGCCGCGCGAGCCGGCCCACTCCTCGAAAAGGATCGCCATCAGCAGCTGGTCGTGGAACCGCCCGTCGTGGAACGTCGCCTGCCGGCGGCGCCCCTCGACGACGAATCCGGCCTTCTGATACGCCTTGATGCCGCGACTGTTGAACGCCGCAACGGTCAGTTGAAGGCGGTTGAGGCCGAGCTCTCGGAAGGCGAAGTCAACGGCCACCCGCAGGGCGTCGGTGCCGAAGCCCTTGCCCACGAATGGGCCGCCGATCTGAATGGCGAGCGTGCCCGCCCTCTCCGGCAGTCGGCCGCCCCAGATGTTGACACCGCCGACGACCTCGCCCGAGTCCAGCGATTCCACCGCGAAGTTGCCACCGCCGCGAACGCCGTCGTTGCTGAACCACTTCTTCATCTGCTCGACCGTCTCGGCCTGCGAGGCGATCTGGAACGTCTCGCTCTGCAGCACAGTGAACTCGGCATCGCGATACCAGCTCGCGAGCCTCTCAAGGTCCGCGGGCTCGGCGGCGCGCAGCCGAACCCGCGCGCCCGTCAGCACCGCCGACCCATACTCGGAAGCATGCTCTGGGGTGGCTAAGCCGCCGGGGCTCGGCTCGTGGGCTGCGTGCGGGTCCTTGTCACTCACGCCGAAACCCTACAGAACGGCGGCGGCCTCGAGTCGCAGCGCTTGCGCCCCTCGGGGACTACAGGCGTCAGTTTCCACAGGTGACGTCGACCCGACGGGGATGTCGGGACCCCGACGTACACTCACGGTATGTCAACGGATGTCACGACGGTACTCGAGACCGCGCGAGCGCTTTCTCACGAACAGCGCGCAGAGTTGGCGCACCAGTTGTTGCTGACTCTCGAGGAAGACGTTGACGACGAGACGCCCGCCGAGGTCGATGCTGCGTGGAACGAGGTGATCGACCGCCGGGTCGCTGAGGTCGTGAACGGCACCGCCGAACTCATCGATGGCGAGGAATCTCGGGCCAGGGTTCGAACGCTCCTCGCCAAGCTCCACGAGTGACGCCGCCCTGGCGCGAGCATGCCGCGGCGACTGACGAATTGCTCACCACGATCGCCTACTACCATCGACAGCGGGCCGGGCTCGGTGACGATTTTGACGCGGAGATCGTCGCTGCGCTCTCGGACATCCGAGAGTGGCCGCATTCATGGCCGATCGTGCGCCGGGGGCCCGACGGTGCCGTGGTGCGCAGCCGAAGGGTGGCAGTCTTCCCCTACCGTGTCATCTACGTCCCATCCGACGACGAAGTCGTCGTAATCGCGTATGCGCACGAACGACGAAAACCGGGGTACTGGTCAGGTCGGCTGGAGGGCTGAGGGGCACACTTCGCAGCGAAGGGCGCCTCGGATCGCGGCATCCGTGTGCCGCTCGCATAAGCCTCGAGTCAGGCAGTACGGATGCCGTGCAGCTCCTCGACGAGCCGCCAGGTCGCGCCCTCGTCGTCGGAGACCCAGCCCTGCCAGTCGTAGGCGTCCTCGCGGATGTCGGTGAAGTTCCACCTGATCGGGCGGCCGTCGTTCTGCGAGCCGTCCTGCCGGACGCCGCCGCGCCACGTCGAGGCGATCATGCTCGTGAACTCGTTCGCGTCGGGGGCGAAGAAGCTCACCCGGGCGATGCCTGCGTGCGGGTCGGCGACGCGCAGGCCGATCGCGACGGTGCGCCGCGTGCCGTCGGGCTGCGTGACCACCTCGAGGTCCTGGATGGCCCGGCCCTCGAGCACCCACGCGACGAGGTAGTCGAACTCGCGGGGAATCCACTCGCCGGTGGCCTCATCGAGGCGCTGCCCCGTCACGTGCCACGAGCCGACGAGCTTGCGGAAGTTGCGCAGGCTGTGATGGCCCTCGGCGAGCAGAGCCTCGACGAACTGTCCTGTGGCGGTGTCGAGTTCCATCGGGGCCTCCTGCGTCGGTGGTGGGTGGTCAGTTCTCCGGTCGACCGGTCTCGGTGGACGAGACGTCGGTGCGATGGAAGTTGAGGTAGCTGCGGGATGCCGTCGGGCCGCGCTGCCCCTGGTAGCGCGAGCTGTAATCGGCGGAGCCGTAGGGCTTCTCAGCCGGCGAGGTCAGCCGGAAGAAGCACATCTGGCCGATCTTCATTCCCGGCCACAGCTTGATGGGCAGCGTTGCCACGTTGCTGAGCTCGAGGGTGACGTGGCCCGTGAACCCCGGGTCGATGAATCCGGCCGTCGAGTGCGTGAGCAGGCCGAGGCGACCGAGCGAGCTCTTGCCCTCGAGGCGCGCGGCGATGTCGTCGGGCAGGGTGACGCGCTCGTAGGTCGAGCCCAGCACGAACTCGCCGGGGTGCAGGATGAACGGCTGGTCGCCGTCGACCTCCACGAGATGGGTGAGGTCGGGCTGGTCTTCGGCCGGATCGATGAACGGGTATTTGTGGTTCGAGAACAGCCGGAAGAAGCGGTCGAGCCGCACGTCGATGCTGGACGGCTGGATCATCACGGGCTCGTATGGGTCGAGCGCGATCCGGCCGCTGTCGAGTTCGGACTTGATGTCGCGGTCGCTGAGCAGCACGCGGCCAGCCTATCGAAGGGCGCTGGATGGGCGGATGCCGCGCAACAGTTCCCATTCGGCGCGACTGTGCCCGGTGCTGCGGGCACAATTGCGCCTTTCGGGCACATCGCCGGACCGAACGGGAACAGTCATGCACACCGGGAACAACGGCGCGGGTCAGGCGCCGATCGGGACCTCCCACACGATGCGGGTTCCGGTCGTCGGCGACTCGATCGTGAAGGTGCCCCCGCGGGCTTCCGCACGGGCGTGCAGATTGGCGAGGCCGGAGCGCCGGCTCGAGGCATCCACCCCGCCCTGCCCGTCGTCGGCGACCTCGACCCGCAATCGGCCGTCGGCGAGAGCGACCGACACGTTGACGGTGCGCGCGCGGGCGTGCTTCACCGTGTTCGACACGGCCTCGCGCACGACGGCGACGACGTCGTCGGCCAGCTCGGGCGTCACGGTCGAGTCGAGCGCCCCGCGGAAGTCGATGCGCGGGCTGCGCAGCAGCTCGTGCCGGTACTGCTCGACGACGTCGATGACGCGGTGGCGCAGCGACGAGGCATCCGTCTGCGTCGCCGTCAGCGCGAAGATCGCGAGCCGGATCTGGCTGATCGCGTCGTCGAGCTGCTCGGTGACGCGCTGGATGCTCGCGCCGGCATCTGGACGGATGCCGGTGCCGAGCAGCCCCTGCAGCTCGAGCCCAGACCCGAAGAGCTGCTGGATCACGTTGTCGTGCAGCTCGCGGGCGATGCGGCTGCGATCGCGCACGACGGCCATGCGCTGCCGGGCGTCCCGCGCCTCGGCGAGGGCGAGCGCGAGGCTCGCCTGGCCAGCGAACTCGGCCGCCAGCTGACGCGTCGCCTCGCTGAACGCGACCTGGTCGGTCGCCCGCCCGATGACGAGCACGCCGCTGTTCGCCCCGTCCGCGGTGAGCGGCAGTGCGAGAGTCGGGCCGAGCATGCCGTCGTGGGCATATGCCACGGGCAGGGTCTCGGCATACGCCGCCTGGCCGCTGGAGAACGCCCGGCCGGCGAGGGAGTCGGCGATGGCGACCTCGTCGCCGAGCGCGTCCTCCCACCCGATGCCCGAGACGGCGGCGACGCGCAGGGTGCCCGGCTCGCCGGCATCCGCGCCCCTGCCCTCATCTTCTGCCCTGCTCGTCGGCACCATCACCATCACGACGGCCGCGTCGGCGGTGTCGTGCACGCGCTCCGCGATCAGGGCGAGCGGGTCGCGGCCGTCGCCCGCGAGGAGCGCCGCGGTGATCTCGGCGGTCACGGCCGTCCACGCCTGACGGCGCGCGGTCTCGGTGTACAGCCGCGCGTTCTGGATCGCGAGGCCGGCGGTCGCGGCGAGCGCCGTCACGACCTCCTGGTCGTCCTCCGTGAAGCCGCCCGCGTGGTTGGTGAGGTAGAGGTTGCCGAAGATCGTGTCGCGCGAGTGCACGGGCACGCCGAGGAACTCGCGCATCGGCGGGTGGTGCGCGGGGAAGCCGACGGAGCGCGCGTCGACGCCGATCTCGTCGAGGCGGATCGGCCGCGGATCGTCGATGAGGGCGCCGAGCAGTCCGTGGCCGTCGGGCAGATGGCCGATCGCGCGCGCCTCGTCCTGATCGAGGCCGACGTAGATGAAGCGCTCGAGGCGTTTGCCCGTCGGGGTGGTCGGCGCCGTCGCCGACAGCACCCCGAGGGCGCCGTACTGCGCGCCCGAGAGCTCGATCGCGAGCTCGACGATGCGGCGCAGCACGACCTCGATGTCGAGCGCGGAGACGAGCTGCGCGTTCGCCTGGATGAGTGCGCGCAGTCTCGCTTCGACCGGGGTGCCGGGGGCCACGGCTCCAGGCTAGCGGGGCCGCTACTCGGCCGCCCCCGGGATCGGCACCACCGCGGGCTCGGCGGCGAGATCCACGCCGCCCCGGAACTTCTGCGTCTTGTGCAGCACGGCGAAGATCAGCATGAGCACGCCGCCGACCACGAGCGCCCAGTACACGTTCACATACGAGGTGACCGTCGGGATCGCGGTGGGCACCGTGCCGCCCTTGCCGTCCGGCAGCGGGACCGCGACGGCGAACGCGTACAGGATGGCCGTGAAGACCGGTGCCGCGAGTCCGCCGATGGTGGCGACCATGGTCGAGGATGCCGCGGAGAACTGCGCGCCCTCGGTGTCGCCCGCCGCGTGCAGGACCGCCGCGTTGGCCGCGGTGCTGCCGAGCGCGTATGCCGCGCCCCAGATGCCCATGCCGACGGCGTTCGCCCAGATCTGCGTGTGCCCGATGGCCATCAGGGCGAACGCGACGATGGTGCAGCCTGCCGCGATGTAGAACGTCGTCTTCACGCCGATGCGCGTGATGATGCGCCCGACGGTGAACCCGCCGATCAGCACGAACAGCGCCGTCGGCATCAGGAACAGCGAGGTCTGCAGCACGATGAGGCCCCAGCCGTAGCCGAGCGGGCCGGCGAGCTCCGGCACCGACTGGAACGGCTTCGGGTCGAATTCGCCGTAGCTCGTCACGGCGAGGTTCGAGATGACCGCGACCGCGCCGAAGAGTCCGCCCAGGATGTAGGCGGGCACCGTGTAGCGGCGGAAGGTGCGCCGCAGGTCGATCATGGGATCCTTCACGTTCAGCTCGATGACCACCCACAGCACCATCACGACCAGGCCCGCGACGAGCACGAGAAGGCCGGTCACGCCCCAGCTGTCGACGAAGCCGATGCCGATGGCGACGAGGGTGAGGCCGACGAGCAGCGCGATCGCGCCGGCGAAGTCGATCCGCTGCCGCCGGCTCGTGCGGTAGTCGGGCACGATCACGAAGCCGACCAGCAGCGTCGCGAGGCCGACGGCCGCCATCACCCAGAACACCGTGTTGACGTGCCCGCCGACCTCGAGGATGAAGCCGCCGAGCAGGAAGGAGAACACGACGCTGACGCCGACGGCCGCGGTCACCACCGCGAGCGCGCGGTTCGTGCTGTGCTCGCTGTCGGCTTTCTCGCGGACAAGCGCGAGGGCGATCGGCATGGCCGCGCTGAAGCCGATGATGCCGCGGCCGATGAGCAGCATCGTGAAGCCGGGGGCAAGCGCGCAGGCCGCATTGCCGATCGTCACGAGCGCGACGCCGATCAAGAGGAAGGTGCGCAGGCTGATGCGCTCGGCGAGTCGGGTGAGGACCGGCAGGAAGCCGGCGCCGACGAGGCCGAGGATGGCGAGCACGAGGCTCGACTCGGACGGCGTGAGCCCGTATTCCTTCTGCATGGTGTTCGAGAGGGGGATCAGCGCGAGCGCCTGAGCGTCGCCGACGAACACGATCATGGCGGCCACGATGGCCACGGCGTTGACCGGCTTGATGCGCAGCGCTGCGAGGCGCCGGTCGACGCCGGTGAGGGGTGCGATGGTGGTAGTTGTCATTTCCTGCCCTGCGTGAAGGTTCGAAAAAGGGCAGGCGTGACCGCATGGGCGCCATTGCCCTGGATTGGTGCTCAACTGCGAGCGCTGGAAGATGCGTGGAAAAGGTGGGCCGACGGCCCGTGAGGGTGTCAGCCTCGCTGGTTCGACAGCACCAGGCTCCCTCCTGCGCCGAACATCATTCCGACGCCTTGTACGAAGCTCGTCTTCACGTCGGGCACCTGTACGACGGCTTCGCCGCGTAGCTGTCTGACCGCTTCTTGGATCGCGAACATGCCGTACATGCCCGAGTGCGTGTAGGAGAGGCCGCCGCCCTGGGTGTTGATCGGCAGGTCGCCGCCCGGCCGTGTGTGGCCTTCTTTGAAGAAGGCGGCGGACTCGCCCTTCCCGACGAAGCCGGTGTCTTCGAGCATGTAGAGCGGCAGGTGGGCGAACGCGTCGTAGAACATGACGTGGTCGATGTCGTCGTGGCTGAGCCCTGCGGTCTGGAAGGCCTCCTGCGCGCCGCGGCGGAAGGGGCCGAAGCTGTCGAGCTGGTCCATCTGCGAGACGATCACGCTCTCGGTGCCCTCACCCGAGCCGAGCAGGTAGACCGCGCGGTCGGCGGAGGGCAGATCGCGGGCGCGCTCGGCGCTCGTGACGACGAGCGCGCCGCCGGCATCCGTGACCACACAGCACATGTCCTTCGTGAACGGGTACGCGATCGGCGCCGCAGCCAGCACCCCCTCGACATCGATGGGGTCACGGCGCGAGGCGCGCTCGTTCGGGATCGCCCACAGCCGCTGCGAGACGACCACCTCGGCGAGATCCTCCCGGGTGAAGCCCCGGGCCTTCATGAAGGCGAGCACGGGCGTCGTGAACGACGAATACGGAGCGAGCGCCCCGTAGGGTGCCTCGAACTGGCCGGAGATCGAGGATGCCGCGCGGCCGTAGCCGGGAACGCCGACGCGCGAGCGGCCGGACTCGCCGTGCGTCACGAGCACGACGCTCGCGGCGCGCGAGGCGATGGCCGCCGCCGCGTGGCGCACCAGCGCCATGAAGCTGCAGCCGCCGATCATGGTGCCGTCGACCCAGCGCGGGCGGATGCCGAGCTGGTCGGCGACCTCGATGGGCGTGGGCCCCGCGGTGGCGACACCGTCGATCTCGGACTTGTCGATGCCGGCATCCGCGATCGCCCGCCTAGCCGCGTTCGTGTGCAGATGGATCATCGACACGTCGGGCAGCGCGCCGATGCGGTCGGTCTCCGAGGCGCCGACGATGGCGACGTTGCCGCCGTGCATGCTCTGCGTCGTCATCGTCACTCGCCCTCCCCGTCGGCCGCCGGCGAGAACACCGGCAGGAACTGGTCTCCCCGGGGTTCGAAGCCGACCGTGAGCCGCAGCCCGAGCGGCAGCTTCTCGGGCACGGGCTCGACACCGACGATGTTCGACATGAGGCGCACGCCCTCGTCCAGCTCGACGAGCGCGATGACCTGCGGCTGGTCGGTCTTGAACATCGGCATCGGCCGGTAGTTGATGTTGTACGACGCCAGCGAGCCGCGACCGGAGACCGCGCGCCACTCCACGTCCTCCGACAGGCACGTCGGGCAGTACGGCCGCGGGTAGAAGTAGAACTTCTCGCACACGTTGCACCTCTGGATGCGGAGCTCCCCGACCGCGGTGCCCTCCCAGAAGGGACGGGTCTCCGGAGTCGGCTCGGGCACGGGGCCTTCAGACACGGTTTTCCTCTCTGTCGACCTCTGCGTCGACTTCCTTCTTGTGCGCGCGCATGCGCTCGGCGAGCTGCTGCTCGTAGCGATCGACGTCGGCGGCGACCGCCGCGCGCTGGACGGGATCGGGGATGCCGCGCACGCCCTGCTGCTCGAGCAGGTACGTCACGGTCGAGACCACCGTGGAAACCGCGAACACCACCTTCGACCCCGAGTGGTTCGGGTAGAGCAGCCGGGTGAGCCCCTCGAGCGTCGTCACCCCGTCGGCGATGTGCCCGCGCACCTCGTCGATGCGCTTCATGCGCACGTCGATCACACGCGTGGCGGACTCGACGACATCGGTGAACGCCGGCCCGTGGCCGGGCAGGGCGAGCACCTCGCGGTCGCCGACGAGCTTGCGCAGCCACTCGAGCGAGCCGAGCAGCTCGCTCAGCGTGCCCATCACACCGGAGGAGCGGGCGCCGAGCAGCGTGTCGCCCGTCAGCAGGGTGCCCTGCTGCGGCATCCACAGGCAGATCGAGTCGTCGCTGTGGCCGGGAGTGTGCACGACGTGGACGTCGAGCTCGCCGATGCGCAGCACCTGCCCGTCGCTGAGGAACTCGTCGGCGAAGCGGGGCGACATGCCAATGATGGGGACGTCGAGGGATGCCGCGAGCGTACGCGCCCCGTCGCTGTGGTCCGGGTGGTCGTGGGTCAGCAGCACGGCGGTGACCGTGCGGCGCCCTTCGCGGCCCGCGCGGCGCAGGGCCTCGTGATGGCTCGGCACCTCGCAGCCCGGGTCGATGAGCACGGCGCTGTCGCCGCTCGCGATGACGTACGAGTTCGTGCCCTCGTAGGTCCACGAGCTCGCGTTGGGCGCGAGCAGATGGCGGATTCCCGGTGCGACGGCCCTGCTCACATCCGGCTTAGGCGGCCAGAACGAGAGCACGTCGGCTGTCATCATCGACCTCCTGCTGCCGCCATTGGCAAAGAGAACCAAATCCGGTTCTAGAATGATGTTCTAACACGGTCGCCGAAGCGCTCGCAAGATGTGTTTGAATCAGCCGACGAAGGGGGCGCGGTGAGCACCGACACAGGAAGCACGACGGCCGGCGCCGCTCGCCCGGCACGCCAGTGGGGCCGCACCGAGCGCACGCGGCGCGTGATTCTCGACGCCGCGCGCGAGGTGTTCATCGCTGAGGGCTACACCGACGCGAACATCGCGCACATCGTCGAGCGTTCCGGCCTCAGCGTGGGCAGCGTCTACCACCACTTCACCGGCAAGGCCGACCTGTTCCTCGCACTGTGGTCGGAGTTCGAGGCCGTCTACAGCGAGGCGGCAGCCGCAGCCGTCGCCGCGGCGAAGCACGCAGGAGTGACCGACCCCGTCGAGCTGTTCATCGCCGGATCGCGCGGCTACCTCGACGTCGCGCGCGGCAACGCGAAGCTCACACTGCTGTTCCGCGGCGGCGACGGCCCGCCCGGCTACGACGCGCTCGGCACCGACGTCGGCGCCGCCTGGGCGAAGAACAACATGACGCTGCTCGGCCTCGAGGACACCCTCGCGAACCGGCTGCGCGTGCGCATTCTCATCCGCACCGTCGTCGAGGGCGAGAGCGCGATCGCGCGCGCCCGCCGCAAGGCCGACATCGACGTGATCATCGACGAGACCCTGGCGATCATCCGCCGCATCGCGACCGTCGCGTGACACAGACGGATGCTTGACGAGGCCCCTCCCGCCTCCTAATGTCTGAACCGTGTTCTAGAACAACGTTCTGTTCTGGGGCAGGTCCGCGATGACCATTCAGATGACCATCAATGGGGAGGGTCAATGTCCGGCTTGGAAGGCAAGGTCGCCGTCGTCACCGGCGCCGGCCGAGGCATCGGCGGCCGCACCGCCGTGCGCCTCGCCTCTGACGGCGCCGACGTCGCCGTCATCGACATCAACGAAGAGGCCACGCAGGCCACGGTCGCCGAGATCACGGCGCTCGGGCGGCGGGCGATCGGCGTGGCGTGCGACGTCAGCGACGAGGCATCCGTCACCGCCGCCGCCGAGCGCGTGCAGAGCGAGCTCGGCGCCATCGGCGTGCTCGTCAACAACGCCGGCGTGCTGCGCGACAACCTGCTCTTCAAGATGAGCACGAGCGACTGGGACACCGTGCTCGGCGTGCACCTGCGCGGTGCGTTCCTGTGGTCGCGGGCCGCACAGGCGCAGATGGTGCCGAACAAGTGGGGCAAGATCGTCAACCTGTCGAGTACCTCGGCGCTCGGCAATCGCGGCCAGGCGAACTACTCGGCGGCCAAGGCCGGCATGCAGGGCTTCACGAAGTCGCTCGCGATCGAGCTCGGGCCGTTCGGCATCAACGTCAACGCCGTCGCGCCGGGCTTCATCGTCACCGACATGACCCGCGCGACCGCCGAGCGCACCGGCGTCGACTTCGACGCGATGCAGGAGGCGGCCTCCAAGCAGATCCCGGTGCGCCGGGTCGGGCGCCCGGAGGACATCGCGAACGTCATCTCCTTCCTGGTGAGCGAGGACTCGTCCTACGTCTCCGGCCAGGTCATCTACGTCGCCGGCGGCCCGAAGGCCTGAGGCATCCGTTCTTCTCATTTCTTCTCACTCAACGACGAGTACTTGGAGCAGGCACAATGATCGATTTCTCGCTCTCTGACGAGCAGCGCATGGTCCGCGACAGCATCCGCGACTTCATCGAGAAGGAGGTGATGCCCTTCGAGCCGCAGGTGCTGCGGAACGAGCGCGAGGGCAAGCCCGGTCTCGAGCCCGAGCAGCAGAAGGAGCTGCGCGCCAAGGCCAAGGCCGCCGGCTTCTGGGGCATCGGAACGCCCGAGGAGTACGGCGGCACCGACCTCGGCGCCGTCATGACCTCGATCGTCGCGATGGAGGGTGGCCGCACCTTCGTGCCGTTCAGCTTCGGCGGCACGGCCGACAACATCCTGTACGCGGGCACCGAGGCTCAGAAGCAGGAGTACCTGATCCCGACGATCAACGGCGAGCGGCGCAGCTGCTTCGCGATCACCGAGCCGGGAGCGGGGTCGGATGCCACCAACATCCGCACCCGCGCCACCAGGGACGGTGACGACTGGATCATCAACGGCGAGAAGATCTTCATCACGAACGGGAACGAGGCCGACTTCGTGATGGTGTTCGCCGTCACGAACCCCGAGAAGGGCGCCAACGGCGGCATCACCTGCTTCCTCGTCGACCGGGCGATGGGGTGGACCTCGACGCCGATTCCGACCATGGGCGAGTGGGGCCCCGCCGCGCTCAACTTCGACAACGTCCGCGTGCCGGGCGACCACGTGCTCGGCGAGGTCGGCTGGGGCTTCAAGCTGGCGATGCAGTGGATCGGCAACGGCCGCTACCTCATTCCCTCCCGCGCGATCGGCGCGGCGGAGCGCCTGCTCGAGATGGCGATCGAGCACGCGAAGAACCGCGTCTCGATGGGGCATCCGATCGCCGAGTACCAGGCGATCCAGTGGCACATCGCCGACTCGCACATCGAGATCGAGCAGGCCAGGTGGCTGACGCTGTACGCCGCGTGGCTGCTCGAGAACGGCAAGGACAACCGGCACGCGGCCTCGATGGCGAAGCTGACCGGCTCGCAGATGGCGAACCGCGTCGTCGACCGGGTGCTGCAGATCCACGGCGGCATGGGCTACACGAAGGAGCTGCCGATCGAGCGCTGGTACCGCGAGCTGCGCCTGCTGCGCATCTTCGAGGGCACGGACGAGATCCAGAAGCGCACCATCGCCCGCAACCTCATCAAGGGCTACGCCAAGGTCAGCGAGATCGGCGCGTAGCGATGACGGACACCCAGGCGCTTCCGGCCGGGATCACGGTCGAGCGCGTCAGAGAGCTGTTCAACCCGAAGTCGATCGCCCTCGTCGGCGCGACGGACAAGTCCGTCTGGTCGCTGTCGCTGTTCAAGAACCTGGCCGACTTCCCTGGCAGGGTCTACCTCGTGAACCCGCGCGGGGTCGTCGTTCACGGCCAGCAGTCGTACACCTCGGTGGCCGAGCTGCCCGAGGTCGTCGACCTGGCGTTCGTCATGGTGCCGACCGGGGCGGTGCTCGAGGTCATGGAGCACATCGCGGATGCCGGCATCCGCAGCGCCGTCGTGCTGACCTCCGGCTTCGGCGAGGTCGGCGAGGTGGGCGCGGAGCTCGAGGCCCGGCTCGTGCGGCTCGCCGAGGAGCGCGGCATCACCGTTCTCGGCCCGAACGGGAACGGCTACGTCAACGTCGCCTCCGGCATCACGCCGTACGGCCTGCTTATCAGCGGTGAGCTGAAGCGCGGCTCGATCGGCGTGGTGCTGCAGAGCGGCGCGCTCGCGAGCGCCGTCATCCAGCTCGCGCAGACGAGGGATGCCGGACTCAGCCTGCTCGTCTCGATGGGCAACGAGTCGATGATCTCGATGACCGACGTGATGCGCTACCTCGTCGAAGACGAGGCGACGAAGGTCATCATGCTGTTCGTCGAGTCGATCAGGCACCCGGAGGACTTCCTCGAGGTGTCCCGCCTCGCGCTCGCGGCCGGCAAGCCGATCGTGGCGCTCAAGGTCGGCCGCAGCGAGGGCGGCGCCCGCGTGGCGCGCGCCCACACGGGCTCGCTCGTCGGCGACGACGCGGTCATCGACGCGGTGTTCCGGCAGAACGCGGTGATCCGCGTCGACTCGCTCGAGGACCTGATCGTGACGGCCGAGCTGCTCTCGCACGCGGCGCCGCTTCCCGGCCGCCGCGTCGGCTTCGTCACCCCCTCTGGCGGCGCCTGCGAGGTCATCTCCGACCGCGCGGAGGACGAGGGCATCCTCATCCCCGACTTCGCGCCGGAGACCGAGGCGCGGCTCGCCGAGGTGCTGCCCGACTTCGCGAGCGTCCACAACCCGATCGACGTGACCGGCTACATCCTGATCGACCCGATGCTCACCATCAAAGCGCTCGACGTGGTGCAGGACGACCCCAACATCGACGAGATCGTCTACATCGGCGACCTGCCGCACGACGACCCCGCCGACTTCGATGCGGCGGTGGCCCGCTACCAGCTGCAGTCCGAGGCGATCTCGCGCTCCAAGAAGCCCGTCATCGTCGTGTCGAACACGATCACGGACATCACGCCGGTCGGCCGCGCCGTCGCGGCCGCGAGCGAGTTCCCGGGTGTCGTCGGCGGCATCCACCACGGCATCACGGCGCTGGGCCGCGCGGCCGAGTGGTCGGAGCGCTACCGCGCGGCGCAGGCCGGTGTCAGCGGCGGCGCGGCCGTGACCGCCGAACCGCCCATCGTGGTCGACGCGCGCCCCGGCGAGTCGTTCGCCGAGCGGAAGGCGGCCGCGCTGCTCGCCGAGCACGGCGTGCCGGTCGTGCCCAACGCTCTCGTCGACAGTGCGGATGCCGCGGCCGAGGCCGCCGAGCGCTTCGGCTTCCCCGTCGTCGTCAAGCTCGCCGCCGACGAGATCGAGCACAAGAGCGACATCGGCGGCGTGAGGCTCGGGCTCTCCGACGCGGATGCCGTGCGCCAGGCCTTCGACGATGTGGTCGCGGCCGGTCGGGCGGCGGGCGCAGCCGCCCCGGCCGCCCTCGTGCAGCCGCAGCGCTCCGACGGCGTCGAGCTGATCGTCGGCGCGGTGCGCGACCCCAAGTGGGGTCTGGTGCTCGCCGTCGGCCTCGGCGGCGTGTGGGTCGAGGTGCTGAAGGACTCCACGCTGCACCTGCTGCCCGTTGATCGCGAGCAGATCAAGGCGGGTCTCACGTCGCTCCGAGGCGCGAAGCTGCTCGAGGGGGCGCGCGGCACCCAGGCATCCGATCTCGACGCCGTCGCCGATGTGGTCGCACGCATCGCGGACGTCGCGGTGCGCCTGGGCGACCGCCTCGAGTCGCTCGAGGTCAACCCGCTGCTCGTGCGCGGCTCGGAGGTCGAGGCCCTCGACGCGCTGATCACCTGGAGATAGGCCGTGCCGCTCGATCTCGATGCGGCTCGCAGCCGCGGTCGGCCGCCGTCGCCGTGACCGCCCGTGACGCACCGCACACGAAGGTATGGAACGATGGCGGCACGCAACTTTTCCGCGTCGCCAACGAAGGCGGCGACGTCGTACTGGATCGGGGCCCCTTCGTGCTTCGAGCGGTGTGAGCCGCTCATGGAGCCCCACCGCACAGTGAAAGGCAAGGAATGAGAATCGCCGTCCTGGTGAAAGAGGTGCCGGACACCTACGGCGCCCGCAAGCTCGATCTCGCCACGGGCCTCGCCGACCGCGACGCGAGCGACCGGGTGCTCGACGAGGTCGGCGAGCGGGCTCTCGAGTTCGCGATCTCGTACGCGGAGTCAGCGCCCGACACCGAGGTGGTCGCCGTCTCGCTCACGCCCGAGGTCGCCGTCAACTCGCTCCGGAAGGCGCTCGCGATGGGCGCGCAGCGGGTCGTGCAGGTCGCCGACCCCGCGCTCGCCGGTGCGGACCTGACGCTGACCGCGACCGCCCTCGCCGCAGCGCTGCGGAAGGTCGAGGCGGATCTCATCGTCACGGGCAACGTCTCGACCGACGGCGGCGCGGGTCTCATCCCCGCCATGGTCGCCGAGCACCTCGGCCTGCCGGTCGTCACGGCGCTCGACACGGTCTCGCTCACCGACGGCACCGGCACGGGCGAGCGCACGATCGACGGCGGCAAGGTGAGCGTCGAGTTCCCGCTGCCCGCCGTCATCTCGGTCACCGAGCGGATGCCGGACGCGCGCTTCGCGAGCCTCAAAGGCATCATGGCGGCGAAGAAGAAGCCGTTCGACACGCTCTCGCTCGCCGAGCTCGGGGTCGATGCGGACGAGCTCGTGCCGCGCTCCATCATGACCGCCGTGGCCGAGCGGCCACCGCGCGGCGCGGGCGTCAAGGTCGTCGACGACGGCACCGCCGCCACGCAGCTCGCCGACTTCCTCGCCCAGAAGGGACTCCTGTGACCGACTTCCCCGCCGACTCGATCCTTCTTCTTGCGGAGTTCACCGCCGCAGGCGCCCCGGCCAAGACCGTCGCCCAGCTCGCGGCGTCTGCCGCGTCGGTGGGCACGCCGGTCGCGGTCGCCGTGACGGCGGCGGGGGCCGGGGATGCCGCGGCGAGCGCGCTCGGCGCGCTCGGTGTCGGGCACGTGCTCGTCGCCGAGACCCTCGACGACGGCACGGTGCCGAGCTCGGCCTACGCCGACGCCCTTGTGGCCGCCGCCGCGCTCGTCGGCCCCGAGGCCGTGCTCGTCTCGAACACCATCGAGGCGCGGGACGCCGCGGCGCGGTTCGCCGTGCGCACCGGCAACGCCATCGCGGTCGACGCGATCAGCGTCTCGCGCGACGACGAGGGCATCGTGGCGCACCACTCCGTCTTCGGCGGCACCTACAACGCCGACTCGGCCGTGACCTTCGGCACCTCGGTGATCACGCTGCAGGCCGGCGCGGCCGAGGCATCCCTCGCCGCCGTCACGCCCGCCGTGCAGAAGCTCTCGGTCGAGGCGACGTCGCCTGCCGTGCGGGTGGTCTCGCGCGAGGCGATCGAGACCGCCTCGGCGCGGCCCGAGCTGCGTGGCGCGGCACGGGTCGTCTCCGGCGGCCGCGGCCTCGGCTCTGCCGAGAAGTTCGCGCTCGTCGAGCAGCTCGCCGACGCCCTCGGCGCCGCCGTCGGCGCTTCGCGCGCCGCGGTCGACGCGGGGTACATTCCTTACGCGCACCAGGTCGGCCAGACCGGTGTCTCGGTGTCGCCGCAGCTGTATGTCGCTCTCGGCATCTCCGGCGCGATCCAGCACCTCGCCGGCATGCAGACCGCCAAGACGATCGTCGCCATCAACAAGGACGCCGACGCCCCGATCTTCCAGATCGCCGACTTCGGCGTCGTGGGCGACGTGTTCCAGGTGGTGCCGCAGCTCGTCGCGGCGATCGAGGCGAAGCGGGGCTGAGTCGCGTGGCTGAGACGACGACGAAGTCGATCCGGCGCGGGCTGCCGCGGGTGCGCGGCGGCGAGCCGTGGCCGCCTGCGGCGGCTGTGGAGGTTGCGGCACGTGCGGCAGTGGGGGGTGCGGCGACGGATGCCGGGGCCGGGGCGCCTGCCGGCTCGGACGTTGCTGCCGCTTCGGTCGCTCCTGCCGCCGCCGCGGGCGCTCCGGCGACAGTAGATGCCGCAGTCGCCCCCGCCGAAGCGACAACTAATGTCGCCGGCGGCTCTGCACCGGGCGCCCAGGTGCCGACCAGGATCCGCCGGGGACTGCCGCGCGTGGCCGGCGGCGCACCCTGGCCCGAGGTCGGGCTCAGCGAGGTGGCCGCGGCCGAGACGCGCGGAAGTGGGCTTTTGCCGGGCGAGTCCCCCGTTTCGGCGCGTCTCGGCGCGCCGACCGGCACGCCTGCAGTCGTGGCGCCCCCCGCCGCGCAGCCCGCGACGGCGACGTCTGCCACGCAGGTGCCGAAGACGATTCGGCGCGGGCTGCCGCGGGTGGCCGGCGGTCCGGCCTGGCCCGAGGTCGATGATGCGGCACTCGCCGCCGCGGCGGCAGCTGCCCCCGCGCCCGCACCCGCCAGCGCCGGCACAGGCACCGGCACCGGCACCGGCACCAACGCTGCGGCGACAATAGATGCCGCAATCGCACCCACCGAAGCCGCATCTACTGTCGCCGAGCCGACTACGACAGCCGCCGGTACGCCCGCAGACTTCGAGACGCCGGCTGTGCCGGCCCCTCAGCCGGCGGCAGCTGCGTCCGTGGCCGCGGCACCCGCGGCGACCAAGCCTGCACCTGCGCCCGCGGCGAAGGCCGCTGCGGCTCAGGCATCCGTGCCCCCGTCCTCGACCGCGAAGGCAGAGCCGCGGCTGTATCGCGGACTCACCCTCTCGCAATGGGTGTGGCGCTCGATCGGCGGCGTGATCGCGATCGCGGCGTTCGTCGGCCTCGTCGTGCTGGCGGCGCGCGGCCTGCTCACCTTCGCGTGGGCGCAGGACTTCGTGCGACGCTTCCCGGGGGCGTACGCGCTGCCGGACTCGGCCCCGGTCGGCTTCCCACTGTGGCTCGAGTGGCAGCACTTCTTGAACGCGTTCTTCATGCTGCTGATCATCAGGACGGGCATCCAGATCAGGGGCGAGCGGAAGCCGCCCGCGAGCTGGTCGCCGCGCTGGAATCCGCAGCGCCGCGTCAGCATCACGGTGTGGCTGCACCAGTCGCTCGACCTGCTGTGGGTGGCGAACGGCGTCATCTTCATCGTCGCGCTGTTCTCGACAGGGCAGTGGATGCGCATCGTGCCGACGAGCTGGTCCGTGTTCCCCAACGCGTTCACCGCGGCGATCAAGTACGCCTCACTGAGCTGGCCGACCGAGGACGGCTGGGCGAACTACAACAGCCTGCAGCAGCTGAGCTACTTCGCGGTCGTCTTCCTGATCGCGCCGCTCGCCATGATCACCGGTGTGCGCATGTCGGGGCTGTGGAACAAGAAGTGGGAGCGGGCGAGCCGCCTGTACCCGCTGCCGCTCGCGCGGGCGATCCACTTCCCGACCATGATCGTGTTCTGCGCGTTCATCGTGGTCCACGTCGTGCTCGTGCTGGCGACCGGCGCGCTGCGGAACCTCAACCACATGTACGGGCACAGCGACGTCGTGAGCTGGACCGGATTCTGGCTGTTCGTGGCGGCGCTCGTCGTGATGGCGGGCGGCTGGGTGGCGGCGCGTCCGTTGGTCACGGCGCCCATCGCGTCGCTGTTCGGGAAGGTGGGGCGGTAGGGGCCTGCTGCCTCGGCCGAGACGCGCCGAAATGGGCTTCTGATCGGCTATTCCCCCGCTTTCGCGCGTCTCGGTGCCATGGTCTATCTGCCATGGGGCTACCGTTGCGCGTGGCTCAGCCGCGCAGGGCCGCGACCGCGACCGTGAACATCTCGGTCTTGATCGCGGCGAGGGTGGCGGCGTCTTTACCGGCGAGGGATGCCGCCCGCGCGACGGCGCTGTTCAGCAGCTCTTCCGGGGCGGCGACCGCGTCGACGAGACCTGCGGCTGCGGCATCCGGCCCGCCATATCTTCTGCCCGTCGTCATGGCCTCGACGGCCGTCGCGGGCGTCGTCTTGGCCTGGATCAGGCGGGCCATGCCCGGCGCGAAGGACAGGTGCAGGTCGATCTCGGGGAAGCAGAGGAAACCCTTCTCGGCATTCATGATGCGGAAGTCGTGGGCGAGGGCGAGCATGGCGCCCGCGCCGAAGGCGTGGCCGTTGATCGCGGCGACGGTCGGCACACCAAGGGTGAGCAGCTTGGCGAGCAGGCGCTGGACGGTTGCGAGATAGCTGTCGCGCTGCTCACCGCCTGCGGCGAGTTCGTCGACGTTGAGCCCGTTGGAGTAGAACTTCGCGGTGCCGACCGTGACGAGTGCGGTGGGAGTGACGGATGCCTGAGCCGTGACGTCGTCAAGCGCGTGATCGACCGCGTCGAGCCAGTCGCGGGTGAAGCGGTTCTCGTTGTCGTTGAAGCGGAGCAGCGAGACGTCGCCGACGCGCTCAAGGGTCACGGGCATGTGCTGGCCTTTCTCGCCGTCCTCGTTGACGTGCTGTCACCACGCTACGGCGCGAGCGTCGGTGGGTTGTGCGAAACTCGGAGTGACAAGCGGGTTGTGGATATCTGTTCGTATTTCAGGCTTCTAATTTTGGCTCTTCGCGACTAAACTACGGGCATGACCTGCATCGGTTCCACTGCAGCCGCAGCCCTCACTGGGCTCGCGGCGCTGCTGCCCGTGGAACCGAGTGCCCTGAGCGACCAGCAGGTCGTCGATTTCCTCGGGCGGGTGAGCGAGGTGAAGCGGCAGGTCGAGGCTCTCGAGCTCGCAGGGGCCGCCGAGCTGAACCGGCGCTCCGACCCGACGCCGGGTGGCGACTCGCTCGCGAAACGGCTCGGGCACAGGACGACGGCACAGGCGGTCGAGGCGATGACCGGCTCGTCGGGGAAGACGGCACGCAAGCTCGTCGCCGACCTCGAAGACCTGGCCAAGCTGCCCGCCGTCGAGGCCGCCGTGCTCGACGGGCGCATCGGGCGCGAGGGCGCCCAGGCGATCGCCGGCGAGCTGAAGAAGGCCGAGGGTGCGTCGGCGGGCGAGGTCGCGGGCGTCGAGGCGAAGCTGGTCGAGCTCGCCGTGACCGCTCCGGCCGATCGGGTGCGCGAAGAGGCGCAGAAGCTCGCGGCCGAGCTCTCGCCCGAGACGATCGAGCGCCGCGCGCAGGAGGCGTTCGAGAAGCGCTACTTCTGGATCGGGAAGGAACAGGACGGGCTCGCGCCGGTGTCGGGGAAGCTCCCGGTGGAGTACGCCGCCAAGGTGCGCATGGTCCTCGATGGTTTCGCGAGCCCGAAGCGGAAGGTCGCCTTCACGGAAACCGCTGTGGGCACAGACGCGGGTGCGGGCACAGACGTGCCGGCCGACTCGCGGACGATCGGTCAGAAGTACGCCGACGGCTTGGCCGAGGTGTTCGGCGCGCAGGCGCGCATCGCCGACACGCTCGAGGTCGGCGGTGACCACCCGACGGTGTGGATCTCGACGACCGAGGCCGAACTCGCGGCGGGGAAGGGCCTCGCGTTCATCAGCGGCGCCGCCGAGCCGACCAGCGTGCAAGTCGCGCGCAAGGCGGTCTGCACGGGCGGATTGCAGGAGGTCGTGCTGACCGAGACCGGGGCGTTCCTCCGACTCGGGCGCAGCAAGCGGGCGTTCAGCCGCCGCCAGAGGCGGGCCATGGCGGTACGCGACGGCGGCGCGTGCATCATTCCGGGGTGCCATGTGCCGGGGTATCGCGCCGAGGCGCACCATGTGCTCAGCTGGTTCGAGGGCGGTGCCACCGATGTGGACAACGGCGTGTTGCTGTGCCCTTTCCACCACGACGAGGTCGAGAAGGGGCCCTGGCAGGTGCGCATGGTCGACGGCAGACCGTGGGTGCGCTGGTCCTACGGCGGCCGCACGACCGAGTGGCAGCCCGTCAACCCGAACGCGCCCGTCCCGCTCAGTTCGTGAAGTCACCCGCGGGGGAGAAGTCTGCCCCGCGGAGCGACCACCTGACCAGTGCGGGGCATGGAGGCCATGCAAGACGTCGCGCGAGGAAAGATGCCGGAGCGATGCGAGACGTACGACTTGCGCGCGGCCGGTGGGCAGAGGACTCTGTGGTCATGCTGAGCACGCCGCCGCGGTCACCGCGGCTGACGCTGGCCTGGGGCGGCGCGGGAATCGTGGTCGCGACGCTCCTGCCGCTCGCCTGGCAGGCGATCCACGTGTTTCCTCCGGCGGGCCGGGCGTGGCTGAACTACGCGTGGCAGCCGATCGGGACAACCGCCTCGTCCGCGGTGCTCGTCGCCGCCTTCGCCGTGCTCGCCGTGGGCATCGGAAAGGAATCGGGGATCGCCGGGGACTTGCTCGCCGGGAAGATCGCCCTGATCATGTTCCCTTCCGCGGTCCTCGCCGGCGATCTTCTGAACCTCGCGCCCCTGAGCCCCATGACCTATCTGCCCGCCAGCGCCTATGACGGCACCGGGCAACCTGACCAACACCTGCTGAACATCGTGGTCTGGGGGCTCGAAGGGGTCGTCTACCTCGGCCACGTCGCGCTGGTCGTGGCATCCGTCTTCGTCATCCACGCCGGCGTGCTGCGCGGTGCCGCGCGCTGGGGGCTCGCCGCGCTCGCGCTGGCGAACGTCCTCGCGGACCTCTTGTGGCAGGGACTGTTGGGAACCGGGCCCGAGATCATTCCGATCCTGAGCTGGGGGTCGGTCGCCCTCCCCATGATCCAGCTCGCCGTCGGGGTGCTCATCGTGCTGCAGGCGCGCGTCGCCACCGTCTCGCCGCGCCTCGGCGTCGTCACCCCGTAGGCGCGAAGCGATAGCCCATGCCGGCCTCGGTGAGCAGGTAGCGCGGCGCCGACGGGTCAGGCTCGAGCTTCTTGCGCAGCTGAGAGAGGTACAACCGCAGATAGCCGGTGTCCGCCGTGTGGTTCGGGCCCCAGATCTCGGTCAGGATCGTCTCGCGCGTCACCAGGCGATCCGGGTTGCGCACGAGCAGCTCGAGCAGCTGCCATTCGGTCGGGGTCAGGCGAACGGATGCCTCAGCGCCCGGCTCGCCCCGCACGACCCGGCGCGCCGCGAGGTCGACCATCACGTCGCCGAAGCGCACGACCGGGGCGGCGTCATCGCCCGGCGCCCGGCGCCGGCCGAGTGCGCGGATGCGGGCGAGCAGCTCGTCCGTCTGGAACGGCTTCGTGACGTAGTCATCGGCGCCGAGGTCGAGGGCCTCGACCTTGTCCGAGGAATCCGACCGGCCCGACACCACCAGGATCGGCACCGCCGACCAGCCACGGATGGCCTCGATCACGGCGAGGCCGTCGAGCTGAGGCATCCCCAGATCCAGAACGACCACGTCGGGGTGGTCGTTCACGACGCGGTCGAGCGCCTCTTTGCCGTTCCGTGCGAGCACGACGTCGTAGCCGTGCGCGGCGAGGATGATGCGCAGGGCGCCCAGGATCTGCCGATCGTCATCGGCGACCACGATTCTCATGCGGACTCCTCGTGTGCGGCCGTGACGCAGGGCAGTTCGACGACCATCGTGAGGCCGCCGCCCGGGGTGTCCTCAGCGTCGAGCGTGCCGCCCATGCCCTCGACGAAACCGCGTGAGAGGGCGAGGCCCAGCCCGATGCCAGTCGAGTTGTCGGTGTCGCCCTCGCGCTGGAAGGGCTGGAAGATCGCGTCCTTGCGGTCGTCGGGAACGCCGGGGCCGGTGTCGACGACGCGCAGCTGCACGCGGTCGTCGAAGGTGCTCACGCCGAGCAGCGGCGGCGCGGCCGAGAAGCGCAAGGCGTTGGCGAGCAGGTTCACGAGCACCCGCTGCAGCAGCACCGGGTCGGCGCGCACCGGCGGCACCGGCTCGCGGAGGTCGAGCACGACATCGCCCGGCGCGATGCCGAGCTCCTCGAGGGCCGACGGCAGCACGTCGTCGACATCGACGTCGGCGAGGTTCACCGCCAGCACGCCCGCCTGCACGCGGCTCACATCGAGCAGGTTGGTGACGAGCGTGTTGAGGTTCTCGAGTCCGGTCTGGGCCGTCTCGAGCAGCTCGTCGCGATCGCCCTGCGACAGCTTCAGCTGCGGTGAGCGCAGGCTCGTGACCGCCGCGGTCGCCGCGGCGAGCGGGCGGCGCAGGTCGTGGCCGAGCGCGGCGAGCAGGGCGGTGCGCACCCGGTCGGTCTCGGCGAGCGGCGCGAGCTGCTCGGCCGTGTCGGCGAGGTCGCGGTGCTCGAGCGCGGCGTCGAGCTGGGACACGATCGCGGCGAGAATGCGCCGGTCGCTGCTCTCGAGCTCCGCGCCGTAGAGCTCGAGGACCGCGCGGTCGCCGATCGGCTCGCGGTACGACGCCGCAGTTCCCCGGCCAACCTGTTCCCGCGGGGTAGGGGTGACGGCGCTCACCTCGAAGAGCACCTCGCCGTCCGGCGCGACCAAGCGCGCGACATCCAGCCCGAACGCCTCGCGAGCGCGCACGACGAGCGCCTCGACCGCGTCGTCACCCCTGATCACGCTTCCTGCCACGGTGGCCAGGACCTCTGATTCCGCCGCCGAGCGCCGCGCCGCCCGGGTGCGCCGCGCCGCCTGGTCGACCAGGAAGCTCACGAGCACGGCGATCACGACGTAGAGCAGCAGCGCCGCGAGATGCAGCGGCCGGGCGATCGTGATCGTGTAGTACGGCTCGACGAAGACGTAGTCGAGCGTGAGGCCCGACAGCACCGCCGCGAACACGGCGGGCCAGATGCTGCCGATGAGGGCCGCGACCACCACGATCAGCTGGAAGGCGAGCACCTCGGCCGTCAGCGCGTCAGCCGAGCGGAACGACCACAGGAAGAGCGTCAGCAGCGGCCCCGCGAGCAGGGCGAAGACGAACCCCAAAACCAGGCGACGCGTCGAGAGCGCCCCGCGCGCCCGCGGCAGCACAAGCTGGTGAGTGCCCGCGGCCTGGTGCGTGACGATGTGCACGTCGATGTCACCGGATTCCCGGATGACCGTCTGCCCGACGCCCTGCCCCGTGAGCAGGGCGAGCAGGCGCCCGCGCCGCGAGACGCCGATGACGAGCTGAGTGGCGTTGGATGCCCGTGCGAAGTCCACCAACGCGGCGGGCACGTCGTCGCCGACGACCTGGTGGAACGACCCGCCGAGCTTCTCGACGAGGGCGCGCTGCGCGGCGAGCGCGCCGGGATGCGCCTCGCGCAGGCCCTCCTGCCCCGTGACGTGCGCGGCGATCAGCTCACCGCCGGCCCCGCGCGCGGCGATGCGGGCGCCCCGCCTGATCAGCGTCTCGCCCTCCGGCCCGCCGGTGAGCGCGACGACGACCCGCTCGCGCGCCTCCCACTTCGAGTCGATGCCGTGCTCGGCACGGTAGGCCTGCAGCGAGCTGTCGACCTCGTCGGCGAGCCAGAGCAGGGCGAGCTCGCGCAGCGCGGTGAGGTTGCCGAGGCGGAAGTAGTTCGAGAGCGCCGCGTCGATGCGCGCCGCCGGGTAGACCAGGCCCTCCGAAAGGCGGTCGCGCAGCGCCTGGGGTGCCAGGTCGACGACCTCGATCTGGTCGGCGGCGCGCAGCACGGCATCCGGGATCGTCTCGCGCTGCACGATGCCCGTGATCTGCAGGGCGACGTCGTTCAGCGACTCGATGTGCTGGATGTTCACCGTCGTGAACACCGTGGTGCCGGCATCCAGCAGCTCCTGCACGTCCTGCCAGCGCTTCTCGTGCTCGAGGCCGGGCGCGTTGGTATGCGCCAGCTCGTCGACGAGGGCGATCTCGGGATGCCGGGCGAGCACGGCCGGCAGATCCATGTCGTCGAGCTCGACGCCACGGTGGCTGACGGCCCGGCGCGGCACCACCTCGAGCCCCTCGAGCATCGCGGCCGTCGCCGCGCGGTCGTGCGTCTCGACGACTGCGACGACGACGTCCTTGCCCTCCGCCTGGAGGCGGCGGCCCTCTTCGAGCATGGCGTAGGTCTTGCCGACCCCCGGCGCAGCGCCGAGCAGCACGCGCAACCTGCCTCTGCCCATCCTGTGCCCTCCTGCGCGCCGGTCCCCGCCCGGCGCGCCCGCCGAATCGCCGTACACGCCGCCGATTCGGCTGGCCGCTCCTACTTGTTTCCGCTTGGGTCCATCTTGGACAGGTCGAGGTTCAGCTGCACGACATTCACGTACGGGTCGCCGAGATAGCCCAGATCACGGCCGTGCGTGTTCTGCTCGACGAGGCGGCGAACGGATGCCTCGCTGAGGCCGCGCGTCTCGGCGACCTTCTTGATCTGAAGATCGGCGTAGGCGACCGAGACGTCGGGGTCGAGGCCCGAGCCGGAAGCCGTGACCGCGTCTGCCGGGATCTGCGAGGCGGTGACCCCGTAGGTCTTCTCGATCACGGCCTTGCGGGCCTTGATCGCGGCGACCAGGTCGGGGTTGTTCGGGCCGTAGTTCGAACCGCTGGAGCCGTTCGCGTCGTAGCCGTTCTTCGCGTTGTTCGTCGCGGCCGACGGGCGGGTCTGGAACCACTGCGTGAGCGGGTTCCCCTTCGCGTCGGTGAAGGACTGGCCGATCAGGGAGGAGCCGACGGTCTTTCCGGAATCCGTGATCTTCGAGCCGTTGGCCTGACTGTGGAAGGCGAGCTGCCCGACGCCGGTCATGACGAGCGGGTAGAGGATGCCGAGGCCCGCGGTCAGCACGATCATCGCGCGGATCGCGACCCAGTACTGCCGCGCGGTGGCGCGAGTTGTGGATGGCATGAGTCCTCCTAGAACCCAGGGATGAGGCTGACGAGCAGGTCGATCAGCTTGATGCCGATGAACGGGGCGATGATGCCGCCGATGCCATAGATCAGCAGGTTGCGGCCGAGCAAGGACGACACCGCGGACGGCCGGTATTGCACACCGCGCAGCGCGAGCGGGATGAGCGCGACGATGACGAGCGCGTTGAAGATCACGGCCGAGAGGATCGCCGAGTTCGACGAGTGCAGGTGCATGATGTTGAGCGCCTGCAACCCGGGGAACACCGCGACGAACATGGCCGGGATGATCGCGAAGTACTTCGCCACGTCGTTGGCGATCGAGAAGGTCGTGAGCGCCCCGCGCGTGATGAGCAGCTGCTTGCCGATCGTGACGATGTCGATGAGCTTCGTCGGGTCGCTGTCGAGGTCGACCATGTTGCCGGCTTCTTTGGCAGCGCTCGTGCCCGTGTTCATCGCGACCCCGACGTCCGCCTGTGCGAGCGCCGGCGCGTCGTTCGTGCCGTCGCCGGTCATGGCGACGAGCTTGCCGCCGTCCTGCTCGCGGCGGATGAGCGCCAGCTTGTCCTCGGGCGTGGCCTCGGCGAGCACGTCGTCGACACCTGCTTCACGGGCGATGACGGATGCCGTCACCGGGTTGTCGCCCGTCACCATGACGGTGCGGATGCCCATGCGGCGCAGGTCGGCGAAGCGCTCCTTCAGGCCGGTCTTGACGACGTCCTTGAGGTAGATCGTGCCGAGGAGCCGGGTGGTGCCGTCGGCGGCGCGCTCCGCGACCGCGAGCGGCGTGCCGCCGAGGCCCGAGATGTGCGTGACCTGCGACTCGAGGTCTGCCTTCGCCTCGGTGAACGCCGCGTCGGGAACCGCCTCGGCGACCCAGGCCAGCACCGCAGACGGAGCGCCCTTGCGCACCTGGCTGCCGTCCGGGTAGTCGACGCCGCTCATGCGCGTCTGCGCCGTGAACGGCACGACCTCCCCGCCCTCCGCCGCTCCCGCTGGTCGAGTAGCGCTCGCAGAGCGCGTATCGAAACCCCTCAGCGTCTCGGCGAGCGCGACGACCGACTGCCCCTCAGGGGTCGGGTCGGCGATGGACGCGTGCGCCGCCGCCTCGATCAGCTCATCGCCGTCCGAGCCGGTGACCGCGCGGAACTCCGCCGCCTGCCGGTTGCCGTAGGTGATCGTTCCGGTCTTGTCGAGCAGCAGCGTGTTGACATCACCGGCGGCCTCGACGGCGCGCCCGGACATGGCGAGCACGTTGTGCTGCACGAGGCGGTCCATGCCGGCGATGCCGATCGCCGAGAGCAGCGCGCCGATGGTCGTCGGGATGAGGCAGACGAGCAGAGCCACGAGCACGGTCACCGAGGGCGCGGCGTGTGCGAAGCCGGCCGTCGGACCGAGCGCCAGCACGACGACCACGAAGATGATCGTGAGGCTCGCGAGCAGGATGTTGAGCGCGATCTCGTTCGGCGTCTTCTGCCGGGCGGCACCCTCGACGAGCGCGATCATGCGGTCGACGAAGGTTTCGCCCGGCTTCGATGTGATCTTCACGACGATGCGGTCCGAGAGGACACGGGTGCCGCCGGTGACGGCCGAGCGGTCGCCGCCCGACTCGCGGACGACGGGCGCCGACTCGCCGGTGATGGCGGATTCATCCACCGAGGCGATGCCCCAGATGATGTCGCCGTCGCCGGGGATCAGCTCGCCGGCGGTCACGACGACCACATCGTTCAGTGTGAGCTCGGCGGAGGCGACGGATTCCACGCGGGCGGCGCCGGCCGAGGCATCCGTCTTCTCGTCATAGTCGAGCACCCGGTTCGCCATGGTCGTCGTGCGCGTCTTGCGCAAGCTCGCCGCCTGCGCCTTGCCGCGGCCCTCGGCGACCGCCTCGGCGAGCGTCGCGAACAGCACGGTGAGCCACAGCCAGATCGTGATCCACCAGGTGAAGGCGATCGTCGTGCCGGTCGTGTGGTTGAGGAAGGGCAGCGCGATCGCGAGCACGGTGGTGAGCGCGGCGCCGACCTCGACGATGAACATGACGGGGTTGTGCCACATGTCACGCGGGCTCAGCTTGCGGAACGCCTCGGGGAGGCTGGTCCACAGCTGCCGGGCGTTGAACGCGCCCTTCGGCGCGCGAGAGATACCGGTCGTCATTGCTAGTGCAGTCCTTCTGCGAGGGGCCCGAGCGCGAGCATCGGGAAGTAGGTGAGTGCGGAGACGAGCAGGATCGTGCCGACGAGCAGTCCCACGAACTGCGGGCGGTGCGTCGGCAGGGTGCCTGCGGTGACGGGCACGCGGTCCTGCGCGGCGAGCGACCCGGCGAGCGCGAGCACGAACACGATCGGCAGGAAGCGTCCGAGGAACATCGCCGCGCCGAGCGCCGAATTGAGCCACGGCGTGTTCGCGGTGAGCCCCGCGAACGCCGAGCCGTTGTTGTTCGCGGCGGAGGTGAAGGCGTAGAGCACCTCGCTGAAGCCGTGCTGGCCCGGGTTCCACATGCTCGTGTGCTGCACGTCGTGCGAGATCGCAGGGATCGCGAAGCTCAGCGCCGTGCCGGCCAGCACGAGGGTCGGGGTGGTGAGGAAGTAGAGGCTCGCGAGCTTGATCTCGCGGGCGCCGATCTTCTTGCCGAGGTACTCGGGCGTGCGGCCGATCATGAGGCCCGCGAGGAACACGGCGACGATCGCCATGATGAGGATGCCGTAGAGGCCGGCGCCGACACCGCCTGGGGCGACCTCGCCGAGCATCATGTTGATCATCGGCATCATGCCGCCGAGCGCGGTGAAGCTGTCGTGCATCGAGTTGACCGCGCCGGTGCTCGTGAGGGTGGACGACGTTCCGAACAGGGTGGAACCGAGGATGCCGAAGCGGGTCTCCTTGCCCTCCATTGCGCCGCCCGCGAGCTGTGTCGCGGTGCCCGCGCCATGAAGTTCGAAGAGCGTGAGACCGACGAGGGATGCCACGAACAGCACGCTCATCGCCGCGAGGATCGCGTAGCCCTGGCGGTTGTCGCCGACCAGCTTGCCGAAGGTGCGCGGCAGCGCGAAGGGAATGAGCAGCAGCAGGAAGATCTCGAAGAGGTTCGTCCATTGCGTCGGGTTCTCGAAGGGGTGCGCCGAGTTGGCGTTGAAGAACCCGCCGCCGTTGGTGCCGAGCTCCTTGATCGCCTCCTGGCTCGCGACCGGGCCGCCGGGCAGGTTCTGGATGCCGCCGGCGATCGTGTGCACCGCCTCGACCGGGTTGAGGTTCTGAATGACCCCGCCCGCCATGAGCACGATGGCGGCGATGATCGACATCGGCAGCAGAATCCGTGTCGTCCCGCGCGTCAGGTCGACCCAGAAGTTGCCGATCGTGCCCGAGCGGCGCAGCGCGAAGCCGCGGACCAGGGCGACCGCGACCGCGATGCCGACGGCCGCCGAGACGAAGTTCTGCACGGCGAGGCCGGCGAACTGCACCGTGTAGCCGAGGGTGAGCTCGGGGGAGTACGACTGCCAGTTGGTGTTCGTGACGAAGGAGATCGCCGTGTTGAAGGCCAGGCCGCTGGGCACGTTGGGCAGGCCCAGCGAGTAAGGCAGCCACTCTTGCAGGCGCTGCAGCAGGTAGACGATGAAGACTCCGACGACCGAGAAGGCGAGCACGCTGCGCAGGTACGCCTGCCAGCTCTGGTCGGAGCCGGACTTCACGCCGATCAGGCGGTAGAATCCGCGCTCGATCCGCAGATCCTTCGTCGTCGTATAGGTGTGGGCCATGTAGTCGCCGAGCGGCCGATAGCACAGGCCGAGCAGCACGGCGAGAGTGGCGAACTGCGCGAGGAAAAGCCAGAAGGTCACTAGAACTTCTCCGGCTTCAAGAGGGCGTACACCAGATACGCGAGAGACGCGGCGGCGAGCACCGCGGCCAGCAGATCGAAGAAGATCACAGCTTCTCGACCCCCTTGGCGGTCAGCGCGACCACCACTGCGAGGGCGATGATGCCCAGAATCCACAAAATGTCCACGAGGGACGAGTGAAGCCCTTCGGAGGCCTCGCTAACGCCGTCCTAACGGAACCCTCACGCCGCGACCTGAAACCCTAACGCCGCGCTAACGACAGCGGGCGCTGGTCGAGTAGGCCGCATATGCGGCCGTATCGAGACCCTTCCCGCCACGGGAGGGGTCTCGATACGCGCCCCTCGCGAGCGCAGCTCGCTCGGCGTCCGGCGCGCGGCGACCCACCGGGTCGCCGCCGCTCAGCGCCGGACGCTACTCGACCGCCGGGGGCGGGGCACCGAGAAGTGCGGGGATGTCGTCTCGTTCAAGGCAGGACGACATCGCGGAACTTCTCGAAGCGTGAAGGGTCCGGGGTACGGATGCCGAGCGAGCCGTGCTCGCGAGGGTGGGCGTCGAGAGCCCTGCGCGGGAATCGTTTCGAGACGCGCGCCGAGCCGCACGCGCATGCCACCGCCGGGCGACAGTAGATGTCATTCAGCCCAGAGGAGCCCCCAGGCGGCGACAGTAGACGCGGCTTCGCCCGCGGAATTGCAACGTCTACCGTCGCCGCGTGGAACAGGGGCGGTCAAAACGGCATCCAGTGTCGCCGCGCGGATGAGGGCGCAGAAAGGACCCGCCGGATCCCCTTGCGCAACGGCTACTCAGTGTTACTATCTACCAGTAGTCGGCAACACTGAGTAGCACAAGGGGCGCGATGGGCAAGCAGCAGACCGAGATGCTCAAGGGGATTCTCGAGGGCATCGTGCTGGCGATCCTGGCGCGGCGACCGGCATACGGCTACGAGATCACGGCGTGGCTGCGCGAGCAGGGCTTCGATGACATCGCCGAGGGCACCATCTACGCCGTGCTCGTGCGCATCGAGCAGCGCGGCCTCGTCGATGTCGAGAAGGTGCCCTCCGAGAAAGGCCCGCCGCGCAAGGTCTACACGCTGGGCGCGGCGGGCGCGGCATCCCTCGAGGAGTTCTGGACCACCTGGAGCTTCCTCGCCGAACGACTTGAACGACTTCACACGGAAGGCACGTGACATGGCAGCGAAATGGATCGAGCTGGTCACCGGATCGCTCGAGCAGAAGAAGCAGTACCGGCAGTACCAGACCCGGCTGAAGGCCCTGCCCGAGCCATACGCCGCAGCGGCGAAGGCCCTGCAGCGGTACTTCATGTACGCAGGCGGCGGCCCGGAGGACGGCGAGATGCTCATCACGATGACGGGTGACTTCACCGAGCTCTGGGAGCGTGCCGCGGCCGACGGCACGCCCGTGCGCGACGTGGTCGGAGACGACCCCGTCGAGTTCGCCGACACGTTCGCCCAGGCGTACACAGGCAAGCGCTGGGTCGACAAGGAGCGCGCCCGTCTCGCCCAGGCGATCGACGATGCGGCAGGTGACGGGCGATGATCAGCGTGTCGGGACTCGAGAAGTCCTTCGGCCGGCTGCACGTGCTGCGCGGCGTCGACTTCGAGGTGGGGCGCGGCAGCATCTTCGCGCTGCTCGGCTCCAACGGGGCGGGCAAGACGACGGTCGTGAAGATCCTCTCGACCCTGCTTGACGCGGATGCCGGGCAGGCATCCGTCGCCGGCTTCGACGTTCGCACGCAGGCCGCCCGCGTGCGCGAATCCCTCAGCCTCACCGGGCAGTTCGCCGCGGTCGACGAGGTCCTGAGCGGGCGCGAGAACCTCGTGCTGATCGCCCGGTTGCGGCATCTCGCGAACCCCCGCAGGGTGGCCGACGAGCTGCTCGAGCGATTCGGGCTGACGGATGCCGCCGGCCGGAAGGTCGCCGGCTACTCCGGCGGCATGCGGCGGCGGCTCGACATCGCCATGAGCCTGATCGGGAATCCGCCCGTCGTCTCCCTCGACGAGCCGACGACCGGTCTCGACCCCGAGGCGCGCCGCGAGGTCTGGCAGGCGGTGCGGCAGCTCGCCGCGCAGGGCACGACCGTGCTGCTCACCACGCAGTACCTCGACGAGGCCGAGCAGCTCGCCGACCGCATCGCGATCCTGCACGAGGGGCGGATCATCCAGAACGGCACGCTCGCCGAACTCAAACAGCTGCTTCCCCCGGCGAAGGTCGAGTACGTCGAGAAGCAGCCCACCCTCGAGGACGTGTTCCTCACCCTCGTCGGAAGCACGGAGCAGTCATGACCACCAGCACCGCCATCGGCATCCCCCGCACCCACTTCGTCAGCGACACCGCGGTGCTCACCCGGCGCTCGCTCACCCACATCGCGCGCAGCTTCGACACCATCGTCACGACGGCGGTGACGCCGATCGCCATGATGCTGCTGTTCGTCTACGTCTTCGGCGGGGCGATCAGCGCCGGCACGGGCCCGTACGTGAACTACCTGCTGCCCGGCATCCTGCTCATCACGGTCGCCTCGGGCATCTCGTACACCGCGTTCCGCCTGTTCCAGGACATGCAGGGCGGCATCGTCGAGCGCTTCCGCTCGATGCCGATCGCGCGGTCGGCCGCGCTGTGGGCGCACGTGCTCACCTCGCTCGTCGCCAACCTCATCTCGATCGCGCTGGTCATCGGCGTGGCGCTGCTGATGGGGTTCCGCTCGGGCGCCGGGGTGCGCGCGTGGCTCGGCGTCGCCGGCATCCTGGTGCTGTTCACCCTCGCGCTGACCTGGGTCGCCGTCATCCCCGGCCTCACGGCGTCGTCGGTCGCCGGAGCCAGCGCATTCTCCTACCCCCTCATCTTCCTGCCGTTCATCAGCTCGGCGTTCGTGCCGACCGCGACGATGCCGGGGCCGGTGCGGTGGTTCGCCGAGTACCAGCCGGTCACCTCGATCGTGAACACCCTGCGCGCGCTGCTCGCGCAGCAGAGCGTCGGGGCGGATGTCTGGGTCGCGCTGGCGTGGTGCGTCGGCATCCTGATCGCCGCGTTCGTCGCCGCCGTGGCGATCTACCGCCGCAAGGCGGCGTGAGCGGCCAAGGCATGTCGCCCGGCGCGATTCGATGACTTCGGGCCAGCGCAAACCTTTCACGCGGCGACAGTAGATGCCGCAATTCGGCGATCAGAACCGCGTCTACTGTCGCCGGGTGATGATCGGACGCGCGAAAACAATCAGAACGGCCAGACGAGCGGCACCACGACGACCGCCACCACGAAGGCCCACGCCGAGACGACCGAGCCGAGCCGCCAGTAGTCGCCGAAGCGGTAGCCGCCCGGACCGTACACCGACAGGGTCACCGCGTTCGCGAACGGCATGACGAACGAGGTGCTCGCGCCGAGCGCCACGCCGAGGATCAGCGGCAGCGCCGCCACGTGCAGATCGCCCGCCGTCGCGACCGCGATCGGCAGCATCACGAGGGCCGACGAGGTGTTCGAGATGAACTGGCTGAGCACCGCCGTGACGAGGAACAGCCCGATGAACACGGCGTACGGCCCCAGGCCGCCGATGCCGTGCACCACCTGGTCGCCGAGCAGGCTCGCCGCCCCGGTCTTCGACATCGCGACCGCCGGCGCGATCATGGCGCCGATGAGGATGCAGGTGCTCCAGTCGACCCCGCGCACGAGCCGCGGCACGTCCACCACGCGCAGCAGCACCATGAGCACCGCGCAGCTCGCCGCCGCGATCGCGGGCGGCACGACGTCGAAGGCGAGCAGCGCGATGAGCAGGGCGAGCACGGCCAGGGCGAGATAGGCCCGCCACCCGAGACGGGCGGGAGGGTGATCGGATGCCGGGGCCGATGGGTCTCGATACGCCGCTGCGCGGCTACTCGACCGGCGGGCTTGGGCGGCATCCGTGATCGCAGCATCCGTCGCCGCGATGTCGAGCAGCAGGGCATCCGTCATCGGATCCCGGTCGACCGTGAGCGGCCGCCGCTCGGGCAGCAGTCGGCCGCCAAGCAGCACGACGATCACGATCGTGCCGACGACCTGCGGGATGCCGACGACGGCCCAGGCGAAGAATCCGAACGGCCCGGCGCCTGCCGCATCGATCTTCTCGGCCGCCACCACGTTGACCGGACTGCCGAGCAGGCTGAGGTTCGCGCCCGCGGTGCAAGCGAAGGCGAGCGGGATCATGAGCTTCGACGGCGAGGTCGCCGTGCGCAGCGCGATCGCGGCGACGATCGGCACCATGGCGACGACGGCTCCGTTCATGCCCATCAGCGGGCTGAACACCGCCGCGACCGCCATGATGACGACGAGCCGCCAGGTCGCGTTGCCGCCCGTGTGCCGCAGCAGCAGCTGCCCGGCCCAGGCGGCCACCCCCGATTCCTCGAGCGCGACGGCGATCGAGAACAGCGAGACGAGCAGGATCACCACCGGGTCGCCGAAGCCGCTCAGCGTCTCGCGCATGGTGAGCACGCCCGTGAGGAAGAGCACCAGCGCCGCGCCGACCGCGACGATCACCGCGGGCACGCGGTTCCACACGAAGAGCACCATCGCGAGCACGATGGTCGCCAGCGTGATCACGATCTGCGGACTCACCGCTCCGATCCTGCCGCGTGGGCGCCGTCCGGGGAAGACCGCTACGCGCGCTGCGAGGCGAGCTCGAAGGCGCGCCACATCTGGGCGTAGTGACCGTCGGATGCCAGCAACTCGTCGTGCGAGCCGACCTCGAGCACCCCGCCGCCGCCGAGCACCACGATGCGATCGGCGGTGCGGGCGGTCTGCAGCCGGTGCGCGATCAGCACGGTGGTACGGCCCGCCGCGACCTGGTCCATCGCGGCGGTCACGCGCGCCTCCGCCGCGAGGTCGAGGTTCGAGGTCGCCTCGTCGAGCAGCAGGATCGCCGGGTCGACAAGCTGCGCCCGCGCCAGGGCAATCAGCTGCCGCTGCCCGGCAGAGAGCGAGCGGCCGCGCTCGGAGATCTGCTGCAGGTACCCGTTCGGCAGCGCCGCGATGAAGTCGTGCGCGCCGACGGCGCGGGCGGCGGCCTCGACCTCGGCATCCGTCGCCTCGGGCCTGCCGTACGCGATGTTGTCGCGCACCGTTCCGGTGAACAGGAACGCCTCCTGCGGGACGTAGCCGAGCTGCGCGCGGTACGCGCCGAGCGACAGCGAACGCACGTCGTGCCCGTCGACGCGCACCGCACCGCGGTCGACGTCGTAGAACCGGGCAAGCAGCTTCATGACCGTCGACTTGCCCGCGCCGGTCTCGCCGACGAGCGCCACCGTCTCACCGGCCGCGATGTCGAGCGACACCCCGCGCAGCGCCTCGGGCGGCTTCGAGACGGATGCCTCGGCCGAGGCGGCGAGCGGGGCATCCGCCGGTCCGCGCTCCTGCTCCTGCAGCCCCGGCCGCGCGGTCACGGCGGGGTACGCGAAGTGCACGTCCTCGAGGGTGAGCGCCCCCGACAGCCGGCCGGGGTCGACGGGCGACTCGGCCTCGGGCGTCAGCGAGTCGAGGGCCATCAGCCCTGCGATGCGCCGCACCGACACGGTCGTCTGCTGCCAGGCGTCGAACACCTGCGAAAGCTGCTGGATCGGCGAGAAGAACATGTCGACGTAGAGCAGGAACGCGATCAGCGCGCCCGTCGTGAAGTGCCCGTTGAGGATCAGCCAGGCGCCGAGCCCCAGCACGATCGCGTCGGCCACCGACGAGAGGAACTGCACGAAGGGGAAGTAGGTCGCGACCAGCTTCTGTGCGGCCACGCGCGCCTCGAGGTACGAGCCGCCGAGGCTGTGGAAGTGCGCCTTCGTCGCGCTCTCGTGCACGAAGGCCTGAGCCTCATGCACGCCCGACAGGCTCTCCTGGAAGTCGGCGTTGACGATCGCGATGCGGTCGCGCGCCTGCTCGTAGAGCACGGCGGCCCGACGCCGGAAGAACACGGTCGCGATCGCGAGCGGGATGATCACGACGAGCACCGCGCCGCCGAGCAGCGGGTTCACGATGAGGATCGCGATGCCGACGCCGACGAAGGTCACGAACGCGACGAGGGCGGCCAAGAGCCCGTTCTCGACCAGCTGCTCGAACTGGTCGATGTCGGTCGTCATGCGGGTCATGATGCGGCCCGCCATCTCGCGCTCGTAGTAGTCGAGCGACAACCGCTGCAGCTGCGCGAAAACGCGCACCCGAAGCGAGAGCATCACGCGCTGGGCAGTGCGGCCCATCACGAAGGTCTCGGCGATCTGGTCGAAGAGGTCCACCAGGGTGACGAGCAGGAAGAGACCGGATGCCGCGAGGATCGCGTACGTCGAACCCGTCACCACGCCCTCGTCGATGCCGCTCTTGACCAGCACCGGGCCGACGAGCCCGGCGACGGCGTCGATCACGACGAGCAGCAGTCCGAGCAGCAGCGGCCACTTGTAGTCGACGAGCAGGGAGCGCAGCGAGAAGTGCGGCCGATGGGCGCCCTCGCGGTCGACGTCGACCTCGGGGACGTCCTTGATCGGCGGCAGCTTGCCCACCTGGGCGAGCAGCTCGGGCGTCGCCGAGAGCCCGCGGCGCATGCCGCCGCCGCGGCCGCCGCCCCCGCCGAGGCCCGGGCCGAGGCTCGGTACTCCGGGCACCTGGGCGCGGGCGCCGTAGGGTGCGGCATCCGTCTCGGTCCTGCGCCATGCGCCGGACGTGACCTTGCCGGCGTACGCCGCAACCGAGTCGATGTCGCCCGTCGCAGCGGCGTCGGCGCCGACCCGCGGTGCATCGCCGTCCTCCATGCCGGACAGCAGCAGGCGGTAGTCGGTGTTGCGCGCCATCAGCTCGTCGTGCGTGCCCTCGTCGACGACGCGTCCGCCGTCGACGAGCACGACACGGTCGGCGAGGTGCAGGGTCGACTGCCGGTGCGCGATCAGCACGACCGTGCGGTCGGCCATGACCTCGCGCAGCCCCTCATGGATCGCCTCTTCCGTGCGCGCGTCGATCGCGCTGGTCGCGTCGTCGAGGATCAGGATGCGCGGGTCGGCCAGGATGGCGCGGGCGAGCGCGACGCGCTGGCGCTGGCCGCCCGAGAGCGAGAGGCCGCGCTCGCCGACGACGGTGTCATACCCGCGCGGCAGGGCCGCGATGAACCCGTCGGCCTGCGCGAGCCGGGCGGCGCGCTCGATCTCGGCATCCGTCGCCTCTGGGCGGCCGTAGGCGATGTTGGAGCGCACCGAGTCGCTGAACAGGAAGCTCTCTTCGAAGACGACCCCGATCTGCGATCTGAGGGAGTGCAGGGTCAGCCGCCGCACGTCGACGCCGTCGACGCGCACGGCTCCGCGGCCCGGGTCGTAGAAGCGGGGGATCAGCATCGCCGCGGTCGACTTGCCCGAGCCGCTCGCGCCGACGAGGGCGACGCGCTCGCCCGCCGCGACCCGTAGCGAGAACCCGGCGAGCGTCTCGTGCGCGTCGGCGTGCCTCTCCTGCTCGTACGCACTGTGTTGTTCGTAGCTGAAGCGCACGCCGTCGAACTCGATTTCGCCGCGTGCCGGGTTCGCGAGCGCGACCGCGTCGGGGGCGTCTGCGATCGCCGGCGGGGTGTCGAGCAGCTGCGCGATGCGCTCGACCCCGGCCCGCGCCTGCTGCGCGATCGAGAGCATGCCGGCGAGCTGCCGGGCGGGTGCGAGCATCTGGGCGACATAGGTCGAGAAGGCGAGGAAGGTGCCCAGCGTGATGTTCCCGTGGAGCGCGAGCCAGCCGCCGAGCGCCAGGATTCCGACCTGCCCGAACGCCGGGATCGACTCGAGCAGCGGCTGGAACCGCGACTGGATGCGGGTCGACCGCATCTGTGCTCCGTAGAGCTTCGTCGCGGCATCCGTCAGCCTGTTCAGCTCGCGGCGCTCCTGGCCGAAGGCCTTGACGACGCGCACGCCGCCGGTGTCCTCGTCGACGATCTGCACGAGCTCGCCTTCGCGCTGCTGCGCGTCCCACGTGGCGGGGAACACGCGCGAGCGCATGCGGTAGCTCACGAACACGAGCGCCGGGATGATCGCGATGCCGACCAGCGCGAGCAGCGGCGAGAGCACGAACATGACGACGAGCGAGAGCACGAGCAGCACGACGTTGCCGCTCACGATCGGCAGGAAGTTGAGCAGCATCATGACGAGGCCGGAGTCCGAGCTCGCGCGGGCGACCAGCTGGCCCGTCGGCATGCGGTCGAGGTTCGTGAAGTCCATCGACTGCAGGTGGTCGTGCATGTCGTTGCGCAGGTCGTTCTGCACCTCGAGCGCGACCCGGCCGCCGTTGTAGCGGCGCAGGTACGCGAAGCCGAAGCTCGCCGCGGCGAGCGCGAGCAGCACGCCGAGCCAGACCCAGAGGTTGCCCTGGTGGTGGCCGATGACCGTGTCGACGATCTGCCGGGCGACGAGCGGGGTGAGCACCTGGCTGCCGCTGCCGAGCAGGGCGGCGCCGAGCGCGATGTAGAGGCCCCTGCGGTGGCGCAGGACGTAGGCCCAGAGGCGGGCGATCCAGCCGGCCGGCCTCACCGTGTCGCTCATTCGCCTGCTTTCCGTTCGGCCTGTCGAGCCGCCTGCTGATGCGCGTGATAGCACTCGATCGCGTCGCCGAGTTCGGCGAGGGCACGGATGCCTGAGCCCGGGTCGCCCATCAGAGAGGTGACCGCGCCCACCCGCTGCGCCAGCCGCTCCTTCACCTCGCGCACCTGCGCGGCGCCGTCGTCCGTGAGCGCCAGCGCCGTCGCGCGCTGGTCGCCGTCGACCTTGGTGCGGGTGACGAGCCCGCGCTTCGCGAGCGAGTCGACCGTCGCGCTGATGGCGGGCTTGCCCACCGCGAGGCGCTCGGCGAGGCGGCTCGCCCGATCCTCACCGGCGTCGAGCGCGCTCAGCACCCGGAAGTCGGCGAGGCTGAGCGGCGCGGCCGAGCGCTCGAGCATGCGCGCGAGGCGCGCGAGGGCGTCGACGGCGGCATGGAGTGAGGCATCCGTCACCCCATCGATCTGATCGTTCACCCTCTGAACTATACGCGTCATTGTTCGACATCTGAACTATTTCCTCCGGCGCCGGGTGAAGATGACGTCATGAGCGAAGACGTGAACAAGGCGCTGGCGACCGACCGCGTGATCGACATCACCACGAGGGGCAAAAGCTCGGGGGAGCCGCGCCGCATCGAGATCTGGTTCCACCGGGTCGCGGGCAAGATCTACCTGACGGGCAAGCCGCCGCGGCCGCGCGCCTGGTACGCGAACCTCGTCGCGAACCCGCACTTCACCTTCCACCTGAAGCAGTCGGCGACGGCCGACCTGCCCGCGACAGCCCGGCCGATCACCGACCCGGCCGAGCGCGCCGCCGTGTTCGAGGGCATCTTGGCGCAGCTGCCGCAGTTGCCGGGTGAGGATGCCCCGGTCGAGGCTTGGCTCGCCGACAGTCCGCTCGTCGAGGTCTCGTTCGACGCGGCCTGAGCCGCAGCCGCTGGTGCAATAATCTGCGCATGGATGCAGATAAGCGGATATGCGGAATGGACCCCGATTCGGAGTTCGTCGAGCTCGCCGTCGAAGTGTTCGCGATGCTGGCGGACGCCACGCGGGTGCGCATCGTGCTCGCGCTGCGTAGCGCCGGCGAGATGTCGGTGAACCACCTCGCGGACGTCGTCGATAAGTCGCCCGCCGCGGTCTCGCAGCACCTGGCGAAGCTGCGCATGGCGCGCATGGTGACCACCCGGCAGCACGGGACGAAGGTGTTCTACCGGCTCGCCGACGAGCACGCCTCCGATCTTGTGAGCGACGCGATCAAGCAGGCGGAGCACAGCGTCGCGAGCGCACTGCCGCGGCACCACCATGCGCAGCCCGATGCCCCGGGGCAGCCGGCGTGAGCGGGGCGCACGGGCACGACCACGACCACGACCACGACCACAGTCACCCGCACGGCGGCGTGAGGGGCTTCCTCTACGACCTCTTCGTGCCGCACACGCACGACGCCGCCGACGCGGTCGACGACGCACTCGAGGCGAGCCAGGCCGGTGTCTCGGCGGTGAAGATCTCGATGTTCGCGCTGCTCGGCACGACGGTCCTGCAATTCGCCTTCGTCCTCTTGACCGGCTCCGTCGCGCTATTGGCCGACACCATCCACAACTTCGCCGATGCCCTGACCGCGGTACCGCTCTGGATCGCCTTCATCCTCGGCCGCCGGGCCGCCACCCGGCGGTACAGCTACGGCTACGGCCGCGCTGAGGATCTCGCGGGGCTCTTCATCGTCTTTGTCGTCGCGCTCTCGGCCGTGATCGCCGGGTGGGAGGCGGTCGAACGCTTCATCCACCCCCGCCCGGTCGAGAACGCGTGGTGGCTCATCGCGGCGGGGCTCATTGGCTTCGTCGGCAACGAGCTCGTCGCGATCTACCGCATCCGCGTCGGGCGGCAGATCGGATCGGCCGCACTCGTCGCCGACGGCGTGCACGCGCGCCTCGACGGCTTCACCTCGCTCTCGGTCGTGCTCG
Source organism: Gryllotalpicola koreensis (assembly GCF_039538185.1). Lineage (NCBI taxonomy): Bacteria > Bacillati > Actinomycetota > Actinomycetes > Micrococcales > Microbacteriaceae > Gryllotalpicola > Gryllotalpicola koreensis. The sequence goes on from NZ_BAABBW010000001.1 coordinate 411,238, forward strand.
GCGCGATCGGCGTGCTGCTCGGCTTCCCGCTCGCCGACCCGATCATCGGCCTGCTCATCGCGATCTCGATCCTGATGCTGCTATGGGGCACCGTGAAGTCGGTCGGCGCGCGGCTCATGGACGCCGTCGACCCCGAGCTCGTCGAGCGGGCGGAGCACGCCATCGAACACACGCCCGGGGTGGCATCCGTTCTCAGCATCCGGCTGCGCTGGGTCGGGCACCGGCTGGCGGGCGAGGCGACGGTCGAGACGGATGCCGCGCAGCTCGCCGCCGCGACCGAGATCGCGGCCCACGCGAGCGCGCACGCGCGGGGCGCGCTGCGCACGCTCGACGTCTTCGACGTGACGCCGGTCCCCCTAAGTGGTGATCGCTGAGTATTTCTCAGTACCGATAGCGTTGCGGTATGCCGCGCCCGACCGCCCGCACCCCGGGCACCCGCCGCGTCGCCGTGATCGGCGGTGGCATCGTCGGCATCGCACTCGCACGGGCGCTCGCGATGCGCGGGCTCGGCGAGGTCACGGTCTACGAGAAGGAGCGGCGGCTCGCGGCCCACCAGACCGGGCACAACTCGGGCGTCGTGCACGCCGGGCTGTACTACCCGCCCGGCAGCCTGAAGGCCGAGCTGTGCGCCCGCGGGCGCGTGCAGATCAGGGACTTCTGCCTCGAGAAGGGCCTGCCCTACCGCGAGGTGGGCAAGCTCGTGGTCGCGGTCGACGAGTCGGAGCTGGGGGCGCTCGCCGAGATCGAGCGCCGCTCACGCGAGAACAGGGTGCCAGAGCTCGAGCGCATCGACGACCCGGCGCGGCTGCGCGAGATCGAGCCGCACGTCGCGGGCGTCGCCGCGGTGCACTCCCCGCGTACGGCGATCGTCGACTACGCGGCGATCACCGAGGCGCTCGCCGCCGACGCGCGGGCGGCCGGCGCCGGCATCCGTCTCGGTCAAGAAGTGACCGGCCTGCGGATCGCGGGCGATCGGGCGCGCGTCGCGACGGCGCACAACGAGCAGGAGTTCGATCTCGTCGTCGCCTGCGCAGGCCTGCAGTCCGACCTCGTGGCGCAGCTGGCGGGCGGGGACGCCGCGCCGCGGATCCTGCCGTTCCGCGGCGAGTACTGGGATCTCTCCGCCGAGGCGAGTGAGCTGTGCCGCGGCATGATCTACCCCGTGCCCGACCCGCGCTTCCCGTTCCTCGGGGTGCACTTCACGCGGGGCGTCTACGACGACGTGCGCCTCGGCCCGAGCGCCGTGCCCGCCCTCGCGCGCGAGGGCTACTCGTGGCGCCGCATCTCGCTGAAGGACACGCTCGGCTCGCTCGCCTGGCCCGGTGCCGGCCCGCTGCTGCGCGAGCACTGGTTCATGGGCGTCGATGAGATCAGCGCCTCGCTCATCAAGCGCCGCTACTTCGAGAAGGCGCGGCGCTTCGTGCCCGAACTCACGATGAAGCACCTGATCGGCAAGTCGGCGGCCGGGGTGCGCGCGCAGGCCTGGGGGCGCGATGGCAGCCTCATCGACGACTTCGCCGTCGACCGGCTCGGACCGGTCACGCTGATCCGCAACGCCCCGTCACCCGCGGCCACCAGCTCGATGGCGATCGCCGACCACGTGATCGAGCACTTCCTGCAGCTGGCGAGGAGTCGATCGGATGCCTGAACCGGCCCGCCCCGCGGCATCCCCGGTCGTCACAAACGCACGCGTTCTCGCGCGAAAACGGGATTTTGTGACGACCTGGCGAGGGACCCTGGGCCGCGGGCTCAGAACGGGTACTTCTCGATGTCGGACTGCACCGTGATCCACTGCGTCTCGCAGAAGGTGTCGAGGTTCGCCGTGCCGCCGAAGCGGCCGCCGACGCCCGAGGCCTTCGCCCCGCCGAAGGGGATGACCGCCTCGTCGTCGACCGTCACGTCGTTGATCTGCACGGCGCCCGACTCGATGCGTCCGGCGAGCTCGAAGGCGGCGAACGGATTCCCCGTCGCGATCGCGACCGAGAGGCCGTACTCCGAGTCGTTCACGAGCTCGATCGCCTCGTCGATCGTGTCGTAGGTGACGATCGGCGCGACGGGGCCGAACACCTCCTCCTTATAGGCGGGCGCAGAGCGCGGCACGTCGACGAGCACCGTCGGCCGGTAGAACAGGCCGTCGTACTCCCCGCCGGCCAGCACGCAAGCACCCTGCGCGACCGACTCGGTGACGAATCCGTGCACCTTGTCGCGCTGCCGCTCGTCGATGAGCGGGCCGAGCGCATTGCTCGGGTCGGTCGGGTCCCCGACCGACAGGCGGGCGGCCTTCTCGGCGAGCAGTTCGGAATACCGCGCAGCGAGCGACGAGTGCACGATGTGCCGGCCCGTCGTCATGCAGATCTGGCCCTGGTGCAGGAACGGCCCCCAGGCGCCGGCGGCCGCGGCGGCCTCGACGTCGGCGTCCGGCAGCACGAGGAAGGCCGAGTTGCCGCCGAGCTCGAGGTGCACGCGCTTGAGCAGCGGTCCCGCGGCCTGGCCGATCGCCCGGCCGGCCGGGGTCGACCCGGTGAACGAGATGCACGGCACGTCGGGGTGCGCGACGAGCGCCGCCCCGAGCTCGCCACCGCCGGGAAGCACGTGCAGCACGCCCTCTGGGAGTCCTGCCTCGGCGAGCAGCTCGGCGAGCGCGTAGCCGCCCGAGATCGGCGTGCGCGGGTCCGGCTTGAGGATCACCGCGTTGCCAACGGCGAGCGCCGGCGCCACCGAGCGCAGTGCGAGGATGCCGGGGAAGTTGAACGGCGCGATCACGCCGACCACCCCGAGCGGCACCCGGCGCGCGACCGAGAGCCGCGGCTTCACCGAGCGCAGCAGCTCGCCGTAGGGCTGGGATGCCAGCGCCGCGGTCTCGTCGAACTCCGAGATGAGCAGGCTCACCTCGAACATCGCCTTGCCGATTCCAGAGCCCGACTCGGGAATGAGCCACTTCGTCACGCGCTCAGGGTCGGCCGCGAGCAGCTGCGACGCCTTCCGCAGCACGGCGGCGCGGCGGTCGTAGGGCAGGGCCGCCCACTCCTTCTGCGCGGCCGTCGCGGCCGCGACCGAGGCGTCGAGGTCGGCGGTGCTCGCCTGCCCGACGGTGCCGATCACGGCGCCCGTGGCCGGCGCGGTCACGTCGATCGTGCCGCCGCTCGGCTCCGTCCAGGTGCCGGTGAAGAGGCGGCCGGTCCAGTCGGGGGCGACGGATGCCGGGGAATCCGTCTCTGCGATGTCAGTGATGCTCATGATTCACGTCCTTGTGGGGTGGGTGCGGCGATTACTCGTCGATCTCGAGATTCTTACTCTCGGGGGCGAAGATCAACAGCACGAGGGCGCTGATGACGCACATCGCGATGAGGTACCAGAGCACGCCGGCCGGGTTGCCGTGGTTCGCGGCGAGCAGCGACGCGGCGATGACGGGGGTGAACCCGGCGCCGAGCAGGCTCGCGAACTGATAGCCGAGCGAGGCGCCGGTGTAGCGCGAGCTCGTCGCGAAGGTCTCCGAGACGAAGGCCGCGAGCGGCCCGAAGGTGGCGCTCTGCAGCAAGGGCAGGGCGATGAGGAACGCCGCGATGACCTGCCCGACGCTGCCCGAGCCGAACATCGACCACAGCGGGAAGGCGAGCGCGGCGAGGGCCACGAGGCCGAAGATCATGACGGGGCGGCGGCCGATGCGGTCGGAGAGCGCCGCCCAGATCGGGATCGTGATCGCGGCCGCGGCCTGCGAGGCGGCGAAGCCCCAGAGCCCCACCGACTCGCTCACGCCGTGCTGCACCGCGTAGTTCAGGGCCAGGGTCGAGAACAGCGCCTGGATGACGAAGGAGCCCATGCCGCTGAACGCGCCGACGATGAGGGCGCGCGGGCGCTTCAGCACCTCGACCAGCGGGATGGTGCGCTTCTCGGCGCGCTGGCGGTTGTCGAGCTCGACGGCCTTCTCGAACATCGGGGACTCCTGCACCTTCATGCGCACGTAGAGGCCGATGATCAGCAGCACGGCGGAGAGCAGGAACGGGATGCGCCAGCCCCACGAGGCGAACTGCTCGTGCGGCAGCAGCGCGAACAGCGCGAGCGCCGCGGTGCCGAGGAAGGCGCCAGAGGGGCCGCCGGCGTTCGCGAAGGATGCCGCGAGGCCGCGCTTGCGGCCGCCGGAGTGCTCGAGCGCGAGCAGCGCGGAGCCGCCCCACTCGCCGCCGATCGCGATGCCCTGGATGAGCCGCAGCAGGATCAGGAAGACCGCGCCGAGGGTCGGCACGGCCGGCACGAGCCCGACGAGCGTCGAGGCGACGCCCATCACCGACATCGAGATGAGCAGCATGCGCTTGCGGCCGATGCGGTCGCCGAAGTGGCCGAAGATGATGCCGCCGATGGGCCGCGACAGGTAGCCGGTCGCGAAGGTGCCGTAGGAGGCGACGGTCTGCATCAGCGGGTTGAGGCCCGAGAAGAACAGCGGGCCGAAGACGACCGACGACGCCGTCGCGTACAGGATGAAGTCGTAGAACTCGATCGTCGAGCCGAGGTAGCCCGAGAGGGCGGCGCGGCGCACCTGACCGGTGCCGAGGAACGCGAACAGCGAACGGTCGCGCGGGGCCGACGTCGAGGCGACGGCCGGGCTGGTGTTGGAGACCATGCGAGTGGTCCTTTCGAGGAAGTCGACGACGGTGTCGACGGTCGATGTGAGGGGGGAGGGGGAGCAGTGGCGCTCACACCGGGTGCGGGATCGCCGCGCCCCAGCGCTCGAGCAGTTCCGCCACGGAGCCGTGCCCGGGCAGTGCGGGTGGTGCAGGTGGAACAGGCGGTGCGGGCACCCCTGCTGGGGTGCGGCCGAAGCGCGGTGCGGGTGCCGGCTCCGGCCGGCCATCGCGCTCGATGAAGGTGCCGCGCGCGGCAAGGTGCTCGCCGCGCGGGGCCTCTGACATCGAGAGCACGGGCGCCACGCAGGCATCCGTGCCGTCGAAGATCTGGGTCCATTCGTCGCGCGTGCGCGTGGCGAAAGCAGCGGCGAACGCGGCGCGCAGGGCCGGCCACTCATCGCGCGACCACTGCCCGGGAAGGCCCGCCGCGGCGAGCCCGAGCCCGTCGATCAGCTGCGCGTAGAACGGCGGCTCGAGCGCGGCGACCGACATCCAGCCGCCGTCGGCCGTCTCATAGACGTCGACGAAGGGCGCACCAGAGTCGATCAGGTTGGTGCCGCGCTCGTCGTGCCAGACGCCTGCGGCGAGCAGGGAGTACGGATTCGCCATCAGATGCGCCACGCCGTCGACGATCGCCGCGTCGACGACCTGGCCGAGTCCGGAGGCGCTGCGCTCGACGAGCGCCGCGAGGATCCCGGTGACGAGGTACATCGCCCCGCCGCCGAAGTCGCCGACGAGCGAGAGCGGCAGCTGCGGCGGACCGCCCGCGCGCCCGATGGCGTGCAGGGCGCCCGTTGCCGAGAGGTAGTTCGGGTCGTGGCCCGCGCGCTGCGCCAGCGGCCCGGTCTGCCCCCAGCCGGTCATGCGGCCGTAGACGAGGCGCGGGTTGCGCGCGAGCAGCACGTCGGGCCCGAGGCCGAGGCGCTCCGCCGCGCCGGGGCGGTAGGGGTCGACGAGCACATCGGCCGCGTCGATCAGCGCGAGCACCTGGTCGAGGCCGGCCGGGTCCTTGAGGTCGACCGAGACGCGGGCCTTGCCGCGCTGCAGCGTGTCGAGCTCAGGGGGCACCGGCATCTCGAAGCCGGCCCCTGAGCGGTCGATGCGCACGACGTCCGCACCGAGGTCGGCGAGCAGCATGCAGGCGAACGGGGCGGGCCCGAGGCCGCCCAGTTCGACGACACGGATGCCCGCAAGAGGCCCGACCCCGGTGCACGCGGCCATCAGGCGAACACCCCGACCGGCTCGGCGGCGACCGTCTTGACCTGCTTGCTCGGCGTGATGTGACCCGCGATGAACTCCTCGTTGAGGTCGATGCCGAAGCCCGGGCCCTCGTTCGGGTAGAGCTTGCCGTCGGTGAAGATCGGCACCTGCGTCGCGATGTCTTGGGTGATGCGCTGCTCGCGGTTCTCCCACTGCGAGTTGATGATGAGCGGCCCGAGGTTCTCGTGCGTGAACTGCGAGGCCCACTGGTCGGCGACCATCAGGTGAGCGGAGGGCGAGGCCTCGAGGCCCGAGCCGATCATGCATCCGCTCATCACCGGCAGATCGGCGAGCCGCGCCAGGGTCAGCCAGCGCTGCGCCTTGAGCAGGCCGCCCGCCTTCTGCATCTTGATGAACAGGCCGTCGGCCGCACGGCGGTCGATGATCTCCTTGAGGTGGTGCAGCTCCTGCGCCGACTCGTCGGCGTAGATGGGCGTGCCGACCTTCTGGCGCAGGCGGGCGAGGCCCTCGATGTCCCAATAGGGCAGCGGCTGCTCGACGCACTCGAGGTGGTACGGCTCGAGGCGGCGCAGCGCCTTGTAGGCCTGGTCGTAATTCCAGAATCCGTTCACATCCATGGTGAGCCGCACGTCGTCGCCGACGGCTTCGCGAACGGATGCCACATTGCGCACGACCTCGTCGATGTCGTCGCCCGCCTTGAGCTTGACGAGCTCGAAGCCGTTCGCAACCGCGTCGATCGCGGCCTGCACCGTGACCTCGGTGCCGCCGGCGGAGGCGACCCAGCCCTGGCGGGACGCCTCGGTGGTGCGGCCGCCGAGCAGCTCGTAGACGGGCACGCCGAGCGCCTTGCCCTTGAGGTCGTGCAGCGCGAAGTCGATCGCGGCCTTCGCCTGGTTGTTCTCGCGCACGAAGCGGTCCATCAGGCCGACGACCTTCTCGATCGCGAACGGGTCCTCGCCGATGAGGAACTGGGGGGCGATGATGTCGGTGATGATGCCCTGGATCGAGTCCTGGGTCTCGCCGCGGTACCAGCTCGAGGTGTCGCCGCCGTCGGAGACGCCGATGACGCCCTCGTCGGTGTAGATCTTCACGACGACCGAGTGGATGTGGGTGATCCTCGTGCCCGGCATGAGGAACGGCTTCACCAGCGGGGTGGAGACGGGGATGGTTTCGACGCGCGTGATCTTCACGACAGGACTCCTTCTTGAATGACGGTGCCGCCTGCGGTCTCGAGGGCGGTGAGGGCGGCCTCGTCGAGGCCGGCTGCGCGCAGCACCTCGACGGTGTGCTCGCCGAGCAGCGGTGCCCGGTGGCGGACATCGCCGGGGGTGCGCGAGAGCTTGGGGACGACGCCGGTGACCTCGATGTCGCGACCGGTGCCCGGCTGCTCGACCGTCGGCAGCATCTCGCGGGCCGCGAAGTGCGGGTCGGCGAAGATGTCCTCTGCGGTGAAGATCGGGCCGAGGGGCACGATGCCGCCGAGCAGCTCGATGAGCTCGGCGACGGTGTGGCTCGACGTCCAGGCGGTGACGATCTCGTAGAGCGGCTCGCGGTTGATCCACCGCTTGTCGTCGGTGTCGAAGCGCTCGTCGGTGATGAGCTCGGGGCGGCCCATGACGGTGCACAGCTTCGCCCACTGCGGGTTGTGCGGCGCGCCGAGGGTGACCTCGCCGTCCTGGGCGGGCACGACGTCGAAGGGCGCGAAGCCGCGCAGCTGGTTGCCGATCGGCTCCGGCGCGGTGCGCGTGTGCGAGTAGGTGTTGACGACGACCTCGCTGACCGCGAGCACCGCGTCGACCATCGCGACGTCGACGTACTGGCCCTTGCCCGAGACGCGGGCCTCGAGCAGCGCGGTGACCGTGCCGAAGGCCGCGAAGATCGCGGGCACGGTGTCGCCGATGCCCGAGCCGACGCGCACGCGGTGGTCGGCGTCCTGCCCGGTGATGCTCATCAGGCCGCCCATCGCCTGGGCGACGATGTCGAAGGCGGGCCAGTGGGCGTAGGGGCTGGCTCCGCCGCGCGCGTCACCGAAGCCGCGGATCGAGGTGTAGACGAGGCGCGGATTCCTGGCCGCGAGCTCGTCGTAGCCGAGACCGAGCCGCTCCATGACCCCGTTGCTGAAGTTCTCGACGAGCACATCCGCCTCGTCGATGAGCCTCAGCAGGGCATCCCTCGCCTCCGGCACCTTGAGGTCGAGCACGACGCTGCGCTTGTTGCGGTTGGCGTTGCCGAAGACGCCGCCGTAGACGCGGGCCGTGTCGTCCTCGCCGAACGGCCCGGTGTGCCGCAGCATGTCGCCGCGGGGTGACTCGATCTTGACGACATCCGCCCCCTGGTCCGCGAGCAGCGAGGTGCAGAACGGGCCGGAGAGGGCCTGCGTGAGGTCGATGACCCTGACGCCGTCGAGCGCGCGGCCGGCCATCAGACGTACTCCCGGCCGAGGAGCGAGCGCGCGATGACGAGCTTCTGGATCTGCGGGGTGCCCTCGCCGATCTCGAGGCCCGAGACGTCGCGCAGCATCGCCTGCAGGGGCAGATCCTCGGAGAGGCCGGTGTGGCCGTGCGCGATGATGCAGTCGCGGATGGTCTGCAGGGAGACGTCGGTCGCGTAGAGCTTCGTCATCGCGGCCTCTTTCGAGAACTTCTGGCCGGCGTCGGCGAGCGAGAGCGCGCGGTAGGTGAGCCAGCGCGCGGCCTCGAGCTTGGTCGCGTTCTCGGCGATGGGGAAGCTGACCCCCTGGTTCGTGGAGACCGGCTGGCCGAAGGCCTGGCGGATCTTGACGTAGTCGATCGTCATGTCGAGCGCCTTGCGGGCGACGCCCGTCGTCATCAGCCCGATGACCGAGCGGGTGTAGTCGAACTCCTTCATGACGAGGCGGAAGCCATCGCCGACACCGCCGATCACGAGCTCGTCGGGCACGAAGACGTCGTCGAGGAACACGGCGGCGCGGCCGAGCGGCTTCCAGCCCGGGTCGTCGAACTTGTGCACCGAGACGCCGTCGGCGGCGTTCGGCACGAGGAATGCGGTGAAGCCCGCCTCGGTCTTCGCGAAGACGATGATCGCCTTCGAGTGCGGGGCGAAGGTGATCGAGGTCTTCTCGCCGTTGAGTTTCCAGCCGCCCTCGACCTGCTCGGCGCGGGTGCGCATGCCTGCGGCATCCGACCCGCTGCCCGGCTCGGTGAGCGCGAGGGCCACGATGTGCTCGCCCTTCACGATGCCCGGGACCCACTCGTCGGCCTGCGCCGCCGGCAGGAAGCGCTCGAGCAGCGGCGCGGTGAGGTTGGAGGTGTACGAGAGCTGGCTCAGGTAGAAGTCGGCGTAGGCGAGCTCCTCGTGGGCGATGCCGAGATGCACCTTGGTGAGCTCCTCGCCGATCTTGCCCTGGCCGCCGCGCGCCTCCGAGGTGCCGAGGCCGAGCAGGCCGGCCTCGCCCATGGCGCGGGCGAGGTCCCACGGGAACTCCTCGCTGTGGGCGCGGGCGTTGTAGCCCTCTGCATACGGGGTCGCGAACTCGCGGACCCAGGCGGCGAACTCGTCGTACTCTTCGCTGAAATGAACCGGGGGCTGCATGGCAGGCACTGACTCCCTTGTCGTGTTGCTCGACGGCCGGGCCCGCGGTTCTCGCGAAGACGGCGCCGTCTTTCGATTCACCGAGTGTGCGCGGGGCCCTTAGTCCCGCACAACGACAGAAGTGTGGGGTGGTTCCTCAGTTATCCTGAGGAATCATGGCCCGAGCAACGACGCCGGGGCAGGAATCCGCTGCCGCCCGCGACCTGCCGTTCACCCTGCATCAGCTGCGCCTGTTCGCCACCGTCGCCGAGACGGGCACGATCAGCGGCGCGGCCGGCCGGTTGCGGCTGTCTCAGACCGCGGTCTCGCTGGCGCTGACGCAGCTCGAGAAGGCGCTCGGCGCCGAGCTGCTGATCAGGCGGCGCGCCCACGGCGTCACGCTCACGACGACGGGCCACACGGTGCTCGCGGCCGCCCGCCGGATCCTCGCGGAGGCGACCGACCTCTTCGACGAGATCGGCGGCCGGGGCGAGGTCGTCGGCGGCGTCGCGGTCGGCTGCTACCCGAGCCTCGGCCCGTCGCTGGTGCCCGCGCTGGTCGACGGATTCCTGCACGCATACCCCCGCGCGCAGCCGACCCTCGACGAGGGCCCGCAGGAGTCCCTCGAGCACGATCTGCTGAGCGGCGCCCTCGACGTCGTGATCAGCTACGACCTCGCCCTGTCGGAGAACCTCGTCAAGGTGCCGATCGCCCACCGCGAGCCCGGGGTGCTGGTCGCGGCCGACGGGAAGTGGGGCAACGCCCGCGCCGTCGACCTGAAGCAGCTCGCCGACGAGCCCTATGTGCTGTTCGACACCCCCGTGAGCACCTTCCACCTGGCCTCCATCACCCGGGCTGCGGGGTTCACCCCGCGCATCACCTACCGCTCGCAGAACTTCGAGACGGTGCGCTCGCTCGTGGGCCGCGGCCTCGGCTGGACGGTGCTGCTCACCCCGCCGCGCACCGAGCTCACGCACGAGGGGCTGCGCGTCGTGATGAAGCCGCTCACGCAGCGGGCCGACCCCGTCGACGTCGTCATCGTGTGGCCGCGCACGCGCTCGCTCAGCCGCGTCGCCCGCGCGTTCGTCGCGTTCGCCCAGCAGTCGGGCGGGGGCGACGGCGCCGCCGCGGAGTAGCTCGGCGCAGGCATCCGATCACTCGCTCCCGCCGCGTGCGGCGTCGCCGTCTTCGTGGTCTTCGGCCCGCCGGTACCGCCTGTTCCTGCTGCCCAAAACGATCGAGGCGAGGATCGCCGAAAGGATCGACGCGGCGAAGATCGCGACCTTCGCATGGGCGTTCTCCGGGCTCCCCGACGCGAAGGACAGGTCATCGACCAGAAGCGCGACGGTGAACCCGATCCCGCCGAGGAGGCCGACGCCGACGATGTCCACCCAGCGCAGGGCCGGGTCGAGTCGGACGCGCTCCAGGCGCGTCAGCAGCCAGGTCGTGACGACGATGCCGACCGGCTTGCCGATCACGAGCGCGGCCATGACGCCCAGCGTGAGCGGGCTGCCGAGCGCCGCCGCGAACCCCTTCGCGCCCCCGATCGCGACCCCGGCGGAGAAGAACGCGAACAGTGGCACCGCGATGCCCGCGGAGAGGGGGCGGAAGCGGTGCTCGAACCGCTCGGCGAGGCCCGGCCCGTCTTCGCCGTCGCGATCGCGGTCGCGTCTGCGGTGCAGCACGGGGACGGTGAAGCCCAGCAGCACGCCGGCGATGGTCGCGTGGATGCCCGAGGCGTGCATGAACGCCCAGGCGACCGCGCCGATCGGCAGCAGGATCAGCCAGGCGGCTGCGGGACGGGCGGCGAAGAAGCGCCTGCCCAGCTGCGCGAGCGCGCCGTAGCCGACGATGGTGATCACGGCGGCGAGAAGCGGGACGGGGTGGATGCTGTCGGTGTAGAAGATCGCGATGATCGCGACCGCGATGAGGTCGTCGACGACGGCGAGGGTCAGCAGGAAGATCCGCAGCGAGCTCGGCAGTCGCGAGCCGATCAACGCGAGGACGGCAACGGCGAAGGCGATGTCCGTCGCCGTCGGGATCGCCCAGCCGCCCCGCAGCGCGGGGTCGTGCGCGGCGATCGCGGTGTAGATCAGCGCGGGCACCGCGACGCCGCCGGCCGCAGCGGCGATCGGAATGATCGCGGTGCCGAATCGGCGCAGATCGCCGGCCACGAACTCGCGCTTGAGCTCGAGTCCGACGAGGAAGAAGAACACGGCCAGCAGCCCGTCCGCCGCCCAGGCCTCGAGGCTCAGGCGCAGGTGCCACGGCGCGAAGCCGAGCTCGATGTCGCGCAGCGCCTCATAGCCGGCCGCCCACGGCGAGTTCGCCCAGATGAGCGCGACCACGACCGCGCCCACCAGCAGCGCTCCGCCGACAGTCTCCTTCCGGAGGATCGACCCGATGCGGGATGCCTCGCGCGGACTGGCGCGGAAGGGGAACAGTCGCGCGTGGCGGTCTGAGGGCGGTGGGGACGTCGCGTTCATGCTGGCTCTCCGGGGTTATCGGCAAAGAAACGCCGACCAGACTTCCCGGCACACCAGTGCCTCCAGTTTACCGGCCCTCTGACAGCCCCTCGGCGTGAGCGCGACGGCACTCAGGAGTGGAAGTAGGGCACGATCAGGTAGATCCCGAACAGCACCACGAGGCCCGAGATCGAGAACAGCACGTAGGCGGCGATCAGCGCGACGCGCTTCACGGCCGGAGAATACGGATTCGTCTTCCGCGCCTTCTTGATCCGCTTGGTCTCCTTCTTCACCTGCTTCGGCGAGAGCACGGTGATGGCTTCCTCGAACTCCACCGGCGGCACGAACGGTGCGTGCCCCGAAACGGCGAGCAGGCGCAGGCCGAGGGCGTAGAGGCTGACGACGACGGCCGCGCCGAGCAGCGCGGCGGCGAAGACCGCGACGAAGGAGAGCCAGTCGATCACTGCTTCTCCTCACTGGAAACGGTGGGCACCGGCCGCGTGATGTGGATGGCGGAGGTCGCGGATGCCACCTCGGCCTCGGCCCGCGCCGTCATGTGCTCGGCGGTGACACGGCGGCGCGCGTTGATGCGGAACACGACCACGATCACCACGACGGCGATCACGAGGTCGATGACCAGGCCGGCGGTGCCGAGCCGGGCGATCACGGCCGTCGCGCCGCCGACCACGGCCGCGACCGGCAGCGTCATCAGCCAGCCGAGCGCGATGCGGCCGGCGGTGCCCCAGCGCACGCTGCCGTCGCTGCGGCCGAGGCCCGAGCCGATGACCGACCCAGAGGCGACCTGTGTCGTCGAGAGCGCGAAGCCGAAGTGCGAGGACGCGAGGATCGTCGCCGCCGTGCTCGTCTCGGCCGCGAAGCCCTGCGCCGGCTTCACTTCGGTGAGGCCCGTGCCGAGGGTGCGGATGATGCGCCAGCCGCCCGTGTAGGTGCCGGTCGCGATCGCGAGGCCGCAGGCCACGATCACCCACCACTGCGGGCCCGGGTGCCCGGCCGGCTGCAGGCCGGCCGCGATCAGCAGCAGCGTGATCACGCCCATCGTCTTCTGCGCGTCGTTGGTGCCGTGCGAAAGCGCGACGAGCGACGACGAGAAGATCTGCGCGTAGCGGAAGCCGCTGCGGCCGTCGGCGAGGCCGTCGCTGCGATGCGTGATGACGTACGCGAGCCGGGTCGCGCAGTAGGCGACGAGCCCCGCGACGACAGGCGACAGCAGGGCGGGGATGACGATCTTCTCGAGCAGGACCGAGTAGTCGATCGACCCCGCGTCCCACGTGCCGACGATCGTCGCGCCGATCAGGCCGCCGAACAGCGCATGGCTGGAGGACGAGGGGATGCCCCACAGCCACGTCACCAGATTCCAGGTGATGGCCCCCACGAGTCCTGCGAGCACCAGCGCCGGGGTGATCGACACTTGGCCGCCCTCACCTCGGATCAGGCCGCCCGAGATCGTCTGCGCGACCTCCGTCGAGAGGAACGCGCCGACCAGGTTCAGCACGGCGGCGAGTGCCACCGCGGTGCGAGGCTTCAGCGCCCCCGTCGCGATCGGGGTCGCCATGGCGTTCGCTGTGTCGTGGAATCCGTTCGTGAAATCGAAGAACAGCGCCAGCACGACGACCAGAACGACGATCAGGGTCAGATTCACCCGTCGGCTCTCAATCCCACCGTGGCAGGCTACCGCAGGGTCAGGGCCTGCCGGCCGCATCCTTTGTCAGGGTCGGGATCCAGTAGATGCTCGAGGTCGCCGCGATGTACAGCTCGGTGCCGTCCGGGCCGCCGAAGCACAGGTTGGCGACCTTCTCGGGGATGGGGATCTCGCCTCGTCTAGTGCCGTCGGGGGCGTAGATGATGACGGCGTCGAGGCTCGAGGTCCAGACGTTCCCGTGCTCGTCGACGCGGAAGCCGTCGGGGGCGCCCCGCTCGATCTCGGCGAACACGCGGCCGTTCGCCGGCATCCCGTCGACGACGTCGTAGACGCGGATGTGGCGGGCCTCTGACGTGTCCGAGACGTAGAGCAGGCTCTCGTCGGGCGAGAAGGCGAGCCCGTTGGGCTCGACCATGTCGGTCACCACGGGGACGAGGTCGTCGGCGGCCGGGTCATAGCGGAACACCCAGCAGGCGCCGTACTCGTGCTCGCCCGGGTGGCCCTCGGCCGGCTGGGTGATGCCGTAGTCCGGGTCGGTGAACCAGATGACGCCGTCGTCGGCGACCACGACGTCGTTCGGAGAGTTCAGCCGGTGGCCGTCGAAACCGTCGACGATCGACGTGATCTCGCCGCCCCGGTCGCGCTCGAGGCGGCGCCGGCCGTGCGAGCACTGCACGATCGACCCGTCGTGGTCGAGCGTGCGACCGTTCGTGAACTCCACCTCGCCCCGGTAGACGGTGGTCTCACCGGTGGCCGGCGTGTACTCGAGGATGCGGTTGCCGGGGATGTCGCTCCAGATCAGGCCGGCGCGCTCAGGTACCCAGACCGGGCCCTCTGACCAGGTCGCGCCGGTCGCGACTTTCCGCGCCTGCACCCCGTCGGGCACGAGGCCCTCCAGGCCGGGAATCCGTTCTGTCATCGTCGTCGCCTCTCGACCTGCCGTGCCTCCACAGCATTCTGGTCGGTCATTCCTCGACTCCAACGGATGCGAGCGACAGAGGATTCGAGAGCGCGCGCTCCTGCGCGGCGAGGGTCGCTCCGATGATGGCGGCGTCTGCGCCCAATGCCCCGTGGAGCACGGGGATGCCGGCCGACCCGACGCGGTCCGTGATCAGATACGGCGCGAGGACGGCGGACTGGCCCGTGACCACGATGACGTCGGGGGTGAGCAGCGCGCCGATGAGGTCGCAGAACTCGCGCAGTCGGTCTTGGGCGTCGTGAAGGGCCAGGAGCACCTCGGGTTCGGCTCTTTTCGCGCGCTCGTCCAGTTCGCGGGCGTAGTCCGACGATGTCATCTCATTCAGGCGGGAAGCCTCACCGAGGCGCCGCGCGAGGGCCTGAAGCGAGGAATAGAGCTCGATGCAGCCGTGCAGCCCGCAGACGCATGCGGGTCCCGCAGGATTGACGGGGGTGTGGCCGAATCCGTACGGACTGCCGTTTCCGTGGAACAGGTGGCCGTCGATGATGGCGCTGCCGCCGAGGCCGCGGCCGAGCAGGATGACCGCTGCGTTCTTCACCCCCTGCGCGACGCCGACCCGCCATTCGGCGAGGGTCGCGAGATTTCCGTCGTTACGGATCTCGATGCGTCGATGACGGCTGTGCAGCGGCTCGAGCAGCTCGGCGGCCGGAATGTCGTTCCAGCTGAGCTCGGTTGCCCCCAGCTTCCCCCCGTGGGACACACCGGGAAGAGAAACGGTGCAGAAGGGGACGCCGCCCGGCCGACGGTGGTCGCCCAGCACATCGTCGATCAGCTCGGCGATCGCCCCCGCAGCGGCTGCGGTGCTCCACCCCGAGCGACTCTCCTGGCCGCGCGAAGCCAGGACCCGGCCGGCGAGTGTTGTCGCGCGGGCCTCGATGCCCGTACGCGTCAGGCGCACGGCCACGAGATCGGCCCACCGATCCGCCAGCGCAAGGGTTCGTCGTGGGCGGCCGCGGCCCGCCGTCTCCTTCGTCGCCTCCTCGTGCACGACCTCCGCTTTGACGAGCGCGTTCACCAGCGATGTCACCGAACCCGAGGCGAGCCCGGTGCGCGTCACGACCTCACTCAGGTGGACTCCCGGCTGGTCCCGGATCACCCGCGCGACCCGCGCCAGGTTCCGCCGACGCATCTCTGCAAGCTCGCTCCGGGACGCATCTGTCGGCATTGCCCCATCGTACTTGCGTTTAATTTCAGTATCTGAAACTATTCCTTCGCCCGGCAACGCCGCCGCGGCGAATCCCGTGACAGTGAGGTCATTGCCATGTCAGAAACCCTTCCCCCAGCCACAGACTCCGCTGTGGCCCCGGCCGCCAAGATCGTCGGCGGCGCCCGCTTCCTCAGCACCTTCTTCCTCGCCAACGCCGGCATGTTCGCGATCTTCCAGGGAATGCAGCAGATCCTCCTGCCCGGGCAGATCGCCGCGCTCGACAGCGCCGGCAAGGTCGGCGCCTACGGCGTCCTCGCCTCCATCGGCGCACTGGCCGCGGCGGTCGGAAACCCGATCTTCGGCGCCCTGTCAGATCGCACCCGCAGCCGATTCGGGCGCAGAACGCCCTGGCTCCTGGCCAGCGCGGTCATCGCCACCTTGCTGCTGGCCGTGTTGGGCGGCATGACCGAGCTGTTCTGGCTCGGGGCGGCATACATCGGCGTCATGCTGGCCATGAGCGCCTACCAGGCCGTGATCACCGCCGTCATGCCCGACCGGGTTCCCGAGCACCGCCGTGGCTTGGTGTCCTCGATCGCGGGCATCGCGACGACCCTCGGAGTGATCTACGGGCTGAACATCGCCCCGTTCTTCACCGACAAGCCCACTCTGGGCTATCTGGCGATCGCCGCGCTGCTCCTCGTCGGAGTGGTCCTCCTCGTCCTGCTCGCTCCCGACCCCACCGCCCGCCCCGGCACAGAGCCGGAGGCGGTGGTGAAGGAGCGCCAGTCGATCCGCACGTTCTTCTCCGGCCTCGCCGATCATGACTTCGCCTGGGCGTTCTGGGCGCGCGTCGCGATCATGATCGGGTACTGGACGGTGTCGACCTATCAGCTCTACACGCTCACGGACTACATCGGCGCGAAGAACCTGCCCGGCGGGAACACCGCCGCGGCGGTCGCGCTGCTCGGCACGATCAACATGGGCTCCACCTTCATCACCACCCTCGCGGCGGGTCCCCTCTCCGACCGGATCGGCCGCCGCAAGATCTTCGTGGTCATCGCCTCGGTCGGCGTCGCGGCAGGTGCACTCATCCCGGCCTTCAGCCCGACGTGGGGCGGCATGATCGCCTACTCCATCGTGGTCGGACTGTTCTTCGGGGTCTACACCGCCGTGGACCAGGCGATCATGACGCTGGTGCTGCCGCACGCCGAGAACAACGCCCGCGACCTCGGCCTGCTGAACGTCGCGACGACCGGCCCCCAGATCGCCGGGCCGTTCATCGCCGCGCTCGTGATCACCGCCTTCAACGGGTACGCGCCGCTGTTCGTCTTCACCTGCATCACCGCGGCGCTGTCCGCGTTCTTCATCCTCCCCATCCGAAAGGTGCGCTGACCCATGCCCTACATCGAGGCCGACACCACCACAGGCCGCCTGCGCGGCATCGACAACGCCGGGGTCCGCAGCTTCCTCGGCGTGCCCTACGGCGCCACGACCGCCGGCGCGAACCGATTCCGCGGCCCGCAGCCGCTCCAGCCATGGGAGGGCGTGCGCGATGCGCTGAGCTTCGGGCCGTCCGCTCCGCAGGTGGACACCCGCTCCCACGCCGCGGCCAACGGCCCCAAGACGCTCTCCCTGCTGTACCCGCGCGGCGGCTGGCCGGTCGAGGCGGCGGCCATGGACGAGGACTGCCTTCGCGTGAACGTCTGGGCCCCCTCCGAGCCGGCATCCGCCGGCCTGCCCGTGCTGGTCTGGCTCCACGGGGGCGGGTTCACCCATGGCTCCGGCAATGAGATGGCCTTCAACGGCGACATCCTCGCCCAAGCGGGCGGCCTCGTCGTGGTCACCGTGACCCATCGGATCGGGATCACCGGATTCCTCGATCTGCGCGAGCACGGGCTCCCGGATTCCGCCAACGCCGGCATGCTCGACATCGTCGCCGCGCTCGAATGGATCCGCGACAACATCGCGAACTTCGGCGGCGACCCCGGCAATGTCACCATCTGCGGCCAGTCGGGCGGCAGCGGCAAGGTCGCCACCCTGCACGCCATGCCCGCCGCCCAGCCTCTGTTCCGCCGGGCCGTCATGATGAGCGGCCCCTTCACTCACGTCGCACGCCCCGCCGAGGCCGCCGGCGTGCGCGACCGTGCGCTTTCCCATCTGGGCGCGCCCGACCTCGATGAACTGCGGTCGCTCTCTCTGGAACAGCTCCTCTCTGCCCAAGCCCGCATCCTGGCAGAGGGAGCGACCCGCTTCGGCAGCGCCCAGCTCGACCGCATCCCCGGCTTCGGTCCCGCCTTGGATGCCACCCAGCTGCCCGCCGACCCCTTCAGCGCGGAAGCGATCGGGCTCGTCGCGGGCAAGCAGCTGATTCTCGGGTGGACCGCGCACGAGGCCGGCCTTCTCCTCGTCGACGACCCCCGCTACACCACCTCGATGACGCCACAGCAGGCGATCGCCCTGCTCGAGGAGGACGAGCCGGGGCAGGGTGCCGCCGCCTACACCGAACTCTCGCGCGAGTACCCGCAGGAGCCGCCTCACCTGCTGTGGTCCCGCCGGATCAGCGCTCGCATCATGCGCGATCCCGCCATGAAGATCGCCGCGATCACTGCGCAGGCCGGTGTCCCGACCTGGACCTACCAGTTCGACCAGACCACGGAAGTTCTCGGAGGCCTCCTCGGCGCCTGCCACAGCCTCGACCTCGCATACGTCTTCGGCACCGTCGACCGCATCCCACTCACCGGGCGCGACCCGCAGCGCATCGAGGTCTCCCGGCAGATGATGTACGCGTGGTCACACTTCGCCCGACACGGCAGCCTCGGCGAGGCCTGGCGGCCCTGGACCCACGATGGCGGGCAGGTGCACCACTTCGGGTCGCCGCTCGATTCACAGGTCACCGACATCGACATCACTGCACCGCTCAGCGACCTGCCGACCTCGACAGCATTCTGAACGACGTCGCGGCGATGAGCGGCGACCAGGCGGTCAAGTGCAGCGGATGTGCCGGGGGCGCCACCGCTCGCGGAGATCGAGGTACCAAGCCTTCTCGCTCACCATTGCGGCAGGTCCTCCCTCCACGGATGGCCTTCCGGCAGGCCCACCCGTTCGAGCAGCGCGAAGTCGTGGTACTCCGGCGACAACAGGACGGCCGCTTCGTCATTGCTGTGGTCGAGCAGGTCCCAGGGGAAGTTCGGCACCTTTTGTGCCGAGCATCCACGTTGCCCTGGCGCTGTCGTTGCGAGGCTATCCGTTCACCCGGGCGCTGCCCGCGCCACCCGCACCACCGACTGATGGAACACCGCGGAGTCGCAAGTTCGCTGCGCCATCTGGTTTCTGTAGGATGGGCTGCGTAACAGCGCCGGTGTAGTTCAATGGCAGAATCCGACCTTCCCAAGGTTGTGGCGCGGGTTCGATTCCCGTCACCGGCTCCACGCAACCCCTTGAGCGCAGCCCGTCCACCAGGCACCCTGGAACAGATGGATGAGCGCGCCGAGCACCGCCAGATCGTCTCCCTCAGCGAGCAGACGCAGACCGAGTGGTTCCGGTTGCGCGCCCAGCGGCTCGGCGGCGAGGTCTGGGAAGACGGTCCGCTGCTGTGGATCGACGGCCCCGACGGGCTGAACCTCATGTTCCCCGAGAGCCTTCCAGAGGCCGAGCTGCGCCGCGGCATCGAGTACGCCCGCGACAAGAAGCACCAGCTGGTGAGCGCTTGGGTGTCGGGGGAGACGGATGCCACGCCGCTGGCCCTCGCCGGATTCGAGCGCGGCTGGGCGCCCTGGTGGATGTCCGCCCCGCTCGACGCGATCGATCCGCCGCACGACGAGCGCGTGCACGTCGGCGTCCTGCCCGAGGACATCGCCGACGAAGAAGCGCGCGACGGCGACGGCCGCCTGCTCGAGCTCGCGAACCTCGAGCTCGGTCACGCGTTCTATGCCGCCGTCCGCGTCGACGGAGTCCTCGCCGGGCACGCCTGGTCTCTCGTCGAGGGCGACGTCGCCGGCATTTTCGATCTTGACGTGTGGCCACCGTACCGGCGCCGCGGACTCGGTGCGGCGCTGCTGCACTCCATCGCCGGGGCCGCCCGCGAGGCCGGAGCCCGCACCGCAGCCCTGAGCACGTCCCCGCAGGGCGCGATCGTCTACCGGGCTCAGGGCTTCACGCGCGTCGGCATGGGCGCGACGTGGTGGCTGCAGCTCGACTGAGCTGCAGCTCGACCGAGCTACACCGGCACGACGCGCAGCGTCGCCTCGACCGACTCGCCCTCGACCATCGGCCGCAGGAACTCGTCGGGCTGTGCGGCGTACTTCACCCTGTAGGCATCCGTCACCGCCTGGTTCTTGATCTCGTTGACGGGCTCGAACGTGACTTCGCGCGACACGTCGCCTGCATCGAAAACCCCTCGCCCCGTCTCAGTGACGCGCCGGTACCAGCGGCCGCGGTGCCCGTGCGCCGAGCGCACGAAGACGTCGCTGCCGTCGGTGACGGCCCACATGGTGACGCTCTGCAGCGGCGTGCCGTCGCCCGCGAGCGGGGCCACCGTCACCTCTTCGATCTCGCCGATCGCGTGAACTTCCTCAGGTGTCCATTCGCTCATGCCGCCAGTGTCACGCAGGCCGCAGCCCGCCGCGACCCCTTGACCGCCGATCACGCCGACGGCTTAACCTGCAGACATGACGGACACCGCTGTTCCCACGCTCCCGCTCAACGACGGCACGACGATTCCCGCGATCGGTCTGGGCACCTACGGACTGAACGGCAGCGCCGGCGCGGATTCCGTCGCGGCGGCCATCGCGACCGGCTACCGGCTGATCGACACGGCGTACAGCTACGGCAATGAGGATGCCGTGGGCGAGGGCATCCGCCGCTCCGGCATCGATCCGGCCGAGCTCGTCGTCACCAGCAAGGTGCCGAACGGCCGTCATGGGCGCGATGCCGCCCTCGCCGCTTTCGACGAGACGATGCAGCGCCTCGGCCTCGAGAAGCTCGACCTGTACCTCATTCACTGGCCAGAGCCCGAGGACGGCCTCTACGTCGAGACCTGGCAGGCGCTCGTCGAGCTGCAGCAGCAGGGGCGCGTGCGCTCGATCGGCGTCTCCAACTTCGACGCGCAGCAGCTCGACGACGTCATCTCGGCGAGCGGCGTGACCCCGGCGGTGAACCAGGTGCCGGTGAACCTGCTGCGTCACAACACGGCCGCACGTGAGACGGATGCCTTGCGCGGCGTCCTCACCGAGAGCTACAGCCCCCTCAAGAACGCGCAGACCGCCAGCAGCCACCCCGAGTTCGCCCGCATCGCCGCCGACCACGGGGCCACGCGGAACCAGCTCATCGTGCGCTGGCACATCGACTCGGGCACCGTGCCGATTCCCCGCTCGCGCTCGGCCGAGCACCAGAGGGAGAACTTCGACGTCTTCGGCTTCACGCTGAGCAAGGAGGAGCTGGCGCGCCTCGACGCCATCGCGTGAGCGTCAACCGCGGCGACAGTACGCTCGAAGGGTGAGCGAGGCGACCGCGATTCCCGGCATCCCCCGCCGGTTCGCGGCGCTGCGGAACCGCGATTCGCGACCCTATCTGTTCACCTCTGGGCTGTCGATGATGGCCGACAACACCGAGCACGTCATCACCTACTGGGTGCTCTGGCAGACCTTCCACTCGCCCGCGCTCGTCGGCTTCCAGATCATCAGCCACTGGCTGCCGTTCCTGCTGCTGTCGGTCTGGACGGGCACGCTCGCCGAGAAGTACGACTGCCGCCGGCTCATCCAGGCGGCGCAGGGCCTGTTCATGCTCGTGTCGGCCGTGTGGGGTGTGCTCTTCCTCACCGACAGCCTGACCGTCTGGGCGGCGTGCATCCTGCTCGTGCTGCACGGCACGGCCGGCTCGATCTGGGGCCCGGCCGAGCAGCTCATGCTGCACGACTTCGTCGACCGCCACGAGCTGCCGAGCGCGGTGCGCATGAACGCGACCTTCCAGAGCCTCGGCATCCTGTTCGGCCCCGTCGTCGGCTCGGCGCTGCTGCTCTGGCTCGGCCCGACCGGCGGCATCTTCGCCAACGTGCTGATCTACCTGCCGATGACCGTGCTGATGTTCCGCACGAAGTTCACGGGGCATGTGCGCGACGCTGCCGCCGCCGGGGTCGGCGCCGAGAAGCCCCGCGTCGGCTTCCGCGACACGATGCGGGTGCTGCGCGGCATCCGTTCGAATCATCTGATCATCGCGATGATCATCATCTCGGGCCTCACCGCCATCACCATCGGCAACGCCCTGCAGTCGTCGATGCCCGCGTTCGCCGCGCGGCTCGGCGCCGGCTCGTCGGGCGACTTCACCTACGGCGCGCTGCTGTTCGCGATGGGGTTCGGCGGAGTGGTGGGCGGATTCCTGCTCGAGGCGACCGGTGTGATCAGACCGACGCTGCGGGCGGCAGTGCTGTCGACCGTGGTGTTCGGCGCGGCGATCGTCGTCTTCGCGGTGACGGCGAGCTACGCGCTGGCGCTCGTCGCCCTCGTCATCGCGGGCTGCGGCGAGATCGCCTCCCTCTCGATCACGCAGAGCGTCGTGCAGCTCGAGGCGCCGGCCGGCGAGCGCGGGCGCACCCTCGGGGTCTACGGCATGTTCGCCTCAGGCCTGCGCACCGGCGGCGGCGTGACGCTCGGCGTGCTGGGCGCCGCGGTGGGGGTCATCCCGGCGGTCGGCGTGTTCGCGGCGGTGCTCACCGTGGGCGCGCTCGGGGCGTGGTGGTTCGCGGCGCGACGTCCCGCCGCGCGCGATGCCGCCCAACTGCGCTGAACGGTCACCACTGCTCTCGTGCGGCGTGCGTGCGGCGCAGCGATGACCGTACGGCGCAATCGACGTGGGGAGATAGCTTTGATGCGTGCTCATTTCCACTGACGATCCGCGGGCCGGCGACGTGCTCGAGCTGCTCGAAGAGCACCTGCGCGACATGTTCGCCACCTCTCCTGCGGAGAGCGTGCACGCGCTCGACCCCGAGGCGCTCGCGCACCCGAGCATCACCTTCTGGTCGGCGCGCGATGCCGAGACCGGCGAACTGCTGGGCATCGGCGCGCTCAAGCAGCACGACGACGCGCTCGGCGAGCTGAAGTCGATGCGCACGAGCAGCGCGGCCCGCGGCAGGGGCGTCGCGAGCGCGGTGCTGGCGACGATCCTCGCGGAGGCGCGCCGCCGCGGCATCCGCGATCTCAAGCTCGAAACCGGGGCAGAGGAGTATTTCGCGCCCGCCCGCGCGCTCTATGTGAAGCACGGATTCCGCAGCTGCGGCCCCTTCGCCGACTACACCGACGACCCGAACAGCAGGTACTTCGCGCTGGCGCTGTAGCTAGCTCGCCACCGCCCCGGCCGAGACCGCCTCGCCGCGCTCTTCCGCCGGCTGCGCGACGTGCGCGACAGCGAAGACCTGCCGCAGCGTCGCCTCGAGATCCTGCGCGAGGCACTCGGCCGCGATGATGTGGTCAGGCCGCACGATCACGGCACCGACGGGGCGCGCGTCGAACCAGTCCTTGAGCGCGCCGTCGTCGCCGACCACGACGACCGATTCGGCGGTGTGCACCCGGTCCCACGGCAGCTGCGTCGTCGGCACCACCCGCACGAGCGAACCACCGAGCCGCGCGAGCTGCGCGACCACCTCGTCGCCGAGGAACGCGGTCGGGTCGTTGTCCCACATGATGACGCGCCAGCCCTGGCCGGTCGCATGGTCGAGCAGCACCTCGCAAGCGTCGGTCGTGCGCACCCGTGGCTGTGGGAACAGCGTCCCGGCGGTGCTCGGCACCTCACGGGCCGGCAGTGTCTTGTAGGTAGGCGAGGGCGCGGTCACGACCGCTCCGTCGAGATAGTGCGGCTGCGGCTTGAACGCCTGGTTCCTGACTTGCTCGCGCTCCTCCGCGGTGCGCGCGGCGGCGAGGCGGTCGCGCTCGCGGGCGAACTCCTCGTCGTGCGAGGTCATCTCCTCCGCCATGTTCAGCGAGATGGCGACCATCTGGCTGACGTGCCCGAACCGCTCGGACTCGTAAGTGTCGAGCAGCCCGTCGCCGGCGAGGCCGCGCACGACCGCCGACAGTTTCCAGCCGAGGTTGAGGGCGTCGCGGATGCCGGAGTTCCAACCCTGCCCGCCGACGACCGGCATGACGTGCGCGGCATCCCCCGCGAGCAGGGTGCGGCCGACGCGGAACGCGCCCGCCACGCGCGCGTGGTGCGTGTAGACGCGGCGGCGGATGATGTCGAGGGCCTCTGGGTCGGGCACGTGCGAGCGCAGCAGCCCGAAGACGAAGGCGTCGTCCTCGACCAGCGCCTCGTCCTCGCCCTCGAAGAGCGTGAACTCCCAGCGGCGGATGCCGTGCGGCAGCCGGATCGTCGCGTAGCCCCGCTTCGGGTCCCCGCCGAACACGGCGTGCGGGGTGCCGATCGGGTCGTTGTTGACGTCGATGACGAGGCCCTTGGTCGCCCGCGTCTCGCCCTCGAAGGTGAGCCCCAGCCGCTTGCGGGTGGGCGAGCTGCCGCCGTCGGCGCCGACGAGATACGTCGCCGTCACCTGGTGCGTCGCCCCGTCGGCGGTGCGGTAGCTCACGGTCACGGCTGAGCCATCGTCCGTGGAATCCGTCACCTCGGCCCCGAACCGCACGTCGACGTTCGGGAAGCGGCCGAGGCCGGCGAGCAGCACCCGGTCGACGAGCGGCTGCACGAAGCCGTTGCGGCGCGGCCAGCCGAACTCGGAGATGCGCGGGTCGACCTCGCTCAGGATCGCGCGATCGCCGTTGACCATGAAGATCTTCTGGTTGGGCACGGTGTGCGGCAGCACCTCGTCGACGAGGCCGATCGTCTGCATGGTGCGCAGCGCCTCATCGTCGATGCCGACGGCGCGCGGGTAGTCGACGAGTTCCGCCCCGGCCTCGAGCAGCACGACGCGCACGCCGTCGGCCCCGAGCAGATTGCCGAGGGTGAGGCCGACCGGCCCCGCCCCGATGATGACGACGTCGGCGTCGTGACTCATGATTCGCTCCTCAGCGCAGTGATGGCGTCCTGCGCCATGCGGTTCAGGAAGACGAGGTCGATGCCGAGGCCGACGTAGTCGACCAGGCCGTCCTCGATGAGGGCCTTCGCATACGCGGGTGAGGCGCAGTAGCTGCCGAAGGTGAGGCCCGCCCCGCGGGCGAGGTAGGACAGCTCGACGAGCGCGTCGCGCACCGGCCCGTCGGCCCAGTCGCCGCGGCCCGGCAGGCCGTGGCTCACGGCGAGGTCGGCGGGACCGAGATAGACCGAGTCGAGGCCGGGCGTCGCGAAGATCGCCTCGGCGTTCTCGACCCCGGCGCGGGTCTCGATCTGGATGATCGCCGAGACGGCGTGGTTGCCGGCATCCGTATACGGCTCGCCGTCGTACAGCGCGGGGCGCGACGGCCCGAGGCTGCGCCCGCCGAGCGGCGGGTACTTCACAGCGGTGACGAGGGCGGATGCCTGCGCCGCGGTCTCCACCGTCGGGGCGACGATGCCCCGCGCGCCCGAGTCGAGCAGCCGCAGGATCGTCGCGGCGTCGATCGAGCCGACCCGCGCGTAGGCATACGCGTTCCGGTCGCGGGGGATCGCGCGCAGCATCCGGCACGCGTCCTCGAGCCCGACCTCGCCGTGCTGCAGGTCGATGATCGTGCCGTCGTAGCCAGAGGCCATGACGAACTCTGCCGCGGCCTGCGAGGCGAGCGCCTGATGCAACAGGGCGGGAGCGGGCACGGATGCCTGCGCCGCGGCCGCTTTCACTGCGAGCCCGCCTTCGCGGCTTCGGCGTCAGCCAGTCGCTTCGCGTGGGCTTGCGCGTTCGCGCCGCCGAACACCGGCACGATCTCGCGCCGGGCGAAGCGCCACTCGCCGTCGACCTGCCGGTACTGCTCGCGGAACTCGCCGACGCTCGCGGGCTTCAGCACGTCTTCCGATGCGTCGCGGAAGGTGAGGTAGGCGACGGTGCCGGTGAGCACGTCACCCTCCCACGCGAGCCGGATGCCACCGATGAAGTGCCGCCCGACGACGTCGGTCTGCAGCGCGCGCTTCGCACCCCACGCCTTGATCGCCTCGCGGCCGACCATGGGGCCGAGCGGGCCGACGGTCTCGGCGTCCTCGGTGTAGAGCTCCCAGGTGGTGTTCGTCAGGTTGTGGTCGAGGCGGTACAGCAGCTCGGAGATCAGCTGCTCGATCTCGGCGCGAGTGGCCGCGTCGACACCGTACGTCCTGTCAGGCATCCGTCTCTCCTCTTCTAAATCGTGGAATCGAGGGTTGCGGTGACGCGGCCCAGCCCGGTGATGGCGGCGATGCACTCGACATCGGCCGGCCACGGCTCGATGTAGCCGATCGAGCCCGACAGCAGCAGCTCGCCGGCGCGCAACGGCTCGCCCTGGCGGATCGCCGTCTCGGCGAGCCACTTGACCGCGTTGATCGGGTCGTCGAGCACGTTGCTTCCGACGCCGCGGGTGATCTCGGTGCCGTCGGCGGTCGTGATGACCATCTCGATGGTGGTGAGGTCAGTCTCGCCGTAGACGTGCTTCTCCTCGCCGAGCACGAGCCCGCCGCAGCCGGCGTTGTCGGCGATGGTGTCGACGATCGCGCCGACGTTGCCGGGGAAGCGGAAGTCGACGACCTCGAAGGCCGGGGTGACGTAGTCGATCGAGTTCTTGATGACCTCGAGGTCGGCGTCGAGGATGTCGTGGCTGAGCGCGAACGCGACCTCGGCCTCGATGCGCAGGAAGTTGAACTTCGACTGCGGCAGCCGCACGCCGGACGGGAAGACCATGTCGTCGTGGATGATGCCGTAGTCGGGCTCGAACACCCCGACGCGCTGCTGCACGAGCGGGTTCGTGAGGCCGACCTTGCGGCCGACGCGCTTCACCCCGAGCTCCGCTTCGCGGCGGGCGGCGACGATGCTCGAGATGCGGTAGGCGGCCTCGAGGTCATGGTCGGGCAGGCGCGGGCTGATGTAGTCGATCGTGTAGGTGTCGCGGCGGGCGCGGTAGAGCTCGTCCGCGATCTCGTCGATCAGCTGATCGCTTGCGGTGGTGGTCACCCTTTCCTCCTCAGGAAGTCGAGTGTGCGTTCGTTGAAGGCGGCGGCGCCCTCCCACTGGGGCCAGTGGGCGGCATCCGGAACCAGCAGGTACTCGCCGTCGGGGATGAGGGATGCCAGCTGCTCGCCGACCTCGGGGCCGCCGGTCGGCTCGTGGTCGGTCCACACCAGGAGGGCCGGAACGGGGATGGCGGCGAAGTCCTCGTCGGCGACGCGGTTGCGCCAGCGCGGTTCGGGCTGCCGCAGCACCGAGATGTGCCGCATGGACTCGTCGAAGCCGGGGCGCGAGTAGACCGCCTGGCGCAGCCGCACGAGCTCGTCGGTGATGTTCTCGGGGTCATGGATGACGACCTGGAGACGCTTCTTGACGTTGGCGAAGGTGGGCTCGGCGACCGCCTGCACGCTCACCGACTGGGCCTTGTCGACTTGGCTGTCGCCGACGACGCGGCCGCCGGGGGCGCTCAGCACCACGGTGCGGAGCCGCTCGGGGTGGTGCGCCGCGAACTTGATCGCGATCCAGCCGCCGAGCGACTCGCCGACGAGGTGCACCCGGTCGAGCCCGAGCGCGTCGAGCAGGCCGAGCAGGTGCTGCTCATACTCGGGGATCTCGAGGTCGTGGTCGCTCAGCGTCGTGAAGCCGTGGCCCGGGTAGTCGTAGCCGACGACGTGGTACTCGCTCGCCAGCGCTCGGACGTTCTGGGTGAACGCCTCGATGTGGCCGCTCGTGCCGTTGAGCAGCACGACGGTCTGGCGCGGAGCGCTGGCCTCACCGGCATCCGTTTCACCCACATGCAGCACGCGCGTCGTCCAGTCGCCCACCTGGACGTACTCCAGGCGGTGCGGCAGGTCGACGACGGCCTCCCAGAACGTCACGAGCTCGGGCTGGGTCATGCCGGGTCCGTGATGGCGGCCTGGATGCCGAAGCCGGCGTTCCACGTGGCGACGGGCCAGTAGTGGTCGACCGGGAAGCTGTACTTCCCGGCGGTCGACAGCGCCGCGTAGGCCGCGATCCAGCTGCGCATCTCGTGCGCGGCGGAGCCGCCCTCGGCGATGAACCAGTCGTTGGCCCAGTTGTCGACGGCGCTCAGGTCACCCGAGCGGAAGGTGTCGAGCAGCAGGGTGTCCCACTCCTCGTTCAGGTCGTCGCTCGTGCCCTTGCCGTCGGCGATCGCCTGAATGCCGGTGACGATCTTCTGCTCGCGCTCGAGGCGCTCCTCGCGGGTGGGGTGGTACTCGATGAGGCGCTCCTGCAGGGTGCCGGGGGCGCCCTTCCAGCGGGGGATCGGCGGGTTGTGCGAGATGCCGCCCGAGGCGAGGAAGAGCACGCGCTTGTCGATCTCCTGCGCGGCGCGGCCGAACGCCTCGCCCAGCTCGCGCACCCGGTACATGGGGGTGAGCGGCAGGCCGATCGAGTTCACGAAGACGGGGACGATCGGCTGCGTGAAGCCCTTGCCGAACACGAAGTCGAGCGGCTGGACGACGCCGTGGTCGACCTTCATGCGCTCGGAGCGGCCGATCTCGATGCCCTGCTCGAGCACGCGCACGTGCAGGTCACGGGCGGTGTCGCTGTCGACGGGCAGCGGACCCTCGGTCGTGTTGTAGTCGCCGATGCCCTCTGCCTGCGCGCCGATCGCCCACGGGGTGATCAGCGAGTAGAGCTGGCCGTTGAAGTGATCGGGGCCGAAGACGACGACCACCTCGGGGTCGTAATCCTTGACGAAGGCCTTGACCTCCTCGATCGCCGACTGGATCTCGGCGAAGGTCGTCCCGCCCGGGTCGACGTTCCCGAAGGAGGGGGCGTGGGACAGGGCTGCCACTGCGAGCGTCATTGCTGCTTCCTTTCGAGGGGAGATTTTGGATTCTAGTATCAGCGTTCTAGAAAAGAGGAAATCCGTCCCGGGCGGCCACGCGCTGATCGCGGCGGCCCGGGACGGAGCCTCTAGTTGGCGAGCGAGGCGAGCGGACCCTCGTCTGCCGCAACGGAGGCCGGCTTACGCCGGCGCTGCACGGACTCGACGGCCACGAGCACCACGAGGCACAGCGCGGAGACGACGAGCGGCAGGGCGAAGATGACGAACACCATCGGAACCGAGATGTGCGCATCGAGCGCGGCGCCCGCCAGGATCGGGGCGGCGATGCCGCCCAGGCGGCCGGCACCCGTGACGATGCCGTAGCCCGTCGCACGTGCCAGCGTCGGGTACAGCCGGGGCGCGATCTGGTAGAAGCCGGCGACACCTGAGCTGAAGAAGAACGACGCCGCGAAGATCTCAGTGAGCGCGCCACCGATGTGAGACTCGATCGAGCCGAAGATCGCGATACCGACAGCGCCGACGATGAGGAAGATCGGAGTGAGCACGCGCGGGCTGACCTTCGTCGAGATGAAGCCGAACACCACCGTGCCGAGGATGCCGCCGAGCCCGAGGGCCAGGGTGGTCGGCGCCGCGATCGCGGGGTTCCGCGTCGTCTCGGCCAGGGTGTTGGGCGCCCAGGAGTTGGCGAAATAGAACGAGACGAGCAGCGCGATGTTGCCGAGCACGAGCAGCAGGGTCTGGGTGACGAGCTTCGACGAGAAGACGGTGCGCAGGGCGCCGCGGCGGTCACGCGGGGGCAGCTGATCGTCGGGCAGCAGGGGCAGCGGCTCGTGGCCCATGCGGCCGAGCGTGCGGTTGAGGCGGTCGAGCGAGCCCGGCTTCCGACGAGCGGCGAGCCACGAGATCGACTCGGGGAAGGCGGCGATCGCGATGAGGATGGCGATGACCGAGAACACGACGCCGATCCAGAAGCCGAAGCGCCAGCCGTGCTCCGGCAGCAGCGGGCCGACGAGCACCGCGCCGAGCACGGCGCCGATGTTGATGCCCGCAGCGTAGATCGACATCACGATCGGGTAGACGCGACGGTTCGAGTACTCGGCTGCGATGACACCGACGACCGAGAGCAGCATGCCGAGGCCGAGGCCCGTCACGATGCGGCCGGCGAGCAGCGTCGGCAGGCTGTGCGCGAGCGGCGCGATGACCATGCCGATGGTCACCACGATGGTGCCGATGATGCCGATGAGCCGGCGGCCCAGCTTGTCGGCGATGGGCGCGATCAGGATCGAGCCGACGACCATGCCGATGAGCGCGCCCGACATGACGACGCCGATGAGGCTGGCGGACGAGGCGAATTCCTTGGTGACGTACGGCGCGGCGAACACCATCATCGCGTTGTCGTAGCCGTCGATGACCGTCAGCACGATGGCGACGACGATGGCGAGGATCTGGAACCGGCTCATCTTCGAGTCGGCGATCAGTTCGGTGATCTTCATGTGTGCCTCTCTGCACGAGATCGCTGTGACCGAGACTCCGTGCCGCGTCCTTGCGGGTGTTGGTGCACGACGATGTGGACCGGGTCTCGAGCTGTGGAGGTGTGGGGTGACTCCGGGCCGGGGCCGCGGTGTCTTTTGTGGTGTGTCGGTTCTAGAACCAACATTCTCGAATGCAGGGACCATATATCGTGAGACGACGACGCGTCAAGAGGCCCTCGCGAAGACGCAGGGTGATGCGGAAGGGTGGGGAAGCGTGGCGAAGCGCAAGAACGTGCACTACACAACTCCCGAGAATGAGAAGGCGATCCTCGACGCCGTGATGGAGCTGGCGCTGGATGCCGGCTACGAAGGCACGACTATGGCCGAGGTCAGCCGCGTCTCCGGTCTGCCCATCGGCTCGGTCTATTGGCACTTCGAGAACAAGGAGAAGCTGTTCGCCGCACTCCTCGACTATTGCTTCGAGCAGTGGCGCGAGACCGTGGCCGGGCAGACGCAGCAGCAGCTGCTGCGCACTTCGATCGCCGGTTCCTCCGCCCCGGCATCCGATCGCGGGCACGTCAGGGACACGTTCTGGATCATCGGCCTGATCCTCGCCCTCGAGAAGCGCCTCTCCGACAACGAGGCGCGCAAGAGGTACCTCGAGATCCGCGCGCAGATGTACGAGACGGCGCTCGGGCAGGTCGGCGGGCAGTTCCCGCCGGAGGCCCTCGAGGCCGACCCCGAGCTGCCCCGCAAGATCGTGGCGTTCGGGCGCGCGCTGATCGAGGGCCTCTACATCTCGGCGGCCGCGGGCGATGACGTCGATTTCGACCAGCTCGCCGAATTGTCGACCCTCGCCGTCGACCTGCTGACCGAGCACTATGCGAAGCTCGGGGCCGAGACGACCGCGAAGCCACAGCAGAAGCCGAAGCCGAAACAGACGCCCGCAGACTCGGAGGAGAGCTGATGTCAGAGGATCAGAAAGTCGCGATCGTCGTCGGGGGCGGCTCCGGAATCGGCGCCGCGAGCGCCCGGGAGCTGGCCGCGTCGGGGTACCGCATCGCCGCGATGTCACCCTCGGGCCGCGGTGCGGAGCTTGCCCGCGAGCTCGGCGGCGTCGGCCTCGACGGCTCGAACCGCTCGGTCGACGACCTGCAGGCTGTGGTCGACCTGGCGATCGACACCTACGGCCGCATCGACGCCGTCGTGAACTGCTCGGGCCACGCGGCCAAAGGCAAGGTACTCGAGCTGAGCGATCAGGACTGGCGGGACGGGCTCGAGCTCTACCTGCTCAACGTCGTGCGCATGGCCCGCCTCGTCACGCCGCACCTGCTCGAGGCCGGCGGCGGCTCGATCGTGAACATCTCGACGAGCTCGCCGTTCGAGCCGAACCCGAACTACCCGGTGTCGGCGACGATCCGCGCCGGACTCGCCTCGTTCGTGAAGCTGTATGCCGACGAGTACGGCCCGCAGGGCATCCGCATGAACAACGTGCTGCCCGGTTTCACGAAGCCGGACCCGAGCACCGTGCCCGCCGAATGGACCGCCCGCATCCCGCTGCGTCGCGCCGCCGCGACAGCCGAGATCGCGCGCGTCGTCCGCTTCCTCGCGAGCGACGAGGCAAGCTACATCACGGGCCAGAACATCCGTGTCGACGGGGGCAGTTCGCGCGCCGTGTAGCCGGGCGACAGTAGGTGTCGCTCAGAGGAGCGAGAGCGTCGCGAGGCGACGGTAGGCGTGGCAATCCGGCGACCGGAGCAGCATCGACTGTCGCCGGGCGAAAGCCCTGGGCGATGAAAGAGCATCTAGTGTCGCCGCGCGAACAGTGAGGCACAGCACCGACCCGTGGCTTGTGCCGAAGCGAAAAATGTCCCATTCTAGAATCCTGATTCGCGCATAGCGGCCGCGAGGTCGTGCGCACCCGGGCACCCGCTGAGTCGAGGAGGACTCCAGTGACGACGACGTCAACATCACCGCGAACGGATGCCGTCGACGACGTCTACTGGCGCGAGGAATACACGCCGATCACGGCGGACGACGCCTTCCTCGCGCGCATCGTCGCCGAGGCGGACCTGCCCTCGCTGCTGCTCGCCCTCGCCGCCGCGACCGGCGACCGCTCGCTGCTGCGCGACGAGCTGCGCCCCGGCTTCCCCCCAGGCGACATCGGCCCGGCTCCGCACGGCGGGCTGAGCGACGAGGCGCAGGCATTGGCGCGCGAGCTCGCCCTCGCGGCGCTCACGCGCGTGCGCGACGAGCGCATCACGACCCCGCGCCGCCTCGACGACGCCGAGACGGCCGCCCTGCTCGACTTCCTCACGAACGGCGCGGGGGATGCCGACACCGAGGTGCTGCGGCACGAGCTCGACCTCGCGCCGCAGAAGCTCGGCGCGCCCCGCTGGTCTTTCGACGAGGTCGCGCGCGGTCGCGACTTCACCGTGGCGGTCATCGGCACCGGCATGTCGGGCATCGGCGCGATGTATCGCCTCAGCCAGGCGGGGGTGCCCTTCACCGCGTTCGAGAAGAACCCCGAGGTCGGCGGCGTGTGGTGGGCGAATACCTACCCGGGCGTCCGGCTCGACACCCCGACCTTCGCCTACAGCTATTCCTTCGCGCAGCGCGCCGACTGGCCGAGCGCCTATGCGCGCGGCAGCGAGATCGAGCAGTACGCCCTCGAGATCGTCGAGCGCGCCCGCTTGCGGGAGCACGTCGTCTTCGACACCGAGGTCACCGCGATGACCTGGCACGAGGAAGCCGGCGAGTGGGAGGTCGTGACCCGCGCAGGCGACGGCACCGAGACCGCGCACCGCTTCAACGCCGTGATCTCGGCCGTCGGGCAGCTCGAGCGGCCCAACATCCCCGAGTACCCGGGTCGCGCGGGCTTCCGCGGCGCGCAGATGCACTCCGCCCGCTGGGACCACGGCGTCGACCTCGCCGGCAAGCGCGTCGCCGTCATCGGCACGGGCGCGAGCGCCTACCAGATCGTGCCGAGCATCGTCGACGACGTCGCCGAGCTGACGGTCTTCCAGCGCTCCGGCCCGTGGATGGTGCCCGCCCCGAACTGTCACGACGCCACCCCCGAGGCGCTCGCCTGGCTCGGCGAGCACGTGCCCTACTACGGCCAGTGGTTCCGGCTCTCCGGCTTCTTCCAATCGGCGACGGGCCGCACCCACACCGTCGTCGCCGAGCCGGGGTGGGAGCGCGAGGACTCCGTCTCGCCCGTCAACCTGCGCGTGCGCGAGCTGCTCACCGAGATCATCCGCGAGCAGTGGCGCGCGCGGCCCGAGCTGATCGACACCGTCGTGCCGAGCTACCCGCCGGGCGGCAAGCGCATGCTGCGCGACAACGGCGTCTGGGCCGAGGCGCTGCAGCGCCCGCACGCGCACATCGTCACGAGCGGCATCGACCACTTCACCGAGACGGGTATCGTCACCGCAGACGGCGAGGAGCACGAGCTCGACGTCGTGATCTATGCGACCGGATTCCTCGCGGCCGACTTCCTCGACCCGATTCAGGTGCGCGGCACCACGGGCGAGACGCTCAAGGAGCACTGGCAGGGGGATGCCACCGCGTGGGGCGGCATCTCGGTTCCCGGCTTCCCCAATCTCTTCATCGTGATGGGGCCGAACACGAACTACGTCGTGCACGGCAGCCAGCACTTCATGATGGAGTGCGCCGTCGAGTTCGCCGTCGAGGCGATCCACCAGACGCTGCTGCGCGGAGTGAAGGGCTTCGACGTGACGCAGGAGGCGCTCGACGCGTTCGTCGCCGCCGTCGACGCCGAGAACGCCACGCGCGCCTGGGGCCAGCCGCAGGTGCGCACCTGGTACAAGAACAGCGCGGGCCGCGTCTCGCAGATCTGGCCGTTCAGCCACGTCGAGTACTGGCAGCTGACGCACGACGTCGACTTCGACCGCGACTTCACGACGCACCTCTGACCGGAAAGGAGGCGGTCATGACCTGGGGTCTGATCGCACAGATGGGCCACGTGTCCATTCAGACGACGGATGTCGCGGCATCCGTCGTCGACGCCACGAGTCTGCTCGGGCTGCACGTCAACGAGGCGAGCGACGGCGTGGCCTACCTCGCCGGCGCCGACGTGCACCACGAGCTCAGCTACCACGGCGGCGAGCTCAACGGCATCGACCGCATCGGACTTGTCGCGGCGAGCCCGGCTGCGCTGCGCGAGCTCTACGCCCGGGTCAAGCGCACTGACTTCCCGATCCTCTCCGGCGAAGCCGACGGACCCGGTGTCGCCGAGGCGTTCTCCTTCGTCGGGCCGGAGGGCTACGTCTTCGAGATCTACACCGGCATGGAGCACGTCGCGAACCCGCTGGGCCGCGGCGCCTCTGGCCCCGACCGCTACGGCCACATCAACATCCACCCACAGGACGTCGTCGCCTTCAAGGACTTCCTGGTGCAGGTGCTCGACTTCCGCCTCTCCGACGTGATCGGCGACGACTTCGCCTACTTCCTGCGCTGCAACAGCGACCACCACGGCATCGCGCTCATCCGGGGCGCCGGCACCCTGCACCACCACGCCTGGCAGGTGCAGTCGGCGACCGAGCTGACCAAGGTGTGCGACCGCGTCGGCGCCGCGGGGCGCGAGATCATCTGGGGGCCCGTGCGTCACGGCGCCGGCCACAACATCGCGTGCTACTACGTCGAGGCCTCCGGCGCCGTCGTCGAGATCTACACCGATCTCGAGCAGATCTACGACGACGAGCGGCCGCCGGTCACCTGGGGCGGGAACGACAACTGGTTCAACATGTGGTCCGACTTCCGGCCGGAGTCGTTCCGCATGCACGGGCTTGCCCCTGCGCCCATCAGTTCCGTGATCGCCCGCTAGAGACGCTAGAGACGCTAGAGAAAAGGACCATTGATGAAATACCTGAGCTACACCGCCGGCAGCGGCGCCACCTGGGGCGTCGCCATCGACGGCGTCGCCCACGACCTCGGACCCACCGGCGCGAACCTGGCCCCGTCGCTCGGCGCCGCCATCGCGACCGGGGTGTTCGGGAAGGTCACGGAGGAGGCGGCGAAGGCGGCGCCGGGGACGCCCGAAGCAGGCATCCGCTATCTGCCCGCCATCACCGAGCCGAGGAAGATCATCTGCATCGGGGTCAACTACCGCTCGCACCAGGACGAGGCGAAGAAGGCCGACGTGGCCGCCCCGACCGTGTTCTTCCGCTACGCGGACAGCCAGATGGGGCACCTCGAGCCCGCCGTGTACCCCGCGGTGAGCACGGAGTACGACTACGAGGGCGAGCTCGCGCTCGTGATCGGGGCGGATGCCTGGCACGTCGCCCCCGAGGACGCGTATGGCGTCGTCGCGGGCTACGCCGCCTACAACGACTTCTCGGTGCGCGACTGGCAGCTGTTCGCGACCCAGTGGGGGCCCGGCAAGAACTTCCCGGACTCCGGCGCGTTCGGCCCCTACCTCGTGCCCGCGGCCGACGTGGACGCGGGCGCCGGCGGCGTGACCGCGCTGCACCTGCAGACGCGAGTCAACGGCGGCGTGCGGCAGGACGCCGACCTCACCGACCTCATCTTCGACATCCCCGCGATCATCGCGTACGTCACGACGTTCACGCGGCTCGCACCCGGCGACGTGATCGTCACCGGCACGCCGGGCGGCGTCGGCCGCTTCTCGAACCCGCCCGCCCTGCTCGAGCCCGGCGACCTGGTCGAGGTCGAGATCACGGGCCCGAACGGCTTCACGCTCGGCACGCTGACCAACACCGTCGTGGCCGAGGACACGGCAGAGGACTGACGGATGCCTGACCCGCAGCCGCACGGAGCCGATGCGTCCGACGGTGCCGGCCTCAACACCGACGTCGTCGTCCTCGGCGCCGGCCCGACCGGGCTCACGACCGCGGCGCTGCTCGCCGACTACGGCGTGCGCGTCACCGTGATCGAGCGGCATCCGTCGACCGGCGACGAGCCGCGGGCGATCTCGATCACCGACGAGAGCCTGCGCATCCTGCAGCAGCTCGGCGTGCTCGAGGCCGCTGCCGAGGAGATGCTGCTCGACACCGGCGCGCGGTACTTCGGACGCAACGAGCAGCTCATCGCCGAGGTGAAGCCCGCCTCGAGCCGGCTCGGACAGCCGGGCAAATCGCAGTTCGACCAGCCCGACGTCGAGGCGCGGCTGGCCGAGGCGGTGGCCGCGCGGCCGAACGCGCGGCTGCTGTTCGGGACCGAGGTGACCGAGCTCGTCGACGGGCCGGGCGGGGTGACGCTCACCGTCGAGGGGCCCGAAGGTCGGGGCTCTGCCCATACGCGCGAGTTCACGGCGTCGTGGCTTGTCGCCTGCGACGGCGGCCGCAGCTTCACGCGCGGCGCGCTCGGCATCGGACTCGAGGGCTCGACGCAGGTCGAGAAGTGGGTCGTCGTCGACCTGCTGAACGTGCCGGGCGAGCCCGAGCACTTCGCCGAGTTCCACTGCAACGGCCGCCGGCCGGTCGTCGTGGTTCCCGGCGTCGGCGGCCGGTGCCGCTACGAGTTCATGCTGCTGCCGGGCGACGACGAGGCGGCGATCGTGCGGCCGGAGTCGATCGTGCGGCTGGTCGCCCCGTTCCGCACGATCGCGCCAGGGGATGTGCGCCGTGCCGCGGTCTACGTCGCGCACCAGCGCATCGCCGAGCGGTACCGCTCCGGGCACGTGCTGCTCGCGGGCGACGCCGCGCACTTGATGCCGCCGTTCGCGGGGCAGGGGCTCAACGCGGGGCTGCGCGACGCGGCCAACGTGGCGTGGAAGGTCGCGGAGGCGGTGCGCGGGACGGGCACGGATGCCCTGATCTCGAGTTATGCCGTCGAGCGGCGCCCGCACGCGCGCGACATGGTGCGGCTCTCGCACCGCATCGGGCAGGTCGTCATGTCGACGAATCCGGCGGTCAACCTGCTGCGCGACGGCGTGGTGAAGGCGGTCGGCATCGTGCCGTCGTGGAAGCGGTGGCTCACCGGCATGAAGTTCCTGAAGCAGCCGCATTTCACCGCCGGCTGCGTGGTCGCGCCGTCACCGTCACTGCCCGCGGACGCCCGCGACCTCGTCGGGCGCACGCTGTCGCAGCCGCGCGTGACGCTCGCCTCGGGCGAGGCCGTACCGCTCGACGAGGTGCTCGGAAACGGCTGGGCGGTGCTGTGGCCGTCGGCGGACGGCGGCATCGAGGTGACGGCGACGGATGCCGGGGGTGTCGCCGCCCGCGCCCAGGTCGTCGATCCGTCCCGGGCGTTCGCGGCGGCGGCGGAAGCCGGCGCCCAGCTCATCGTGCGCCCGGATCGCTACGTCGCCGCAGTGGTCACGCCGGCACGGACGGCGGCCGCCCTCGCCGAGCTCGGCCGCTA
The DNA here is from genome assembly GCF_039538185.1 of Gryllotalpicola koreensis. Classification (NCBI taxonomy): domain Bacteria; kingdom Bacillati; phylum Actinomycetota; class Actinomycetes; order Micrococcales; family Microbacteriaceae; genus Gryllotalpicola; species Gryllotalpicola koreensis. Next base: position 448,554 of record NZ_BAABBW010000001.1, read on the forward strand.
CTCGACGGTGCCGACGACGCTGCTCGCGGCGCCGCTCGCGCAAAACGCCGGCTGAGTTCGCTTCGGGCTGTGCGCATCCGCGGAATTCCGGGACGGCTCGGCCCCGGCACGGAAGAACACCCTGGGTTTTGCGCAGGGCGCCCCGCGCGAGTCAGCCCGCGTCGAGCTCGGCGAAGACGGCCTGGGCGAGGCGGAACGCGGTGTTCGCCGCGGGCACGCCCGCGTAGATCGCCGACTGCAGGATCACCTCGGCGATCTCGTCGCGGGTGAGCCCGTTGCGCAGCGCGGCGCGCACGTGCATGGAGAACTCCTCGTGGTGGCCGAGCGCGATCAGGGACGACAGCACGGCGATGGAGCGCTCGCGGCGGGCGAGCCCTGGCCGGGTCCACACGTCACCCCACGCGGTGCGGCTGATGAACTCCTGGAACTCGCGCGTGAAGTCGGTGATGTTCGCCGTCGCCCGGTCGACGTGCGTGTCGCCGAGCACCTCGCGGCGCACGGCCATGCCGCGGTCGTAGCGCTCGGACTCCGTCAGGTCGTGATGCTCCTCGCTCATGCCCGAACCTCGCTCGCAAGCTTCACAACAGCTGACACCACGGCCTCGGGGTTCTCCGCAGGCGCCAGGTGCCCGGCATCCGCCACCACCTCGAGGCTGCCGCACTGCACGCCTTTCGCGATCTCGTCGCCCGCCCCCTCCGGGACCGCGACGTCGTGCTCGCCCGCGATCACGTGCACCGGCAGCGCGAGCTCGCCGAGCCACGGCCGGGCGTCGAAGGCGGCGAGCGCCTCGCAGCACAGGGCGTAGCTCTCGTCGTCGGCGTCGCGCAGCGCGTGCAGCAGACGGCCCGAGATCACCGGATGCCGCTCGATCGAGCCTGGCGCGAACCAGCGCTGCGCGCTCGCGACGACGAGCGAGGCCGTGCCCTGGGTGCGGGCGAGTCCGGCGCGCTCGATCCAGCCCTCTGAGGCGCCGAACTTGGCCGCTGAGCAGATGTCGACGAGCGCGATGACGCGAGACGGATGCCGGCGCGCGAGCTCGATCCCCGCCGCCCCGCCGAGCGAGTCGCCCGCGTAGTAGCAGCGCTCCTCGCCGAGCGCGTCGAGCACGGCGACCACCCCGTCGGCGAGCTCGCCGACCGTGAAGCTCTCTCGCGCGGCGGGAGAGAGCCCGTGCCCGGGCAGGTCCCACGCGACGACGCGGAAGTCGTTCTGGAGCAGGGCCGCAGCCTCGTCCCAGAGGATCGTCGACGTGCCGAGCGACGGGCCGAGCACCAGCAACGGGCGGCCCTCGGCGCCGCGCGGCGCGGTGGCGTGCAGTTCGGGGACGGTCACTGTTCCTCCTGCTGTCGTTCCTGCCTGACGGCCGCGAGCACCTCGTCGACATAGCGGCCCGCGAGCCCGGTGTAGTCCGCGGGGGCCCCTGCCGAGCCGGTCAGCTTCGCCTGCTCGCTGACGACGTCGCCGCCCGTGAGCGCGAGGTTCGCCGTGGCGCGCCCGGCGTCGATCGTGAGGCCTTCGGCCAGCTCGGCGGCCGCGGCCGCGGCGCCGAGCGCACCGCGCAGCAGCTCGCGCAGGGCGGGCCATTCGCTGTGCCAGGCTCCGTCGGGCCGCTCGTCGGCGGCGAGGGCCGCGGCGCGATGCAGGTCTGCGGCGAGCCCCGGCGCGCGCAGAGCGGCCGAGCGGATCAGCACCGACAGCACGGGGTTGCGCTTGTGCGGCATCGCCGACGATCCACCGCGGCCGGGCGCCGCGGGCTCGGCTGCCTCGCCGACCTCGGTGCGCGAGGCGAGCGCGACGTCGGTCGCGATCACGCCGAGGGCGTCGAGCACGGCGGTGAAGGCGTCGCCGACGCGGGTGAGCGGCCGGCGCGCGACGTGCCAGGGCAGCTCGGGCGCGGCGAGCCCGAGCTCGTGGGCGAAGGCGGAGGGCAGTCGCGCCGCGGTCTCGGCGCCGTAGAGCGCCGTGAACGACGCGAGCGTTCCCGAAGCCCCGCCGAGCTGCGCGGGCAGCGCCTCGCACGCCTGCCGCAGCTCGGTGCGGGCCGCACGCACGGCGGCGATCCAGCCGGCGATGCGGAACCCCCACGTGGTCGGCGTCGCGTGCTGCCCCAGGGTGCGGGCGACGGCGACGGTGTCGCGGTGCTCGGCGGCGAGCGCCGCGAGGCCGGCGATCACGCGGCCGAGGTCGACGCTCACGGCGGAGCACGCGCGCGCGACGAGCAGGGCGAGGGCCGAGTCCACCACGTCCTGGCTGGTGGCCCCGCGGTGCACCCAGCCTGCGGCATCCGTATCGAGATCCGACACAGTCGTGCGCAGCAACGCGACGAGCGGGATCACGGGATTCCCGCCGCCGACGGCTTCCGCGGCGAGCGCCGCCACGTCGAGCGTGCGGCGCAGCTCGTCGGCGCCGCGTTCGACGGCGACGCCGACCGAGCCGGGCGCGAGCCCGAGCGCCACGGCGGCGCGCACGAGCGCGGCCTCGACCTCGATCAGCGCCGCCGCGACTGCGGCGTCGGAGACGACCGCGTCGTGCCCGACCGCGACGGGCGTGAGCAGGCCGACGTCCGCGAAGCCCCCGGAGTCAGGGGTCACCTCAGAACCGGATGAAGACGGTCTCGCGCTCGCCCTGGAGTCGGATGTCATGGCGCAGGTTCCCTTCGGCGTCGCGCTCTGCGATCACGGTACGCCGCTCGTCCGGCTCGAGCGACGCGAGGAACGGATCGGCGGCGAGGGCCGCCTCGTCGTCGGGCAGGTAGATGCGGGTGTGCAGCTTGTCGGTGAGGCCGCGGGCGAAGACGACGGCCGCGAAGAACGGCGCCTTGCCGGGCGCCGTCGGCCCCGGGTTGCGGGTCCAGAACTCGAAGTGCCCCGCGCCGTTCGTCTGCGAGCGGCCGAAGCCGGAGAACAGGTGCGCGGTGCGCTGCCGGGCGCCCTCGCCGGCGGGCACGGTGCCGTCGGCATCTGCCGCCCAGATCTCGACCATCGCGTCGGGGATCGCGTCGCCCGCCCCGTCGTAGACCGTGCCGCTGAGCAGCACCGAGCCCGGGCTGTAGGGGTGCACGACCTGGTTCTCGCCCGCGTACTCGACGCCGAAGCGGAAGAACGGGCCGACCGTCTGGCCCGGGGTCGGCAGGCTCGCGTCGCCGCTCATCACTCGTCCCCTTCCTGCTCGAACCAGGTCGCCTGCGGGCCGCTCAGCACGATGTCCCAGCGGAAGCCGAGCGCCCACTCGGGGCTCGTCAGCTCGTGGTCGTAGTCCGCGACCAGGCGGTCGCGGTCCTTCTGCTCGGGGATCGAGTTGTAGATCGGGTCGAGCGCGAACAGCGGGTCGTCGGGGAAGTACATCTGCGTCACGAGCCGCTGGGTGACGGCGTTGCCGAACAACGAGAAGTGGATGTGCGCCGGGCGCCACGCGTTGAGGTGGTTCTTCCACGGATACGCGCCCGGCTTGATGGTCGTGAAGCGGTAGACGCCGTTCTCGTCGGTGAGCGTGCGGCCCGCCCCGGTGAAGTTCGGGTCGAGCGGGGCCGGGTGCTGGTCGCGCTGGTGAATGTATCGGCCGCCGGCGTTCGCCTGCCAGATCTCGACGAGCTGGTGGCGGATCGGCCGACCGGCCGAGTCGAGCACGCGGCCCGTGACGACCATGCGCTGGCCCTGCGGCTCGCCCCCGACGTGCTGCGCGGTGAGGTCGGACTCGATCGGCGCGACCTCCCAGTGCCCGTACGCCGGCGAGACGAGCTCGATCGTCTCAGGGTCGACGAGGCGCGGATCCTTCGTCGGGTGGCGCAGCACGCTCGATCGGTACGGCGCGAAGTCGAGCAGGGTGGCCGTCGGCCGGGCCCCTGCCGCGAGATCGTCCTGGTACTGCTGCTGCCTCGAGACGATCTCGGCGGTGATCGCCGACTGCGGCTCCAGTTCGGGCCCGGTTGTGGTCATGCTGGTGTCTCCTTCGACAGAGTCGAGCGTCCCATTCAGTCGATGGATCCCGAATACGGATGTCTCACTGAATGGGACGCCGCCCTGCGCGCCGCCCCGGAGGGCGCGGGCGATCTCACTGCCCAGGAGGCGTCCCACCCGGGCCGCCGGCACCACCGGACCCGCCCGACGGGCCGAAGCCGCCGCTCGAGCCGGTGCCGAAGCGGTTGCTGCTGGAGCTCGAGGTGCTGTCGCTGCTGGTCGTGGAGGACAGATCGGCCAGCTCGACCTGATCGCCTGCGGCGAGCCCCGAGGTGATCTGCGTGCGGTCGGACCCGACGGCGCCGACCTTGACGCTCCTGGTGACGAGCTCGCCGTTCTTCACGACGTAGACGGTGTACGTGTTGCCCGAGGCGACGTGTACTGCGGAACTCGGAACGCTCAGCACGTCCTTCGCCGTCGTGATGCTGACGTCGAGGCTCGCCGAGGCGCCGTTGAGCAGCGCGGCATCCGTGTCGTCGAGCTTGATCTTCACGTCATAGCTCGGCGTGGTCGAGTCGCTTGCCGTGTTGAGGATGCCGATCGAGCTCACGGTGCCGGTGAGCTTCTCGCCCACGCCGGACACGGTGACGGATGCCTGCTGCCCGACCTTCAGCGCACCGATGCCCGTCACGCCCACGGTCGTGTCGACGACCCAGCCATCGTCGCCGATGACGGTGATCGTCTCGGTGCTGGAGCCCGCGCTGACGCTCTCGCCCGCGCTCAACGAGACGGACGCGACCGTTCCGCCGATCGGCGTCGTGAGCGTCGCCATGGTGGCGTTCTCCTGCGCGACGGCGAGCTGCGCCTTCGCGCTGGTGACGGCGGCCTCGTCGGCGACGATCTGCTCGGCGGATGCCGCGGTCGAGGTCTTGCCGGTGCCGGTGCCGGTGGTCGAGCCCGCGCCCGCGCCCGCCGAAGAGCTTCCCTCGTCGGCGGCGCCGGAGCCCCCGGCCGTCCCGGTGCTCGAGCCGCCAGCCGACGGCGCCTGGGTGCTGCTGCCGGCGGCCCCCGAGCCCGACGCGGAGCCGGAGCCGCCCGCGCCCGACGCAGAACCCGAGCTGCCGGAGCCCGATCCGGAGCCGCCGCTCGACGACTGCGCCGCGGATTCCGCCGCCTCCTGCAGCGCCGTGACGGCATCCGTCAGCGCGGTCTTGTCCGCCGTGAGCTGCGACTCGAGGCTCTTCAGCTTCGTGAGCGTCGTGCCGAGGTCCGAGACCGCGGTGGCGACATCGGTGCCCGTCGACGACGCGTCGCTCGACGTGCCTCCGCCCGTGAGCGCGGTTGCGACGGCCGCCTGGCAGCTCGCGAGATCGGCCTGCGCCTGGGCGAGGTCGTCCGCGGTGTCTGCCGTGTCGGCGGCGAAGGCGGCGCACGCGTTGTTCGAGGCATCCGTGCCGAGCAGCGCGTTCAAGGTCGTCTGCACGGCGGTCACTTCGGACTGGGTGCTCGTGACGGCATCCGTCACGCTGTCGTAGTCCGCGATCAGCGCCTTCTGCGCTTTCTGCACCGCCGCGATCTGCGTGGCGAGCGACGTGGAGCTCGAGTTCGATCCGGACGTGCTGGCGGCAGTGGTCACATAGGCCGCCGTCACGATCTTCTCGGTGCTCGTCGAAGACGTCGAAGTCGAAGACGAGGTGGATGCCGCGGACGCGGTCGTGGCGCTCGTCGTGCTCGTCGTCGCCGTCTGCGAGTCCAGGTCGGACTCGAGGGTCTGCTGCGCCGTCGTGACGGCCTGCTCGGCGTTCGTGATCGCGTCTTCAAGAGAGTCCGGGTCGAGCGTCGCGAGGGTCGCGCCGGCCTTCACCGTCTGGCCCACCTTCACCTTCACGGAGGAGACCGTGCCGGAGACCTGGAACGCCTGCTCGGCCTCCGAGGCCGAGGCGACGGTGCCGCTCAGCGTGGAGGTCTGCACGACGTCGGCCTTCGCCGCCGTCGCCGTGCGGTAGCCGGGGCCGTGGTCGGCGAGCTGTGCGTAGGCGGTTCCGCCCGCGGCCACGGCGAGCACGATGCCGACGGCCGTGCCGGTGACGATGCGCTTGCGGCGGCGCGCGCGGCGCCGGCGAAGCTCACGGGGCTCAGCCATTCGTGCTGCCTCCGTTCGAGTCGCCGCTGCCGCTGCCGCCGGGGCCGCCCTGGCCGCCGGGGCCTCCGGCACCGCCGAAGCCCGAGGTGCAACTGCCGTCGGACGAGGGCGCGCTCACGGTGATCGAGGTTGCGGCGACCGTGCCCGAGTCGTCCGCCTTGCCCTGCACAGCAGCGCACTGGCCGACGACGAGTGCGGAGCTCGACGCGGTCTGCTGCTTGGTGTAGATGGTCGACGAGCTGACGGTGACCTTCTTGGTCGACGTCTTCTTGGTCTGCGGATTGGTCACCTTGACGGTGATCGTGTCGCCACTTACCGCGGTGACCTCGCCGCTCGTCGGAGCGGTGAAGTTCCCGGATCTGCCGGAGCCCTTGGCCGCCGACGGCATGCCGCTCGGCATGTCGCTCGGGCGAGACCCGGAGCCCGAGCCGCCGCCGCTCGGCGCGCCGCCGCCACCACCGAAGCCGGTGGTGCAGCTGCCGTCGACGGCCGCGGTGATGCTGACCGAGGTGATGCCCGATGATGAGCTCGACGACGAGGAGCTCGGCATCGACGAGGCCGTGATGCACGAGCCCACGGTGACATCGGAGAGCGAGGCGGTGGCATTCGTGAGGATGCTGGTGCTCGAGCTGTAGCTGACCGCGGTCTGCGATGAGCTGTCCTGCACCTGCAGCGTGGTGCCGTCGATGGCGGCGATCTCGCCCGAGACGCCGCCGCCCTGACCGCCGGGTCCACCCTGCTGGGCGGAGGAGCCGGAGCCGGTGGACTTCGACGAGGTGCCGGAGGATGCCGAGTTGGAGCCGCAGCCCGCGAGGGTGAGCACGGCGGCCGCGGCGAGCGCTGCGCCGATGACGAAGGGGGTTTTCCGAGTCATGTTCTTTCCTTGATTCCGTACTTATTCGGTGCGCAGCGCGTCGATCGGCGCGAGCCGGGCGGCGCGGGTGGCGGGGTAGACGCCGAAGACCAGGCCGATGCCGATCGCGACGACGAGGGAGAGCCCGACGGCGGCACCGCTGATGACGATCGTGGAGCCGATGGCGGCGGGCAGGGTGAGGGCGGCGAGGACGCCGAGGCCGGCCCCGACGATGCCGCCGGTGAGCCCGAGGATGGCGGCCTCGACGAGGAACTGGTTCCTGATCGCCCCGGGCGGCGCGCCGAGCGCCTTCCGCAGGCCGATCTCGCGCGTCCGCTCCGACACGGAGACGAGCATGATGTTCATCACGCCGATGCCGCCGACCAGCAGCGACAGCGCCGCGATGCCCGTGAGCAGCACGGTGAGCGTCTTGTAGACGCTCGTCGCCGTCGACACGAGCGCGTTCTGGCTCGAGATGCTGAAGTCCGCGTCGGACGAGTCGGTGATGGCGTGTCGGTTCAGCAGGAGGCTCTTCGCCTCCTGATAGGCCGCGGGCAGGGCATCCGCCGAGGTCGCCTGCAGATAGACGGTCGAGACCGAGTTCGCCGAGGTGCCGCCGACCAGGTCCTGCTGCATCGTCGAGAGCGGCACGAGCGCGAGGTCGTCGAGGTCCGTTGTCGAGCTCGAGCCGCTCGGGGCGAGCACGCCGATGACCTCGAAGCTCTGCGAGTCGATGGTCACCGACTGCCCGACGACATTGGTCGAGCCGAACAGCTCGTCGGCGGTCTCGCTGCCGAGCACCACGACGGCGGCGTTCGCGTTCACCTGCGCCTGGGTGATGAACGAGCCGGATTCCACGGTGCGGCTGCGCACCGACTTATACGACGGCGTGACGCCGTCGACCGTGGTCGTCCAGTTGGTCGAGCCGGCGGTGAGCTCCTCAGAGCTCGACTTCTCGGCATCGACCGCCTTGATGTCGGGCGCGTTCGACTTCTCCGCCAGCGCGTTCGCATCGGCGAGGGTGAGCGTCGACCCGGTGCCGAAGCCGCCGCGCACGCCGGTCGACGAGGTCGTCGACCCGGGCGAGACGATCAGCAGGTTCGAGCCGAGCGAGGAGATCTGGCTCGACACGTCCTTCTGGGTGCCGAGGCCGAGCCCGACCGTCAGGATCACGGCAGCAATGCCGATCAGGATGCCGACGACGGTCAGGATGGAGCGCATCCGATGCGCGTTGATGGCGAACCAGCTGGTTCGCAGGGTCTCCTGCCAGTTCATGCCGCCGTCAGCTCCTCAGCGGTGATCAGGCCGTCGCGCACGTGTACGACCCGGCGGGCGCGCTGGGCGACCTCGTTCTCATGCGTGATGAGGACGATGGTGCGGCCCGCCGCGTGCAGCTGGTCGAACAGCGCCAGCACGTCCGCAGTCGAGACCGAGTCGAGGTTTCCCGTCGGCTCATCGGCCAGGATCATCGTCGGCTCCGTGACGAGGGCGCGCGCCACAGCGACGCGCTGCTGTTGCCCGCCGGAGAGCTGGCCCGGCTTGTTGTTGACGCGGTCGCCGAGGCCGACCCGCTCCAGGGCGGCGACGGCGCGCTGCCGGCGCTCCTCTCGCGGGACACCCGCGTAGACGAGCGGCAGCTCGACGTTCCGCCAGGCCGACAGGCTCGGCAGCAGGTGGAACTGCTGGAACACGAACCCGATGCGCTTGTTGCGGATGACGGCGAGGTCCTCCTCGTCGAGCTGCTCGACGTCGTCGCCGGCGAGCCGGTAGCTGCCGCGGGTGAGGGTATCGAGGCAGCCGAGCACGTTCATGACGGTGGACTTGCCGGAGCCGCTCGGGCCCACCACGGCGACGTACTCGCCCTCGCGGATCGCGAGGTCGATGCCGCGCAGAGCCTCGAACTCGATCGTGCCGGTCTTGTAGGTCTTGCCGGCGCCCAGCAGCTCGATGACGGGGGCGGGGGAAGGAGTCAGGGCGCCCATGTCAGTTGCCCCCCTGCTGGCCGGGGCCGCCCGCGGGGAATCCGCCCGTGCCGCCCGTACCGCCGCTGAAGCCGTTGCCGCCCGTGCCGCCGAGCCCGCTGAGGCCGCCGCTGGAACCGCTGCCGCCCGAGCTGCCCGAGCTGCCCGAGCTGCCCTTAGAGCCTCCCGCACCCGGCGTCGCGATGCTCAGCTGGATGGTGTCGCCGGACGACAGGCCCTTGGTGATCTGCGTGTAGTTGTCCTCCGAGAGGCCCGTGGTCACGGTGGTCGTGACGGCCTTGCCGTCGACGACCTTCTGCACGGTGGACTTCCCGTCCTTCGTGGTGATCGCGAGCGACGGCACCGCGACGGCGTCGCTGATCTGCTTGTAGATCACCTCGGCGGTGACGCTCACGCCGTCGTAGAGGTTGTCCGGGGTGCCGGTGACCTTGACCGTGACCGGGTAGGTCGCGGCGCCCGAGGTGGTCGACGGCAGCAGCCCGATCGCCGAGACGGTGCCGAAGAAGCTGGAGTTCTCCGTCGTGGAGAGTTGCACCTGGTCGCCGACCTTGATGTTCTTCACCGCGGTCGCGCTCACGGCGATCGACGTCGTCCAGGAATCCGTGCCCGTGATCTCGAACGCCGAGCTCGACGAGCCGGAAGAAGAAGCGGATGAAGAAGAAGCGGATGAAGAGGACGAACCGCTCGACGGCGATGCGCTCTGGCCGGAGCCTGCGGACGAAGACGAGCCGGAACCTGACGAGCTCGAGCCCGACGAGCTGCCACTCACCTGGTCGCCCACCGCGACGTTGACGGCCGCGACCACTCCGGCAACCGGCGCCGTCAGCGTCGTTCCGTCGACTTCCGCCTGTGCGGAGGTGACGGATGCCTGCGCCACGGTCACCGCAGCCTGGTCGGAGGCGATCGCGGCAACGTCCGCGTCAGAGCCGGTCGAGGAGCTCTCCGCCTCGGCGAGCTGGGCCTGTGCGGTCGTAAGGGCGGCCTTGGCAGAGGCGAGATCGGCGTCGGCCTGAGTCGTCGTGATCGTCGCGAGAACCTGGCCCTTCGTGACGGTCTGTCCGGCCGTGACCTTCACCGCGGTGACCGTGCCCGAGGCTGCGAAGCTGACGTCCTCGTCGACGGTCGGGCTGAGTGTGCCGGTGCCGCTGACGGTCTGCTGCAGGGTGCGAGTCGAGACCGTGAGGTTCTGGGTCGTGGCGGTCGCCGAGTCGGCATGGGCTTTCGAGGCGAATCCGAACCACCACACGCCTGATGCGGCCAGCACCACCGCGACGGCGGCGGCGCTGATCACGATCTTGCGGCTGGTGACGATCCGGCCGACCTGGTCGGGCAGTTTCATCGCGGTCCTTTCACGGGGGAGTCGAGCACTGTCCACCATCGGGCGCGGTTCTTCCGGGATTCTTATTTCGGCTGAACGAACCGCCTCGACTTCCTATGCGTTCGATAGGGGTTGCACGTGCGAGGGAGGAGAGGTCTGCGAGCGACGCCGAACCGCCGGGAAGGCGCACTGCCGGTTCCTATACTTCGAGCGTGACTGATGAACCGGCGCGGATCCTCGTCGCCGAGGACGACCGGCGGCTCGCGGGGATGCTCGAGCAGCTCTTGGCCTCGGACGGCTATGAGGTCGTCGTCGCCTATGACGGGCAGCGCGCCCTGCATGAGGCGATGACCGGCCGCTTCGACGTGCTGCTCTTCGACCGCGGGCTGCCCGCACGTGAAGGGCTCGATGTGATCGAGGGCCTCCGTGCGCAGGGGAACACCGTTCCCGCGCTGATCCTCTCCGCACTCGGGAACCCGGCCGACCGGGTCGAAGGGCTGACCCGGGGGGCCGAGGACTACCTGCCGAAGCCCTTCGACGTCGACGAGCTGCTCGCCCGGCTGCGCGTGCTGCGCCGCAAGAGCGCCATGGCGACCACCGGGCTCGCGATCCCCGGCGGCATCCTGCATCCCCAGCGCCACGAGGCCGCGCTCACGGCGGGGCCGGTCGTCGTGCTCTCCGAGCGCGAGAACGACCTGCTGGCGACGCTCGCGCGCCGGCCGCGCCAGGTGTTCACCCGCGACGAGCTGCTCGAGTCCGTCTTCGCGGACGCTGACGACACCGGCGTCGTCGACGCCTACGTCCACCACCTGCGCAAGAAGCTCGGTCGCGGTTGCGTGCTCACGGTGCGCGGCGTCGGCTACGCACTCGGGGCGCTGTCGTGAGGACCGACCCCAGCGGCCTGCGCTCGGTCTCGCTGCGCCTCGCTCTCCGCTTCGCCGGCCTGATCGTCGCGCTCTTCCTCATCGTGGCGGGCGTCGTGATCACGCTCGTCACCACGAGCGAGCACGAGGCGGTGAAGCAGTCCCTGGCCAGCGCTGCGCGGCTCGACTCGCCGCGGGACGCGCCGGCCGGCGTCTACGTCGCGATCCTCGGCGGCCCCGGCCAACCCGGCCAGGCTCCGCCCGGCGATCAGCAGCCCCAAGACCAGGACCAGGTGGCCGTGTCGCCGAACGCGCCGTCGGGATTCCCCGACCTGACCGTCCTCGAGCGGGTCGCCAGCACGCACACGGTCGTGCAGAAGAACGAGACCATCGACGGCATCAGCTACGTGGTGCGCACCAGCTTCTCCGCCGGGCGCGCCGTGCAGGTCGCGGTCAACCTGAGCGACAGCCAGGCCGAGGTGCGCCGGGTCATCATCGCCTTGGCTCTCGCGGGAGTGCCGGCGATCGCCGGGGCCGTGCTGGCCGCATGGTGGATGTCGCGCCGGGCGATGCGGCCCCTCGCGGAGGCGCTCGCGCTGCAGCGCCGCTTCGTCGCGGACGCCGGGCACGAGCTGCGGACCCCCCTGACGCTGCTCAGCACCCGCGCGCAGATCCTGCAGCGCTCTCTCGGCGCCGCACCGCACGGCGAGCAGCCGGCCCTTCAGCCGACCCCCGCTGCCGACACCGTGCGCGACGGGCTGGACGAGATCGTCTCCGACGCGAAGGCGCTGACCGGCATCCTCGAGGACCTGCTGATCTCCGCTGACCCTCGCCAGGACGCCGAGCGCGTCACGCTCGACCTCGCCCTCGTGGCGGATGAGGTGGCCGCGGGCACCAGCGCCGAGGCGGGCGAGCGAGGCATCGCGATCGCGCGCACGGGGGATGCCGCGGTGACGGTCTCGGGCGTGCGGGTGTCGCTCGCGCGGCTCATCCTGGCGCTCGTGAGCAACGCGCTCGATCACGCCCGCACCCGCGTCGAGATCACCGTGTCGAAGCACGGCAAAGAGACCTGGCTGGAGGTCCGCGACGACGGGCCCGGCTTCCCCGCCGGCGCGGCCGAGCGCGTCTTCGAGCGCTTCGCGAGCACGCGCGCGGCCGAGACCGGCGGCTCCGGCCAGCGCCACTACGGACTCGGACTGGCGCTCGTCGCCGAGGTGGCGCACCGCCACGACGGCAGCGTCGAGATCGTCGACACCGGCGGCCGCGGGGCGCTCGTCCGTGTGCGCCTGCCCCTCATATCTCAGACATAGGAATCGCGCGGTCCGTCCGCAGATGGAATAAGAAAGCCGGAAGAAGCGGCGCCCACTCTGGAGTCATCACGACGAAAGAGGGGATCCGATGGACATCCGCACTCGGGGAAAGCGAGCAGCCGCCGCGATCGTCAGCGGCGCCGGGCTCGTCGCCTTCGGTATGACCGCAGCGCTCGGTCTCGTCTTCCTCCACCAGGAGTCGAGCACGTCCTCTGCCTCGACCGACACCGGCAGCACCACCGGTACCGGCAGCGACAGCACCAGCACCACGGACAGCACTGGCACGAGCACGAGCGGCACGGACAGCTCCGATGGCTCCTCGAGCTCCGCAACACAGGATTCCTCGGGCGTCAGCTCGGGTCTCGGTGGCGAATCGCACGGAAGCAGCTCAGGCTCATGAGCACCCGCAGCACCGCGCGCATGGACTGGACCGTCTGGGGCACGGATGCCGTGCTGACGGTGACGGATTCCGCACAGCTCGTCGCCGCCCGCGGCATCCTCGACTCCTCTCTTCTCGACGTCGAGCGGGCGGCGAGCCGCTTCCGCCCCGACTCCGAGCTCAGCCTGCTGACCGGAAGGGCGGCCGCCGGTGTCTCCGTTTCGCCGCTGCTCGCGAGGCTCGTCGATGCCGCACTGCGCGTCGCCGCGCGCACCAAGGGGTGCGTCGACCCGACACTCGGCAACCGGCTGGCAGAGCTCGGCTACGACCGGGACCTGGCAGAGGTCAGGGCACGCGCGGACTTCTCCGTCTCAGCTCACCTGCTGCCGCCACAGGACGAGCAGTGGCGACGCGTCCGCCTCGAGGGCACGACGCTGACCGTGCCCGACGATCTCGCCCTCGACCTGGGCGCGACCGCGAAGGCCGTGGCCGTCGACGACGCCGCGGCGCTGATCAGCCGCGAGCTCGGCTGCGGCGTGCTGGTCGGGCTCGGCGGCGACGTCGCCACCGCCGGGCCGGGGCCTGACGGCCCGTGGCAGATCGACGTGTGCGACGTGCCTGGCGACCCCGCGCAGCAGATCTCGCTCAGCCCCGGCTGGGCGATCGCCACCTCGAGCACGCAGCGGCGGCGCTGGACGGCCGCCGGCCGGACGATGCACCACATCCTCGACCCGCGCAGCGGGCTGCCCGCGCCCGAGACCTGGCGCAGCGTGACCGTGGTCGCCGACAGCTGCCTGGACGCGAACGCCGTCTCGACCGCGGCCATCGTCCGCGGGCCGCGCGCCATCGAGTGGATCAACACCCTAGGCTATGCCGCGCGCCTCGTCAGCAGCGCGGGCCGCGTCCACGCCATCGGCGGCTGGCCGCCGGCCGCGCGCGCCCTCGAGGAGGCCGGTCATGTTCGATGACGTCATGTGGGCCTTCGGGCGCGGCAGCGGCATCGCCGATCTGGCGCTCTTGACCGTCTCGCTCGTCGCGGGGATCCTCACCCGCTCGGGGCGCCCGCTGCCGGGCATCCCCCGCTTCGCACTGTCTCTCATCCATCGCAACGCCTCGCTGCTCGCCGTGGTCTTCCTCGCGCTGCACGTGGGAACGCTGCTGATCGACCCCTTCGCGAAGCTGACGCTGACGGACGTCGTCGTGCCGTTCCTCGGCACCGACAATCCCTTCTGGCTCGGCATGGGCACCCTCGCCCTCGACCTGCTGATCGCGATCGTCGTGACCGCCCTGGCGCGGCGGGCGATCGGGGTGCGAGCGTTCAAGGCCGTGCACTGGCTGGCCTACGCGATGTGGCCGGTGGCCATGCTGCACGGCGTCTTCGAAGGCACGGACGGGACGGATGCCTGGTTCCTGGCCGGCGCCGCGACGGCGACGCTCCTCGTCATCGGCGCGGTGCTCTGGCGCCTCTCGCCGCGCTTCCTGGAGGCGCCGCGGCGCGCCGCCGCCGTTGCGGGTGCGACGCGACCGGCCGCGCTCGCCGAGCCGCAGATCTGGAGGGCGTCATGACCATCGAGACCACGGCCACCCGCACGCCCGAGACGCCCGTCGTCGCCTCCCGCCTGCTCGCAGCAGGCGCCGACGCCGACTTCACGCGGCACCTCGCCTGCTTCGGAGCGCTCGATGTCGCCGCGGCCGCACCACGGCTGCTCGCCGAGCTCGAGGCCTCTGGGCTGACCGGGCGCGGCGGCGCAGGCTTCGCGGCCTGGCGGAAGCTCGCCGCGACGGTGAAGGCAGGGGATTCCTCGCCGCGTGCGCGCCCCGTCGTGATCGGCAACGGCGCGGAGGGCGAGCCCCTCAGCCGTAAGGACGAGACGCTGATGACGAATGCGCCGCACCTGGTCATCGATGGCCTGCTCGCCGCCGGTGCGGCGGTGGGTGCGGGCGAGCTCTACCTGTACGCGAGCGAGCCGGCGCTTTCCGCGATCCAGGGCGCGGTGGCCGAGCGCGCGGATGCCGCGGGAATCCGCATCGTTGCCGCCGCCGACACCTTCCTCTCCGGTCAGGCGAGCGCCGTCGTGAACGCGATCGAGACCGGGCGGCCGGTGCCGCGCGACGCCGTCGGACGCCTCAGCGCGTCCGGCCTGCGGGGGCGCCCCACACTGCTGCACAACGTCGAGACGCTCGCCCACATCGGGCTCATCGCCCGCTACGGGGCCGCCTGGTTCCGAGCGGCGGGCACGACGACGGACCCGGGCACCCGGCTCGTCACCGTCGCCGGCGACGTGCCGCAGCCACAGGTGCTGGAGGTGCACGGCGGCGCCCGCATCGACGCCGTGCTCGCGGCCGCAGGCGCTGAGCCCGATCGTATCTCGGCCGTGCTGGTCGGCGGCTACCACGGCGCGTGGCTCACCGCGGACCGGCTGGGCGCCGCACTCTCGGCCGAGGCCCTCGCCCCGCACGGCGCGCACCCCGGTGCCGGCATCCTGCTGGCGCTCGACCGCACCCGCTGCGCCGTGCAGGCGACGGCCGAGATCATCGACTACCTCGCCGGGCAGTCCGCACGCCAGTGCGGGCCGTGCCTCTTCGGCCTGCCTGCGCTCGCCGCGAGCTGGCGCGAGCTCGCGACCGGCGCCGCCCCGGCCGACGCGCCGCACCGCACGTGGACGCTGGCCGACGCCGTCGACGGACGCGGCGCCTGCGCACACCCTGACGGGACCGCACGGCTCAGCCGCAGCGCCACGCGCGCCTTCGCCGCCGACATCGAGCAGCACCGGCACGGCCGCTGCCTGCGCGCCGCGCACTGACCAGACCCCATCACGAGAACGGATTCCGATGAGCCAGACGATCTCGAACGGCCGGCCGCCGCAGCCGGGCACGGCGCCGGCCGTCGCCCTGCACATCGACTGGACCCGCTGCGACGGGCGCGGCCTGTGCTCGGAGATCCTGCCGGAGCTCCTCGAACGCGACGAATGGGGCTACCCTCTCGCCGCCGCCCGGCACCGCGGCCGCGACATCCCCATCCCCGCCGAGTCGGAGGCGGCCGCGCGCGACGCCGTAGCGCTCTGCCCCGTCATCGCGCTGAGACTCACGGACCCCCACGCGCGCTGACGAGCGCGCCCGACCACGACGAAGGGAGCCGATTCCAGGACCTTCTCCAGCACACAACTGAATATCGAGTAAGCCATCATGAAGGGCCCCCGCCGGGACCGGCGGGGGCCCTTCGCCGTCTCCTTCACGCGGCGACAAGCGATGTCGGAAAGCGCCCGGCATTCCCGCATCCGTTGTCGCCGCGTGACGGAGAGGGCGGGCCTGAACAGCGTCTACTGTCGCCGGGCGGCGATGACGGACGAAGTCCAGGATGTGAGCCCGCCCCGGCGGTGCCGCAGGCGTCGAGGCCTTCGAGCTTCGTGGCACGTCGCGCGACCGTGGCCCCGCAGGAATCCTGCGGGGCCACGAGCGGCTGACGCCGCAACGTCAGCTCTTCGCGCTGCTCAGCTCGTAGACGGTCTGGCCGCCGACGGTCCTCGCCGTGAAGTTCTGCGCAACCCACTGCTCGATCTGCGTCGCGTACGAGCTGCCGCCGCCCGGCGCGCCACCCATGCCCCCCGAGGAGATGTAGTAGCCGATCTTCCCCTCGGCGACGAGCTTCTTGAACTGGGCGAGAGTCGGGGCGGGGTCGCTCGACCAGCCGCCGATCGCCATGACGGCCGTGCCGGTGTCGAGCTCGAGCTGCGCCGCGGACTGCGAGCCGTTCACCGCGGCCGCCCACGTGGCATCCGACGAGGCGAGCAGCTTCGTGAGCGCGCTCGAGGTGGTGCCGCCGCCCATGCCGTCGGCGCCTCCCGCGCCGCCGCCTGACGGTGCTCCGCCTTGTCCGCCGCCGTCCTGGCTCTGCGGGCCACCCGTTCCGCCGCCGGGGAACCCCTGGCTGCCCGAATCCGCACCGGAGCTCTGCGAGGACGAGCCGCCCTGCTGCGGGCCCTGGCCAGAGCCCGCGCCCGGTGCACCGCCCGGCGCTCCGCCCTGACCCCCTCCCGGCATCCCGCCGCCGAAGCCGCCCGATGACGAGCCGGCCGGCCCGACGCTCGGAATCGAGCCCGTGTGGCCGACGGTCGCCGTCGCGAGCGAGTATGCGGTGGTGCCCGCGAGCCCGCTCACCAGGCCGGCGAGCACGCCGACCGCGACCAGCTTGCGCAGCGCCGGAACGCTGCCGACGAGGACCGCAGCGGCCGAGAGGATGCCGATGGCGAGGATCATCCAGCGCAGCCACGGCTGCCACGACGGGTTCTCGTTCAGCAGGCACCAGGCCCAGACCGCGCTCGCGGCGATCATCGCGGCGAGGCCGCCCCGGCCGATCCACCGCCCGCGGACCTTCCAGAGCATCGCGCCGCCCGTGCCGACCAGGCCGCCGATCGCGGGCACGAGCGCGACCGTGTAATACGGGTGGATCGTGCCGGACATGTAACTGAAGACCAGCCCGGTGACGACGAGCCAGCCACCCCAGAGCAGGAGCCCGGCGCGCGCCGGGTCGGAGAGCCGGCGGCGGCCGGCGACGACGAGGCCGAGCACGAGCGCGATGAGCGCGGCCGGGATGAGCCAGGATGCCTCGAGCCCCATCTCGGAGGAGAAGAGCCGCTCGAGCCCCGTCGAGCCGCCGAAGGACGAGCCGGCGGCGCCGGTGCCGCCCGGGCCTCCGCCGCCGGGCGCGCCACCGCCGCCGTTGCCGTCGCCCCCGAAGATCCTGCCGAGGCCGTTGTAGCCGAAGACCAGTTCGAGCACGGTGTTGTCGGTTGAGCCGCCGATGTAGGGCCGGGCGGAAGCCGGCCACAGCGCCACGGCGAGCACCCACCACCCGGCGCTCACGACGAGCGACGCCGCCGCGATGAGCAGTCCGACGACGCGGCGCCGCCACCCGGTGCGCGCGGCGAGCAGGTAGACGACGGCGAACGCGGGCAGCACCAGCAGGCCCTGCAGCATCTTCGTGAGGAACGCGAAGCCGAGCGCGACACCCGCGAGGGCGATCCAACGCCAGCTTCCCTTCGGCAGCCCGCGGACGACGCAATACGCCCCGGCCGTCATGAGCAGCACGAGCAGCGCGTCGGGGTTGTCGAAGCGGAACATCATCGCCGCCGCAGGCGTGAACGCCACGACGAAGCCGGCGACGAGCGCGCCCACGTTCGCCGTCGTCGCACCGAGGCGCGCGAGCGTGCGACGCACGGCGCCCCACGTCAAGGCGACCGAGCCGACGGCCATGAGTGCCTGCGGGAAGAGCAGGCTGAAGCTGGAGAAGCCGAACAGCCGGGCCGAGAGGCCCATCACCCACAGCGAGGCCGGGGGCTTGTCGACCGTGATGAAGTTCGCCGAGTCGAGCGAGCCGAAGAACCAGGCCTTCCAGCTCTTCGCGCCGGCCTGCACGGCGGCCGCGTAGAAGCTGTTGGCGTAGCCCGAGACGGTGAGATCGGTGAGATAGACGGCGGCCGTGACGGCGAGCAGCAGCCAGAACGCCGGCCTGAGCCAGCGCGGGTCGCCTGGGGCACCGAGGAAGAGGCGGCGCAGAGCGCCGCCTCGACGCCGAGGGGCGGATGCCGCGCCGAAGTTCCCGGCGGCGGCATCCGTGCTCTCGATGGTCGGATGGTCGGTGGTCGTGAGCTGCACGAGCGAAGTCTCCATGTCGGTGGATTTCTGGTCAGCCGGGGTCAGCCGGCCGCGCTGGACGAGGAGGTCGAGGCGCTCAGGTCGTAGACCGTGACCCCGCCGACCGTCTTCGCCGTATAGGTGGCCTCGACCCAACTGGCGATCGTGCTCGCCACGTCGCTGCCGCCGTTCGACTGGCCGACGGAGCCCGCGATGTAGTAGTGGATCTTGCCTTCGGCGACGTACTTCTTGAACTGAGCGAGGGTCGGCGACGGGTCGCTGCCGTTGAAGCCGCCGATCGGCATCACGGAGTCGCCGGTGGCCAGCTGATAGCTCGCGGCCTCGTTGGACCCCGTGGTCGCGGCGACCCAGGTGTAGTCGGATGCGTCCTTCTCGAGCAGCGCGGTGAGAGTGCTGCTGACGGAGGTTCCGCCGAGCAGTCCGCCTGCGCCGCCTGCGGCCTGGCCGCCGGGCGCGCCCTGGCTCTGAGCTCCGGTCTGCGAAGGCGCGGCGTTCTGTCCGGAGGTAGAGCTCGAGCCGCCCTGGCCGGGGAATCCGCCCTGGGCGCCCTGCCCCGCGCTCGGGGCACCGCCCATGCCGCCGGGTGCACCCTGGCCGCCGCCCCGGCCCGCGCCGGGCCCGCCCTGGCCGCCGCCCATGCCGCCCGGGCCGCCGCCCATCGAGCCGGCGACCGTCGGTCCCGCGGTCACGATCGACCCGGTGTGGGCCGTCGACACGGTCTCGAGCGTGTACGCGGTCGGGGAGACGAGCCCGGCGACGATCAGCAGGACCAGGACGGCCGGTGCGACCCGCTTGCTGAGCCAAGGTAGTGCGACAACGGCCGCCGCGGCAGCGAGGCCGAGAACCAGCACGACGACCTTGAGCCACGGCAGCCAGTCGCTCGCCCGGGAGAGCAGCACCCACGCCCATGCCGCCGTGCCTGCAGAGGCCACGGCGAGCACGATGCGCACCCAGAGGCGCTCGCGCGCACCCCAGACCACCGCGCCGGATGCCGCGAGCAGGCCCGCGACCGGTGCGGCGAGCGCCACGGTGTAGTAGGCGTGGAAGATGCCGCCCATGAAGCTGAACGCGAGCAGGGTGACGAGCAGCCAGCCGCCGAAGGTGGCGATCGTGACGCGGCGCGCATCGGTGCGCGGTGCGCGCCCGATCAGCACGAGCGCGGCGACCATCAGGGCCAGCGCCGCCGGGATGAGCCACGAGATCTGGCCCCCGATCTCGTTCTCGAACAGGCGGAACAGCCCCGTGGAGCCCCAGGAGCCCGCGCCGCCGCCGGTGGCGGTCCCCGTGCCGCCGGTCACACTGCCGGTCTCATTCCCGGTCAGCCGGCCGAAGCCGTTGTAGCCGAAGGTCAGCTCGAGGAAGCTGTTGCTCTGCGAGCCGCCGATGTAGGGCCGGGCGGATGCCGGAACGAGCTCGACGATCGCGACCCACCAGCCCGCCGAGACGATGACGGCGCCGAGAGCCAGGAGGAGGTGCACGAGGCGCTTCAGCACGCCGGTGCGGGCGAACGCGAGATAAGCGCCCGCCAAGACGGGCAGGATGAGGAATGCCTGCAGCTGCTTGGTGAGGAATCCGAATCCGACGGCGACGCCGGCGAGCACCAGCCAGCGCACCCGCTCCCTCTCGATCGCGCGCAGCGTGAAGACGACGGCGGTCGTCAGCAGGAGCAGCAGCAGGGCGTCCGGGTTGTTGAAGCGGAACATGAGCGCGGCGACCGGGGTCACGGCGAGCGCACCGCCCGCCACGAGGCCCGCGACCGCGCCGAAACGGTGTCGCACGGCGACGTAGACGATCGCGACCGTCGCGACGCCCATGAGCGCCTCGGGAAGCAGGATGCTCCACGAGCTCAGCCCGAAGATCCGAGCTGAGAGCTCCATCAGCCACAGGCTGGCTGGCGGCTTGTCGACGGTGATCGAGTTGGCGGCGTCGCTGGAGCCGTAGAAGAAGGCGACCCAGTTCTTCGTGCCGGCCTGGACCGCCGCCGAGTAGAAGGAGTTCGCCCAGCCGCTCGCGGCGAGGTTCCACACATAGAGCACTCCGGTGACGAGAAGCAGGCCGACGAAGGCGGCCCATTCCCCGCGCACCCTGGTTCGGGCCGTCGTGCGAGCCTCGGGCGTGGCGAGGGTCGTCGTCAATGTCGTGGTGGTCATCGTTGGTTCGCCTTCTCTCGGGCAGCGATCTGAATCGGAACGGTCAGCGGCTTGACGGCGGGGCGTGGCGGGACCCCCTGCGAGCTGCCGCGGCGGAAGACCCACCAGCGCAGCAGCACGAAGCGCAGCAGGGTGGCGACGACATTGGCGGCGGTCAGGGTGACCACCTCGACCCCTGCGGTCGCGCGGGGGTACCAGGCGTGCAGCCCGAGAAGCGAGCCGCTCGTGATCAGCCAGGCGATGCCGAAGACCACGAGTCCCTGCGCGTGATGGGTCGCCGCATGCGAGCGCCCTCTCACCCCGAAGGTGAAGCGGCGGTTCGCCGCGGTGTTCGCGATCGCGGTGACGAGCAAAGCGACGAAGTTGGCGGCCTGGGCGGGCATCGCGTGCGCGAGCACGAGATAGAGCACCGCGTACGCGACCGTCGACAGGCCGCCGATCAGCCCGAAGCTGAGCAGCTGCATCAGAAGCCCCTGGCGGTGCCCCGCCTCGGCGCTGAGCGGCTGTCGGCCGAGGCGCGCATAGAGCTCGTCCACTGGCAGACGCCCCTTCGCGAGGTCGCGAGAGAGGCGCCACATGCCTTTGATGTCGGCGGTCGCGGTGGCGACGATGTCGACCGAGCTGTCAGGGTCGTCGATCCAGTCGACCGGCACTTCGTGGATGCGCAGCCCCGACCGCTCGGCGAGCACGAGGAGCTCGGTGTCGAAGAACCAGCCCGTGTCCTCCACGTAGGGCAGCAGTTCGCGCGCGACGTCGGAGCGGATCGCTTTGAAGCCGCACTGCGCGTCCGAGAACTTCGCGTCCATCATGGTGCGCAGCATGAGGTTGTAGCTGCGCGAGATGAACTCGCGCTTGCCGCCGCGGATGATCCGCGAGCTGCGCGCGAGGCGCGTCCCGATCGCGAGATCGGAGTGGCCGGAGAGCAGCGGCGCCACGAGCGGGCGCAGGGCGCGCAGGTCGGTGGAGAGGTCCTCGTCGAGGTAGGCCAGCACCCTGGCCGGGGAATCCGACCACACCGCTTTGAGCGCGCGGCCACGCCCCTTCTGCGGCAGGTGCACGGCGCGGACTCCGTCGAGTTCGGCGGCCAGCCGGTCGGCGATCGCCGCTGTGGCATCCGTCGACGCGTTGTCCGCGATCGTGATGCGCCAGCTCTCGGGCATCGCCGCCGACAGGAACTCCCGCAGCTCGACGACGCTGTGCTCGAGGGTCGCCTGCTCGTTGTAGACGGGCATGACGATGTCGAGGTCCAGGCTGGGCGTCTCCGATGGTTCGCCCTGGCGACGTGCTGTCTCGTTCATGCCCTCAAGGCTGGTTCGGCGTTCTTCTCGCTTTCTTATTCGGGCCGAGCGGAGGGCGGGAGGTTTCTATGTACTTCCTCAGCGACCTCGCGCACCACGGCGCGAGCGCGGCGCGACAGCGATCTCTGGGCCGCCCACTGCGCCCGCGATGTCTCGCGCCGCACGCATCACGAGCGGCCCGAGCCGGCGCTCGTCCGAGCGGGCGATGTGGCCCACGATGCCGACCGCGGCCTGCGGCAGACCGGGGATGCCGGGCAGCGCCGCCGCGATCGAGATGTTGCCGAGCGTCATCTCCTGCCGTGTGGTGGCGTAGCCGCGCTCGCGCGCCTCGGCGAGCTCGGCGCGCAGCCGCCGCTCGTCCGTCACCGAGAAGACCGTCTCGCGCTCGAGGGCCCGCGAGAAGAATCCGTCGAGCCATACGTCGTCGCGCGTCGCAAGCAGCGCCTTGCCGACGCCGGTGGTGTGCAGCGGCAGTCGGCCGCCCATGCGACTGAGCGTCGGGATCGAGGATTCCCCGGCCACCCGCGCCACATAGAGCGCCTCTGCGGTCGCCGGGCCGGCGCCGTCGAGCACGGCGAGGTGCACGTTCTCACCTGAGGCCTCATAGAGCCGCTCGAGGAACGGCAGCGCGCCCTCGCGCAGGCGCACCGAGAGGGGTGACAGCTCGCCGAGCTCCCACAGCCGGGTCCCGACGGCGTAGCCGCCGGAGTCCGTTCTGCTGAGGAATCCGATCGCCTCCAACTCGCCGGCGAGCCGATGCGCGGTCGACCGCGGCAGACCGCTGCGCCGGGCGAGCTGCGCCGCGCTCAGCTCGATCTCGTCTTCATTGAACGCGCCGAGCAGCCGCAGCGCCCGCTGCAGGACGCCCTCGCCCTCGTCGCGCGCCCCGCCTGCCATGCAGCAATTCTGGCGGTCGTGGTCGAGCGGGGTGGGTCTCAACCCCGTGGGGCCGCTGCCGTGAGGCCGACCGCGGCGGCGGCATCCGCCAGCCGCTTGTCATAGGCGGCGATGATGTCGGCGCCGATCAGCATGGCCGTGGCCGGATGGATGGCGTCGAAGCTGGGCAGCACCGGGGGATCGATGATGCGCGCTGTGCGCACGACCTCGGCATCGATCGGCATGGGTCACGGCAAGGGCCGCACCCTCATTTCCTCCGCGCGTGACAATGTGACGCGCGGAGGAAAGTCGCGCTGCCCTACAGCTCGACGACCTCGAACTCGAGCAGGCTCGCACCGGTCGCGACCGGGCGGGGGCCAGCACCCGAGCCGCCGTGGTGCGCGGCCGCGGCGCCGTTCTCGCGCCAGGCCTGGAACGACGCCTCCGAATCCCAGGTGGTGACGACGAAGTAGCGGCTCTCGCCCGAGACGGGGCGCAGCAGCTGGAAGCCCTCGAACCCCGGCGCGGAATCGACCGCGTGCTTGCGCGCGGCGAAGCGCGACTCGAGCTCGGAACCGGCGCCCTCTGGCACCTCGATGGCATTGATCTTCACGACGGACATGGGTCCATCCTTGCCGCATCGCCTGCGCGTACGCCGCGCAAACCCTGCCGCGGGCCCTGCCGCTGGTCCTACCGCGCGGCCGGCGCCTCGCCGAGGCGCGCGACCGAGCCCCCGCTGACGAGCGTCACGGGGGTGATCACCGTGCGGGGGGAGCGTGTCGGGTCGGCGATCCGGTCGACCAGCAGCGACACGGCGGTGTCGGCCATCTGGTTGAGGGGCGTGCGCACCGTCGTCAGGCGCGGGGTGACGAGCGCAGACTGCGGGATGTCGTCGTAGCCGACGATCGAGAGCTCCTCGGGGATGCGCACGCCGAGCGAGCGCGCGGCCGAGAGCAGCCCGAGCGCCACGACGTCGCTCGCCGCGAAGACGGCGGTGGGCCGCTCTGCGGCGGAGAGCAGGTACGAGACGGCGGCGGAGCCGAAGTCGAGGGTGTAATCCCCAGGCAGTGAGAGCTGCTGCGCGGGGTCGACACCGGCCTGCCGCAGCGCGTCTGCCCAGCCGTCGCCGCGGCGGCGCACGGAGAGCAGCTCGGGCGGTCCGCCGACGAAGGCGATGCGCCGATGCCCGAGCGAGGTCAGCAGCGCGGTGGCCTGGAATCCGCCCGAGTAGTCGTCGATCAGCACCTCGTCGGCATTCGGCACGTTCTCGACATGTTCGTCGAACACGACGATCGGGATCTCGCTGCGCGCCAGCACCGACAGCGCCGGATTGGAGATCGAGTTGCCCGAGTAGATCAGACCGCTGACGCCGAGCCCGCCGAGCAGCTCGACATAGTCCTCCTGGTGCCGGGAGTGCAGCAGTGTTGACGCGATCACGACCGCGAGCCCGTGGCTCTCGGCCGCCCGTACGATCTCGTCGGCCGCGACGCCGAAGTAGGTGTTGCGCAACTCGGGCAGCACCAGCCCGATCGTGCCCTGCCGGGGCCGCCTGTTGGGGCGGCTCGCGGACCTCTCCGCGGCCTGGTGGTAGCCGAGCTTCTCTGCGGCGTCGAGCAGCCGCGCCTCCGTCTCGGGCCGCAGCGCGAGCTGGCCGCGCAGATAGCGCGAGACGGTGGAGACCGAGACGCCGGTGGCGACGGCGATCGCCCGCAGGCTAGGAGGGCGCTCCACCATCTTCGGCCTTTCGTTGAGCGGGCGACGCGATTCTAGCCACCCCAAGGGCTCCTCAGGCCGCCATCGCTCCCCGTGCTACTTCCCATTGCGGTTCGAGGGCCTCCCGGCGCAGGCGCTCGCGCTCGGGCACGCTGAGGAAGCTCGCGTTCAGAGCGTTCAGCGTCACGGCCTTGAAGTCGTCGATCGTCCAGCCGAACTCCTCCACGGCTCGTGCCCACTCCTGCGAGATCGAGGTGTTCGACATGAGGCGGTTGTCGGGGTTCACGGTCACGGTGAAGCCGAGTCGGTAGAGCAGGCCGAGCGGGTGGTTCGAGCGGCCGTCGACGACGTGGCGCGAGTTCGAGGTGAGGCACACCTCGAGCGGAATCCGCGCGTCCCTGATCCAGCTCGCGAGCGGGCCGAGCTCGATCCGCTCGATCGCATCGGGGCCCGCGGCGGCGATCTCGACGATGGCCGTGCGGATGTCGAGCGGATGCCCGTCGAGCGTCATGTCCTCGACGATGCGCACTCCGTGGCCGATGCGCAGGGGATGGCCGCGGTGCACGGTCGTCTGCAGGCTGTCGGCCCCGGCGTGCTCGCCGCCGTGCAGGGTGAGCGGCACATTGGCGTCGTGCACGATGCGGCACGCGTCCAGGTGGTCGGTGACGGGGTGGCCGAGCTCGTGGCCGGCGAGGTCGAAGCCGGCGACGGCCGGCCCGTGATGGCGGGCGGCGAGCTCCGCGATCTCCGCGCTGCGCTCGCTCGTGCGCATACCGCAGAGCAGCTGGCGGACGCGGATGCGGCGGCCGGATGCCGCGGCGACCGCCTCGCCCTGAGCGATGCCCTCCGCCACCGCGGCGACAGTGTCGTCGAGGCTGAGGCCGCCGAGCACGTGCTTCTCGGGCGCCCAGCGGCATTCGGCGTAGACGACGCCGTCCGCGGCGACGTCCTGCACGAACTCGCGGGCGACGCGAGCGATCGTCTCGGGGGTCTGCATGAGCGCCGTCGTCAGGCCGAACTTGTCGTCCCAGTTCGCCGGGATGGGTTCGGCGTCGCGGTGCATGAACCAGTACGCGAGCTTCGCCGGGTCGGTGTGCGGCAGCTGCACGCCCTGCTCGTCGGCCAGCTCGATGACCGTCTCCGGCCGGAGCGACCCGTCCAGGTGGTCGTGAAGGCTGATCTTCGGGAAGCGCAGGTATTCGGCGCCCTGTTCGATCCACCGCGGGGCGGCGGGGACGGCGTCGGCGGAGAAGGAGGTCATGGCACCACCTTGGACCCGAAAATGCGCAACTTACGCAACAGAAACAATATTGGTGCGCAACGGAAACAACAGACTGCAAACGTGGGAGCACCTCAGCACTCGACTCCACGTCCGCACGCTTCCTGATCGGAGGGCACCATGGCCGCGCCCGCGCCTCTCAACCCGCTCCTCTCTCGCCGCTCGCTGCTGCGCGCGGCCGGCCTGACCGGCGTCGCCGCCGGCGGCAGCCTCCTTCTCGCCGCCTGCGGCGCCAAGGCATCCACCTCGTCCACCGGCGCGAAGAGCCTCGGCACCGCCTCGATCCAACTGTCGTGGATCAAGAACTACGAGTTCGTCGGCGAGTACATGGCGACCGAGAAGGGCTACTACAAGAGCGCCGGATTCCAGTCGGTCGACCTGCTCGCCGGCGGCACCTCGACGACCGCCGAGTCGATCGTGCTCGCTGGGAAGGCGACGGTCGGCCTCTCCTCGCCGCCCATCACCGCCGCCAGCATCCTCAACTCCGGCGCGCCCCTCAAGATCATCGGCGCCACGTACCAGAAGAACCCGTTCGCGATCGAGTCGATCGGCTCGATCACGCCGATCCGCACCCCGAAGGACATGATCGGCAAGAAGATCGGCGTGCAGTCGGGCGGCAACCAGACGCTCTTCGAAGGGCTGCTCAAGGCCAACGGCATCTCGAAGTCCGACCTCGAGATCGTGGGCGTCGAGTACGACAACACGGTGCTCAAGCAGGGCAAGGTCGACGGATTCATGTCCTATGTCACCGGCGACATCTCGCTCAAGGAGGAGAAGTACGACGGCCTCGTGATGTCCTTCGCCGACAACGGCCTGCCGTTCGTCGCCGAGACGTTCACGGTCACGCAGGACAGCATCGACAAGAACCGCGAGCTGCTCAAGGCGCTGCTCGTGGCCGAGATCAAGGGCTGGCACGACGCGATCCTCGACCCGGCGACGGCCTGCGCCTACGCCGTGCAGAAGTACGGGAAGGACCAGAACCTGGTCTGGGGCGAGCAGTATGCACCGGCCGTCGAGCTCGCCAAGGAGCTCATCGTGAGCGACGACACCAACGCCAACGGCCTGTTCACGATGACCGACGAGCTCGTCTCGCAGAACATCGCCTCCCTCAAGACGATGGGCTACGACATCTCGGCCGACAAGCTCTTCGACCTGTCGCTCCTCGACGAGGTCTACAAGGAGCACCCTGAGCTGATCAAGCCGATCACCGCGCCGAGCGACCTCACCGTGCCGAAGATGCCGACCGTCTGAGCCCGCCCATGAGTCAGACGGCACCAGACCTCATCGCGCAGCGCACCGACGCCGACACCAACGCCGACACCGGCACCGGTGTCGTGCTGGACGGGCTCACAAAGCGCTTCCGACTCGGCCGGTCGCGCGAGCTCACCGCCCTCGAGAATGTGACGCTCAGCACGCAGCGCAACACCTTCCTCTCGCTCATCGGTCCCTCGGGGTGCGGCAAGTCGACGATCCTGCGCATCCTCGCGGGCCTCGAGTCGCCGAGCGGCGGCGTCGCGACGATGAACGGCAAGACGCCGGAGGATGTGCGCGCCGACACCGAGCTCGGCATCGCATTCCAGGACTCCGCGCTGCTGCCGTGGCGCACGGTCGAGCACAACATCCGCCTGCCACTCGAGATCGCCGGCATCACGCCGCAGCCGACGCAGATCAGCGACCTCATCTCGCTGGTCGGCCTCTCGGGCTTCGAGAAGGCCAAGCCGGCGCAGCTCTCCGGCGGCATGCGGCAGCGCGTCTCCATCGCGCGCGCCCTCGTCGTGCAGCCCGCCATGATGCTGCTCGACGAGCCGTTCGGCGCCCTCGACGACATGACGCGGCAGCGCATGAACAGCGAGCTGCAGCGCATCGTCTCCGAGCGGCCTGCGACGACCCTGATGGTGACGCACGGCATCGCCGAGGCGATCTTCCTCTCCGACGTGATCGCCGTCATGCAGGCGAAGCCCGGCCGCATCGCCGCGATGGTGACGATCGACCTGCCGCGCCCGCGCACCCCCGAGGTCATGCGCACACCCGAGTTCCACGCCTATCAGGACCGGCTCTCGGCGCTCCTGTTCGGCGACCCCCGCGAGAGCTGACGGCGCAGGAGGGCTTCATGGCGATCGACGAGCGAGCAGGCATCCGGATGCCTCGCGCCTTCTTCATCCCCAGCGCGAGCTCGCGCTCACTGGGCTACGCGGCAGGCGGCATCGTGTTCCTGCTCCTCGTGTGGGAGGCGCTCGCGCTGTTCGCGTTCCACGGCAGCGGCGCGATCCCGACGCCTGCCAGCGTCGTCGCGCAGTTCGTCAGGGACCTCGCCGACGCGCGCTACTGGAACGGCATCGGCGTCACGGCGTGGGAGGCCGCCCGCGGCTTCTTCTGGGGCAACCTGATCGCGCTCGCGGTGACCGCGGTGGTCTTCCTGATTCCCTGGCTGGAGGGGGTCTCTACCCAGCTCGCCGTCATCACCTCGTGCATCCCGCTCACCGCGATCGCCCCGCTCATCGTGCTGATGTCGCCGCAGTCGAGCCGCCTCGCCTGCGTCGTGCTCGCGGGCCTCAGCGTCTTCTTCACGACCGTCGTGGGGTCGCTCGCCGGGCTGCGGGCCGCCGACGCGGCATCCGTCGATCTCGTCCATGCCTACGGCGGCGGGAAGTGGAAGGAGCTCACCAAGGTGCGGCTCGTCGCCGCGCTGCCGCACATCATGTCGGCGCTCGTCATCGCCGCGCCGGCGGCGTTCGTCGGGGCGATCCTCGGCGAGCTGTTCCTGAGCGGCGTCGACAGCGGCCTCGGCATCATGCTGATGGCGGCGCAGATCGCGGTGAAGCCGCAGCAGCTGTGGGCCCTCGCCCTGCTGTGCGCGGCGGTGGCCGGGGTCGCGTATGCCGTCATGTCGCTGCTCGCCCGGGTCGCGACGCCGTGGTACGCGCAGGCGAGCGGCGGCTCCGGGGTCGTCGCGACGACCTACCGGCGGCCGCTGCGCCACTTCGTCGTGACCATCGTCGCCCTGCTCGGCTCCGCCGCGTTCCTGCTCGTGCTGTGGCAGCTGATGGTGCTCGTGCTGCCGCTCAACCCGTACATCGCGCGCAGCCCGCTGCAGGTGCTCCAGTACGTCACGCAGGACCCGACGTTCGGCAACACGACGGCTGCCGCGATCCGCCACCGGCTGATCGGCCTCACGGTGACGACGCTGCGCGACGCGGGCATCGGATTCGCCGTCGGGGTGGCCGCGTCCATCCTGCTGGCGCTGATCTTCTTCCTGCTGCCGCGGGCGCAATCGGCCTTCATGCCGCTCGCCATGCTGATGCGCACGATCCCGCTCGTCGGCTTCGCGCCGATCATCTACCTGATCTTCGGCAACGGGGCGCTCACGATCGGACTCATCGGCGCGATCATCGTGTTCTTCCCTGTGCTGATCAACATGAACTTCGGGCTGAGGTCGGCGACGGCGCAGACGCTCGACGTCGTGAGCGTGTACGGCGGCTCGCGACTGACGGCGCTGCGCAAGGTCGCGATCCCCTCGGCGCTGCCCCAGCTGTTCGCGTCGATCAAGATCTCGGTGCCCGGCTCGCTCGTCGCGGCGATGCTCTACGAGTGGCTGTTCAGCCTGCAGGGGCTCGGCGGCGACATCACGGTCGCGAACGCCCACTCGCTGTACGGCGAGACCTGGGCGATCGTCATCGCGGTCACCGGCATCTCGATCGTCGCCTACAACATCGTAGAGCTCATCGAGGTCCCGGTCCTCGCCCTGTGGGGCCCGCAGGCCGGGCGCCACGACTGACCCACCGCCGGCGCTTTGCGCCACCCGCGCCGCGCGCCACCAGAGAGGACACCATGGCAACCCCCCACATCTCCGCCGAGCCGGGCGACTTCGCCCCCGACGTGATCTTGCCCGGCGACCCGCTGCGCGCCCGCCGGATCGCGGAGGAGTGGTTCGACGACGCCGCCGTGGTGTCCGAGACGCGCGGCATCCTCGGCTACACGGGGACGCGCGGCGGGAAGCCGATCTCGGTGCTGGCATCCGGCATGGGGATGCCGTCCGCCACCATCTACGCGACCGAGCTGGTGCGCTTCTTCGGCGTCCGGCGCATCGTCCGCGTCGGCACGGCGGGCGGCGTCGCGCCGAGCGCGAAGGTGCGTGACGTCGTGGTCGCGACGGGGGCGCACACCGACTCGTCGATGTCCGAGCTGCGCATCCCCGGGGTGCACTTCAGCCACGTCGCGTCCTTCCCGCTGCTCGCGGCCGCGGCGCGGGCCGCCGAGAACGTCGCCTGGCGGGGCGAGCACGAGGTGCACTTCGGCATGGTCATGTCGACCGACACGTTCTACAAGGACCGCCCCGCGGTGGTCGAGGGGCTGCGGGCGCACGGGGTCCTCGCGAACGAGATGGAGGCCGCGGCGCTCTACGCCGTCGCCGCCGCGGAGGGCTGCGAGGCGCTCGCCGTGCTGACGGTCAGCGACCGGCGCGACGCCGAGCGCAACCTCACGGCCGAGGAGCGCGAGAAGAGCTTCGGCAACGCCCTCGAGATCGCGCTCGGCGCGCTCGGGCTATGACGGCGGATGCCGAGCGGGCGCTGCTCGCCCAGGCGATCGCCACGGTGCCGAAGGCCGAGCTGCACTGCCACTACATGGGCACCGTGCGTCACGCGACCCTCGTCGAGATCGCGGGGGCGACGGGCATCGAGCTGCCGCCGTCGTGCCGCGACGGCTACCGCTTCGCCTCGTTCCCCGAGTTCCTCGAGGTGTTCGACACGGCGGGCCGGGCGATCACCCGAGAAGAGGATCTGGCCCGCGTCGCCTACGAGGCGCTCGAGGACGGCCTGAACGACGCGAACGTGATCCATCGCGAGCTGCACGTCGAGGTGCAGGCCCATGTGCGCGCCGGGGTCCCCTTCCGACGGGTGCTCGACGGGGTCACCGCGGGCATCCGCCGCGCGCATCGCACGCTCGGCGTCACCTCTCGCGTGCTCGTCGCCCTCGACCGCGGCACGACCAGTGCGGAGGAGGCCGTCGAGTTCGTGAAGCAGACCGTCGACTACGGCGACGAGCTGGTGTGCGGGCTGGCGCTGTCGGGCGCCGAGGGCGACGGGCCGCCCGAGCGCTTCGCGGCGGCGTTCCAGCTCGCCGAGCGCGAGGGCCTGCGCCGCGCCAACCACGTCTGCGAGGACAACCAGTCGATCGAGCGCGCCCCGGCGGCGAACTACCTGACCAGCCGCGACCTGCTGCGCTGCGAGCGCTACGACCACGGCAACAACCTGGTCAGCGACCCGGAGGTGCTCGCCGAGGCGGCCCGCGACGGCGCGGTCTTCAACGTGGTCACCTTCACCTCGGCGGAGGGCCGGCGGGCGTCGCGGCGCGCGTCGATCAGGGTGATGAAGGATGCCGGGCTGCGCCTCACCGTCAACTCGGACGACCCGGCGATGTTCGGCGTCACGGTGCGCGACTGCTATCAGACCCTCTTCGACGAGTCCGGGTGGGGCCTCCACGAGCTGCGCGAGATGATCGAGAACGGCTTCGAGGCGTCCTGGCTGTCGGAGACCGAGCGCCGCGCCGCCCTTGCCCGCGTGGATGCCGCCTTCACCGCTCTCGCGTGATGACGGCCGTCACCGCCGCTGCCCGCGCCAGTCGGGTTTGAGCGACGCCGCCGAGCGCGCCTTGAGCGCCGCCCACCACACCCCGGCCCCGTAGGCGAGATCGTCGAGGCGCTTGGCGAGGCCGAAACGCAGGACATCGAGGCGAGCGGGGGACCTGCGGTACTCGAGCGCGATGTCGGTGACCGCGGCGATGGCGACGATGCGGCGCATGCGGCGCGAGAACAGGCATCCGATCACCGCGATCGGCCACCAGTGCCGCAGCATCAGCGCGGAGGCCTGCGCGGCCGCGCTCACGACCCCGTTCGCCGTGAGCCAGGCGCCCAGCGCGTACGGATGCCCCGCCGAGCGCAGCCGGCGCGCGATGCGCACGGCGGTGACCGCGGTGATCGCGACGGCCACCGGAACCGACCAGCGCCGCTGCGCCATCAGCGCGAGCATTACGCCGACGCTCCACGGGGCGAGGATGGCGGGCGCGATCGCCTCGGGGTGCCGCTCGGCGAGGGGTTGCGCGCCGGTGCCGTAGATCGCCTTCCGGGTGATCCAGTCCCCGAAGCGGGCGCGGTGCTCGTGCTCGGCGAACGCCGCCGGCTCGTAGCGGATGCGCCAGCCCGCCTCGGTGAGCCGCCAGGCGAGGTCCACGTCCTCGCCGACGCGCATGGCCGCGTCGAAGCCGTCGCCCAGCGCAGCGACCCGCACCACGACGCAGGCGGACGACGCCCAGGCCACCGGCGAGCGCGGCTTCACCGCAGCGGCGTGGGCGCCCAGGTCGAGCGAGCTGCGCGCGTCCTCATAGCGCGAGATCCAGGTGTCCGAGCCCGCGAGGCCGACGATGCGCGGCACCGCGCTCGCGACCTTCGGGTCGGCGAAGTGGCGCAGCAGCAGCGGGATCGTCTCGACGTTCACCACGATGTCGGAGTCGACGAAGACGACGAACTCGGTCTCGACGAGCCGCAGGCCCGCATTGCGCGCACCGCCAGGCCCGAGGTTCTCCGGCAGACCGAGGAACTCAGCGCCGTGCCGTGCCGCGACGGCCTCGATCGGCGCGGGGTCCGCCGAGCCGTCGTCGACGACGATGACGCGCGGATGCCGGCCGGGGCCCGTGCTCGCGGCGATCGAGCCGAGCAGCCGATCGAGCTCGTCGGCGCGGTCCATCACCGGCACGACGACCGTGTATTCGTCGTGCCGCTCCGGCAGCAGCGCGACGACGGGGTCGGCCATCGCGAGCTCGAGCAGCATGTCGGCGAGGCGCGCCCCCGCGGGCGTCGCGGCGCACACCTCGCGGCCGTGCAGTGCGGCCCGCGCGGCATCCGACAGCCGCACATAGCGGGTGGGCGAGCCCCCGAGCAGCCCACGCCCGCCGTCAACGACGCGCGTGTGCCGGCCGAGCCGCACGACGAACTCGGGCGGCAGGCTCACGTGGCCGCGTCCCGCGCCGCGGCGATGCCGTTGATGCCGTTGAGGGCGCCAGCGGCGGCGTCCACCATCGCGGCGAGCAGCCGTGCGCCCTCGGCGGCGGAAGCCCCGGTCGGGTCGCCGAGCACACCGTTGGGCGCAACCCCTCGCACGCCCTGCCGCCGCAGCTCGGGCAGCAGCTCGCCGATGGGGGTGACGACACCCCGCTCCGCGGCGGCGAGATCGACGGATGCCGGTGCGAGGTGCAGCAGCAGCGAGGTCTCGGTGCGGCCCGCGTGCGCATCGCCGCCCGCCACCCCGCAGGGCACCCAGGCGGCGTCATGTCCCTCTTCGACGAGTTGCGCGACGGCATCCGTCAGGGCACGCACGTTGCCGCCGTGCCCGTTGACGAACACGACGCGCGGCGCCCACGTGCGCAGCGAGCGCGCGAGCTCGACGATCACGAGCGCAAGCGCCTCCTCGCCGATCGAGGTCGTGCCGGGGAAGTCCTGGTGCTCGCCGCTCGCGCCGTAGGGCAAGGCTGGCGCGACCACGACGGCGATGGATGCCACGCGTAACCGCTCGGCCAGGCCCCGAGCGACCGCCGTGGCGATCACCGCGTCGGTGTCGAACGGCAGGTGCGGCCCGTGCTGCTCGGTCGATCCGAGCGGCACGAGCACCAGCTCGGGCGCCCCCAGCGCGGGCCAGTGCGCCTGGGCGAGCTCGGTCACTGCCCCGGCGCCGTGTCCGGTGCCGGGGAATCGGGCGTCGGCGGCGTGACCGGCGCCTCGGCGCTCGCGGGCGCGGCCGGCTTCCGCGGCGAGCGCCGAGGTGCGGGCCGACGCGCCGGTGCTGCGGAGGCGGCCGCCCCTGACGGGGACGCCCCGGCCCCGGCATCCGTCACCCCAAGGTGCCGCTCGAAACCCTGCGGGATATAGAAGTCCTCTCGGCTCAGCTCGTGGATCGACTTGTGCCCGAGCCCGAGCACGGCCGAGTCGAGGCCCATGCGCAGCAGGTCGAGCACGTTCTCGACGCCGGTCTGCCCGTTGGCGGCCAGGCCCCAGAGGTACGCGCGGCCGATCATCACGGCGCGCGCGCCGAGGGCGAGCGCCTTCGCCACGTCGCCGCCGCGGCGCACGCCGCCGTCGAGCAGCACCTCGATCTGGTCGCCGACCGCGCCCGCCACCGCCGGCAGGCACCGGATCGTCGCCGGCGTCGTGTCGAGGTTGTTGCCGCCGTGGTTCGACACCGAGATCGCCGACACCCCGGCGTCGACCGCCCGCTTCGCGTCGTCCACCCGGGTGATGCCCTTGAGAATGAACGGGCCGCCCCATTCCTCGCGCAGCCACGCGACGTCCTCCCACGTGGGCGGGGGAGTCTGCTGCCACTCGTAGTACGCGCCGAAGAACGTCGGCGCCTCGCCGCCCGGCGACTGCAGGTTCGGCGTCGTCAGATCGGGCACGTGGCCCGTCTTCCCGTAGGCCCACAGCCACTTCGGCCGGATGATCGCCTCTGGGGCGAAGTCCCACATCGCCTTGAGCGTCATCTTCTCGGGGATCGCCGGCGAGCCCCAGTCGCGCCCGATCGAGAACGACCAGTCGAGGGTCGCGATGAGCGCCTTCGCCCCGGCTGCCCGGGCACGGTCCATGCGCTGCACCATCTGCTCGCGCGTGCCCGTCCAGTACATCTGGAAGAAGGTGTTCGGATTCGCCGCGGCGACCTCTTCGACGGGCTTCGACGCGAACGACGACAGGCCCATGATCGTGCCGCGGTTCGCCGCCGCCCGCGCCACCGCCACCTCGCCGTCGGGGTGCACAGCTTGCACACCGGTGGGCGAGATCAGCACGGGCAGGGAGATGGGGATGCCGAGCACCGTGGTGTTCAGTTCGCGCTCGGTCTGGTGGCCGGCCACGTGCGGGGCGAACTGCAGCTCGGCGAACGCCGCCTGGTTGTCCTCCGGGGTGCGGCCGCGCTCCGAGCCGGCCACGAGCGCCGCGTACACGGAGGGCGGCAGGCGCTTCTTCGCGCGGCGCTGCGCCTCGAGCACGGTCTCGAACCAGGGATTCTGTCGCCAGGGCATCTGAGCTCCTCGTGTGGATGTGCCGATTATCGGTCTCGGAAGATGTCGGTCACCGCGGGCGCGACGTCGTGGAAGTCGCGCACGAGGTGCAGGGTGCCGTGCCCGGCCTGCGCGAGCTCGCGGCCGAGCTCGACGTCGCGCTCGCCGCTCGTGTCGAGCAGCACGTCGAGCCGGGGCAGCGCGGCGGCGAGCGGGCGCGGGTCGGGGCCGGCGTTGTGCACGCAATCGGAGAGCAGGACGACGCGGCTGTCGCGCTCGGGCGAGCGGGCCAGCTGTTCTGATGCCAGCTGCAGGGGGAACGCGAGATTGGTGAGCCCCCTGGCCGGAATCCGCATCAGCTGGTCGAGCAGCTCGAAGGGCCGCACCGGCGCGCCGATCGGGAGCAGCACCGCGGCGTCCGACCAGAAGGCGATCACGGCGAGCTTGTCGCGCTCGAGTTCCGAGGCGAGCGCGCCGACCGCGGCGGCTGAGGTGGTCATCCGCTCGCCCTTCGACGACCCGGAGACGTCGACGAGCAGCACGACCGCGCGCGTCGAGCGGATGCGGTCGCGCACGATGATGTCCTCGTCCTCGGGCACCGGCCGCTCGGCGAGCACCTCGATGGTCGCGTCGAGGTCGATGTCGTCGGCCGCGCCGCGGTAGGGCAGGCTCGCGAGTACGCCCTGCCCGCGGCGCGACGACGACTCCGCCCGGGGCCGGGGCACGGCGAGCGCCGCCGCGATCGCCCGAGCCCGCTCCCGCGCGGCGGGCTCGACGGCGAGCTGCTCGTCGATCAGGGCGAGCTCGGCCGGGTCATCGGTGAAGCCCGCCTGCAGCGCGCTCGGCAGTTGCGGCGCGCGGGCGGATGCCGCGCCGCGCTTCTGCGCTCGCAGGGCGACGCCGGCCTTGCCTGGCTGGGCTTCGAACAGAGTGGGCTCCTCGGTGAGTTGCTTCGGGGTGCGGCGCAGCGGGCGCGCCGACGGGCGCTGCGTGTGCCGCTCGATGGGGCCGCCGTCGGCGGGCACCTCTCTTCAGGTCGGCCCGGTGAAGGTGGCCGGCTCGAGGATGAAGCGGTCCTCCCAGATCTCGCGCAGCACGCGCTCCGGGGTCGTCTCGGCCGCCTCGTCGAGCCGGATGCGGCCCGAGAGCGAGACGAGCATGGCGTCGAGCATCAGCTCGGGGTACGGCGCCGCGCCGTCGCCCGCGCCCGCCCGGGCATCGGGTACGGCATCCGTCACCCCCCGCAGCTCCGCCAGCTCGTTAGCGATCAGCGCGCAGTCGATCGCACCGCGCACGCTCGCGCCCTGCCGCACGGCCGGATGTGTGCGCGTTGCGCGCGTCACGGCGACCGCGTCGACGACGACGCGCTCGGCCACCGTGCCCGTGATGCCGCCGCGCAGGGTGACGATGCGCTCTTCGGCCGCGGCATCCTGATAGTCCACGACGATGCGGTTGAGGCGGTCGCTCACGCTCATCGACAGGCGGGTTGTGCCCACGTTGTCGTAGGGGTTCATCGACGCGATCACGCGGAAGGTCGACTTGGCGGTCACGCTGCCGACCCGCGGCACCTCGATCGCCCGGTCGGCCATCGCGGTGAGCAGGGTGTTCAGGGTGTCTTCGGGCGCGCGGTTGAACTCCTCGATATAGAGGAAGCCGCCCTGCTCCATCGCCTCGACGAGCGGCCCTGCGACGAAGTTGTCGGCACTGTAGTCCTCGCGCAGCACACGGGCGGGGTTGTGGTGGCCGATCAGCTTCGCGGGGGTCAGGTCGCCGTTGCCCTCGACGAACAGCAGCGGGATGCCCCACTCTGCGGTGATCGCCTTGAGCATGGTGGTCTTGCTGGTGCCCGGCGGGCCTTCGAGGATGAGGTCGCGGCCGGCGCCGACGGCCGCGAGCGCGAGTTCCAGCTCGTGCTCACGACCGACGACGCGCGAGAGGATGCGCGCGCGGACCGCCGCGAGCTCGCCGCCGCGCGTGACGTCGCTGTCGCTCATAACGGATTCCTCCTCTGCGCTCTCTTTCCTAGTACTGCGTCATGCCGCCGTCGACGGCGAGCGCATGCCCGGTGACCCAGGTCGACTCGTCGGAGGCGAGCCACAGCACGGCGTTCGAGATCTCGCGAGGCGGCATCATGCCCGGGATCCACTGCGTCAGCATCCCGAAGAGGTCCGGGTTCTCCTTCTGCCCCCGCTCGAAGCCGTTGTCGGGCAGGCCGAAGATGCCGTTCGCCATCGGGGTGTCGACACCGCCGGGGTGCACGGAGTTGACGCGCACGTGGTCCTTCGCGAGCTCCATCGCGAGGGACTTGGTGAGTCCCGTGACGCCGAACTTCGCCATGTTGTAGGCGAGGTTCCACGGTCCGGCCTTCAGCCCGTTGGCCGAGCTCGTCAGGATGACCGAGCCGCCCCCGCCGTCGATGAGGTGCTGCACTCCTGCCATCACGGTGTTCCACACCCCGATCAGGTTGATGTCGATCGTGGTGCGGATGATCTCGGGCGTCATGTCGTGCCAGGGGCCGACGATGTCGATGCCGGCGTTGCCCGCGATGATGTCGAGCCGGCCGAGCTCGCCGACGCCCTTGTCGACGAAGGCCTTCAGACCGCCGAGATCGCGCACGTCGACCGCTTCCGCGACGATGCGCCGATCGAGCGCCTCGACCTGGCGCACCGTCTCGGCCAGATCGTCCGGCGTGGCCGTGGGGTACGGCACGTTCTCGACCTGCGCCGCGATGTCGACCGCGATGATGTCGGCGCCCTCCTCGGCGAGCCGGAGGGCATGCGCCCGCCCCTGCCCGCGTGCCGCCCCGGTGATGAAGGCGACCTTGCCTTCCACCCGTCCTGCCATGTGCTGTCCTTCCGTGAGTCGTCTGAATCGGGTTACGCGAACCGGGTCACTTGATCGTGTAGCCGGCGTCGACCTTGAGCTCGGTGCCGGTGACGTAGCGCGCCTCGTCGGACGCGAGGAACAGCACGGCGTTCGAGATGTCGACCGGCTCGACCCACGGGATGGGCAGCGCGTTCGTGGACGCGAAGACCTCGGCCGCCTGTTCCTTCGTCGGGTGCTCGACGTCGGGCAGGAAGAGCTTGAACGCCGCCTCGTTGAGGATCATGTCCGTCGCGACGCCCGTCGGGTGCACCGTGTTGACGCGGATCCGGTAGGGCGCGAGCTCGAGCGCGAGCGTGCGCATGATGCCCACGACCGCGTGCTTGCTCGCCGTGTACGCGGCGACGTTCGGCGTGCCCTTGAGGCCCGCCGTCGAGCTCGTCAAGATCATCGAGCCGCCCGTGCCCTGCTCGATGAGGTGGGGGATGACCGCCTTGGCGGTGTGCCACACGCCCGTCTGGTTGATGTCGATGACGTCCTGCCAGTCGGCGTCGCTGACCTCGTGCGTCTTGTCGCCGAAGGCGAAGACGCCGGCGTTGGCCGCGACGACGTCCACATGACCGAGCTCGGCCACGCCCTCATCTAGCGCGGATTTCAGCGCGTCGAAGTCGCGCACGTCGGCCTTGCGCGCGACGACCCGCCGATCGAGCGCTTCGATCTGCCGCACCGTCTCGTCGAGATCGGCTTGCGTCGACCCTGGGTAGTACCTCTCGATGCTCGGGATGCTCTCGCAGATGTCGACCGCGATGATGTCGGCGCCCTCCTGCGCGAGGCGCAGCGCGTGGCTGCGCCCCTGCCCGCGGGCGGCGCCGGTGACGAAGGCGACCTTGCCTTCAACACGACCTGCCATATCCGTGCCCTTCTACTTGAGCAGCTGGCCCGCATCGACGCGGACTTCGAGCCCGGTCACATAACGGGATTCGTCGGATGCCAGCCACAACACGGCATTCGAGATGTCGACCGGTTCCACCCACGGGATCGGCAGCACGTTCAGCGTCTGGAACCGCGGGGCGAGCGCCTCCTTGGTGCGCTGCTCAGGCGTGAGGTCCGGTGCGAACAGCTCGTAGGCCGCAGAGTTCTGGATCATGTCCGTGTTGACGCTGGTGGGGTGCACCGAGTTGACCCGGATGTTGAACGGGGCGAGCTCGAGGGCCGCCGTCTTCATCACTCCGACGACGCCGTGCTTCGCCGCCACGTAGTGTCCGATGTTCGGGATCGCGAGCAGCCCCGCGGTCGAGCTGGTGAGGATCATCGAGCCGCCGCCGTTCGCCTTGAGGTGGGGGATCGCCGCTTTCACGGTGTGCCACACGCCCGTCAGGTTCACGGCGAGCATGTCGTTCCACTGCTCCTCGGTGAGCTCGTCGAGCGTTCCGAAACTGAAGATGCCGGCGTTTGCCGAGACGATGTCGAGCTTGCCGAGTTGCGCGACGCCGGCATCCAGCGCTCCCTTGAGCGCGTCGAAGTCGCGGACATCGGCTTGGGTGGCGACGATCCGGCGGTCGAGCGCCTCGACCTGGCGCACCGTCTCATCGAG
Source organism: Gryllotalpicola koreensis (assembly GCF_039538185.1). NCBI lineage: Bacteria > Bacillati > Actinomycetota > Actinomycetes > Micrococcales > Microbacteriaceae > Gryllotalpicola > Gryllotalpicola koreensis. The sequence goes on from NZ_BAABBW010000001.1 coordinate 487,725, forward strand.
GTCTTCCGGCGTCGACATGGCGTAGGGCACCGTGTCGATCTGGCCGGTGAGATCTACGGCGATGATGTCGGCGCCTTCCTGCGCCAGGCGAAGGGCGTGGCTGCGGCCCTGGCCGCGAGCCGCTCCGGTGACGAAGGCGACTTTGCCTTCGACTCTTCCAGGCATGCTGGTTCCTTCTTTCTTTTTTCGATCGCTCAGATCAGGTAGTTGCCGCCGTCGACGGGCAGCGGCACTCCGGTGACGAAACGGGCCTCATCAGAGGCGAGCCACAGCACGGCGTTCGAGATGTCGACCGGCTCGACCCACGGGATCGGCAGTGCGATCACGGCCTGCGACGCCGCGGCGAACTCCTCTTTCGTGGATCCTTGCTTGCCGGTGAACAGGTCGTAGATCGCCGAGTTCTGGATCATGTCGGTGTTCACCTGCGTCGGGTGGATGCTGTTGACGCGGATGCTGTACGGCGCGAGCTCCATCGCGAGCGACCGCATCAGGCCGACGACGCCGTGCTTGGCCGAGACGTAGTGCGCCATGTTGGCGTAGCCGCGGATGCCGGCCTCCGAGCTCGTCAGGATGATGGAGCCGCCGCGCCCGCCCGCCTTGAGATGCGGAATCGCCGCCTTCGCGGCGTGCCACACGCCGGAGAGGTTGATGTCGATCATCGTCTGCCACTGGTCCTCCGGGAACTCCTCGGCGAGCTGTGGCGTTCCGCCGACGCCGGCGTTCGCGGAGACGATGTCGAGCCGGCCGAGCTGCGCGACACCGTCGTCGACGGCCGCCTTGAGCGCGGGGAAATCCCGGACATCCACCTTGCTCGCGACGATCCGCCGATCGAGCGCTTCGACCTGCCGCACCGTCTCGGCCAAGTCGGCCTCCGTCGCGCCGGAGTGCACGTTGTACGGGATGTCCTCGGCGATGTCGACCGCGATGATGTCGGCGCCCTCCTGCGCGAGCCGAATCGCATGACTGCGGCCCTGCCCGCGCGCGGCGCCCGTGATGAAGGCGACCTTGCCCTCTACCCGTCCTGCCATTTCGCTTCCTTCTTTCCTCGTGCCGCTCAGGCGAGCGTCTGGGCGGAGATGAGCGGGTTCGCCTCGCGCGTCGGGTTCGCGTTGTAGCCCGGCTGCAGCAGGTGGCCGGCGTCGACCGGCACGGAGATCCCGGTGACGGCGGCCGCGAGATCGGAGTTCAGCCAGAGCGCGGCATCGGCGATGACGTGCGGATGCAGCATCCCGGCGCCCTTCAAGGCATGGAAGGAGTAGCCGGCCGCCACGAGATCCTCTTCGGTCCCCTCGCCGGCGGCCTTGCCGGACATCATGTCCCAGGCGCCCTGCCAGCTCGTCATCGGCGTGAGGATCGCGCCGGGGTGCACGGAGTTGACCCGGATGCCGTATTTGGCGACCTCGAGAGCGATGGTCTTCATCACGCCCACGACCCCGTACTTCGCGGCGCAGTAGTGCACGTAGTTCTCGCCGGGCTCGAGCCCGTTGATCGACGACGTCATCACGATCGACCCGGTGCCGCGCTCGATCATGTGCGGCAGCACCGCCTTCGCCGACTTCCATACCCCGGTGAGGTTGACGGCGATCATGTCGTCCCACGCCTGCTCATCGAGCTCCCACGACGGGGCGAGCGAGAAGATGCCGGCATTGGCGATCAGGCAGTCGATCTTGCCGAACTCCGCGATGCCCTTCTCGACTGCCGCGTCAAGCTCGGCCTGCTTCCGCACGTCGCCGACGACGGGCAGGATGCGCCGGTCGAGTGCCTCGACCTGCCGCACCGTCTCGTCGATGTCGGCCTGCGTCGCCATCGGGTAGGCGACCGAGCCGATCTGCTCGAGCGTGTCGACGATGATGATGTCCGCGCCCTCGCGGGCGCTGACGAGGGCGTGCTGGCGGCCTTGCCCGCGCGACCCTCCGGTGATGAGAACGGTCTTCCCTTCGAGGAGTCCCATGTTTTCCGTCCTGCTTTCTTGTGTTTTTGAGCGCGCGAACCACCGCCCCGACGGCGATGTCGGGTTGAACGGATGCCTCGCGCGGGTCCTCTGGCTGTGCTGTTCCTACTGCGGCGTCAGGCCGGCCAGAGGGTCGGCCTCGCACGCGTTGACGGGTGGGCGCGCGAGATCCTCTCGGCGCTTCAGGGTGAGGCGCACCGGCCCGAGGCCCTCGCGGGGCCGCGGCGGCGTGGTGCGGTGGGAGTGGTCGGCCGACGGCTTCGGGGCCAGCTGCTCCTTGGCCTTCGCGTTCTTCAGCAGCTCCTCGCCGTAGCCCTGCACGCACTCGGGGTCGGGCCCGTCGAGCGGCAGCCCGGTGAAGAACTTCGCGGCCATGCATCCGCCCTTGCAGGTGTCGAAGAACTGGCACGACGTGCACGCGCCGCCCGACTGCGGCTGGCGCAGGCGCAGGAACAGCTCGGACTCGCGCCACACCTTCTGGAATCCGCCCGGCATGCGGATGTTGCCGGCCAGGAACTCCTCGTGGATCGCGAACGGGCAGGCATACACGTCGCCGATCGGATCGATCAGGCACACGACCCGGCCTGCGCCGCACAGGTTGAGGCCGGGCAGCGCCTGGCCGTAGGCCGAGAGGTGGAAGAACGAGTCGCCGGTGAGCACGCCGTCGCCGTGGGCGACGAGCCAGTCGTAGAGCTGCTTCTGCTGCGCGGGCCGCGGGTGCAGGTCGTCCCACGTGTCGGCGCCGCGGCCGGAGGGCCGCAGCCGGGTGAGGCGCAGCTGCGCTCCGTAGCGGTCGGCGATCGCCTTGAACTCGTCGAGCTGCGGGATGTTGTACCGGGTGCACACGACCGAGAGCTTGAAGTTCTTCATGCCGGCCGCCTGCAGGTTCGCCATCGCTTGAAGCGCTGTGTCGTAGGAACCCGGCCCGCGCACATAGTCGTTCACCTCGGCCGTCGCGCCGTCGAGCGAGATCTGGATGTCGAGGTAGTCGTTCGCGGCCAGCTGCTCGGCGCGCTCGCGGGTGAGCTTCACGCCGTTCGTCGAGAACTTCACGCCGACGTGGTGGCTCGTCGCGTAGTCGACGATCTCCCAGAAGTCGCTGCGCACCGTCGGCTCGCCGCCGCCGATGTTCACGTAGAAGACCTGCATGCGCTCGAGCTCGTCGATGACCGCGAAGCACTCCTCGGTCGTAAGCTCGCGCGGATCGCGCCGCCCCGAACTCGACAGGCAGTGCACGCACGACAGGTTGCACGCGTAGGTGAGCTCCCAGGTCAGGCAGATCGGGGAGTCGAGCCCGTACTCGAACAGGTCGACCAGCCGCTGCGGCTGCGCCGTGCCCCGATCGTTGCGGGGCGGCGCGTCAGCGCTGCGTCTCGAAGCGATCACCCCGGCAGAGGCATCCGTCATCGTCATGCCGCCACCTCCGTCAACATGCTCGAGTCGCGCAGGGTCTCGAGCGCGCGCCGGAAGGTCGGCAGCTCGGCATCCGTCACGCCTGCGTCCTGGCACGCGGCGAGCGCCGTCGGCTTCTCACTGAGGCTCTGCACCACGGCGAGCAGGCGGCGGTCCTTGAGGAAGGACAGCTTCCGCGTGCCGAAGTGGTACAGCAGGGCGCCGAACGGCTCTGGGCGCACGGACACCTGCGGATGCAGGCGCCACGCGCGGCTCAGATCGAGGTGCTGGCGCGGTTCAGTAGACACCGCACATGCCGTCGATCGAGACCTCTTCGACGAGAACGTCGGATTCGATGATGGCGTCGTCGGCTGCGTCGGCAACGGACTCGGGCGCGATTGCGGGCGAGGCACTGCTCATGGGTACTCCTTGGAATCGATCTGCATTGACCGTGGAGGGTTCCGCGATGGAAGACACACTAGTGGCACCCAGTGCCATTCGGAAGGCCCTTGGGCGTAATTCCTGGCCACGACAGGGGCAGGACGATCGCGGATCGCCTTCTCCCGTTGAGCTATCAGCCCCGAGGCGTCGCGGTCGGCGATGGCTTGGCAACGGTCGCGTAGATGACGAGGTTGTCCGTCGACGGCGCGCCGGAGGGCTTCTCGAGGCAGGTGATGACCGCCAGCCGGTTCGGGGTGTTGGCCCAGAGTGCCTTCTGAGCGCCGATGTCGGACTTCTTCACCAGCTCGGTGCCGGAGATCGTGTACTCGGTGCTCCCCACGAACACGGCCTCGCCTTTCGTCACGGCGGCCTTCTGGCGGGCGACGTCCGTGAGGTAGTTGCCTGGGGCTTTGCCGCCGCCGCGCAGCGAGTGCGTGACGACATACACCGTGCCCTTGCCGGGCGTCGTCGCGGTGGTGCCGAGGTTGCGCACGGCGTAGACCGAGGTGAAGCCCGGTGGCGTGAGCTGCCCCCCGGCGACACTGATCTGCCCGACCGGCACGTCGAGGCCAACGGCGGGAACGCGGAAGCGCGGCCCGGTGTCGGCAACGGCGTGCATCTGCTTTTGCACCTCTGCCGACGGCAGCGTGCCGGGGTCGAGAGCGACCTGTTTGCCGGACATGTCCGTCGTCCCGGGCGCAGTGCTGTGCGTCAGCGACGCGCTGACGACCCAGGCGGCCCCGGCGGCGATCACGAGGATCGCGACCAGGGCCACCCAGAGAATGCGCCGGTTGCGCAGCTGGAGCATCACTCCTGCTGGCTGCCCTTACGGCGCATCCACAGCACCAACGCCGCCCCAAGACCCAGCAGCGCCGCGGTCAGCCCCCCGAAGGGCAGCAGCCGCTCCCACACCGGCTGCCGATCCACGGTGTAGCCGCCGGTGTTCACCGCGACCACAGGATCCTGCGGCGTGATGATCCCCGTGGTCGTGGCGCAGTCGCCGTCGGCGAGGCAGGACCCGCCGCCCACCGTCGGGTCGACGGTGTTCAGCAGCCGGTGGTTGCCGGTGTCGGGATCGTTCACGGTCACCGAGTAGGTGACCTGGACGGTCTGCCCGACGGCGAGCGCGCCCGACCAGGACAGGACGTCCCCGCTGAGGGCCGCCCCGTGAGTGGCGTCGTCGTTATAGCTGGCGTCGTCGAGGACATCGCTCATGTCGTCCGCGAACGAGGCCGGGCTGCCGGCGGTGTAGGCGACCTGGCCGGTGTTCGTGACGGTCACCGTGTAGCCGACCGTCGCGCCGGGCTGCACCTCGTCGGTCGTCGAGACCGTCTTGGCGACCGTGTACGACGCCGCGCCAGTGGTGGTCAGGCACGACCCGTCAGCAGCGCACTGCCCGCCGTCGCCCGTCGGGATGACCGTGTTGACGAGGTTGTGGTTGCCGGCATCCGGGCTGTTCACGGTCACCGAGTAGGCGATCTTCACGGTGGCGCCGACCGCAAGGGGACCGGACCAGGTGAGCGTGTGGCCGGAGACGGTCGCCCCGTGGTCGGCGTCCTTGTTATAGGTGGCGTCATCCAGCACGTTGCTCAGATCGTCGGTGAAGGATGCCGGCTTGCTGGCCGTGTAGGCCGCGTTGCCGGTGTTCGTCACGGTCACGGTGTAGGTCACCTTGCCGCCGAGCTCCGCGTGGTTCGTGGAGGCGGTCTTCGCGACCGTGTATGAGCCGGCGGGCACATTGGCGGTGCACTCCGCGTTGTCGGTTCCCGTCGGGCAGTCGCCGCCGGAGCCGGTGGGAGTCACCACCGTGTTGTCGAGGTGCTTGTCGCCGGTGTCGGGGTCGTTGACCGTCACCGAGTAGGTGATCGTCTCGGTCGCCCCGACCGCCAGCGGGCCCGACCAGGACAGCGTGTCGGCATTCACGGTGGCCCCGTTGCTGGCGTCGCCGTTGTAGGTGGCGTCATCGGTCACCTGCGACAGGTCGTCGGTGAACGAGGCCGGGTCGGCCGCGGTGTAGGGGGCAGCACCCGTGTTGGTGACCGTCACCGTGTAGTGGATCGTGTCGCCCGGGTTCACCTCCGTGGCATCCGCGGTCTTGGCGACGCTGAACGCCTGCACCGGATTCGTGGTCGTGCAGTCGCCCGGGGCGGCGCAGCCTCCCCCGTTGTCAGGGTCTGCGGCAACGCTGTTGCTCAAGGTGCCGTCACCCGAGCCGGCGGCTCCGACGTTCACCTTGTAGGTGATCGTCTGGCTGGCGCCGACAGCGAGCGGGCCGGACCAGCTCAGCTGCGTTCCGTTGACGGACGCGCCGTCACTCGCCGAGTCGGCGACATAGGTGCCGTCGTCCAGCACGCCGCTCAGGTCGTCGGTGAACGAGGCCGGGTCGGCTGCGGTGTAGGCCGCGGCCCCGGTGTTCGTGACGGTCACCGAGTAAGTGATCGTGTCGCCCGGGTGCGCGGGGCCTGTGGCCGACGCGGTCTTGGCGATCGTGTAGGACTTCACCGGGTCGGATGTGGTGCAGCCGTCGGTGGTCTCACATGAGCCGCCGGGGCCGGCCGAGGCCGTGTTCACGAGGTCGTGATCGCCGGTGTCCGGGTTGGCCACGGTCACCGTGTAGGTGATCGTGATGGCGCTGCCCACGGCAAGCGGTCCCGACCAGGACAGGGTGCTGCCGCTGATGCTCGCTCCGTTGTCCGGGCCGGAGGTGATCTGAGCGTCGTCGAGCACCTTCGACAGATCGTCGGTGAACGAGGCCGGGTCGGCCGCGGTAAAGTCCGCCGCGCCCGTGTTGGTGACCGTGACCTTGTATGTCACCGTGTCGCCGGGGGTCACGTCGCCGGTCGGCGACGCGGTCTTGGCGATGGTGAACGCCCGGATCGGCGTCGTCGTCGTGCACTCGCCGGGTGCGCACTGGCCGCCCGGAGATGTCGGCCGCACGGTGTTGGTGAGCTCGCCGTCACCCGTATCGGGGTTGTCGACCGTCACGGTGTACGTGATGGTCGCCGTCGCTCCGACGGCGAGAGGTCCCGACCACGAGAGCGTGTTTCCATTCACCACCGCTCCGTTGTCCGGGCCGGAAGTGATGGTGCCGTCATCCAGGACGTTCGAAAGGTCGTCCGAGAACGAAGCGGGAGCGGCAGCCGTGTAGTCACGGGCGCCTGTGTTCGTCGCGGTCACCGTGTAGGTCACCGTGCCTCCGGCGCTGACGGTCGAGGCCGACGCGGTCTTGGCGACGATGAACTGGCCGGAGGGGATGTTGACGGTGCACTCGGCGTTGTCGGTTCCGGTCGGGCAATCGCCGCCGGAATCAGCAGGAGTCACGACCGTGTTGTCGAGGTGCGCATCGCCCGTGTCGGCGGCATTGACGGTGACCGAGTAGGTCACCGTGTGAGTCGCGCCGGCCGCAAGCGCGCCTGACCACGAGAGCGTGGGCGCGGCATAGCTTGCGCCGCCGGTGGCGTCGCCGTTGTAGCTGGCGTCATCGAGCACGCTTGAGAGATCGTCCGTGAACGAGGCGGGGTTCGCGTCGGTGTAGTCCACGCTCCCCGTGTTCTTCACTGTCACCGTGTAGTGGACCGTCTCGCCGGAGTTCACCTCGGTCGCATCCGCCGTCTTCGTCACGGTGAAGGACGGCGCGGTGTTCGTCACGTTGCACAGGTACGCGTCCTCGCCCGGCACCGTCAGCGTCCATGCACCCTTGGTGCCACCGGTGGCGACGGTCGCCCCGGTCGTCGTATCGGTACAGACGACGGTGGCACCGTACTGCGCAAGCGTGCTCGATGATCCGCCGGCCATGGCATCCGTGATCGTGTAGGTCTCGCCCTGACTCACCGGCCAGTTCGTGGTGGAAGCCGTGGTCGCGGAACCCGCTGTGGTCACATCGGTCAAGGTGGTCCCGGCGGCATTGTCGAGGCCGACCGTGAACTGGTCGCTGGCAGCAAGGCGCCCGTCGACCGTCTTCTGAACCGTGACCGTCGGAATCGGGGCGTTCGCACAGCGCACGCCGTCGTTGCCGAGCGACGGAGGGCCGGCCGAGAGGTCGATCGCGGCGACAGAAACGGGGTCGATCCGATAGATCTCACCCGTCTGGTTGCTCGAGAAATACAGCTTGCCCGCCGCGTCGGCGTAGCCGGCGCCGTACCCCGGTGTCCCGACAGGAAGGTCGGGGACGGAGCCGAGATCGGTTGCGGTGTGCGTGGTCGTATCGAAGCGGACCAGGTGATCAGTGCCGTTCGTGACGGTGTACAGCGAGCCGTCGACATAGACCCAGTCAGAGCCGATCGTCGCACCGGTGTTGGTTCCCGACGCGAGGATCTGCCCGTAGGTGGAAGACCCGGCGGCATAGTCGATCTCGTACCAGCGCTGCGATGAACCGCTGTGGGTCACCCAGTAGTGGCCGGCGCTGTCGAAATCACCCACGTTGTAGCCGCCCTCGATATAGCCGGTGGGGTCCGGCAGCGTCGTGAGGGTGCCATCGCTGGCGACCTGCACCAGCTTCTGGGTCGTGACGTCGACACCGTAAATGTAGTTGTCGGTGGTGTTGTAGCCGACCGCGTTGACATTGTCCGCGGTCGATCCGATCTGCGACGAGGCACCGCTGACCAGGTCGACCTGGTAGATGCTATGCGGCGGGGCGGTGCCATCACCGTTCGGGGATTGGAAGAGATAGCCGTACGTCGAGCATGTCCACGCGGGGCCGTCCGCCGCAGCAGCGGGCTGCGCGTCGCCGAGCACGACGCCACCGGCCGCGATCGCTACCAGCGATGCCCCGGTGACGGCCGTGACCGTCGCCATGGCGACGCGCCCGCGCGCACGATGCCGCGGCCCTCCGCCCCACCTCGTGTTCTTGAAAATCTCGCGTAGGCGCACAGCACTGTCCTTACGTTCACTGACCTCACGGAGGTCAGCAACGACTGCCCCCCGCGACACAGTCAAAACTCAGCTTCAACACAGAAGGAAGAGTCCGAGAGCGGATTCACCAAGCGGTTCACCCTCTACGCGCCCCGGGTGGGGGCCATACGCAAGAAAGTTGCTTACTGAAACAGGCGCCACTGCAGGCGCGGCCTCGCGCGAACGAGTGCTTGGCGCACCGACGCCGCTCCAAGACCCCGAGATCACGCGTCACAACGTCTTGACCGGCAACAATGAGCGTATGAACAGCACGCCAGGGGGCGATGCGCCCGCCGGCCGCCGGGCTACGACCGTCGCCCAGCTCAGCCACGTCGGCCTGCAGCTGTTCATCGACCGCGGCTTCGACGAGACCACGGTCGACGACATCGCCGCGGCGGCGGGCATCGGGCGGCGCACCTTCTTCCGCTACTTCGCTTCGAAGAACGACCTGCCGTGGGGCGACTTCGACGAGCTCGTCGAGCGGATGCGCGCGGCCCTCGCCGCCGTGCCGGACTCCGAGCCGCTTTATCAGACGCTGACGCAGGCGGTACTCGACTTCAACAGCTACCCGGCCTCCGAGCTCGGCTACCACCGCGAGCGCATGCAGCTGCTGATGACCGTGCCGTCGCTCGTCGCCCATTCGACGCTGCGCTACGAGTCGTGGCGCGAGGTGATCGCCGAGTTCGCCGCGCGCCGGCTGGGCGAGCCCGTCGGCAGCCTGCGCCCGCGGATGCTCGGCTGGGTCTACCTCGCCGCATCGCTGGGCGCCTATGAGCAATGGCTGGCCGAGCCGGGCAGCGATCTGCTCGACGTGCTCGGATCGGCTCTCGACATCCTCTCGGAGCGGCTGACAGCGTGACGGATGCCTCGGCCGAGCCCGCCGTCGACGTGATCGTCGTCGGCGCGGGCTCGGCGGGCTCGGTCCTCGCGGCGCGCCTCTCGGAGGACGCAGGCCGCCGCGTGCTGCTGCTCGAGGCCGGCCCGGCGCCCCGCAGCGCCGAGGCGTTCCCGGCCGAGGTGCTCGACGCCGGGCGCATCGCGGGCGCCCGGCCCGGGCTGCCGGTCAACTGGAAGGTGCCGGGCGAGCTCACCCCTGGCCGGCCCTTCCTCAGCACCCGCGGCCGCATCCTCGGCGGCTCGTCGGCGACGAACGGCGGCTACTTCATCCGCCCGCGGCGAGCGGACTTCGACGAGTGGGCGCGGGAGGGCACGGATGCCTGGTCGTACGACCGGGCGCTTCCGCTGCTCATCGACCTCGAGCGCGACCTCGACGTCGGCGCCTCGCCGCTGCACGGCGACGCCGGCCCGATCGCGGTCGCGCGCGGACCGCTCGACCACCCGGCAGCCCACGCATTCGCCGCGGCGAGCGCCGAGCTGGGGTTCCCCGCCGACGCGGACAAGAACGCGCAGGAACCGCCCGGCTTCGGCCCGGTTCCGAGCAACGCCGTGGGCGGCGTGCGCCAGAACGCGGGGCTCGCCCTCGTGCTGCCCGCGCTCGCGCGCCCGAACCTGACGGTGCGCGGCGGCACGCTCGTCACCCGGGTGCTGCTCAAGCGCGGCCGGGCGGTCGGCGTCGTCACGCGGTCGAGCGGCGGCGGCGAGCGCGTCTTCCGCGCCGGCGAGGTCGTGCTGACGGCGGGAGCCATCCGCTCGCCGCAGCTGCTCCTGCTCTCGGGCATCGGGCCGCGCGACCAGCTCGCGGCCGTCGGCCTGCCCGTCGCGGTCGACGCGGCGGGTGTCGGCGCCGCGCTCTCCGACCACCCGCAGCTCGTGATGGGCTGGCGACCGCGCGAGGCCGCAGCCGCGCCGGCCGGCCGGTGGATGGGCGGGGTCCTGCATTCCGGCCCCGCGGGCGGCGAGCTCGAGGTGCTGCAGTCGCTGCGGTCGATGGGCGAGCTGACGGGTGCTGCGGTGAGCGACGAGGTGCTGCCGCTGCTCGTGTCGGTGACGACCCCGAGCCGCGCCGGCCGGCTCAGGCTGCGCTCGGCCGACCCCGAGGATTCCCCGCTGCTCGACTACCGCTACCTGAGCAGCGCCGACGAGCGCGCACGCTGGCGCGCCGCGGCGCGGCTGGTCGCCGAGCTGCTGGATGCCGCCCCGATCCGCGCGGATGCGCGGGCGACGACAGCCCCTACGGCATCCGTTCTCGCCGATGATCACGCCCTCGACGGCTGGATCGCCGCGCGCCTCGGCACCGCGATGCACAGCGCGGGCACCGCGACGTTCGCCGGGGCGTCGCCGGCCGTCGACCCCGGCGGCCGCGTGCTCGGGGTGCCGGGGCTGTGGGTCGGCGACGCGTCGATTCTGCCCGCCGCCCCGCGCCGGGGCACCGCCGTTGCGGCTCTGCTCGCGGGCGAGATCGTGTCCGCCGCGATGCGCGCCGACGGCTGAGCCGCTCTCAGAGAACGGCGGCGAGGCGAGCGAGCTCCTGCTGCGCGGCGGCGTACTCCGCGTCGAAGGCGGCGCGCTCGCCGGCCATCGCGGGCACCGTCAGCGCGAGGGTCCGACTCACCGCGACGACCTCGACGCGCATGCCGAGCGCCGTTTCGAGGATGATCCGCAGCGGCGGAACCGCGTGGTCCCACCCCTCCGTCGCCGAGCCGGCGTCATAGCTCGCGCCGCGCGTCGTGACGATGACGGCCGGCTTGCCGCGCAGCGGCTGACTGTCCACGTCGAAGGGCGCGGTGAGTCCCGGCACGTGGATGTGATCGACCCACGCCTTGAGCGTCGACGGCAGCGAGTAGTTGTACATCGGCGCCCCGATGACGAGCACATCGGCGCCGAGCAGCTCGTCGATGAGCGCGCTCTGACGGGCCTCCGCCTCGGGGAACGCGGGCGCCTCGGCGGGGCGCAGCCGTGCCGGCCAGTGCAGCGAGGCGTGCGGCAGGTGCGGCAGCGCCTCGGCGTGGAGGTCTCGCACGATGACGGTGCGGTCCGCGCCGCGCCCGCGCCACTGGGCGGCGAACTCGGCGGTCAGCCGGCGCGACACCGAGTCCGCGCCCGCCGATGAGGAATCCAGCTGAAGCAGAACAGGCATAGCGCTCAGCCTGGCACCGAGCGGGGCCGCGCGCGAGGGAAGAGCGCCCACGCGGCGCACGTGCACCCCGTGCACCGGCCGCACCTGCGCCGAACGGACGCTCTCGCGTAACCGCACGACACACAGCAGACTCCTCCCACCTGCGCGCGCCACACTGGCCTCACCATGGCAACAACGGAATGGGGATTCGCGACCGAGCAGGTGCACGCCGGCATCCGCCCAGACGGCGGTCACGGTGCGCGCATCACCCCGGTCTATCTGAGCAACGGATTCCTGTTCGACGACTTCGACCAGGCGCGCGAGCGCTTCGCCGGCGAGTCCGAGGGGTACTACTACACGCGCTACGGCAACCCCACGATCGCCGCCGTCGAGCGGAAGCTCGCGGGTCTCGAGCACGGCACCGACGCCCTCGCGGTCGCGAGCGGCCAGGCCGCCCTCACCATCGCCTTCCTGACGCTGCTGCAGCAGGGCGACCACGTCGTCTCGGCGCGCTCGATCTACGAGGGCACCCGCGGCCTGCTGCGCGAGGACTTCGCGCGCTTCGGCATCACCGCCAGCTTCGTGAAGGACCCGAACGACGCCGACGCGCTCGAGGCGGCCTTCCGGCCGAACACGAAGGCCGTGTTCATCGAGTCGATCCCGAACCCCCGCAATGACGTGCCCGACCTCGAGCTCGTCGCGCGCGTCGCCCACGAGCACGGGGTTCCGGTCATCGTCGACAACACCCTCGGCACCCCGTTCCACGTGCGGCCGATCGACCACGGCGCGGACCTCGTGGTGCACTCGACGAGCAAGTTCCTCTCGGGCCACGGCTCGGCGATCGGCGGTGCGATCGTCGACTCAGGCAGCAGCTATCTGACGGATGCCTTCGCCGAGGAAAGCTCCCTCGCGAGCACAGCTCGCTCGGCGGGCGCGTTGCAAGAACCCACCGGGTTCTTGCAACGCGCCCGCAGCCTCGCCGGCCGTTTCGGCCCGACGCTCTCGCCCTTCAACGCGTTCCTGCTGCAGCACGGCATCGAGACCCTGTCGCTGCGCATGCGGCAGCAGTCGGGCAATGCGCTCGAGCTCGCCCGCTGGCTGGAGGGCCGGCCGGAGGTGGCATCCGTCGACTACAGCGGTCTCGCGTCGAGTCCGCACCACGCGAACGCCGAGCGCTATCTGCGGAACGGCTACGGCGCGGTGTTCGCCTTCACCCTGCGCGGCGGGCTGCCCGCGGCCGAATCGCTCATCAACGGCGTCACGCTGTGGAGCCGTATGACGCACCTCGGCGACGTGCGCTCGCTGATCCTGCACCCGGCGAGCACCACCCACATCCATCTCACCGCCGCCGAGCTCGCCGAGAACGGCATCGAGCCGGGCACGATCCGCCTCTCGGTCGGCATCGAAGAGGTCGCCGACCTGATCGCCGACCTCGAGCAGGCGCTGCGCCCGCGCAGCGCGTCGACCACCGCCTGATCGGCAAGAATCTTCACATGACCCGTCTGCAGCACTTCGGCTGGTTCTTCTCGCGCGGCTTCGGCCCGCAGGCGTGGGGGCGCGCCGACTACCGCTGGGGCTACGAGTGGTACCGCCCCGAGCTCTACGTGCAGGCTGTGCAGCAGCTCGAGCAGGCCGGCCTCGACCTCGTCATCCTCGAGGACGCGCTCTCGATCGGGAATCCGTCGACCATCGATCTGCGCACCCGCCAGGCCTACGGCGGCCCCAAGCACGACCCGCTGCTGCTCGTGCCGTACCTGCTGAACGCGACGAAGCACCTCGGCTTCACCCCGACGATCAACCCGGTCGCGACGCCGCCGTACCTCGCCGCGCGCCAGGCCGCGACCCTGCACCACCTGAGCGGCGGGCGCTATGGCATGAACGTCGTCACCGACGTCGCCTCGAGCCGACACTTCGGCGTGCCGCCGCTCGCGCACGACGGCGCCTACGACCGCGCCTCGGAGTGGCTCGACGTCGTCAAGAAGCTGTGGCACTCGTGGGGCGAGGGCGCCTACGTGAACGACACCGAGACCTGGCACTTCGCCGACGGCTCGAAGATCGACGCGTTCCAGCACAAGGGCGAGTACTACGACGTGACGGGGCCGCTCAACGCGATCCCGTTCGACGACGGCGACCCCGTGATCGTCTCGCCGGGCGGCAGCCCGCGCGGCATCGCGTTCGCGGGCGCGAATTCCGAGGTGCAGCTGGCGCTCGCGCCGCTCGACGTGTCGTCCGTGGCGGGCTACCGCCAGCGCGTCATCGATGCGGCGACGGATGCCGGGCGCACGGCCGCCTCGATCAAGACGCTCTTCGTGTTCAAGCCCGAGATCGTTTCGAGCAGGGAAGAGGTCGACCGCATCGTGGCGGCGAGCGAGGACCCGACGGACGCCGAGCTGCACGCGATCCTGCTGGGCCAATCGAGCGACCTCGAGACCGACCTGACCGGCCTCGACTGGGACCGGCCGGTGAACCCCGACGCGGTGTTCGGCGACCACGTCTCCCGCGGCTCGATCAAGGGGCTGCTCGCGGGGGCGTCCTCGTTCGAGGACCACACGTTGCGCGAACTGCTGCGCCGGCACGCCCGCAAGGGCCGCGCGGCCGACCGCACCGGCTGGGTCGGCACCGCAGGAGACATCGCCGACTACATCGAGGAGTTCGGCGAGGTCGCGGGCAACGACGGCTTCATCTTCTCGGGCGATCTGCACCCGACGACGGTGCACCGCTTCCTCGACCAGCTCGTGCCGGAGCTGCGGCACCGCGGTCTGCTGCGCACCGAGTACGGCGACGGCAACCTGCGCGCGAACCTCACCGAGTTCTGACCCACCCGATCCTTGGGGAGCGCGCCCGATCGAGCACAGCCCGATCGGCGTCCGGCGCGCGATGACCCACTGGGTCATCGCCGCATAGCGCCGGGCGCGCCCGGGTATTCACCGGGTGCTCTTCGTTTTCCTTAATGGATTCTTCGACCCCTCCTGATTCGGTAGTCGCTATGAGCACCACGCTGGGACCGACCACAGCGGCTCGTGCGCAGGGAGTCCGACTGCGCGCCTGGCTGCGCACCCGCGCCATCGCCGTGCCGACGGCCGCCGGGCTGTTCGCCGTGCTCGTCACCGCGATCGGCTCGTGGATCCCGTCGCTGTGGGGCGATGAGGCGGCATCCGCGCTCTCCGCCCAGCGCTCGCTGCCGTCCTTCCTGCATGAGGTGGCGCACGTCGACGCGGTGCACGCCGTGTATTACGCGGGCCTGCACGTGTGGGTGGCGCTCTTCGGGGCGAGCCCGTTCTCGCTGCGCTTCCCGTCGGCGATTGCGACGGGCGTCATGGTCGCCGGCGTGGTGGTGCTCGTCCGCCTCGTCACAGCGCGCCCGGTTCACAGGGCTTCCTGGCGGCTTCCCCTGATCGCGGGCGCCATCGCGATGATGCTGCCGCGACTCGACTACGCCGGCGTCGAGGCTCGCGGCTACTCCTGGACGGCCGCGTTCGCCGTCTGGATCGTCATCATCGGCGTCGCCACCCTCACCGGGCGCCTGGGGGCGGGTCTCGGCTGGAGCTGGTTCGCGGTCGTCCTCGGCGTCGGCACGGCGCTGAACCTCTACCTCGGCAGCCTGATCGTGGTGATCGGATGCCTCGTTGTGCTGTGGCATCCACGCGGGGAGCGGCGCGTCCAGCTGCTGCGCTGGGGCTGGTCCTCGCTTGTCGCCGTCGCGCTGGCCTCGCCGATCATCGTGCTCGGCGCCCTCGAGCACGGCCAGGTCGCGTTCCTCGCCCATCGGCCGATGCCGCCGAGCAGTTGGCTCGTCAACCAGTGGTTCTTCACGAATCCGTATGCCGCGCTCGGCTGGCTGCTGCTGATCGCCGCCGTGATCGTCGTCATGCTGCGCCGCACGCCCCGACCCCAGCGGCGACTCGGTCTCGCCGCCGTCCTGTGGGCCGGGATTCCGAGCGCGTTCCTGATCGGCACCATCTCGACGCTGCACAACTACTCGCCCCGCTATCTGACCTTCACGGCTCCCGCGGTCGCGATCCTGATGGCGCTCGCCGTCGAGGTGGTCTTCCGCAGCTGGCGTCCTGCCGGGGCGGCGCTGCTGGTCGTCGTGCTCGGCGCCGCCGTCCCGTCGTACGCCATGCAGCGGACCCCCAACGCGGAGAACAACAGCGACTGGGCGCAGGTGGGCGCGGTGATCGCGGCGAACGCGCAGCCCGGCGATCAGGTCGCGTTCGACCAGGTGGTGCGTCCGAGCCGCCGCCCCGAGAACGCCTATCGCGTGTACCCCACGGACTTCCGGAACGTCACCGCGCCGCAGATCGAGGTGCCGTACACGGCAGAGCCCACCTGGCACGACAAGGTCATGAAGATCTCGACCGCCGCCTCACGCGACCTTTTCACCGCGGGAACCGTGTTCGCCGTGGAGGCGAACTACCCGGGCGAGGGGGTCCTCGATGTGAGCGGGGTGCCTTCGCTCGAGGAATCCGGGTACCACGTCGTGCGCCACTGGCAGCTGCACTCGGATCTGGTGTTCGAGCTCGACCGCGACGGGGTCGAGCAACCTTAGGCGCGTGGCACCGTCGGTGTCTCCACCGAGGGGTGGCGTAACCGGGCTCTGGCCCGATATCGCCCGGTTACGACGCCCCTCGATGCCGCGTCGCATCGCCCGGCGGCGTCGCGTCGCCCGAGGGCGGCGCGACCTCCGCCCTCAAGCGGCCCGCGTTCTTCGGAATCCACGCCCACAGCGCGACCGCCGCACCCAAGCCGACGACCGCGCTCACCTCGATGCCCGCGGCGAGACCCGCGAGCGCGGTGACGGCGGAGAGGATCACCGGGCCGATGCCCGAGCCCGCGTCCGCCAGCTCGCGCCAGACCCCGAGGAAGGTCGGACGGCCGATCGCGGGGGAGGTGTCGGCGCCGAGCGTCATGACGATGCCAGAGCCGATGCCGTTCCCGAAGCCCATCAGCATCGCCGCGAGCGCGAGGGTCGTCACGCCGTGCGTGAGCGGCATGAGCGCGAACGAGATGCCGAGCACGATCGTCGACGGCACGGCGACCCAGCGGCGGCCGTAGTGGTCCATGACCTTGCCCGCCGGGTAGAAGGTGAGGGCGTCGATGGCGCCCGCGACGCCGTAGATGATCGACGACGTCGATGGGGCGAGGCCGAGATGCGCCGCCCATAGCGGGATGACGATCTGCCGCGTCTGCCTGATCGCCGAGAGCAGCAGCACGCCCATGCCGAGGGTGAGGAACAGGCGCCAGTACTGCTTCACGATCCCGACGGTGGTGACGGATGCCGCGGCCGAGCGCCGCGACTCGCTGAGCTCGAGCTCCGGCACGCGGAAGACGATGACCGCCGCCGCCGCGATCGCCGCGAGGGCGACGAAGTAGGCGCCGTCGAGCCCCCAGAAGTGCATGGCGGCCGCGCCGATGAACGGGCCGACGAACACGCCGATGCGCATCGTCCCGCCGAGCGTCGACAGCGCGCGGGCTCGCATGTGCGGCGGCACCATCTCGGTGAGATAGGACTGCCGCGCGAGGTTGTAGACCGAGCTCGCCGCGCCGATCAACAGCACTCCGAGGGCGTAGACGAGCAGCGACGGGCCGTTGTCACCAACGTCGATCAGGCAGAACACCAGTCCGACGATCGTGATGACGGATGCCACGAGCATCGAGCGCCGCTCACCGATGCGCGTCGCGAGGATGCCCGAGGGGATGTTGGTCGCGATCGACCCGATGCCGATCAGCGCCGCGACAAGAGCCGCGACCGAGGTGGTCGCGCCGCGGTCGATGGCGCTCAGCGCGATGACGGGGAAGATCGAGCCCTCGGCGAGCCCGAAGAGCGTCGCCGGACCGTACGCCGCGACCGCGATGGAGCGCAGGCGAAATTCTTCGGTCACAACAACTATGTTTTCACGCCATCAGCGGCAGCCCTCCGACGAGGCGGTCGATGCGGCTCCGGGGGCCGAACAGGCTCACGGCGAGATACCCGTGCTCCGCCCCGGCTCGCGCCGCGAGTTCCTCCACGTACTCGGCGTAGACGAGGGTCGACTGCGCGGCCGTCGGCATGTCCGCGATGAAGACGTCGTCGCGCGCGGCGGCCTTGGCCCGCACCTCGGCGATGCGCGGGCCCGGCGCCGCCAGGATCGAGCAGCCCACCCAGGGAAGCCCCGGGTGCGCAACGCCCGCGGCGTCTGCCACGTCGGGCCCGAGCAGCCCGGTCACCCGCCCCTGCGTCGCCGCTGCCACGCACACCGCCGCGTTGGCGGCACGGCCCGGCGGCAGATCGCGGTCGACGACGATCACCCACTTGAGCGGCGCCTCGCGGGTCGAGACGGTGGGGTCGAAGAGTTCAGGGTCGTAGCCGATGGTGAGGGCGGTCATGCAGATATGCATCCATATCCTCGGCATCCGTGCAAATCAGCCGAACTTCGTACGGATAGAGTGCCGACATGGCCGAACTCGACGAACTAGATGCGGCGATCCTCGGGATTCTGCAGGCAGATGCGCGGACGACGAATCGCGAGGTCGCGGCATCCGTCGGCATCGCCCCGACCACGGCGCTCGAGCGCACCCGCGCTCTGCGCGATCGCGGCGTGATCACCGGTGCGAGTCTCGATGTCGATCTCGCCGCGATCGGGCGCCCGGTGCAGGCGCTCGTCGCGGTGCGCATCCGGCCGCCGTCGCGCACGGCGATCGAGGCGTTCCGCGATTGGGTCACGACGCTGCCCGAGACGCTCGGCGCGTTCGTGACGACGGGCGACCAGGACTTCATCGTCCACGTCGCCGTGGCCGACAACGACGCCCTCTACGCCTTCGTCATCGACAAGCTCACCAGCCGCGCCGAGATCGCCGATGTGCGCACCTCGGTCGTCTACGAGCACCTGCGGCGCAAGGAGATCGCTCCGATCGGCGTGCGCCCGCGACGCTCATGACGCCGGCCGCCGTGCTCGGGCTCACGCTCGAACTCGGGCTCAGATGAGCCGGGAGTGGATCTTCACGGCCTTCTCGCGTTCGGCTTCGAGCACCCGCTCGAGCTCGTAGCGCCGGATCTGCTCTTCTCGGGTGAGCTGCGGGCCGTCGCCCCGCGCGCTGCGCCTACCGCGCTGCGCCTTCGCGCTCGGGTGCTCCGCGCCCATGCCGTCCGGCATGCCGATGGTCGCGGCAGTCATCGCAGCAGCCCTGTCAGCAGGTCTGATCCGAGCCGTTGCAGGGCGACCGTGTCCGCCGAGTACAGCACGAACCGTCCTTCGCGGCGCGTCGTCACGAGGTGCGCTTCGAGGAGGGCAGCGAGGTGACGCGAGACTTCCGGCGGGCTCACGGCCCAGGCGTCTGCGAGCTCTGCCGTGCTTCTCGGTGCGCGCACGAGGCTGCGCAGCAGTCGCAGCCGCAGCGGGTGATCGAGGGCACGCAGTCGCGCCTGGATCGTGTCGAGACCCACCTCGTCGGCGGAGATCGCCCGCTGGATCGGATATTGCACGACGGGCCGTCTGCGCGGCGCATAGGTGACGAGGATGTGCGGGTCTCCGAGGAAGGTCGGGAGGAACGTCAGGCCTGTCCCGTCGCCTGTCGTCCTCGCGTCCTGGAGCTTGTCGACGATGACCTGGCCGTCGGCGTACGCAAGGTGATGGGACATTCCGGCGAGCGTCGGCTCGATCCCGACGGTCGCGAGCACGTCGCTCCGTCCCCGCGCTTCCGCTGTGAGGTGCGGGCCGAGCTGGGACCACGCGCCTCGGAAGAACTGCGCGTCGTAGTCGGAGATCACCGTGCGGACGGCACGGCGCGCAGCTTCGGGGTCGGCCAGTACCTCCTCGACGAATGAGGATGCGCGCGCTCCGCGAACTGCCGCCCGCTCCCGCGCGAGATCTCGAGCTCGCTCGTCGACGAGCGGCGAGCCGAGGTCGGTGCGCAGCTGGATCGTTCCGCAGCTCGAGGTGAGCAGGACACTGCTCACCCAGTCCTCATCGCTCAGTGCGTCGATGCCGTCCAGCTCGTCGTCGAGTGATGCCCTACGGACGGACGGCAGGAAGATCGCAGGCCGTGAGACGCGCCACAGGTAGTCCGTGCGGGAGATCGCCTTGAGCAGGCTGTCGTCGAGCCGGTCGTGCGCCTGCGCGATCCACGTGCCGCGCGCTTCGTGATGATCCGGTTCCGCGAGCAGGTGCAGGGACGCGACGAGCTCTGCGAGCGGCGACACGGTGAACTCGAAGTCCTGGGTGCCGGGCGAGATCGTGATCGTCATGTCACTGAGCCTGCGTGCCGGGATCGCGCACATCAATCGGATTGACGAATGGCGTCAATCGACGCCGGCGACCGGATGTCTGCGGCCGGATGCCGCGGCTCAGTACCCCGACTCGCCGCCGGTCGCCGCACCGGCGAGCAGCGCCCGCGCACCCGAGACGCCGAGCCGCGTCGCCCCGGCGGCGATCATCGCACGCGCCTGCTCGATGGTGCGCACTCCGCCCGAGGCCTTGACCCCGACCGACGACCCCACGGTCTCGCGCATGAGCGCCACCGCGTGCTCGGTCGCGCCGCCTGCGGGGTGGAAACCTGTGGACGTCTTCACGAAGTCCGCCCCGGCTGCGACCGCCGCGGTGCACGCCGCCGTGATCTCCTCGTCGGTCAGCGCCGCCGACTCGATGATGACCTTGAGCACCGTCGGGGCGGGCGCGGCGGCCCGCACGGCGGCGATGTCGGACTGGACGTAGGCGAAGTCGCCCTCCTTCGCGGCGCCCACGTCGATGACCATGTCGATCTCGTCCGCGCCGTGCTTCACGGCCTCAGCCGCCTCGACAGCCTTGACGGTCGACGAGTGCTTGCCGCTCGGGAAGCCGCACACGACGGCCACCTTGAGGTCGGCCTCGAGCGGAACCGTGACGGGCAGCATCGAGGGCGAGACGCACACCGAGTAGGTGCCGAGCTCGATCGCCTCGGCGATGAGCGCCGCGACGTCGGCGTGGGTGGCCTCGGGCTTGAGCAGGGTGAAGTCGATGTAGCGCGCGACCTCGGCCGCGGTGAGCTCGTGGTCAGTCATGCTTCGATTCTGCCCTCTCCCAGGTCTGCCCGTAGCGGACCAGCGGCTGCAGCGCGGTCAGCAGGTCGCGACCCTGCGCCGTCAGCAGGTAGCGCACCGTCACGGGCGTCGTCGGTTCGACGACGCGGTCGATCAGCCCGGCGTGCTCGAGCTCCTTGAGCCTCAGCGCCAGCATCCGGTCAGACAGTCCGATCACCGAGGCGAGGAGCTCGCTGAAGCGCTCGGCGCCGCGAGCCATGGCGAGCATGATCGCGCTGCTCCAGCGCCGCCCGATGAGCTCGACGATGCCCGTGGCGCGGCGGCATTCCTCGTCGTCGATCTGCTCCCAGCCGGTGCGAAGATCCTGATTCATGGTCACTTACCAAGAGTAAGTCACTTCTGCGCGCATTGCGGCAGGGCAGGAGAGAACGGATGCTTGGCCCCATGCCCGACTACGGTCACCCCCTTCGCTTCGGAACCTTCATCACCCCCGTCAACGCGCCGCCCGCCCGCGCGGTCGAGCTCGCCGTGATCTCGGAAGAGCTCGGCTTCGACCTCGTGACCTTCCAGGACCACCCGTACCAGCCGCGCTTCCACGACACGTGGACCCTGCTCACCTGGGTCGCGGCGCAGACGCAGCGCATCCACCTGAGCGGCAACGTGCTCAACGGCGCGCTGCGCCCACCCGCCGTGCTCGCACGCAGCGCGGCGAGCCTCGACCTGCTGTCGGGCGGCCGCTTCGAGCTCGGCCTCGGCGCGGGCGGATTCTGGGACGCCATCGCCGCGATGGGCGGCCCCGCCTGGACGCCCGGGCAGGGCGTCGACGCCCTCGGCGAGGCGATCGAGATCATCCGCGGCGTGTGGGACGCCGCCGAGCGCCGCCCGCTGCGCGTCGCGGGGCAGCGCTGGCACGTCGACGGCGCGAAGCGCGGGCCCGAGCCCGCCCATGAGATCCCCATCTGGCTCGGCGCGCTGAAGCCGCGCATGCTGCGCCTCATCGGGCGCGCGGCCGACGGATGGCTGCCGAGCCTGCCCTACCTGCAGCCCGGCGATCTGCAGCGCGGCAACGCGACGATCGACGAGGCCGCGCTGCAGGCGGGCCGCGACCCGCGTGAGATCGTCCGGCTGCTCAACGTCGGCCCGCAGACCACCGCCGACGAGCTCGTGCGCCTCGCACTCGACGACGGCGTGAGCACCTTCATCTTCATGGGCGACGACCCCGAGACGCTGCGCCACCTCGCCGGCGAGATCGTGCCCGCCGTGCGCGAGGGCGTCGCCGCGGGGCGCGCCGCGGCCGGCACGACGACGCCGACCGCACGCATCCGCACGTCCGCCGCCCGCGCGAAGCGCCTGCCCGGCATCGACTACGACGGGCTGCCGGAGTCGCTCGCCCCGCGTGCCATCGAGCCGGGCGACATCGGCTACGCGCGGTACACCTCGGGCTACCTGCGCGGCGGCGCGCCCGGGCTCGTCCTGCGTCCAGAGACGACGGACGAGGTGACGGATGCCGTGCGGTTCGCCGCCCGCCACCGCGAGCTGCCCCTGGGAATCTTCAGCGCCGGCCACGGCCTCTCGGGCCGCTCGCTCAACCGCGGCGGCCTCGTGATCGACCTCGGCGCGTTCAACGCGATCGAGGTGCTCGATGCGGCATCCGGCCGCGTTCGCATCGGCCCCGGCGCGCGCTGGCTCGACGTCGCGCGCGCCCTCGCCCCGCACGGGCTCGCGCTCACGAGCGGCGACTACGGCGGGGTCGGCGTCGGCGGCCTCGCCACGGCGGGCGGGGTCGGCTGGTTCGCGCGCGAGCACGGACTCACCATCGACCACGTGCTCTCGGTCGACGTCGTGCTGGCGAGCGGCGAGCTCGTGCATGCCAGCGCGGAGCACGAGCCCGAGCTGTTCTGGGCGATGCGCGGCGCCGGCGCCAACTTCGGCATCGCGGTCTCGTTCGAGTTCGAGGCCCCCCGCGTCGGGCGCCTCGGCTTCGCGCAGCTCGCGTTCGACGCGAGCGACACGGCGGGATTCCTCACCCGCTGGGGCGCCGCGATCGAGGCATCCGATCGCCGCGTGACCGGGTCGGTCATCCTGGGCCCCGCGCGCGGGGCGGCGCGCTACGCGCAGGCCATGATCGCCGTCGACAGCGACGACCCCGACACGATCGTCGAGCTGCTGCAGCCGATCGCCGAGATCGCTCCGCTCGTCGACCAGTCGGTGGCGCTCGCGACGTACGACCAGATCATGGGGGCGTTCGTCGACGAGAGCGCTCCGCAGCAGGCGCAGGGGGAGCCGCACAGTCACTCGGGGCTCATCCGGCACCTCACGCCGGAGTTCGCGGCGACGACCGCGGCGTTGCTGGATGCCGGCGCGAGCTACTTCTTCCAGCTGCGCGCCGTGGGAGGCGCCGTCGCTGATGTGCCCGCCGACGCCACCGCCTACGGCTGGCGCGACGCCAATTTCTCGGTGGCCGCGTTCGGCACGCGGTCGTCGGGGCTCGACGAGTGGTGGCGGCGCCTCGAGCCGCACTTCGAGGGCATGTACCTGAGCTTCGAGACCGACACCGGGCCCGATGCCCTGGCGCGTGCGTTCCCGCCTGCGCACCTCGCGCGGCTGCGCGAGCTCAAGCTGCGCTACGACCCGAGCGGGCTGTTCAGGGACAACTTCTTCATCGAAGCCTCGGCTGATCTGCCCCGATCAAGCGCAGCTTGATCGGCGTCCGGCGCGCGACGACCCACCGGGTCGTCGCTGTGAAGCGCCGCCCGCTAAATAGGGAATAACTATCCAGAGCCCTGAGTTGGAGGTTACTATCCAGGTACGCCGACCGACAGGACTCCGATGAACCGCATCGCCCGCACACTGCCCCGCGCAGCCTCGTACTGGACGGCCGCAGCCGTCGCCGCCATCGCGCTGTGGACCAGCGGCGCCCCCAGCACCACCTATCCGCTCTACGAGGCGGCGTGGCACGTGACCCCCGCCGTCACCACGACGGTCTTCGCGGTCTACCCGCTCACCCTCGTGATCGTGCTGCTCGTCTTCGGTGATCTGGCCGACCACATCGGCCGTCGCGCGGCGATCGTCCTCGGCCTGGCGGGCATGCTCCTCGGCACGCTGCTGTTCGCCGTCGCCCCGAACATCGCCGTGGTCTTCATCGGCCGCGCGATGATGGGCATCGGCGTCGGCCTCGCACTCAGCCCCGCGTCGGCGGCCGTCGTCGAGTTCAGCAGGCCGGGTCGCGAGCGCTCCGCCGGATCGGTGACGACCGCGGCCACGGCGCTCGGCCTCGCCTTCGCGACGCTCATCGGCGGCGCTCTGATCCAGTACGCGCCCTTCCCCCTGCACCTCGACTTCTGGGTGCTCATCGTCGCCATCGCGGCCGTCGGCGTCGGAGCCTGGTTCCTGCCGCGGCACACCCGTGACGAGGCCCGCGGCACGTGGCGCCCGCGGGGCGTGGCCGTCGCCCCCGGCATCCGTCTGCTCTACCTCGTCGCCACACTCGCCGTCGGCGTCGCCTACATGTTCGGCTCGGTGTTCCTGGCCCTCGGCGCGCAGATCGCCGAGGAGATCACGGCGACGCACAACGTCTTCGTCGTCGGCGCGATCCTCGCGATCATGTCGGCCGTGATCGGCGTCACCGCCATCGCGACCCGCTCCGTGCACCCCCAGGTCTCGATCGCGATCGGCAGCGTCGTCACGCTCATCGCGTTCGGCTTCCTGATCGACTCGGCGTTCAGCGGATCGCTGGCCGTGTTCCTGGCGACCACGCTGATCTCGGGCGCCGCCTACGCGCTGATGTTCGCCGGCGGCCTCGGACTGATCGGCCAGAACGCGCCGGCGCACCACCGTGCGGGCACCATCTCGGCCGTCTACCTGGTCGCCTACATCCTGCAGGGCGCGGCGGCCATCGCGCTCGGCCTGATCGCGACGGATTCCGGACTGACGGCCGCCCTCGAGATCGGCGCCGTCGTCATCAGCGCCTTCGCGATCGCCGCGCTGATCGCCACGCAGGTGCTGCGCGTGCGCGGTCGGGTAGAACAGCGTGTGACGGATGCCTCGGCCATGGCATCCGCGATGGAGGACTGACCATGCCGAGCCGTGGGACCACGCAAGCCGAGCGCGTCTACAACTCGACCTGCACGATCGCGCGCAGCCTCGACGTGCTCGGGGCGCGCTGGAACCTGCTGATCCTGCGCGAGGCCGTCAACGGCATCACGCGGTTCGCGGACTTCCGCGAGCTGCTCGGCATCGCGCCCGACGTGCTGAGCGACCGGCTCGCCTCGCTCGTCGAGGCGGGCGTGCTCGAGAAGCACCGCTACCAGGCACCGGGGGACCGCCCGCGCGACGAGTACCTGCTGACGCAGCGCGGCCGCGATCTGAAGCTCGTGATGGCGGCCCTGCACGACTGGGGTGACCGCTACGTGCCGTCCGAGTTCGGCGTCACCACCACGCGGCGGCGCATCTCGGACGGCGCCGAGGTGCACGTCGCGTTCGTCGACACCGAGGGGAATGTGGTGCCGCCTGACGAGGTGTACTCGGTGCCGAAGCCCGGCACCCCGGCAGAGGCGTTCTTCGAGCGCCGCGGAGAGCTCAGGGAGCGGGCGGCGGCGGTGCGTTAAGCATCCGTTTTCGTAATAGAACTAGATCATCTGGAATACAGAGCAATTGAATTCAATTGCATGCATTCGACGGGGCAGTCGCCCCGACCATCAGATCCTCTAGGAGTACGAGCCATGACCGACACGATCAGCATCCCCGGGTACCGCGCCGGCACCTGGGTCGTCGACCCCACGCACAGCGAGGTCGGCTTCAGCGTCCGCCACCTCATGATCGCGAAGGTGCGCGGAAAGTTCGAGAAGTTCGAGGCGACCTTCGTCACCGCCGAGAACCCCCTCGAGTCGACCGTCACCGCCAAGGCAGAGGTCGCCTCGATCAACACGGGCGAGCCCAACCGCGACGGGCACCTGCGCACCGGCGACTTCTTCGAGGCCGAGAAGTTCCCCTACATCGAGTTCGTCTCCACCGGCGTGCGCGTCGATGGCGACGACTTCAAGGTCGACGGCGACCTGACCATCAAGGGCACGACCAAGCCGGTCACCTTCGACTTCGAGTTCGCGGGCTTCCAGTCGGACCCGTACGGCAACTACAAGGCCGGCGCGACCGCGACCACCAAGATCAAGCGCGAGGACTGGGGCCTGACGTACAACGCGGCGCTCGAGGGCGGCGGCGTGCTGATCGGCTCCGACGTGACGATCACGATCGAGCTCGAGGCGGCGCTGCAGGCGTAGCCCGTACTCTGCTCTGCGCAAAACTCAGGGGCGTTTTCGCTCGCCGGTGCTCGCAGGCCCGTAATCTCAGGGCCTGCGGGGTGCTGGCGGCGAGACGCCCCTGAGTTTTGCGCACCCGGCTCGGGCGGCCCCGCCGCCGCCTCACCCCGTCGTGAACACGGACAGCAGCTGCGCCGGTGCCCCGCTTCGCGCGAAGACCGGCACCCGGCCGATTGGCGCATCGACCTCGACGGTCTCACCGCCCGCGTAGGCCGCACCGGTCCAGGCATCCGTCCACCGGCCCGCCGGCAGATACACCTTCACGCGCGAGACCGCTGGGTCCACGACCGCGGCCACGAGAAGGTCGGACCCCAGCATCCATTGCGGTCCACATCGCCAGACCTCGGGGTCGCGGGGGTGGTCGAAATAAAGCGGGCGCATCAACGGGCGATCGGTGCGGATCGTCTCGGCAGCTTGCTCGGCGAGGTACGGCACCAAGCGCTCGCGCAGGCCGACGATGTCGCGCACGAGCGGAAGCACTCTCTCGTCGCCCGTGCGTTCCGCGATGTTCCACGGCGTGCGGTCGCGCGAGGGCGAACGGTGATGGTTGAACTCGGAGTGGTACTGCATGATCGGGACGAAGGCGCTCGCCGCCATCGCCCGCAGGTAGAGCTCCGCGCTCGGGATATCACCGGAGAATCCGGCGATATCCCATCCCCAGTAGACGATTCCCGACGCCGCCGCTGAGAGCCCCGCGTTCAGCGACCAGCGGAAGGCATCCCACGTCGAGTTCTCGTCGCCGGCCCAGAACGCGCCGTGCGCTTGCGAGCCGGTGAAGCCCGCGCGGCTGAAGGTCACGGGAGCTTTTCCTGCCGAGCGCAGCAGCTCGCCGTATGCCGCGGCGTAGCCGACCGGGAAGGTGTTGTTCTTCTCATCTCCCCGGCGTCCGTCGAGGTAGATGAGCTCTGCACCCCAGGCGTGCTCGCCGCCGTCGGTCTTGAAGCCGTCGACGCCGATCTCCTCGACGAGGTAACGGCGCTTCTCGGTCCACCACTTCGCCGCGCGGGCGTCCGTGAGGTCGGGCATGAGCGAGAGCGGGAACCACCAGCCGCGATTGCGATAGGGCCGCGGCTTCCCCGCGGGGTCGGGCTCCGCGATCAGCACGTTCTCGCGGATCGCGGCCCGGGCGTCGGCCGCGAGCTGACCGGAGGGGTGCGGGCGCCTCTTCAGCAGGGGGATCTGCCAGAGGTGAAGACGGATTCCTCGCGCGTGCAGCTCGTCGGCCATGCCCTTCGGGTCGGGCCATGCCCCGTCCGCCGGGAATTCGAAGTCGGCGAGCCGGTGCGGCGCGCCGTCCTCGGTCACCGCATAGCGCGCGTCGCGGAAGGCCGTGAAGGTGCTCTCGTCGCTCCACGCCTCGATGACGACCGAGCCGACGGGGATGCCGTGATCGCGGTGCAGATCCACCTGCCGCATCACCTCGGCCTGGGTGTTCCACTCGTTGCCGCTCGCCCACAGCCGGAACACCCAGTCGGGCAGCTCATCGGCCCGACCGGCCCCGTCGAGGAATCCCCGGAGAACGGCGACGGGGTCGCCGTCGAAGAAGCGGACGGCGAGCGCTCCGTCCTCGGCGGTCTCGGCCTCGATCGAGATGGCCCGCGGGTCGCTGCGGCCGACGTCGAACCAGACCCGCCGCGAGCTCTCGACGTGGAATCCCCAGCCCTCGCCCCCGACGACGTGCGCGAACGGCATGGGCAGATAGGTCTTCCGCTCGGCGCCCTGGCTCTTGTACTGCTCGAAGACCACCGAGTCGAGCTCTTCGCCGACGTGGTCGATCACGTCGTAACGCTCGCCGAAACCGCTGACGTGCTCACCCTCGGCGAGCGCGAGGGAGAAGCGCAGGCGATGGATGCGCCGGCCGTCATCCAGCACCGAGACGGTTCCCGGCAGTACGCGCGATCGGCCGACGGCGGTCAGAACGTCCTCACCGGGCCGCCACGATGCGGCCCGGAAGGCGAACCAGCGAGTGCGCTCGATGCGGCCGCCGACATGGTGCGCGGTGAAGCGGTAGCGGTATGCGCCCCCGGCCTCGAGGGCAGGGGTGATCGCTCGCCAGCCACCGGCCGCGCGCGCGAGGCGGGCCTGCGCGGAGGCGAGATGACCGCCGTCGGTCACCCGCCCGCGAGAGGTGGTGGCGACCCGCTCCAGCACGAGGGGCGTGCTCACGGCGGGGGCGCCGGAGTCCGGCATCCACACGAGCTCGCCGGTCACGTGATCGACGCTCGCGTCCGCACGCACGCCGAGCGTCGCGGTCGCGCCTGCCTCGGGGACGACGGGCCACCGCTGCTCGGTGTCGACGGAGTACGGGTGGCCGGAGCCGGCCGGCCGGTGGCGGATCATCGGGGGAGTCCTTCTCGGGTCGGGGTGGCGGGGAGGGGAGCGGTGGTGTCGAGCTCGGCTCCCAGGCGCAGCAGCATGGCATGGCTCCACAGCAGCGGTGTGGCGACCGGCCCCCACCGTTCGAGCCACCCCTGCCGCATCCCTGGCGCGATGAGATGCCCCGCCACCTGCTCGGGGAGATCGAGGTCGTCCGTCGCGGTGGCGGCGGCCCATTCGTAGAGCTCGACGGCCCGGTCCCTGTTCCCGGCGGCGAGATGGGCCAGGCCCAGGAAACAGCTGAGCAGGGGCCACTGCCCGCCGCCGTAGAACGTGTCGCCGAGGTACCGGTGCGTCCCGCCGCTCACGGTCAGCTGACGCTCCAGTGCATCGAGGGTCTTCTCGCCGAGCGCGGAGCCGGGGTCGAAGCAGCCGAGGGGCGCGAGAGCGGCCGCGAGGCTGCCGTCGACCGCGGTGCTGCCGAACCACTTCACCAGGAATCCGTCGCGAGTGCCGCGCTCGCGGACGAGAGCGTGGATGGCGGCGGACGCCTCACGGGCGTCGTGCTCGCGCCCGCCGTCCAGGAGGCCGGCGCCCGCCACGCCGTCGAGGCCGGCCGCGATGCACGCGAGTGTGGAGACGTGCACGTGGTCGCTGTGCTCCTCCCACCAGTCGTAGCAGGGCCTGGACCATGATGCGGTGAGGTAGTCGACCGTGAGCTCGACGGCGTCGCGCCAGCGCTCCCCGTCGGCCCCGTGGCGCCGCAGGTGCTCGGCGAGCGCCCACAGCCAGGTGCCGTAGCCGTCGAGCTGGAAGTCCCACCATTCGTCGAGACCGTCGGCACCGGCGAAGGTGTACCTCGCCGGGAGCATCTTCGCGCCTTCGGGCGGCCTGCCGGCGCGGGTCTCCGCCACGATCCAGCGGATGTGGTCGGCGCGACTGCGGAGGACGCCTGCGCACCAATCGAAGAAGCGCTCGGCGGACTCGGCGGCTCCGGCCGCCGACACACCGTCGGCGATGAACGCGCCGTCCCGGAACCAGCAGTACCCGGCGTATGCCGAAAAAGTGGGACTGGCCGGGTACGCGCCTCCCGGCGTCTGAAGACCGGTGATCAGCGCGAGGCTGTGCTCGGCGAGTCGGGAGTCGTTATAACGGTGCACGGGCACTCTTTCGCTGGGAAGTCGGGCGGTGAGAGGCCGTGCCCGCCGCAGCGGGCACGGCCCGAGCTCACTTGAGCAGGGAGTCGACCTGCTCGGCGGTCGCCGGGATCGCGGTCGCGGTCTTCTGCCGGCCCGCGGCGATCTCGCCGAGCGCGTTGGTCACGTCGTCCTGGATCTTCTGCGAGTTCGCCCCGAGCTGCGGGGCGTTGGCAACCTTCTCGAGCGAGTCAAAGACGGCTTGGCGGTTGGCGGGCGTTCCCGCCGTGAGGTACGGCTGGAGCAGCGACTCGTCGCTCACCGCGGGGAGCTCCCACCCTGCCTTGAGGCGCACGTCGACCATCTCCTTCGAGCTGGTGAGGTACTCGGCCCACTTCTGGGCGGCCGTCTTGTCCTTCGCGTCCTTCGAGACGACGACCGCGTTCGAGAATGTCGCACTCGCCTGCTGAGTGTCGCCCGGCTCGACCTGGACATCCCAGCCGAACGGCAACTGGCCGAGCGTGCTGAACATCCAGATGCCGGTGTGCCACATCGCGAGCTTTCCCGCCTTGAACAGGTTGGTGTCGAAGTCGGCCGTGCCCGCGCCGTCGGCTGCGGTCGGCATGACCGTGCCGGACTTCCCGGCGATCCAGTCGGCGGCCTTCTTGCCGGCGGCGTCATTGAACGCGGCCTTCTTGCCGTCGTCGCTGAGGAACTGTCCGCCGGCCTGCACGACCGCCTTGTAGTACTCGTTGTAGGTCACCGGCTGGTAGTCGCCCCAGATGCCTTTGGACTTGTCCGTCAGCTTCTCGGCTGCCGCCTGCTCGTCGGCCCAGGTCCAGTCCTTGGTCGGGTAGGAGACCCCGGCCTTGTCGAAGAGGTCCTTGTTGTAGAACAGCACCACGTTCGAGAACGAGGTGGGCAGCCCGTACTGCTTCCCTCCGGTCTTGTAGGTGTCGAGAACAGAGGTGCGATACGCCGACGCCGTGACCCCGTCGAGCGGTGCGAGAACGCCCTGGCTCTGGTAGGTCGCGTAGCTGCCGGCATCCACATCGAACACATCCGACTGCGTGCCTGCCGCCAGGTCGGTCTGGAGCTTCGTGAAGTAGTCCGCGTAGGCGGTCGTGGTGACCTTGATCGTGATGTCGGGGTTGGCCTTCTCGAACGAGTCGACGATGGCCTGCAGGTTCTTCTCGTTGCCGCCGGCCGAGATGAAGTCGGAGTACGTGACGGTCGTCTTTCCGCCGGATGCGTTGCCGCCGCCGGACGATGAGCAGCCGGCGAGGCCGACCACGGCGAGGGCCGCGACCGCTGCGGTCGCGACGAGCTTCTTGTTCATGAGAGTGCAATCTCCTTTGATGTGCAGGGATTTCGGGTGGGGGTGGGGATGCGGCCCGGTCTATTTGAGACCGGTGCCTGCGACGCCCTGGACGATGTACTTCTGGGCGAAGACGTAGAGCGCGAACATCGGCAGGATGCTGATCACCGAGCCGGCCATCAGAACGTCCCACTGGGTCGAGTACTGCCCCTGAAGACTCGACAGAGCCACGGGCAGGGTCTGCATCAGGGGATCCCGCAGGATGATCAGCGGCCAGAGAAAGCTGTTCCAGGTGTTCAGGAATCCGAACACTGCGAGCGTCGCCAAGGCCGGGCGCACGAGCGGCAGGACGATCTGGAAGAACACCCTGAAGTGCCCGGCGCCGTCGATGGTGGCCGCTTGATCCAGCTCGAGCGGCACCGTGCTCATCGCCTGCCGCAGCAGGAAGACCCCGAAGGCTGACGCGATCGTCGGCAGGATCGCGCCGGCGTAGGTGTTGATCAGGCCCAGCGCCTTCATCTCGACGAACAGCGGGACGATGAGGACCTGGAACGGGATCATCATCGTCGCCAGATACAGCAGGAAGATCGCGCCCCGGCCGCGGAACGGCATGCGCGCGAAGACGTAGGCGGCCATCGCGCTCGTCACGAGCTGCAGGATCGTGCTCGCCACGGCGATGACCAGCGAGTTGACGATCACGCGCGCGAAGGGCACCCGGCTGAACAACTCGAGATAGGGGCCGAACGACGGATTCTCCGGGATCAGCTTCGGCGTCGTGGTGAGGCTCGCCCCAGGGCTGATCGATGTCACGACGGTCCACACGAAGGGGAAGAGCATGGCGATCGCACCGGCGATCACGACCACGTAGAAGACGGTCTTGCCGAGCGGGCTACGCATAGTTCACCCACTTCTTCTGCCCGTAGAACTGCACGAGCGTGACGACGAGGATGACGAGGAAAAGGAGCCATGACAGAGCGGATGCCATCCCCGCCTGCCCGTATCGGAAGGTGAGGTCGTACACCTGCTGCACGACGACCTGGCTGGAGTTGTTCGGCCCGCCGCCGGTCATGACGAACACCTGGTCGAACACCTGGAAGCCGTTGATCAGCGAGAGCACGACCACGAAGAAGGTCGAGGGCGAGAGCATCGGCATCGTGATGCTGAACAGGCGGCGCCACCAACCTGCTCCGTCGATCTCCGCAGCCTCGTACAGGTCCTGGTTGATCGTCTGCAGCCCCGCCAGCAGGATGACCATCACGAAGCCGAGGTCTTTCCACGCCGACGCGATGATGATCGAGGGCATCGACCACGCCGGGTCCGCCCACCATCCGGGTCCGTGAATGCCGATCAGGGCGAGCGTGTGGTTCACGATCCCGACGCTGGGGTTCAGCAGCCAGCGCCAGACCAGTGCGACGACCACCCAGCTCGTGACGACGGGAAGGAAGTAGACCCCGCGCAGCAGGGCGCGGCCCTTCATCTTCGCGTTGAGCGCGAGAGCGAGCGCCAGACCACCCACGTACACGAGCGGCAGGTAGCCGACGATGTAGTAGATCGTGTGCAGGAACGCGTTCCGCGTGGCCGGATCGCCGATCAGGAAGCTGTAGTTGCGGAATCCGACCCACTGCATGTCGCCGATCAGGTTCCATGAGTGCAAGCTCGTCCACGCGGCGGAGATCATCGGCCCGATCACGAACGCGAGCAGCGGCACGAGACTGGGCAGCAGGAAGATCGCGACCGTTCCCGCGTAGCCGAGACGCCGCTTGAGCGGTCCCCGCCTGCGCCGCGTCACCGACCCGCCTTCGCTGCTCAGACGATGAGCAGGCGCAACCGCCGGAAGCACCATCAGCGACCACCGCCTGAGCCGGACACCAGCCGCTCGCGCACGAGCTCTCCCTCAGCGCCGGCGATGCCGTCGGCGTCGAACGGGGTCGCGAGCACCAGTGCGGCCGCACCCTGCGCCCAGCTCTCGTCCTGCCAGGTCTCGACGGCGACGGCGATGCCGCGACGGCTCGGAATGAGGGCAGAGCGAAGGGCCGGCTCGAATCCCGCGGACCAGTGCGGCCACGCGGAGGTGCCCTCGCCCATGACCACGACGAGCTCGGGGTCGATGATATGGATCAGTCCGGCAAGCGCCCGACCGAGGCGGTGCCCCGCCTCGGCGAACACGGCGAAGGCGCCCGCGACCCCGGCATCCGCCGCGGCACGAAGCGCATCGATGCCGTCGCCCGCATCGATGACACCGCGTGCGCGTGCAGTCTGGACGAGCGCCGTCTCGGAGATCAGCGCCTCCAGGCATCCGTGGTTCCCGCACGAGCACTGCGGCCCGTCCTCCGCGACCGGGATGTGCCCGATCTCGCCCGCACCGCCTGCCGCGCCGCGAAACACGGATCCGCCGAGAACGATGCCCGAGCCGACGCCCGTTCCGATCGTGACGACGAGGAAGTCGTCGTGCTCGCGGCCGATGCCATAGAGGCGCTCCGCCATCGCCAGGGCGTTGACGTTGTTCTCGACGAGCACAGGATGCCCCAGCGCGCGGCGGAGGGTCGCGCCGACGGGAAGCTGCGTCCAGCCGAGCTGGACGGAGTCGACGACACCGCTCGCCTGATTGTCGACGCTGCCGGGGATGCCGACCCCCACGCCGAGCAGGCGCGGCGACCTCGCATCGGCGATGAAATCCGACAGGAGCTCGGTCAGGTCGGCGAGGGCCGTGGTCGCGGATGCGTCGAACTCGCGCGCGGCCGACCGCACGACCGTTCCGTCGATGCCGACCTCGACGAACGCGACATGGTCGGCGACGACCTTGACGCCCACCGCGCTTCCGGCGGCTGCGGCCACGCCCAGCATGCGCGCGGGGCGACCGCCCTGCGACGGCGCCTGCTCGAGCTCGACCACGAGTCCGTCGGCGAGCAGTTCCCTGGTGAGCTGCGTCATGTGCGCCGGCGAGACACCGAGCGCGCGGGAGAGGTCTGCGCGCGAGGCCGGTCCGTGTGCTCCGAGATGGGCCAGTACGGCCGAGCGGTTGACGTCGGCGTGCGGCGAGCGATTCGACATTGAAAGGCCTTCTCAGGTCGGGAACTGACTTAGTTCGGAGCTTAATAAAGCACGGAACTAAGTTGATGTCAAAGCAGCATGCGAAAGGGCCGGCGGACGATGAATCCGCCGGCCCTTCGACTCCGAGCTAAATGGCGCTCCACCCCGTGTCGTCGGCGAGCACGGCGCCGTTGACGTTCGACGCGTCCTCGGACAGCAGCCACGCAATCGACGAGGCAAGCTGCTCCGGCTGCGCGACGCCCGGAACGACGACCTGCATGAACGGCCCGATGGCCTCGCCGGCGAGCGCCGACTTGAACTCGGCCTGGATGTTCGTCTGCACCGCCCCCGGGGCGACCGTGTTCACCCGGATGCCCTTCTTGCCATACATCACCGCCGAGTTCTTCGTGAGACCGATCACCGCGTGCTTCGACGCCGTGTAAGCGGCGCCCGCGGCCGAGCCGCGCAGCCCCGCCTCAGAGCTCACATTCACGATCGAGCCGGCGCCGGCCTCGAGCATCCCCGGGATCACGGCCGCCATCAGCTTCGCCGTCGCCGTCAGGTTGACTGCGAGCACGAAGTCCCACTGTTTCCAGTCGATCTCGTGCGCGGGCTGGAACGAGTCCATCACGCCCGCGACGTTGGCGAGACCCCAGACCGGACCGCCCGCCGCGGCGACGATGCGGGCGATGTCCTCGTCTTTCGTGATGTCGCCGGCGACCGTCACGATGTCGAGCGACGGATTCTCCGCCTTCAGCTCCTCGAGCCGCGTGGCGACCACGTCGGCCGCGACCACCTTGCCGCCCTCTTCGGCGATGCGCGCGGCCGTCGCCTTGCCGATGCCCGAGCCGGCCCCTGTGACGATGACGGTTTTGCCCACGAAACGATCTGCAGCCACTGCGCTACCTCTTTCTGTCTGCCTTGACGGCACCCTAGTTCGAACGAGGCACGCGAAGCGATGGATACCGGGCGAGAGATGTCACTGGGCCGTGTAAGGCTGTGGGTGTCGACGGGGGTGGTGAACAAAAATTCTATGAAGTTGTGGATCTGCGATTGACATTGCTCGTATGTTTATTTTAGAGTGTCGGTAGCTTGTTGGGGTCGCCCCCTGAACCCGTTACGCGTAAATGTCGCCAGATGCTGCGAGCTTGTTGCTGTTGGTTGTTGCGTGTTTTTCGGGGGTGATCGGATGCCGGGGCCGGGGTTTTCCGCGTCGGGCGCATTGTCGCGCCTGGTCGGGCGTCTGCCGGTGGACCCGGGCGCGCTGACCGACGGGCAGCTGGTCGGCTTCGTGGAAGAGATCGAGGCCGCCGCCCGGCAGGTGGACGCGTTGCGGATCGCGGCCGCGGGCGAGGTGGCCAGGCGGTCCGTCGCGGATGATCAGGATTCGCTGGCCCGTCGGTTGGGGTTCAAGACCGCGGCCGGGGCGCTGGCGGGGATCACGAGGTCCTCCGGGAAGGAGGCCGCGAAGCTCGTGAAGGACGCCTCGGATCTCGCGCAGCTGCCCGCAGTGGAGCAGGCGGTGCTGGACGGGCGGATCGGACGCGAGAGCGCGGCCGCGATCAGCGGCGAGTTGAAGAAGGCCGCCGGCGGGACGCTCGAGAACCTCGCAGCGGCACCTGGAACACCCGAGGCGCGCGAGTTGCAGGCCGTGCAGACGCAGCTTGTCGAGCTCGCGACCTCTGCCGGTGCGGATGAGGTGAAGGCCAAGGCGGCGGAGAAGGCCGCGGCGTTGAACGTCGCGGCGGTGGTGGATCAGGCGGCGAAGGCGATGGACGGCCGGTTCTTCTGGATCGGACCCACCGTCGACGGCGCCGCCCGAGTATCGGGTCTACTACCGGCGGGGCATGCCGCCGTGGTGCGCGGGGTTTTGGATGGGCTCTCGAACCCGAAGGGGAAGAAGACCGTCACCTTCCAACCCGAGTCTGATGCGGTGCCTGCTGATGCGCGTACCCGGGGGCAGAAGGCCGCCGATCACCTCAGGGACGTGTTCAGCAGCGCCGCCCGCTCGGCGGAAATGCCGGATATGGGCGGGGATCACCCCACCGTGTGGATCAGCACCACTGCCGCCGAGCTTCAGTCCGGTTCGGGGCTCGCGTTCTACGCCGGCACCAGCGAACCTGTCCCGGTTCAGGAGGCGGTGCAGGCGGCGTGTGCGGGCGGGATCCAGACCGTGATCTTCGGCAAGGACGGCGACGTCCTCAACCTCGGTTTGGAAGTGCGGGGGTTCACGAAAAGGCAGCGCCGCGCGATCGCCTTGCGCGACGGCGGCACCTGCATCATCCCCGGCTGCGACGTTCCCGCGCAGTGGTGCGAGGTCCACCACGTGGTCCCATACACAGACGGCGGACCCACGGACGTCTGCAACGGCGTCCTGGTGTGCTGGTTCCATCACCACGAGATCGACACGGGGCCCTGGCACCTCAGAATGACCCACGGCACCCCGGAAGTGCGGTACACCCACGGCAGCACCGACACCGGATGGAAGACCGCCGGCAACGGCACCGCCGCCAGAATCCGAGCCGCAGCACCACCCGGAACGCCGGACGGGGGCTGAGCGCGGCGATGCTCCATCCGCCGCCATGGTTGAACTAGACAGATTACCTTGCAAGTCTGCCTTACTATTGTGATGTGAGCACACCACCGGACCCCGAACTTCTCGCTGACCGCATCGGCGACATGCTCGCCTCGCTGCGCCGCGCGATGCGCAGCGGCCGGCAGATCGGCGAGCTACCGCCGCGGCACGAGGCGGCCCTCGCCTGGCTGCGCCGCAAGCGGCAGCTGACGACCGCTGAGCTCGCCCGGTTCGAGCAGATCACCCCGCAATCGATGGGTGCGGTCGTGGCCGACTTGGTGGAGAGGGGCTGGGTCGTCAAGTCCAAGGACCCGGAGGACGGCAGACGCGAGCTGCTCACACTGACGGACGCCGGCGCTGCCACCGTCAATCAGACCGACGAAGCCAGGCACGCCGATCTCGTGCGCCTGCTCGCCACCAAGCTCACCGCTGACGAGCGCGATCTGGTCGCCCGCGGCCTCACCCTGCTCATGAAGATCGAAGAGGAACAGAAGTGACCGAAACGGCAGCAGCCACCACCGGAACGGGCCGCTTCACCTGGCGCTTCGTCACCCCGGTGCTGATCGGGCCCGTGCTGAATCCGATCAACACGAGCATGATCGCCGTCGCGCTCGTGCCGATCAGCCACGACCTGCACGTCGCGACCTCGACCGTCGTGTGGCTCGTCGCCGGGCTCTACCTCGCGAGCGCGATCGCGCAGCCGACGATGGGCAAGCTCGCCGACGTCTTCGGCCCGAAGCGCGTCTACCTCGTCGGCCTCGTCGTGGTGCTCATCGCCGGCTTCCTGCCGAACATCTGGCACGACTTCTCGGCGGTGCTGATCTCGCGCATCCTGATCGGCATCGGCACCTCGGCCGCCTATCCGTCGGCGATGTCGCTGATCCGCGACCAGAGCACGCGCCTCGATCGGCAGACGCCGCCCGCTCTGCTCTCCGGCATCTCGATCGCCAGCCAGACGACGGCCGCCGTCGGGCCCGTGCTCGGTGGCCTGCTCATCAGCGTGTTCGGCTGGCAGTCGATCTTCCTCGTCAACATCCCGCTCGCGGCGATCGCACTCGTCACGGCGATCATCTGGGTCCCGTCCGACAAGACGCGGCCAGAGCGCACCGGCCCGAAACCCGCCCTGCGCGACATCGACCCGATCGGCATCGTGCTCTTCGCCGGCGCCCTGGCGTCGCTGCTCGTGTTCCTGCTCAACCTCAAGGTCGAGCTGATCTGGCTCGTCGGCGTGACGATCGTGCTGGTGGCGGCGCTGATCTGGTGGTCGCTGCGCAGCGAGCATCCGTTCATCGACATTCGCATGCTCCGCCGCAACGGCGCGCTCAGCCGCACCTACCTGCGCATGCTGCTCATCTACTTCGGCGCCTACTCGATGATGTACGGCTTCAGCCAGTGGGTGCAGGGCTCCGCGGGGTACTCGGCCGACCAGGCCGGATTCATCCAGCTGCCGACCGCCGTGCTCGCCGCCGCCACCTCGATCATGATCGCCAAGAACCAGCGCCTGCGCCTGCCGCTCGTGCTCTCTGGGGCGATCCCGTTCGTCGGCGGGGTGCTGCTCGTCTTCCTCACGGGTGCGAGCCCGCTCTGGCTGCTGCTTCTCGTCGCGGCGATCTTCGGTGTGCCGCAGGGGCTCGCCTCCGTCAGCAACCAGCAGGCGCTCTACCGCCAGGCGCCGGGTGCCCAGCTGGGCACCGCATCGGGGCTGTCCCGCACGGCGGTGTATCTCGGCTCGATCCTCTCGTCCGCCGCGATCGGCCTCGCGTTCCCGAGCGCGCCGACGGATTCCGGGCTGCACAGCCTCGGCATCGCGGTCGCCGTCGTGGTGGGGGCGGCCGCCGTGCTGGCCCTGATCGACCCGGCGCTGAAGTCCGCGGCGTCCGCGAAGTCAGAGCGTGTGGGTGACGGCCTGAAGACCCAGTGACGACAGCGCGACCAGCACCCACAGGCTG
Source organism: Gryllotalpicola koreensis (assembly GCF_039538185.1). Taxonomy (NCBI): domain Bacteria; kingdom Bacillati; phylum Actinomycetota; class Actinomycetes; order Micrococcales; family Microbacteriaceae; genus Gryllotalpicola; species Gryllotalpicola koreensis. The sequence continues at coordinate 526,049 of NZ_BAABBW010000001.1, forward strand.
GCGCCGAGCGCGAGCGGCCGGAAGCCCGCCTGCCGAAGGACCCCGATGCGCGTTCCGAGGCCGATGCCCGCAAGCGCGACGGTGATCATGAAGCTGCCGAGTTCGCTGAGATACGGATGCCACGAGCCGGGGATCCCCCCGAGGGAGTCCACGACCACGGCGACGAGGAACCAGATCAAGAACAGCGGCACGACCCTGTTCCAGGAGACGCGCGCGGGGGTCTGAGCCGAGCCGTCGACCGCGGTGTCGCCCGCGACCGCGGCCCGGGCATCCTGTCGCCGCTTGTACAGCGCCAGCGCGATCGTGATCGGGATGATCATGAGCGTGCGCGTGAGCTTCACGACGATGCCGTAGGCGCCGGCCGCCGCGCTGAAGCTGAACGACGCCGCCACGACCGACGAGGTGTCGTTGATCGCCGTGCCCGCCCACAGGCCGAAGGAGTGGTCGCTCATGCCGAGCGCCCGCCCGATGAACGGGAACGTGACGACCGCGATCACATTGAAGGTGAAGATCGTGCCGATCGCGTAGGCGACGTCGGCCGATCTGGCGCGGATGACCGACTGCGTCGCCGCGATCGCCGACGCCCCGCAGATGCCGGTGCCCACGCCGATGAGCGTGCGCACATCGCCGTCGAGGCCGAGCGCCCGGCCGATCAGCCACGCGCCGAGCAGCGCGATCGCGAGCGTGCCGAGCATGACGGGCAGCGAGTGCCAGCCCGTCTGCAGCACCTGACGGATCGACAGACCGGTGCCGAAGACGACGACGGATGCCTGCAGCACGTACTTTCCCGACCAGCTCGCCCCGGCATCCGTCGCCGCACCCGGCTTCAGGAACGCGGCGATGATCGCGCCGATCACGATGCCGAAGACGGGCGCGCCGACCACCGGGAGCAGCTTGCCGAGGCCGGTCGCAACCAGGGCGATGCCCACGCAGAGGGCGAGTCCGGGTAGCCGCTTCTTCATCGCCGCCAGGCTACCGCCGCACACCGATGTCCGATTTCCGCCATCCGCAGGGCGCGCCAGCGCTCAAGATGGTGGGGTGAGCATCACTCCCGTTGACCCGTTCGACCCCGAGGTCGCCTACCGCGCGGCATCCGGTCGCGATCCGCGCTTCGACGGGCGGTTCTTCCTCGGCGTGACGACAACGGGCATCTACTGCCGGCCGTCCTGCCCCGCCCGCAAGCCGCTGCGCCGCAACGCCGTGTTCTTCCCGACGGCCGCGGCCGCGGTCGCTGCGGGGTTCCGCGCGTGCAAGCGGTGCCGGCCCGACGCGCTTCCCGGCTCGCGCCACTGGGACGCGAGCGGCGACCTCGCTGCCCGCGCCGTGCGCGCGATCCGCGACGGGGCCATCGATGAGCTGGGGGTCTCGGGCCTCGCGAGCAGGCTCTCGGTCTCGGAGCGCCACCTGCACCGCATCCTCGTGGCCGAGGTCGGCGCCTCGCCCGTGCAGCTCAATCGCACCCGCCGCGCCCAGACCGCGCGCACCCTGATCGAGCAGACGACGCTGCCTCTCGCCGACATCGCCTTCGCCGCGGGCTTCGGCAGCGTGCGCCAGTTCAACGACGTCATGCTCGCCGAGTACGGCACCTCGCCCTCCGCACTGCGGCGCCCGGCTTCCGCCCCCGCCCCGGCCGGCCGAGGAGCGGCGCAGCCGCGCGTTCCCGAGCCGGGCAGCGGCGCAGCCGCGTACCGAGACCGAGCCCGCGACGATGTCCCGAGCTCCGACGCGACCCCCACGATCGTGCTGCGCCTGCGCCACCGCGGCCTTTACGACGCGGCCGCCATGCGCGCCTTCCAGCGGGCACATGCCGTCACCGGCATGGATCTCGTCGCCGACGACGGGGCCTTCACCACCAGCATCCCCGCCCCGCACGGCCCGGCGCTCGCGACCGTCGATTGGGCGGCAGCAGGCGCAGAACACGTCACGGTGCGCATCCAGCCGGCCGACATCGCCGACCTCACGCTCATCGTCGCGAAGCTGCGCCGCTGGCTCGACCTCGACGCCGACCCGCAGCTCATCACCGAAGCACTCGGCCCCGATCCGGTCATCGGCCCGCTGATCGCGGCCCGGCCCGGCCTGCGCGTGCCCGGCTCGCTCGACGGCGCGACCACGGCCCTGCTCACCGTGATCGGCCAAGCCGTCTCGCTCAAGGCAGCCGCGGTGTTCGCCGGCCGGCTCGTCGGCGCATTCGGCACCCCGGTGGCCGGCTCTGCGCTGCGCGCGTTCCCGTCCCCGCGGACGGTGGCGGATGCCGGCGTCGAAGCACTGCGCGCGATCGGCCTCACCGGCGGCCGCGCCGCCGCCCTGCACCGCCTCGCCGAGGCGATCGCCGGCGGCCTTGAGCTGAGCCCCGCTGCCGATCGCGCCGAGACCCGCCGCGCGCTGCTCGCGCTGCCCGGCATCGGCCCCTGGACCGCCGACTACATCGCCCTGCGCGCCCTCGGCGACCCCGACTCCTTCGCTCCGGACGATCTGGTGCTGAAGAAGGCGGTCGGGGCGCGGAACGCGCGCGAGGCATCCGTCGTCTCCGCCGCGTGGTCGCCGTGGCGCAGCTACGCCGCGATGCACCTGTGGACGGCCTCCGCCTACCTTCCGTGATCCGCAGGACCCAGCGCCGCAGGACCCAGTGCTCGCGCAGCACCCGCGAGTAGCGTCGAAGGGGTGACCCGAACGCGCCGACGGATGCCTGCAGCGATGGCGGCCGCCCTCGCGGCGCTCGCCCTCGCGCTGTCGTCCGCGACACCGGCCGACGCGGCGGCTCGGGTCGCGGCGGCCACTCCCACGCCGACCCCCACCATCGACACGAAGCTCGCGGCGCCGCCGAACTGCCCCGACTACGAGTTCATCGGCGCCCGCGGCTCCGGCGAGGACAACGGCGTGCCGGCGAAGACGCGCTACACGACGGCGAACCCCACGCTCGGAATGGGCGGCCCGGTCTCGGACGTCTTCAAACGCGTCGCGGCGACGGCCGCCGCGAATGGCGTCACGATCACGCCGTACCCGGTGCCCTACCCCGCGATCGGAATCGACGTCATCGGCGGCGACGCGCTCGTCAGCGGTGATCTGGGCGGCTACACGAAGTCGGTCGAGCTGGGCGCCCACGCGGCGGCCGCAGAGCTGGACCGCCTCAGTCGCAGCTGCCCGCGGACGGGAGTCATCATCTCCGGCTACTCGCAGGGGGCGCAGGCGATGGTCGAGGCCGTGCTCTCGGCCACGCCGAGCGCGCGCAAGAGCATCGTCGCCGCGGTGTTCTTCGGGAACACCTACTTCGACTCGTCCGATGCCGCGGGCGACTACGGCAGCTTCGCGCCGGGCCTCGACGGCTACCTCGTGCACAGCGGGGCGAACGGCAGCAGCGATTGGGCCGGGGAATTCCACGGGGCTCCGATCTTCGACTACTGCCACGACGGCGACCCGATCTGCGGCCTGGTCGACGACCGAGAGATCGGCGGCAGGAACTACCCGGTGCGCGACTTCGCGCACATCGTCGAGGCCACGGGCGACGAGTCGGGCGACCCGAACATCCTCGTCAACCACACGACCTATCAGCGCGGCGACACCGCCAACGCGGCGCAGCAGCTGCGCGCCGTGCTCGGCCTGCCGCTGCTCGCCGCGGCCAAGCCGAAGGCCCACGTGACGGCGTCGTCCATGATCGAGGTCGGCAAGCTGTCGCGGTTCAGCGCGGCCGGCAGCCTCAGCGACCCCGCCGACCCGATCGTCAGCTACCGCTGGACCATCGACGGCTCCACGGATTCCGCGCGGCAGTTCACGACGACCGCGCCGAGCATGTCGACCATCTTCTTCACCCCGGGCCAGCACACGGTGTCGCTGCGCACCACGACGGCCTCCGGCACGCACGCCGTGGCCTCCGTCCATCCCGCCGTGCTGGCGGCAGCCGCCGCGACCCCCGCCGCCCCGAAGAAGATCACCGCCACCGCGGGCGACGGCGCGATCGCGCTGAGCTGGCCCGCCGTGACGGGCGCCGAGTTCTACGCGGTGACGGATGCCTCGGGCAAGCTCCTCACCGCGTTCACCCCGCTCGTCAGCGGGCAACAGACCGTGTCGTGGACCGATAGCGGCCTCAGCAACGGCAAGGGCCGCAGCTATCGCGTATATGCCGTGAACAGCATGGGCCGCAGCGCGCCTTCGAAGCAGACGGATGCCACTCCTCAGGCCGCGACCCAGCGCCCGGCCGCCGCGGCCGTGCGCCTGCCGACGCCCGCGACGACGCTCGTCGACCCCGAGCTCACCTGGGCGCTCGGACTCGGCCTGATTGTCGTCGTGCTGGGGTCCGCGCTGATCAGGACCCGGCCGAGCGCGCGCCGGCGAAGGCCTCGCCGGTGACATCCCAGCGGTGGTGCACGATGTCGTGCACGAAGTACTTCGCCAGCGACTCGACGGTGAAGCGCGAACCGTCCGTGCGCCGGCCGGTGCGTCCGAGGTCGGCATCGGGCACGAGCTCGAACGCCTCGGCGATCGCGCGGCCCGCCGCCGCGAGCTCGTGGGCGACCGTCGCGGAGGACTGCGCGCCGTAGTCCCGCTCCACCGCCGTGTCGTCCTGGTCCCAGTTCAAGAAGTCGGGGTCGACCAGCACGAGCATCAGGTTGAGGCGCGCATGCATCATGCGGAATACGTCGCGGGTGTGCGCCCCGTACTCGAGCTTCGACCAGGTGGACTCGTCGGGCCGCACCTCGATCGCGGGCTCCGCCAGCACCCGCTGCCACACCACGACGGCATCGCGGACCAGTCGCGGCACGTCCCGGTACGCGACGGCGTCGGGGGCGAAGCCGCATTCCGGGCAGGGGCGCTCGAGCACCCAGGTCCAGTTCTTCGTGTCAGGGGTGATCGGCATCAGGCCAGTATCGCAACCGCCGGCATCGCCACGGCACCCGCACCCGGCATCCCCGGCCCGATCAGTCCAGTCTCAGTAATCCGGCCCGATCGACCCGATCGCCTTCAGCGCGGGGTCGCCGGGCGCGGCCGCGGCGTTGCACCCGGTCTCGGAGGGCAGCACGGCGGCGAGCTGGTCGGCCGTCCACGGCAAGCCGATGGCCGGCTGCTTGTGGCCTGACGACGCCGAGGCCTTCGACCCGATCGACGCGAGCTGCAGGGCGACGAGCCGGGCGAAGTTCGCCCCCGGGGTCGAGCTGTTCACCATGACGACGACGGTCAGCCCCGATTTCGGGTCGCTGTACGCGGCGGTCGCGAATCCGGGAACGGCGCTCGCGTGCCCGATGAGCGGACCCATCTTCTCGACCCCCAGCCCGTACTGCGCCCAGGACGGCATCGAGTCCGACATGTTGACGGCCTTCTGCTGCTGCGCGGCGACCCCGGCAGGCAGCAGCGCCCCGGCGGCGACGGCATGCACGAGCGACGCCGTGTCGTCGAGAGTGCTGACCAGCCCGCCCGCCTGCTGCATGGCGGAGGGCGACAGCCCGGTGTCGTCGTCGAGCACCTTGCAGTTGGTCGCCCCCGTGACCGGGTCGCGGTCGGCCGCGTAGCCGGTGGGCGACGGGGACGGCAGCGAGGTGCCGGTCGGCAGAGTCGTGGTGTCGGCGATGCCGAGGGGGCCGGTCACGTACTTCTGGTAGAGCGTCTGCCAGTTCTGGTGGGTCGCGGTCTGCAGCGCGAGTCCGAGCAGCACGAAGCCGGCGTTCGAATACGACCACGTCTGCCCGGGCGCACCGACGCGCGCCTTCCCGAGGGCGCTGTTGATCAGCTCGACCGCGTCCCAGTTGCGCCCGGGGTTCGTCACCATCTGGGGGTTGAGGCTGCTCCAGTAGTCGGCGAAGCCCGAGGTGTTCTGGCACAGCCCCCCGAGCGTCAGCCCGTTGAGGCCGACCATGCGCGGCAGATACTTCGACACCTCGTCGTCGAGACCGACCTTCTTGTCGGCCACGAGCTTCAGCAGCACCGTGCAGGTCGCTTCCTTAGTGATCGAGCCGATGCGGAACGACGAGTCGACGTTCATGGGTGCAGCGCCCTTGTCGCGTGAGACGGTGCCGGAGGCGGCAGTCCAGGTGCCCGCCCACGGAGCCCACACGCCCGCGACGCCGCCGCTGCCGCCCGAGAGCTTGACGGCTTTGTCGAGGGCGGCCTGCAGCTGCTTGGCCGTCGCATCCGGCATCCGATCGCCGGCCTGCGCACCGATCGCCGTCACGGTCGCGCCGCCCGCGCCGCTGCTGCAGCCGGCGAGCAGAGCGCTCAGCGCAACCGCAACCGCGGCGAGCGCGCGTGTCGCGCGCCGCCCCCGAACGCCCCGAGGCGCCATGCACACCACCCCTTGTGACGCATCAGCCTGTCGCTCGAGTCTATGCGGGCGTCTTGAGCGAAAGACACGTCGAACGGATGCCTGCTGCGAGCGTTACGAAGCCGTGACAGCGACCCGCGGGGCGCGACTCTTCGCGAGCACAGCTCGCTCAGCGCGGACCGCGGCGACGACCCACAGGGTCGTCACCTCCTAGCGGTCCGCGCGGCCATGAATCTCTCCACGTCCTTGTCGACCCAGATGTCGGCGGGGCGCAGCGGCCGCGTCAGATAGAGCCCCTCGAGCGCGGTGATCCGGCTCAGCGCCACGTAGGTCTGACCGGGGCTGAACGCCCGCGCACCGAGGTCGACGATCGCCCGGTCGTAGGTCTTGCCCTGCGACTTGTGGATCGTCACCGCCCAGGCGAGCCGTAGCGGGAACTGCGAGAACTCGGCGACGACCTCTCTTTCGAGCTTCTTGTTCACGGGGTCGTAGCTGTACTTGTGCCGTTCCCAGGTGGCCGGCTCGACCTCGTAGCGCACCCCGTCGATCTCGACCTCGACGTTCGCGGTGATCTTCGTGACCGTGCCGATGGACCCGTTCACCCAGCGCACCTCGCCCTGCCCCTGGGTGTCGTTGCGCAGGAACATCACCTGCGCGCCGACCTTGAGCTCGAGCGCCTCGTCCGCCGGGTAGTTGCGGCCGCCGAAGTCGCCCGAGATCTCGGCCTTCGCGGTCTGCAGCCGCCCGGGCAGCCGCTTCAGCTGCGCCTGGTTGATGCGGTTCACCGAGTCGTTGCGGCTCGCGAGCGTGATGACGCCGTCGGCGGGTGCCGGCCGCGCGCCCATGCTGTTGAGCCGGTCGGCGATCTCCTTCGTGACCATGCCGTGCCGCACGGCATTGAGCATGTACTTGAACTCGGCCTCGTGCTGCCGGTGCACCTCTGAGAGCTCGACGATGCGCAACTCGGCGCCCTGCCACACCTTCGCGTCGAAGAACCACATCGAGCGGTAGGTGTCGGCGAAGTACTCGCGCTCCTCCTGGCTGCCGGGCACCGGTGCGAGCTGGTACGGGTCGCCGAACAGCACCACCTGCACCCCGCCGAACGGCTCTTTCCGCTTGCGCGCCTGACGCAGGCTGCGGTCGATCGCATCCATCAGGTCGGCGTTGACCATCGAGACCTCGTCGATGACCAGCGTGTCGATCGTGTTGAGCAGCTTCTTCAGCTCGTCGGACTGGTCGATCGCATGGTCGGCGATCACCCCGATCGGCAGCCGGAACAGCGAGTGGATCGTCTGCCCGCCCACGTTCAGTGCCGCGACCCCGGTGGGCGCGCTGATGACCAGCTGCTTGTCCGTGTTCCACGCCAGGTGGTTCAGCAGTGTCGACTTGCCCGTGCCGGCGCGCCCCGTCACGAACACGTGCTCGCGCGTCTTCTCGATCAGGTCGAAGACGGCCTGCTGTTCACGAGAGAGCTGGGGCACCGATACAGATTACGGCGACGGATGCCTCACCCCGTGCTCATCCACAGGGCACGCCGCTTCACGATTCAGCCCACAGGGCCTTCGGCACCGGCTAATTCCCGGGGATGCCGTCTCCGTTGACGTCCCCAGGCACAACCCCGTTCATCATCTGCTGATTCAGCAGGGTCGCGTTGCCTGGCTGCTGCCGCCTGCTCAGAAGTTGCTGCTGCATCAGCAGCAGCTGGCTCTGCAGCAACTGTGCTTTGGCGAGGTCACCATCGCGGGTCGCCTTCAGGACCTCGCCTGTCAGCTCGAGCATCGCCGCCTGATATGCCGCGATCTTCCTCCGGTCGCGGATCAGACGGTAGACGGTAAAGGCGATCCCGGCGAGCACGGCCAGCGCGACGACTGCGAAGACGACCGGGAACAGCAGATCGAAGCCGCTCGGCACCAGGGGATTGCTCGGGTCAGGCATCCGTCGCCCAGCCGTGCCTCAGACCCCGCCGGGGCCCATGCTCTGCGCGCCGTGCAGCTCCTGCAGCTGACCGCGCCGCGACTCGACGTCGTTAGCGACCGCGGCGTCGTCGGTCGGCACCGAGTAGACGCCTGACTCATGCCGCTTGCGCCCGCCGCGGCCCCTGATGAGCCCCGCGACGATGAGCCCGACGAGTGCAAGGCCGAAGACCCAGGCCAGAATCGCTGCGATCATGCTGTCCGCCAATCTCTTGGCCCAAGCATAGGATCGCGACTCAGCGGCGGGAAGAGTCCCGCTCCGCCATCCGCTGCAGCATCGCGTTGTACTCGGCGACGTCGGCATTGCCGGTGCGATCGGATGCCCGGTCCTTCCGCTTCGTCTCGCGGGCGTCGCTGCGGCTCCACTGCACGGCGACGACGATCGCGAGCACGAGCGTCGGGATCTCGCCGATGCTCCAGGCGATGCCGCCCGCCGTCAGCTGGTCCTGCATCGGCGTCGGCCCCCAGGTGCGGCCCATCGCCCCGAACCAGTCGGCGAGGAACAGCCCAGAGGCGGTCATGATCGTGAGCCCGAAGAAGGCGTGGAACACCATCGTGCCGAGCAGCAGCAGCAACCGGAACGGCCAGGCGAGCCGGAACGGCACGGGGTCGATGCCGATCAGAGACTGCACGAACAGATAGCCGGTGATGAGGAAGTGGGCGGTCATCCACTCGTGCCCGAGGTGGTTCTCGGTCGCCCAGCGGAACAGCGGCGAGTAGTAGAACACCCAGAGGCTGCCGGCGAACAGCAGCGCGGCGACGAACGGGTTGGCGAGGAAGCCGGCGACACGGCTGTGCACGACGAGCAGAATCCACTCGCGGCCGCCGCGCGAGGCATCCGTTCTCCTCTGGATCGCGCGCGCCGCCAGCGTGACGGGCGCGCCGGGGACGAGCAGCAGCGGAACGAGCATGGTCAGCACCATGTGCATCGCCATGTGCGCGGAGAACAGATAGTCGACGTAGACGGCGATTCCACCGCTCGTGATGTATGCCAGCACGAGCACGCCCGCGATCCAGCTGATGGTGCGCACGAGCGGCCAGCGGTCGCCGCGGCGGCGCAGCCGCAGCACGCCGGCGACGTAGAAGAAGATGCCGAACACACAGACCAGCAGCCAGATCGGATCGACGTTCGCCCCGAAGACCAGCTCGCGCAGCGTCTCGGGAGGCGGCAGCGGCTGCCCGGTGAGGATCTCGGCCGGGGTGGTGCCCGTCGCCACCTGCTGCACCGGGGTGACGGTGCGCGCGAGGGCGGCCGCGATGCCCGAGGCGAGGCCCATGAACGCGAGCTCGGTGGTGACCATGACCCAGAACGGCCCGCGGCCGGCGTTCGTGCGCAGGCGTTCGATCAGCCAGCGGCGCTGCAGCACGCCGAAGAGGCCGAGGATGACGAGCAGCGTGGCCTTCCCGATCACCAGCACGCCGTAGGAGGTGAGCAGGTTCGCCCAGGTGCCGACGCGCAGCTGCGCGTTGAGGAAGCCGCTGAACGCGACGACGATGAAGCAGATCAGAGCGAGGCTCGAGTAGCGCGCAAGCACGGTGGGCAGGCGATCGCCGCCGAGCGTGTTGCGGATCAGCACGAGGGTGAGCAGGCCGCCGATCCACACCGCCGCGCCGATGATGTGCAGCGCCAGCGAGGTGACCGCGAGATTGTGCCCGCTCGTGCCGGCCGCGTGCCCCTGCAGGGCGATCGGGATGAGCGAGCCGATCGCGAGCACCGTCACGAACGCGAGCGCGGTCTGCCCGCGCACCGCGAAGCACAGCACCGTCGTCGCGGCGGCGGCGAGCGTCGTGATGCCCCACGCCTGCCCGAGCGCGATCTGGGTGACGAACTGCAGGAACTGGTTGCTGAAGTCCTGGGTCGCGGCGAGTGGCGTGAAGGACGAGTCGCTGAACGACAGCACCGTGGTGAAGCCTGCCGCGACCGTCATGATGGCGGCGGATGCCGCGGCGAGGTCGACCGCCTTGTCGAACTCCGGCTTCGCGGGGCTCAATGCGAACAGCGCCAGCAACAGCGCGCCGATGACGCCGGCCGCCGAAAGGTCGACGACGAGCCGGGTGATCGGCAGCCCCCAGCGGGTGACCGCGCCCGGGTCGCTGAGCCCCAGCGGAGCGCTCGCGCCGCCGAAGGCGAGCGCCGCGATCACCGCGACGAGCGCCGCCACGACGAGAGCGACCGGCCCCGCGACGCGCTGCGCTCTGTTCACCGCACCAGCGTAGTTCGAGACACCTTTGAGCTTCCCGCGCCGGCGGCTGCGGCTGCCCCGAGGGGTGCGTTCGGGCTGCGCGCTCGCGGAAGCAGGCACCCAAAGTGCCCCCTCGGGGCAGTTCGGGCGCCTGGGAAGCCCCACCCCGGGGCACGAAAAAGGCGCCCACCCGCGGGTGAGCGCCTTCCTCGTGTGAAGCGGTCTTACTTGACGGCGGCCTTCAGCTTCGAGCCCGCGGTCAGCTTGACGCGCTTGCCGGCCGGGATCTTGATCTCGGCACCGGTCTGCGGGTTGCGGCCCGTGCGGGCGGCGGTGGTGGTGCTCTCCGCGGCGAGCCAGCCGGGGATCGTCACCTTGCCACCGGCGGCGACGGTCTTGGAGATCGTCGCGAAGAAAGCGTCGATGACGCCACCGACGACGGTCTGGCTCTGGCCGGTCTCACCGGCGACAGCGGCGACCAGCTCGGTCTTGTTCAGCGACTTGTCAGCCATGGGGTGTCCTCCTCGGACTACTGCTGCGTCAGCAGCGTGTGTTCAGTGATGAAACGGGTGGCTCATAGAGAGGCCCGTCTTCCGACCCCCTCCGGCCACGGCCAAAGTAGCATCACATCCGCGGAATCACGCGGAATTTCGGCGTGTTGCGGGGGTGAAAGGATGGGTTCATGGCCGCTGACGACACGAAGAAGCCCATTCTGACCACCCGCGGAAGCATCGCGATCACGAACGCGCGTCTCGTTCCTGTGGCATCCGACCCCGTCGAGAACGGCACGATCGTCGTCGTCGATGGGGTCATCCAGGCCCTCGGCGCCGCCGTCGAGGTGCCCTTGGGCATCGAGGTCATCGACGCAGGAGGCAAGGCCGTCTACCCCGGGTTCGTCGAGGCGCACGGCCACCTCGGCGTGCACGAGGAGGCCGAGGGCTGGGCCGGCAACGACACCAACGAGATGACCGACCCGAACGGCGCCGGGCTGCGCGCGATCGACGGCATCAACATCGAGGACGAGGGATTCCGCGACGCGCTCATCGGCGGCGTCACGAGCGCGGTCATCAAGCCGGGCTCCGGCAACCCGATCGGCGGCCAGACCGTCGCGATCAAGACCTGGGGCGGCCGCACGGTCGATGAGCAGGTGATCACGGATGCCGTGTCGGTGAAGTCGGCCCTCGGCGAGAACCCCAAGCGCGTGTACGGGGACAAGAAGCAGCTGCCCTCGACGCGCCTCGGTGTGGCATCCGTCATTCGCTCCGCCTTCGTCGACGCACAGAACTACCGCGCCAAGCGCGACGCGGCTGCCGCCAAGGGCGAGCCCTTCGACCGGGACCTCGCGAAGGAGACGCTCGTGCGCGTGCTCGAGGGCGAGCTCGCGTGGGACCAGCACACGCACCGCGCCGACGACATCGCGACGGCGCTGCGCCTGGCCGACGAGTTCGGCTACCGCCTCGTCGTGAACCACGGCACGGAGGGCGCGGAGCTCGCCGACGTGCTCGCCGAGCGCGACGTGCCGGTCATCTTCGGGCCGCTGTTCACGACGCGCTCGAAGGTCGAGCTGCGGAAGCGCGCGATCGCGAACCTCGGCCGCCTCGCCGCCGCCGGCGTGCGCGTGGCGATCACGACCGACCACCCCGTGGTGCCGATCAACTTCCTGATCCACCAGGCGTCGCTCGCCGTGAAGGAGGGCCTCGACCCGAAGACCGCCATCGAGGCGCTGACGGTCAACCCGGCGTCGTTCCTCGGACTGCGCGACCGCGTCGGCGCGCTCGAGCCCGGCCTCGACGGCGACCTCGTCATCTGGTCGGGCGATCCCCTCGACGTGAACTCCCGCGCCGAGCAGGTCTTCATCACCGGCACGCGGGTCTATTCATGGGATGCCGCGACCGGCGGCACCGTCGTGGAACGCTCCGCCCGCTTCGCCTCCTGAGCTGCCCTGCAACCGCGCTACACCTACGGATCCGCGCGCTTCCGGTAACGGTCGCGCGCTTCCGCAGCTGTAGCGCAGCCTCGCGTCCCAGCCGGGGTACGACGAAGGCCCCCTGGAGAACCAGGGGGCCTTCGGATGAGAACTGTGCTTACCAGCTCGACTTGGTGATGCCGGGCAGCTCGCCGTTGTGCGCCATGTCGCGGAAGCGGACACGCGAGATGCCGAACTTCGAGAGGACACCGCGGGGGCGGCCGTCGATCTGGTCGCGGTTGCGGAGGCGAACCGGCGACGCGTTGCGCGGCAGCTTCTGCAGGCCGACGCGGGCGGCCTCGCGCTCCTCATCGGTCGCGTTCGGGTTGACGAGCTGCTTCTTCAGCTCGGCGCGCTTCGCGGCGTAGCGGGCGACGATGACCTCGCGCTGCTTGTTGCGGGCGATCTTGCTCTTCTTAGCCATATTCCTTAGCGCTCCTCACGGAACTCGACGTGCTTGCGGATGATCGGGTCGTACTTCTTGAGCACGAGGCGGTCCGGGTCATTGCGGCGGTTCTTCTTGGTCACGTAGGTGTAACCGGTGCCGGCCGTCGAGCGGAGCTTGATGATCGGGCGGATGTCCTGCTGCTTGGCCATTAGATCTTCTCCCCACGGGCCAGGATGTCCTTGACGACGGCCTCGATGCCGCGGGCGTCGATCACCTTGATGCCCTTGGCGGACAGCGTCAGAGTGACGTTACGGCGAAGCGAAGGGACGTAGTACGTCTTCTTCTGGATGTTCGGGTCGAAACGACGCTTGTTGCGTCGGTGCGAGTGCGAAATAGAGTGACCGAAGCCGGGGGTGGCGCCGGTCACCTGGCACACTGCTGCCATGTGATTCCTCCATCACTACCGATGCCCCGGACGGGGCATCCCAAGATCTCTTGTCGGCACACACCAGTACCTCTTCGTTTCGAAAGGGGCTTGGTGGGTGCGAACCGGCTCGAGGAGTCCGAGCCAGACAAACGTCAAGTCTAACAGAGCCTGCGGGATGCCTTTACCACGCGCTCCGCCCTAGCGCGAGCACGACGCGCAGAGCCCGAACACGTCGACGACATGCTGCGGCTCGGTGAAGCCGTTGGCGCTCGCGACCCTCTGTGCCCACTCCTCGACGGGGTCGGCCGAGATCTCGACCGTCAGCCCGCAGTTGCGGCAGATCAGGTGGTGGTGGTGCCCCGTGGTCACGCAGGCGCGGTAGAGCGCCTCGCCGTCCGGCGACTGCAGCGAGTCGGCCTCGCCCTCCACCGCGAGCGAGGCGAGCGCGCGGTAGACGGTCGCGAGGCCGATCGGCGAGCCGCCGTCGCGCAGGGTCGAGTAGAGGCCCTGCGCGCTGACGAAGTCGTCCCGCTCGGACAGAGCCTCGCGCACGGCCTCACGCTGCCAGGTATTGCGCTTCGCGGTGGTCATGACAGCGCCCCCGCAGACAGGGCTGGCTCCGGCATCCGTCGCCCTGAGATGCCGCGCCGCGCGCGCGCCGCCCCGATCGCCCGGCACACGATGTAGATCGCGAACGAGATGGTCGTGACGTACGGGCTGATCGGCACCGAGCCGCCGAGGGCGAGCAGGATGCCGCCGACGACCGAGACCACTCCGAACACCACGCTGAGCACCGGCACCACGAGGGGCGAGGCCGAGACCCGCAGGGCGGCCGCGGCGGGTGTCACGAGAATCGACAGCACGAGCAGCGCGCCGACGATCTGCACCGAGACGGCGACGGTGAGCCCGAGCAGCAGCATGAACACGATGGAGAGCCCGCGCACGGGCACCCCGCGGGCCGCGGCGACGTCGGCATCGATCGAGGCGAAGGTGAGCGGGCGCCACACGATGCCGAGGCCGATGAGCACGATGACCGCGATCGCGAGCAGCCACCCGACCTGCGGGTCGTCGATGGCGACGATCTGCCCGGTGAGCAGCCCGAACTTGTTCGCGCTGCGGCCGGAGTAAATGGCGAGGCACAGGATGCCGAGGCCGAGGCCGAACGGCATGAGCACGGCGGTGATGCTGTTGCGCTCGCGTGCGCGTGCGCCGAGCGCGCCGATCAGCAGCGCGGCGACCAACGAGCCGACGATCGAGCCCTGCACGACCCCGATGCCGAGCAGCAGGCCGGCCGAGGCGCCGGCGAACGAGAGCTCGCTGATGCCGTGTACGGCGAACGCCATGTCGCGGCTCATCACGAAGACGCCGATGAGGCCGCCGATCAGCCCGAGCACGGCGCCCGCGATGATCGAGTTGCGCAGCAGCACGAGCAGCTGGCCGTAGTCGCTGAAGTCGAAGATCTGGCCCCAGACGCCTGAGTCGTGCAGCATCACAGCACCACCGCCTCGGTGTCCTCTGGATTGTGGTCGCAGACGTCCTCGTGGCCCGCGTCGTGATGCTCGTCGTGCGGGGCGTGGCCTGCATCGGGCGTGCCGACGACGATGATGCGGCCGCGGGCGCGGATCACATCGACCGGCGAGCCGTACAGCTCCGTGAGCACCTCGCTGCGCAGCACCTCGTCGGGGGCGCCGATGCGGAAGCGGCCGCCGGCGAGATAGAGCACCCGGTCGACGATCGGCAGCACGGGGTTCACATCGTGCGTGACGAACAGCACGCCGAAGCCGCGCTCGCGTCGGTGCCGGTCGATCAGTTCGCTCACGGCCCGCTGATTGGTGAGGTCGAGCGAGGCGAGCGGCTCGTCGGCGAGCAGCAGGACGGGGTCGGATGCCAGTGCCTGGCCAACCCGCAGACGCTGCTGCTCCCCCCCGGAGAGCGTCGAGACGGGCACCTCGGCGTAGTCCGTGGCGCCGACATCGGCCAGCAGCCGGTCGACGCGGGCGCGCTTCGAGCGGCTCGGCCAGAAGCCGAACGTGCCGCCGTCGATGCCGAGCCCAACGAGGTCGCGTGCACGCAGCGGCGTGCCCTCGTCGGCGAGCTTCTGCTGCGGCACGTAGCCGATGCGCGGATTCCCCGCGGTGACCGGCTCGCCGGCGACGAGCGCCTCGCCCGAGCTCAGCGGATGCTGCCCCAGGATCGTGCGCAGCAGACTCGTCTTGCCCGAGCCGTTCGCGCCGAGCACCGCGATGAACTCCCCAGGGGCGACATCGAGGTCGAGCCCCTGCCAGAGCGTGCGCCGGTCGAAGCGCAGCGTCGCACCGCGCAGGCTCAGCACCGGCTGCCGTGCCTGTGCGTCAGTCATCGAGCGCCGCCCCGATCGCCTCAAGGTTCGCGGTCATCCAGCCAATGTAGTTCGTGCCCGCGGGAAGCGTCTCGGTCACGGGGACGACGGCGACGTGGTTCCGCTTCGCGGCATCCAGCACGGCCTGGGTCTGCGCGCCCGTGGTCTGCTCGTTGTAGGCGAGCAGCTTGACCTGGCCGCTGCTGTAGAGATCCAGCGTCTGCTTCAAGACCGTCGGCGCGACGTCGGTGTCGTTCTCGATCGCCTCGCTGAACTTCTCGGGGGTGACGTTCTTCAGGCCGATCGCGTCGAGCATGTAGAGCGGCACCGGCTCGGTGATCGTCACCGCCGTGCCCGCGTGCTCGGACTTGAGGTGGGTCTCCGTCGCCTCGAGGCCGGCGAGCTTCGCGCCGAATGCGTCGGCGTTCGCGTGGAAGTCGGCGGCGTCCTTCGCGTCGGCCTTGGCGAAGGCATCCGCCAGCCGGTCCGCCACCTTCTGAACGGTCGGGAAGTCGTACCAGAGGTGCTCGTTGAACTCGCCGTCGCTCGGGTGCTGGTCGTAGCCCGAGATGTCGGCCGCGACGAGGGCGGTCGGGTGCTGCTTCGACGCCTTCACCATGGTGCCGATGAAGTCGTCGTAGCCGGCGCCGTTCGAGAGGACCACGTTGGCCTTCGAGATGGCGAGTTGATTGCGGGCGTCGGCCTGGTACTCGTGCGGATCTTTGTCGGGGTCGTCGATGATTGACGTGACCTTCACGTGGTCGCCCCCGATGGCGCTCGCGACCGAGCCCCACACGTCGGTCGACGCGACGACGTTGATCGTGCCGGACTTCGCCGGATCGGTGGCGCCGGATGCCCCGGCCGAGCACCCGGCAAGGGCGACGGCGGCTGCGGCGAGGGCGACGGAAGCGAGAAAGCGCGATCGGTTCACGCCCTCGACGTTACGCCTTATTGATAATGATTGTCAAAACCAAGAGTGCGCTGGCGCGCGTCTCACCGACCCTGCCGGAGCCCCGAAGTCACCGCCAGGACGCGCTCGATCGACTCCTCTTCTCCGATGGAGATGCGGATGCCCTCCTCGGCGAACGGCCGCACCGCGATGTCGGCGTCGAAGAAGGCGTCGGCCGCCTGCGTTGTGAGGCCGCCGGTCGGCAGCCACAGGAAGTTCCCCTGCGCGGAGGGAATGCTCCAGCCCTGCTCGATCAGGGCGCCGCGCAGGCGATCGCGGCGCGCGACGATCTCGGCAACACGCTCGTCGAGCAGCGGCTTGCGCTCGAGGCTCGCGAGAGCAGCCGCGAACCCCAGCTCGGTGACGGCGAAGGGGATCGCCGTGGCGCGCGCGGCGGCGAGCAGCCGCGCGGGGCCGATGGCGTATCCGACGCGCAGGCCGGCCAGCCCGTACGCCTTCGAGAAGGTGCGGGTGATGACGAGGTTCGGGTAGCGGCCGAGGTACGCCTCACCGTCGACGGCCAGCGGATCGGTGACGAACTCGCGGTACGCCTCGTCGAGGACGACGAGGACCTCTGCGGGCACGGCGGCCATGAACTTCTCGAACGCGGCAGCCGAGACCGCCGGCCCGGTGGGATTGTTCGGCGAGCACACGACGACGACCCGGGTGCGATCGGTGACCGCCGCGGCGAGCGCGTCGAGATCGTGCTCGAGCCCTGCGGTCAAGGGAACGTGCACGCTCGTGGCGCCCGTGACGGTGACGAACCCGGGGTATGCCTCGAAGGAACGCCAGGCGTAGACGATCTCGTCGCCGGGGGCCGCGGCCGCGAGGAAGAGCTGCTGCAGCAGCGACGAGGAGCCTGCGCCGACGATGACCTCGCTGAACTCGACGTCGAAGAGGTCGGCCAGCCGAGCGCGCAGCGCGACGGCGGCACCGTCGGGGTAGCGGTTGATCTCGACGTGAGCGGCCGCCGCCTCGAGCACACCGGGAAGCGCCGGGTACGGGTTCTCGTTGCTCGAGAGCTTGAATCCGTCGGGGGAGGGCGAGCGCCCCTGCGAGTAGGCCGTCAGAGCGGCGATCTCGGGGCGCAGGCGCACGTTCTCAGACACTCTTCAAAGGTAGCGGCGCACCTGCGAGACTTTCGCCATGCGATTCGTCGTCAAACTGCTGATCAACGCCTTCGCGCTCTGGCTGACCACGCTGATCGTCGCGGGGGTGCACGTGACCGCCTGGAAGGCAGGCTCGGGCTGGGCGCTGTTCTGGACGTACATCGTGCTCGCCCTCGTCTTCGGCATCGTGAACGGCATCGTCGGCACGGTCCTGCGGATCGTCGCCTTCCCCCTCTACATCCTGACGCTCGGGTTGTTCTCGCTGATCGTGAACGGCCTGCTCCTTCTGCTCGTCGGATGGATCAGCGAGCACTGGCTGCACTTCGGCCTCACCGTCGACGGATTCTGGTGGGGTGTGCTCGGAGCCCTCGTGCTCGCCATCATCAGCTGGATCGTGGGCCTCATCTTCCGCCCGCTGACCCGCCAGGACCGCCGGTAGCCGGAACACGCTCGCCGCGCCACATCGTCACCGTCGCCTTCTGCCCCCCGGTGAATTCCGTGAGCGTGGTGCGCGCGTTCACGAGGCGCGGATCGGTCGAGCGATCCATCTCGATCGCCGTCTTCGCATAGCCGGTCATCGCGTGAGCGGGCAGCCCGCCCGCGCCCGGACCCGCCGCGGGCGCCGCCTCTCTGACGAGCAGCCGGGGGTCCACGAGCGACCGCGGGCTGCCGCCGAGCGCCGGCACGGGATCGTCGGTGTGCTCGACGGCCACATCGAGCAGGCCTGGGGTGGTGCGCACGCCCGCCGTCGGCGAGCCGAAGGTGACGAGCATCGGCACGGGCGCGACGCCGCTCGTCGCAATCGCCGTGGCCACGATGCCGCCCTGAGAGTGGCCCACCGGAAGCACGGGCTCGCCGGGCTTCCAGCCGGCCTGCTCGAGCGCCTGCACCGCCGCCCGCGACGAACCGGCAGAACCACCCGCTACGCCGACGACATTGGACGTGTCGTCCCATGGCTCGCTCGAGGGCACGAGGCTCCAGTCGATCGTGCCGGCTGAGTACACCACCCAGTGACGCTCACCGCCCGCCAGCTCATATTTCTCTACGCGCACCTGGGGCTTCCCCGGCTTCCCCGCCGGAATGCGCGTCGCAAGATCCGTGAAGCCGTCGAACGCGGGCACCGCCTGCGGGGCTGACGCCTGCGTGACCGTCACCGGCGTCTCGTCGAGCACGCCGCCGGGGAGCGCCTGCACCATCAGCAGGAGCCCGGGCAGGCTCACCGAGTCCGCAAGCTCGCGCAGCGCCCTGACGAATTGCGGGTCGCCGGCGACGTTCGCACCGTGCCGCGCCGCGCTCGCCGCGAGCGCTGTCGCCGCGTCGTCGATGGCCGGCGCCGGGCCGGCGAGGTGGGCGAGCAGCTGGTCGCGCGCGAGCAGCGCTCGCTCGACCCAGCCGTAGGCCTCGGCTGCGGCGTCGAGCTCTCGGGCGAGCGCGTCCGCGTCTCGCGCGAGAGCTCGCATCTCCCGCGCGGCGATCGCGAGCAGCCACGCGGGCGGACCGGCTGGCGCCTGGGCCGCGTCGAGCACACCGTGGATCTGGCCGTACGCCTCGTCGGCGCGGTCGGCGAGCTCGATCAGGTCTCTCCGCGCCTCGAGCATCGCCTCGGTCTCGACAGCGACGCTGCCGCCGCCGGAGACCTCGATGCTCACAGCGCCGCCTCCGCCGCCGCGAGCGCAGCGTGCGCGGCCGCGACCCGGGCGCGCAGCTCGGCGAGGCGCAACCCGAAGGCCCAGCTGGCCGCACCCGACCACCCCGGCACGGCGGGCAGCAGCCGATACAGCAGCAGGCAATCGGCCTCGGCAGCGCGCAGGTGTGCGCGCACGGCCGCCCGCTCCGTCGCAGCCTCGTCGACGGACAACACAGACATCTTTCTTCCGCTCCGGCGCGGGCGGAAGACCAGCGTTGCACGGGCCCCACGGCAGTGGCGCGCTCAGTTGCGGCATCCGTGCACTACAGCCCTATCGCTCGTCATGGGGAGGGCGAGATCCCCAGCGTGTTACGGCAGAATGTCGGCGTGACGTTCGCCTCGCCCCCAGACGACGAGGCCCCCTCCGACCGCTTCCGGGTGTGCTTCGTCTGCAGCGGAAACATCTGCCGCTCGCCGATGGCCGAGGTCGTCTTCCGCGACCTCGCCGAGAAGGCGGGCATCGGCGCGAAGGTCGCCTCGAGCTCCGCGGGAACGGGTGACTGGCACGTCGGCGAACCGGCTGACCACCGCACGGTCGCTGCGCTCCGCCGTCGGGGCTACGACGGCGCCACGCACCGCGCCCGGCAGTTTGACGCCGACTGGTTCGACGACTTCGACCTCGTGGTCGCCCTGGATCGCAGCCACCGGCGCATCCTCGACCACTGGGCGCTGACGCCCGAGAACCAGGCGAAGGTCGCGCTGCTCATGGATTTCGCGCCGCACCACGGCGATGCCCTCGATGTGCCTGACCCGTACTACTCCGACGACGCCATGTTCGACACCGTGCTCGACCTCGTCGAGCGCGCCTGTGCCGGGCTCGTGTGCCAGCTCGAACCCGCCCTCAAGCACGAACACCGCCGCTGAACCGGCTGAACAAGGACCTGCACCAGAAGATGAACGACCAGCTGCCCTCCCTGCCGCCCCAGCCGATCAGCCCGCTCGACGGCCGCTACCGCGCCGCCGTCTCGGCCCTCGGCGACCACCTCTCCGAGGCGGGCCTCAACCGCGCCCGTGTACACGTCGAGGTCGAGTGGCTCATCTACCTGACCTCGCACGCGATGTTCGGCGCGGCGCCGCTCGAGGCCGAGCATGTGCAGCAGCTGCGCGCCTTCGCGGCGAACTTCGGCGACCTCGAGATCGATGCCCTCGCCGAGATCGAGGCGCGCACCCGGCACGACGTGAAGGCCGTCGAGTACCTGATCCGCGGCGAGCTCGACCGCCTCGGACTCGGCGGCATCGCCGAGCTCACCCACTTCGCGTGCACCAGCGAAGACATCAACAACCTGTCGTATGCGATCACCGTGAAGGCCGCCGTCGAGCAGATCTGGCTGCCCAAGCTGCGCGCCGTCGTCGGGAAGCTCGCCGCCCTGGCCGAGCAGCACAAGGACGCCGCGATGCTCTCGCGCACCCACGGCCAGCCCGCGACCCCGACCACCATGGGCAAGGAGCTCGGCGTTTTCGTCTACCGCCTGCAGCGCGTGATCGCCCAGCTCGAGGCATCCGAGTACCTCGGCAAGTTCAGCGGGGCGACCGGCACCTTCGCGGCGCACCTCGCCGCCGACCCCACGGCCGACTGGCCGGCGATCAGCCGCGAGTTCGTCGAGGGGCTCGGCCTCACGTGGAATCCGCTCACGACCCAGATCGAATCGCACGACTGGCAGGCCGAGCTGTACGGCAAGGCGTCGCACGCGAACCGTATCCTGCACAACCTCGCGACTGACATCTGGACCTACATCTCGCTCGGCTACTTCCGGCAGATCCCTGTGCCCGGCGCGACCGGCTCGTCGACGATGCCGCACAAGATCAACCCGATCCGCTTCGAGAACGCCGAGGCGAACCTCGAGATCTCGTCCGCTCTGCTCGACTCGCTGTCCGCCACGCTGGTCACCTCGCGCCTGCAGCGGGATCTGACGGATTCCACGACCCAGCGCAACATCGGAGTGGCATTCGGCCACTCGCTGCTCGCCCTCGACAACCTTGAGCGCGGACTCGGCGAGATCGCCCTCGACGAGTCCGCGCTGGCGGCCGATCTCGACGGCAACTGGGAGGTGCTGGCCGAGGCGATCCAGACCGTCATCCGCGCAGAGGTCGTCGCCGGCCGCTCAAGCATCGCCGACCCCTACGCCGTGCTCAAGGACCTCACCCGCGGCCACCGCGTCGGCCCCGCCGAGCTGGCCGAGTTCGTGCAGGGGCTCGAGATCGGCGACGAGGCGAAGCGGCGCCTCATCGCGCTCACGCCGGCCACCTACATCGGCGTCGCCCCGGCGCTGCTCCGCTTCCTCGACTGAGCGCAGCGGGGCACGGATGCCTCGCCGGGACGTGCCGCGATGTCGCCTGCCTTCAGGCGAGACGACATCGCCGCACGTCTCGCAGCGTTCCGCTCAGCCGAGAACGGCGGCGACGAAGCGCGTGACGTTCTCGAGCAGCGCCTCGATGCGCTCGAGGCGCGCCGCCTCTGCGTCGAAGCCGACGTAGGCGAGCGGCGGCAGCTTGCGCACGTTCGCCGAGCACTCGAACTCGGCGCAGACGAGGGTGCCGATCGTGTCGCCCTTCCGCCCGGCTGCTCCTGCGCGCTTCGCCGAGAAGAACACGACCTCGTTGGGCAGGTGGACGTCCTCGCACCACGAGCACTGGGGGCGGGTGCGAGTGCGTCCGTTGCCGGTGCGCATCATCACGCCGACGGGCGCGCCGTCGACGTGGGCGACGGCATAGCCCACGTTGTCGATCTTCCGGTCGCGCCAGCCGAGGAAGTCGAGCGCGTCCCAAGAGATGGCGCCGAGGTCGGGCATGGTGATCGAATTGCGTTCCTTGAGCGACGTGTTGACGAACGACGCCCGGATTTCCTGCTCGGTGAGCGGTTGCATGACTGAGTTGCCTGTCTGTTCGAGAGTTCCGACCCGCGCGGAATCGCGCCGGGGTCGGGGAATTGAAGGGCGGCGCCCATGGGGCACCAGCGGATCACGGACTGCGAACAGGGCTACCTCGTGCCGGCGCAGAGGGCGCCGACGACCTCCAGACGCCCGCTGATCGGGCCGAGTGAGGTCAATACGGGCACGGGTCGAGTCTAGACACCGCGCCCGGGTGATCGCTCAGTGGCCGCTCGGCCGCTCGTCCTCGGGGCCGGGCTTCGGCTCCAGCATCGGCCGCGAGCCGCCGTGCGCGGCATCCTGCTCGGCGATGTCCGCCTGCTCGTCGGCGGTCGGCTTGATCGACTGCACGAAGAGCGCGATCACGACCAGCGCGACGATGAACACGACGCCGAAGCCGATCACGGCGACCAACCAGCTGCGCGAGCCGATCAGCATGATCACCCCGGCGAAGAGCGCGAGCAGCGCAGAGCCCCCCACGAGCTCTGCGGGGCGCAGCACCTCGCGGCGCGAAGGCTGGCGGTCGGCGGGGCGGGACGTGCGGGCGCTCATGCGTGGGACTCCGTGGTTTCGTCGGCGGTCTCGGCGGGCCGCGCCCATTTGAGCGAGAGCGCGCCGATCGCGAGGTAGACGCCGATGACGATGGCGTAGGCGCCGAACAGCCCGACGGCGAGTCGGTGCTCAGCGGGGATGACGAGGTAGACGATCGCGAGGGCGACGGTCAGTCCGCCGACAGCCAGGCGATCACGGGCGGCGGATGCCGAGCCGGTGTCCGACCCGCGGGCGCGCCGCGCGCGCCAGCCGCCGTACAGCTCGGCGACCCCGGTCAGCAGCGCCCAGACGCTCACGCCGTACAGCAGCGCACCCAGGCCGCCCGAGTGGACGATCAGTGCCACGACGCCTGCGGCGACCCCCAGAAGGCCCTGCACGAGCCAGAGGGCGCGGTCACCGGCATCCGTCACGAAGAAGAAGCCGGCCACCGCCAGGCCGCCGACGATCGCGAACGCGGCGAACATCGCGATGCCGTACCCGGCCGTGTGGTCCTGATCGAGGGTGATCGCGAACCCTGCGGCGAAGGCGATGACGGCGCGGACGAGCTGTGCAAGCCAGTACCGGGCAGCCACGAACACCTCTTTCAGACGTGGGGAAGCGACTCCTCAGTCTAGTTGCGCGGCTCTTGTGGCTTAGCTGCGAGCGTCAGTTCCCACCCGGCTGTTGAACGACCACGATCGGCGCGGTGCCCGTCGTCGGCGTCGGATCGTCGGCGGCGAGAGTCGGGATCGAGGCGGTCATCACGGAGCCGTCCGGCCGCAGCTCGCCCTTGATCGCACTGGCGCTCGGGGTGCCGTGGCGGATCGGGCCCTGGCCGTCGAGGGGGATGAGCTGCGGCTCACCCGGCACGACGAAGTACTCCTCGCCGCGCACGGTGACCGCGACGCCGTCGCCCTCCTCGACGCGCAGCTGCACGCTCTCGCGGCGCAGCTCGACGCGCAGGCGGCTGCCCTTGACGGTCAGGCGATAGCGGATGCCTTCCCATTCGCTCGGCAGCCGGGGGTCCATCGACAGCACGCCGAGGTAGTCGCGCACCCCGCCGAAGCCCCACACGAGCGATCCCCAGACGCCGCCGGTCGAGGCCACGTGCACCCCGTCGACGGCGTTGTTGTGCAGATCGGCGAGGTCGACGTAGAGGGCGTCGAGGAAGTAGTCCACCGCGAGCTGGCCGTAGCCGACCTCGGCCGCGATGATCGACTGCGCGACCGCGGACAGGGTCGAGTCGCCGGTGGTCAGCGGGTCGTAGTACTCGAAGTCGGCCAGCTTCTGCTCGGGCGTGAACTCGTCGCCCTGCAGCACGAGCGCGAGCACGACGTCGGCCTGCTTGAGCACCTGGAAGCGGTAGATGACGAGCGGGTGGTAGTGCAGCAGCAGCGGCAGCTTGTCGAGCGGCGTGTTCGGCAGGTCCCACAGCTCCTTCTCGAGGAACTGCGCGTCCTGTGGGTTGATACCGAGGCTCTCGTCGTACGGCACGTGCATCGCCTCGGCGGCCCGCCCCCACTCGGCGACCTCGTCGTCGGTGAGGCCCAGCCGGTTGACCATGCTGCGGTAGGCGCTCGGGTCGCGCTCCTTCACCGCGTTCACCGCTCGAACCGCAGCACGCAGATTGCAGCGCGCCATCACGTTGGTGAACAGGTTGTCGTTGACGACCGTCGTGTACTCGTCCGGCCCCGTCACCCCGTGGATGTGGAAGATCTCGCCGCCGTTGTAGCGCCAGAAGCCCAGATCGGCCCACATGCGCGCCGTCTCGACCAGGATGTCGATGCCCTCGGAGTCCAGGAACGCGTCGTCGCCCGAGGCGTTCACATACTGCATGAGCGCGAAGGAGACGTCGGCGTCGATGTGATACTGCGCGGTTCCGGCGGCGTAGTAGGCAGAGGATTCCTGACCGTTGATCGTCCGCCACGGGAACAGCGCCCCGCGCTGGCTGAGCTCGCCGGCCCGGGCCCGCGCATCGTCGAGGATGCTGTGCCGGAACCGCAGCGCATTCCGCGCGGCGGTCGGATTCGTGTAGCTGAGGAACGGCAGGACATAGATCTCCATGTCCCAGAAGTAGTGGCCGCCGTAGCCGGAGCCGGTGACGCCCTTGGCCGGAATCCCCAGCCCGTCCGCCCGCGCGGTCGCCTGCGCGAGCTGGAACAGGTTCCAGCGCACCGCCTGCTGCTCGGCAGGCCGGCCGAACACCTCGACATCGGCGCGCGACCAGAAGTCGTCGAGCCAGATGCGCTGGTCTTCATAGAGCTGGTGCAGCCCCCGCTCGCGCACCCGGTCGAGGGTGCGGTCGCAGCGGTCGGCGAGCTCGCGCACGGGCACGGCGTGCGAGGTGTGATAGCTCAACAGTTTCGTCAGCCGGATCGGCACGCCGGCCTTCGCCTGCACGCGGTACTCCTGCTTGGCGAGGTCGTCCTCGAGGATGTACGACTGGGTGATCTCGTTGTCGGTGTCGATGACGTGATCGGCGGCGACCGCGATCGTCATGCGCGAGTTCGTGCAGCGGTAGCCAAGCAGGCTGCGGCCGCCCGAGTTGCGCTTCAGCCGCGGCTGCAACACCCGGTCGGTGAACGACTCCGCCTTGCGCGGGTCGAAGCCCGCGTCGCCGAGCGTCGCGCCGCCGATGCCGTACTCGTCCGTGCGGTCCTGCCGGTTGATCACCTGGCTCGAGAGCACCACCGAGGCATCCGCGTCGAGCACCGTCACCTCGTAGTCGATGACCGCGAGGTGACGGTCGGTGAACGACGCGAAGCGCCGCGAAGTGATCTGCACCCGCCGGCCCGCAGGCGTGCGCCACTCGACGTCGCGGGTCAGCACGCCGGTGACGAAGTCGAGTCGCCGCTCGTAGGAGAGCAGCTCGGCCTCCGAGATCTTGAACGGCACGTCATCGACGTAGACACGGATCACCTTGGCATCCGGCGCGTTCACGATCGTCTGCCCGACGTGCGCGAAGCCGAAGGCGTCCTCCGCGTGCCGGATCGGCCAGGTCTCGTGGAATCCGTTCACGAAGGTGCCCTGCATGACCCCCTCGCGCGCCTCCTCGTAGTTGCCGCGCAGTCCGATGTAGCCGTTGCCGACGGAGAACAGCG
The DNA here is from genome assembly GCF_039538185.1 of Gryllotalpicola koreensis. Classification (NCBI taxonomy): domain Bacteria; kingdom Bacillati; phylum Actinomycetota; class Actinomycetes; order Micrococcales; family Microbacteriaceae; genus Gryllotalpicola; species Gryllotalpicola koreensis. Next base: position 551,818 of record NZ_BAABBW010000001.1, read on the forward strand.
TCTCGGTGCGCCCGAGATCGGGCACCGAGAGCTCGCTCTCGACCAGCGCCCACTCGTCGATGGGGAAGCGGTCGCGATCCAGCGGATCGGCGGCAGGACGTCTCATCGGTCTCCCTTGCTGCTCTTCCAGGCCCCGACCAAGTCGGCCAGGTCCTCCACGACGATGTCGGCGCCTTCTCGAAGTAGGGCGTCGCGCCCGGTGCCCCGGTCGACCCCGACGACGATGAAGCCGCCCGCGCGGCCGGCGGCGACGCCCGAGGTGGCATCCTCGACGACGACCGAGTGCGCGGCATCCGTACCCAGCAGCCGCGCGCCGTACTCGTAGGTCTCCGGGGACGGCTTGCCCGCGAGCTGCTGCTCGCGCGCCACCTTTCCGTCGACGACGTCGACGAAGCGGTCGGCGATTCCTGCGGCGTTCAGCACGTCGACGGCGTTCGCCGACGACGACACGACGGCAGAGCGGATGCCTGAGGCGTCGACCGCGTCGAGGAACTCCAGCGAGCCGGGGTACGGGGTGACGCCCTCTTCGGCGAGCACCCGGTTGAACTCGACGTTCTTGCGGTTGCCGAGCCCGCACACGGTCTCCACGTCGGGGCCGTCGCTCGGGTCGCCCTCGGGCAGCGTGATGCCGTGGGCGGCGAGCTCGTCGCGCACGCCGTCGTAGCGGGGCTTCCCGTCGATGTGGGCGAAGTAGTCGGATTCCGTATAGGGGCCCGCGCCCACCTGGGCGAAGTACTCCTCGAAGAGCAGCGCCCATGCCCGGCGGTGCACCACGGCGGTCGGCGTCAGCACACCGTCCAGGTCGAAGAGGACGGCGTGCACATCGGCGAACAGTTCTGCCCCAGCCACGCCTTCGAGCGTAGCGAGAGTTGCCGCACCGAGGCACCCCGGAATGAGATCGTCACGGGCACGAAATCGAGCGAGGCCGGCGCCGCTATTTCATCTTCGAGCTGAGCGTCTGCTGCAGGGTGCTCAGCGCCTGCCGCGGCGTGGCCTTTCGCGAGAGAACGTCCTGCGCGAAGGTCGTCATCGCCGGAGTGCTGTCGACGAGGGACACGTTCGCGAACAGGGCGCTGCCGCCGGGCGCCGCCCAGGTCTTCGCGATCGGCTGCCAGGCCGAGATCATCTTCGCGGCATTCGGGTCGGCCTGGAACTCGGGGGTGGCGGCGATCGACTTGAGCACCGGAAGGCCGATTCCGGTGTTCTTCGTCCACAGCGGCGCCATGTGCCTGTAGTAGTAGGTGAGGAAGGCCTCTGAGCCCTTCTGGCTCGGGGTGTTCGTGTACATCATGATGTTGTTCGGGAACGACAGGGTTCCTTTCGTCCCGTTCGCCGAGGTCAGCGGCTCACCCACGAACATGTGCGTGCCGACGTCGCCGGCCACCTGCTGGGCGAGGCCCGGCGCCTCCCAGCCCATGCCGAAGCGCCTCGCCTTCCACTGCGAGTACTCGTTGTCGGTGGAGTACTGCAGGGTGCCCGGGTCCATGTAGCCCTTGCTGATGAGTTCGACGACGAAGTCCAGCGCGTCGAGGTTCTCCGTGGTGACGCAGTTCGGCTTCTGCTCCTCGTCGAAGAGGCCGCCGCCGTTGTTGATCATGATGCTGACGAGGGTCTGGAAGGCGTTGCCCTGAGCGCCGGATGCCGCCCCGAAGCCGAAGACGCCGATCTTCTTCAGCGCCTCGCACGCATCGAGATACGACTGCCAGTCGGTCGGCGGCTGAACGCCCGCCTTGTCGAGCAGCTCCTTGTTGTACCAGAGCACGCGCATGTCGAGGTTGTAGGGGACCGCGACGTAGCCCTTCGGGGTCTTCATCGTGTCGATCAGACCCGGCAGGAAGTCGTCGTAGAGGCCGTTGTCCTTCCAGCTGTCCAGCAGGTGGTCGGCGTACGCGATCTTGTTCTCCGCCGCGAACTGGAATGCCTGCGTCCCGCTGCCGCTGCTGACGGCGGGCCCGGTGTCCGAGGAGATCGCCGAGGCGAACGTCGCGGTGAAGTTCGCCCACGCGATCGACTGATACTGGGCGGCCGGCAGCGAGCCGGACGGCATGTACGACTCGGTGATCTTCTTGTCCGTCGGGGCGAAGTTCACGCCGCCCCACGGCATGTTCCAGAACTTCAGGGTCTTTCCGCCGCCCGATCGTGCCGAGCGGGAACCGCAGCCCGCGAGCGCGAGTGCCGTCGCCGCACCGCCCGCCATGACGAGAAGACCACGGCGCGAGACCTGCATGCCATGCGCTTGTTCCATCGATGTCCTCCATCCCGGCCGAGCCGGCGCTCCACGTTGAACGAGGGAAACGCACGCCCGCAATGTTTTGCGCAAATCGTGTGAATCCGGTGACTTACTCCGGAATGATTGCAGGCATTTGCCTCACGCGCAACGTAGAAGCCGAACTGAATTTGCGCAAATATCTCGATGCAATACTCTGTGCCCATGACCGAACAGAGTGGACGCGAACCGCGCGTGACGCTCTCAACGGTCGCCGCCGTCGCAGGGATCAGCGTGCCCACCGTGTCGAAGGTCCTCAGGGGTGGCACGGATGTCTCCCCGGAGACGCGCCTCAAGGTCATGGACGCCGTGCGGGCCGTCGGCTATGAACGCCCCGGCCGCGCGAAAGCCGGTGCTGCTCGCGACGAGACCGGGCAGCCCGGGCTGATCGATCTCGTGGTCAATCACGTCGAGGGCTCGTGGGCGAACCGGGTGCTCACAGGCGTGGAATACGAGGCGGCTGCGGCCGGTCTCGACGTCGTCATCACCCTTGCCCGCCACAACGGCGACTGGGCGTCGCGTCTGCTGAGGCGCCGCTCGCTCGGCGCCGTCGTGGTCTTGGTGGACCCGACCTCCAGTCAGTTCAAGGCGCTCGCCGCCGCCGGCATCCCGGTCGTCCTCATCGACCCGATGAGCAAGCCGCCCATCAATGCGGCCAGCGTCGGCGTCGCCAACTGGGACGGCGGCCGGATCGCCGGCGAGCACCTCCTCGAGCTCGGTCACCGCCGGATCGGCGTGGTCGCGGGAGCCCGGAGCCACATGTACAGCCGGGCGCGCGTCGACGGCCTGCGTGCGGCCGTCGACGCCGCGGGGCACGAAGGGGGCACTGTCACCGTCGCCTACGGGGACTGGAGCCGCACGCAGGCCGAGGCGGCTGCCCACGAGCTGCTCGATCGCACCCCCGACATCTCGGCCGTCTTCGCCTGTTCCGATGTGATGGCGCTCGGCGTCTACGACGCTCTCGCGTCACGCGGGCTGCGGGTTGCCGAGGACGTCAGCGTCGTCGGGTTCGACGATGTGCCTGAGGCCCAGTGGGCCACGCCGCAGCTCACCACGATCCGGCAGCCGAGCGCGGAAATGGGGTCTGCCGCCGTCAAGCTCCTGCTGGAGTCGCGACTCCGCGGCGGAGACACCGACCGGCCGCACCCTCGGGTCGAGATGCTGACGAGCCTCGTCGTGCGCGCCTCCACCGCCGCCATGCGCTGAGCCGTCTTACTGCGGCATGCCAAGCTGAGGGCCGCGCAGCGGCGCGCGCCGCAGGGGGCTTCGCTCGATCCCCGAGATCCAGCTGACCAGTCGGCGCTGCACCGCGGGGATGGCCATGACTCGGCCGAGCGCCGCGTTGCGCATCCAGCGCAGCGGTGCTGGGCGGATGAGCGCGAGCCGAGTGATCCGGTCGGTGAGGCGGACGACCTCCGCGGCCGCAGCGAGGCGGGCGGGCTCGTAGCCGTCGAGCGCGGCCGGACGACCCTCGAGCGCGTCGGCGAGCCGTTCGGCCAGATCGTAAGCGTCGGCGATGCCGGTGTTCATGCCTTGACCTGCGGCGGGCGAGTGGACGTGTGCAGCATCGCCACAGAGGAAGATCGCGCCTGCGCGCAGCTGCAGGGCGATGCCGTGCGCGATCCGGAAGCGCGAGGACCAGGCGGGCTCCGCGGCCGCCCGGGTCGGGATGCCGCGGGCGGCGAACAGTGCGTCGAGAGAAGCCGCGTCAGGGTGCGGTGGGACTTCGTGCCCGGGCGAGGCGGTGCCGATGACGCGGTAATTGCCGGAGGGCAGGGCGCCGAAGACGGTGACGCCGTCGGGTGAGAGGGTGATGCGCGCCTGGTCCGGCGGTGCCGGTGGCGGCTCGAGGGGGAGGTCGGCGAGCAGGAAGTCCTCTCGGTACCGCTGGGCGGTGAAGGCGATGCCGGCCTCGGCGCGGACAATGCTGTCGCGGCCGTCCGCGCCGACCAGGTAGCGGCTCCGGATCGCGCACGACCCGGCGTCGCCACTCGCCGTGATGTGGCATCCGTCTGCCCGCTGCTCGACGTGCTCGACCTGCCACCCGCGCTCCACCGTGATGCCGAGCGCCTTCAGTCTGGCGATGAGAAGTCGCTCGGTCACGTCCTGCGGGAGCCCCAGGCCGAACGGATAGGGACCGTCGAGCAGGCCGAACGGAATCCTGGCCAGGACGCGAGTTCCGGCAGAGATGCTGACCGCGTCGATGCGGCGGCCGAGCCGGATCGCGTCCTCGGCGATTCCCAGGCGCTCCATGATCTCGATCGTCGCCGCGTGCACGAGCGCGGCACGCGACTCGCGCACCGGGTGGGGTGCGGCGTCGAGGATCCGGACGCGGGCTCCGCGCTGCGTCAGCCCGATGGCGGCGGTCAACCCGGTCGGCCCGGCGCCGACGATGAGAACGTCCGTGTCCGGCAAGCTCGTCATGCGCTCATAATAGACAGTGATGTCTCTTAATGATGCAAACGGGAATTCCGTGCCCAGGCGTTCGCGACGACGGGGCGCGGCGCTCGAGGAAGCGATCTTCGACGCTGTCGTCGACGAGGTCAACGAGCTGGGCTGCGATGCGGCCTCTCTGGAGGGCATCGCCCTCCGAGCGCGAATCGGGCGGATGTCGCTGTACCGCCGCTGGCCGGACAAGACGGCGCTCGTGCTCGCGACGCTTCGCGCCAGGCTGCCGGAGGCGATAGAAGCGGATGCCGGCGCGGAGCCCCGCGAGCGGCTCCGGCAGCTGCTCGCGTCGATGTTCGACTCCTCCGACCGCTCGGCTGCATTCCTGCTGCGGGTCGCGACCGCGAAGGCCGTCGCCCCAGCGACAGACCCCGTCGCCGCCGCAGTGAGGTCGGAGGTGCTGGAACCGCGCATCGGCCGCCTCGCCGCGGTCCTGCGCGCCGCACAGACGGACGGGCTCCTCCCAGAGGCGGCCGACATCGAGCTGCTCGCGAGCGCCGGGCCCGCCCTGCTCTTCCAGCGGCGGCTTCTCACCGGTGCACGGCCGAGCGCAGCGGACGTCAGGAGAGTCGTCGACCTGATCCTCCCCATCGGGGGGCGCGCATGAGGGCATGGCTTGCGGACTTCGGCGGCGGAGTCGACAGCCTGCGCCGCGTCGAGCTGCCAGAGCCCGAACCCCGTAAGGGCGAGGTGCTGATTCAGCTCGAGTTCGCCACACTGAACCGGCGGGACCAGAGCATTCTCGACGGCTACTACCCGTTGCCCGTCAAGCCAACCCTCGTGCCGGCCTGCGATGCGGTCGGCACGATCCTCGCCACCGGGCCCGGCGTCGCTGAGCTGCACGTCGGCGAGCGCGTCGTCCTCGCCGTATTCCCCGCTTGGGAGGATGGCCCGTTCTCGCTGGGCGTCGCCGCTCAGCTCGGCGGCTCCCTCGACGGAGTTCTTCGCGAGCGGCTGTGCTGGCCGGCATCCGCCGTCGTCCGCGTTCCAGAGGGGATGGATCCCCTCCAGGCCGCGTGCCTGCCCTGCGCGGCCGTGACCGCATGGAACGCGCTCGACCTGCTCGAACTGCGCGTCGGCCAGTCCCTCCTGAGCACGACCACAGGCAATGTCTCGGTCTACGCCGTGCAGTTCGCCGCCACCCGCGGGCTCATCCCGCATCTGCTGAGCAACAGCACCCAGCGGATCAGCGAGCTCGAGCGTGCCGGCATCAGCGCAGAGCCTGGTGCTCCAGCCGACGGCGCGGACGGCGCCGTGCACACCTTCGGCAGCATCGACTCGACCGTCGATCGGCTCGCGTTCGCCGGGCGCATCGCACTCGTGAGCCCCGCAGGCGGCACCCCGATCGATGCCGTGAAGCTCTTCAGCCGCAACGTCACCGTGCGCGCGGTGTCCCTCGGCACCGTGACCCAGACGCGGCGCGTGATCGAGAGTGCCGCCCGGAACCGAATCCACATGCCCATCATCGAGACCTTCGACTTCGACGACGTGCCACGCGCATTTACCTGTCAGGCGGCGGGGACCCGGCCCGGCAAGGTGGCGATCATGTTCCCGGGAGAAGCAGCCGACTCTTGAACTCGGGGCACTCGACGAGCGGCGAGTGCGTACACGTCCTGGCGTGGCGGAGGCTGTCGCGCATCCGCGTCAGCCGCGCGATCTCCTCGTCGAGTTCCCCTGCTCGTCCACCCAGCTGATGGCGGAGCTCCTCATCCTGAGGCGTCGCGGCGATGAAGCGCCCGATCTGCTCGAGCGTGAAGCCCGCGTCCTGTGCGCAGCGGATCAGGGTGAGCCTCCCGAGGACGTCCGGATCGAAGGTGCGTCTCAGCCCGTTGCGCCCGCTTGAGGCGATCAGCCCGCGACGCTCGTAAAACCGCAGAGCGGATGCGGTCACGCCGGCTCTCTCGGCGACGTCGGCGATGTCGAGTCCCGTTCCCATTGTTGGCCTCCGTTGACTTGAACCATGGTTCAAGTTGCATGCTGTCATCTTGACATCCATCCACCGAGAGGACAAGCACATGCCCATGCATCCCCAAGTCCGGGCGCACCTCGAGCGCCTCGCGGCCGCCAACTTCACCGGACTGCACACCGTCTCCCCCGAACAGGCGCGCGCCGGCGACCGGCGGCTGACTGCCGCGACGGTCGCTGCCCCGGAACCGATCGCCGAGGTGATCGACCGAATCGCTGACACCGCCGCGGGCGAACTCCCGCTTCGGATCTACCGGCCGACGGCAGCCGTGGGACCTGCTCCTGTCATCGTGTTCTTCCACGGCGGCGGATTCGTGCTCGGCGATCTGGATTCGCACGATGCGCTGGCACGCTCGGTGGCGAACGCCGCGGGCATGGTCGTGATCTCCGTCGACTACCCCCTCGCGCCCGAGCACAAATACCCGTCGCAGGTCGACGCGGGGCTCGCCGCGACCACATGGGTCGCCGAGCACGCCGTCGAGTTGGGCGTCGATGCCTCCCGCCTCGCCGTGGCCGGGGACAGTGCCGGGGGCAACCTCGCGGCGGTCGTCGCGCTCAAGGCCCGCGACGTCGGCGCGCCCCACATCGCGTTCCAGGTGCTCATCTACCCCGATCTCGACTTCCGGCGCGAGAACCGCACGATCACCACCCTGGCCGGGCGTTATGGCAACATCACGCGCGAGGCCCAGTTCTGGTTCAGGGACCACTACCTCGACGACCCCGCTCTGCGTTTCGATCCGCGCGTGTCGCCCGTGCTCGAACCGGACCTCTCCGGGCTGCCTCCGGCGTACATCATCACCGCCGAGTACGACGCGCTCCGAGAGGAGGGCGAGCAGTACGGCCAGCAGCTCCGCGACGCAGGAGTCGACGTCACGGTGCGCCGCTACGACGGGATGATCCACGAGTTCCTGCGCCACCCCTTCGACGACGCCGCAATTGCGATCGCAGAGCTCGCCGCAGCGCTCCGCGGCGCGCTCGGTGCGCCTATTTCGCTTCGCTGAGGTGGACCATGGCGTCGTAGAGCTGGCCTGATGTCATCGGCGGCTCGGGGATCGGATGCGCCCGCTCGGCGCGGTAGGCATCGAGCATGAGGTGGAGGTAGCGGCGCCAGGCGTTCGGTGCCGTGTCGCTGGTGGCCTCGATGATGCGGCCGTTGGACCAGATGAGGTTGACGATGTCGGCCTGGGTGATGTCGGGGCGGGCTTCGCCGGCCTTTTGGGCACGGGTGAGGACGTCTTCGATCTGCTGGCACATCTCGTCGTGGATGCGCTCGGTCTCGGCGTTGTCAGTGAAGCGGCGGGAGAGGAAGTCGTTGAAGCCGCGATCTCCGACCTGCATGGCGAAGAGGTTCTCCAGATAGTAGACGAAGCCAGCCCACGGGTCGTCGATTGCGAGGGCCTTCGTCGCGCCGTCGCGGAACTGCTGAACGCGGGGCCGGAAGGCGGCCATCAGCAGGTCTAGGCGGGTCGGGAAGTGGCGGTACAGGGTGCCGATGGCGACGCCGGCATCGCGTGCGATCTTCTCGAGTGAGGCGTCGGCGCCATGTGCCGCGAACTCACGCTGGGCCGCCGCGATGAGCCTGCCGCGGCGCTCCTGAGCGTCTCGCCGCAGCGGTCTTGTCCGCTGCTCGATGCCTGCCACGCTCACATCGAGATCCTACCTGGGATGCCGAGGGGGGCCTCCGGTTCAAACCCAAGGCAGCCCGTCGGAATAACCTGAGGCACCCCTCCGTTCCGCTCTCCTGTATGACCGGAGGGGTGCCTCACTTTGGCGCTCCGATTCGACCTCACCAGGAGAGAACACGATGAGTACCAACGAGCCCGCGACGTCGATGCGAGCGGACGCCGCCACGGCAGCACGACCCACCGCTTCTCACGACCCCCATCACGGTCGGCGATGGCTGGCGCTCGGCGTCATCCTGATCGCGCAGATGATGCTGCTGCTCGACGCGACGATCGTGAACGTCGCGCTGCCCTCGGTGCAGGCCGATCTCGGATTCTCCGATGCCGCTCGCGGCTGGGTGGTCACCGCCTACCTGCTGGCGTTCGGGAGCCTGCTTCTGCTCGGTGGCCGACTGGCGGACGCCTTCGGCCGCAAGAGCATGTTCGTCACGGGGTTGATCGGGTTCGCGATCGCCTCCGCGTTGGCCGGCGCAGCTCCCAATATCTCCACGCTGATCACGGCCCGCGCGTTCCAGGGCGGCTTCGCCGCGATCATGGCGCCGGCGGCGCTGTCGCTCATCACGGTGATCTTCACCGACCTCAAAGAGCTGAACAGAGCGTTCGCGATCTTCGGCGCTGTCGCCGGAAGCTCCTCGGCGGTCGGGCTGATGCTGGGCGGGCTGCTGACCGACTATGCCGGCTGGCGCTGGACGATGTACGTCAACATCGTCTTCGCCGTCGTGGGCGTCATCGGCAGCCTTGCGCTGCTGCACAACACCGCGGACGGCGACAGGCCGAAGCTCTCCATGCCGAGCACGGTCCTCGGCTCCGCGGCGCTCTTCGGGCTGGTCTTCGGCGCTTCCCGAGCAGAGACCGCCGGCTGGGGATCGACGATCACCCTCGTCTCGCTGATCGCGGGCGGAGTACTGCTGATCGGATTCCTCGTGCTGCAGCGCTTCGACCGCAACCCGCTCGTCCCGTTGCGCGTGCTCGCCGACCGCAACCGCGGCGCCGCCTACCTGACGCTCTTCCTCGGCCAGGCGGGCGTGTTCGTGCTGTTCCTGTTCCTGACCTACTACTTCCAGGGCACGCTCGGCTACTCACCGCTCATGACCGGCGTCGCGTTCCTGCCGATGATGCTCACGATCATCGTGATCGCCACGCTGACCCAGAACGTGCTCGTGAAGCACCTGACCCTCCGCGTCATCATCCCTGGCGGCCTGCTCATCGGCGGCACCGGGGCTGCTCTGCTGGCCCAGACGGGCATCCACAGCCCTTACGCGGCCTGGGTGCTGCCCGGGTTGATCCTCGCCGGGGTCGGAATCGGATCAGCGATCGTCTCGGCCGTCGCGGTCGGACAACTGGGCATCGCTCCGCGTGACGCGGGCACCGCCGGCGCGGTCAACAATGTGTTCCAGCAGCTCGGCCCGGCACTCGGCATCGCCGTCGTCAGCACCGTCGTCGCGACAGCCACCAGCCACTACCTGGGCGCTCACGGCAGCACCGCCGCCCTAAGCGCCACCATGCACGGCTACTCGGTCGGATTCTGGTGGGCCGCCGGTGCCTTCTGGGCCGGCGCCGTCCTCAGCGTCGCCCTGATCCGCAGCGGCACTCGGCTGCACCACGAAGCCGATCAGCCCGAGCCCCTCGACGAGTTCGTCGGCGGAATCATCTGACCGCACGCCGGCCCTCCATCGACCCATCCCTACACGACAACGAAGGAACACATCATGACCACCATCAGCATCATCGGCACCGGCAACATGGCCACGGCCATCGGCGCCCGGGCAGTCCAGCACGGCCACGCCGTGGAGATCATCGGCCGCAGCCGTTCGAAGGCCGAGGCGGCCGCCGACGCCATCGGGCACGGTGCCACGGTCGGGACCTATGGCGAGCGGCCGAGCGGAGGCATCGTCTTCGTGGCTGTTCTCTACCAGCACGCGGTCGACGTGGTGGCCCAGTTCGGCGACACGCTGGCCGGCAAGATCCTCGTGGACATCACCAATCCGTTCAACGCCTCCGGGACCGGCGTCGTCACCACTCCCGGAAGCTCGGTGGCCCAGCAGATCGCCGCTATCGCCCCCAAGGATGCGGAGGTGATCAAGGCGTTCAACACGATCTTCCGCAACGTGCTCGCCGAAGCCGCGCCGCTGGACGCGCTCTTCGCCGGCGGTTCCGCGGGGGCGAGGGCACGCTTCGCGGCCTTCCTGCAGAGCATCGGCATCCGCCCCCTCGACGCCGGCGGTCCAGAGGAGACCTATGTGCTGGAGTGGGCGGCCATCCTCCTGATGGGACTGGCCCGCAACGGCGCCGGGTGGAACGTCGCACTGAGCGCCGACCTCCGCTGAAGCACCCCCGGTCTGGGCCGGTCGCCCCCGCGCCGGCCCGGACCTGCGGGCTGCGCGTGGAACCTACATCGACCTGCGCCTACATCGCCGCCATGTCGGCGAAGCGCGAGTAGGCGCCCTGGAACGCGACCGCGACGTCGCGGGTCGGGCCGTTGCGGTGCTTGGCGACGATGAGGTCGGCCTCGCCCGCGCGCGGGCTCTCCTTGTCGTAGGCGTCTTCGCGGTGCAGCAGGATCACCATGTCGGCGTCCTGCTCGATCGAGCCCGACTCGCGCAGATCGGAGAGCGCGGGGCGCTTGTCGGTGCGCTGCTCGGGCCCGCGGTTCAGCTGCGAGAGGGCGATGACCGGAACCTGCAGCTCCTTCGCGAGCAGCTTGAGCGCACGGGAGAACTCCGAGACCTCCTGCTGACGGGATTCGACGCGCTTGCCGCTCGTCATCAGCTGCAGGTAGTCGATGACGACCATCTTAAGGCCGACGCGCTGCTTGAGTCGGCGGCACTTCGCGCGGATCTCGACCAGCGTCATGTTCGGGCTGTCGTCGATGTAGAGCGGGGCGTCGTTGATGCGGCCCCGGGTCGAGGCGAGCTTCGTCCAGTCGGACTGCTCGAGGCGGCCCTTGCGCAGCACGTGCAGCGGCAAGGAGCCCTCGGCCGACAGCAGGCGCATGGCGATCTCGGCCCGCCCCATCTCGAGGCTGAAGAACACCGTCGGCATGTCGTTCTTCACTGCGGCGCTGCGCGCGAAGTCGAGCGCGAGCGTCGACTTGCCCATCGCGGGGCGGGCGGCGACGACGATCATCTGGCCGGGGTGCAGGCCGTTGGTGAGCTCGTCGAGGTCAGCGAACCCGGTGGGCACGCCGGTCATGGTGCCGTCTTTGTGGCTCGCCGCGTCGATCTCGTCGCTCGCGGCGTCGATGGCGATGTTCAGCGGCACATAGTCTTCGCTGTCGTTCGTGTTCGTGAGGTCATAAACCTCGGCCTGCGCGCGGTTGACCAGGTCGGTGACCTCACCCTCGGCCGCGTAGCCGAACTGCGCGATGCGCTCGCCCGCCGTGACGAGGCCGCGCAGTACGGCCTTCTCTGAGACGATCTGCGCGTAGAAGCCGGCGTTGGCTGCGGTCGGCACCACGCTCGTCAGCGTGTGCAGGTACTCGACGCCGCCGGCGCGCTGCAGCTCGCCGGTCTTGATCAGCTCGTCGGTGACGGCGACCACGTCGGTCGGCTCGCCGTGCGAGTAGAGCCGCAGCACCGCCTCGTAGATGACCTCGTGCTTCGGCAGATAGAAGTCGCGCCCGCGCACCACCTCGACGACGTCGGCCACCGCGTCCTTGCTGAGCAGCATGCCGCCGAGCGTGCTCTGCTCGGCCAGTTCGTCATACGGGGGCGTGCGGGCCCCAGGGTATGCGCCGACCTCGCCGCCACGGCTCCCACGGTCATCGCGGTGCTCGTCCAAGTGTGCGATCGACAAGCCGTCTCCTTCGGGTGAATGCGCGCGCTGATCCACGCGGCCCCCACCTTGCCGGGGACCACTGACATCGAGGCGCGAAGAGGTGCATCGGCGCCCCCATCAGCAGCCGACCCGTGCCCGCCTTGCGGCGACTTCCGCCACCCTAGGGAAGGGAGTGCCCGAGCGACAACACGGCCTGTGGACAATCCTGGGGACGAGAAGTGCGAAACGCCGTGCACGGTGTGGACGGCCGCTGTGGAAAACTGTGGAATGTGAACTCCACACGCCGTAGAACTTCCACCTGAACAGGGATTTCTCATTCCCCAGGCTGTGTGTAGAAAGTTGTTTAGAGTGCCGGTCGAGGGTTTGCACTCCGGGCTGCCTCCTGTGCACAAGGCTGTTGAAAATGTGCCCATTAAATGCCGATAGCGACGGGAGGAACCCCGCCGCTATCGGCAAGTGTGCACCTTGCGGTTACTTCGCCGCAACCACCTTCAGCGTGATCGTGGCGACGATGTCGTCACGCAGCTTCACAATGGCCTCGTGCGTGCCCGTGGTCTTGATCGGGGCGACGAGCTCGACGCGGCGCTTGTCGACCGCACCGAGGCCGGCGGCCTCGACAGCGGCGGCGACATCGGCGGGCTTCACAGAGCCGAACAGGCGGCCCTCTGCGCCAGCCTTGACGGTGAGCGTCACCGCGTTGGCCTTGAGCTTGGCGGCGAGATCCTGGGCCTCTTCGATACTCGCGTGCTCGCGGGCGGCGCGGGCGGCCTTGAGGGCCTCGACCTGCTTCTCGCCGCCGCGGGTCCACGGGGTGGCGAAGCCCTGCGGGACGAGGTAGTTGCGGGCGTAGCCGTTCTTGACCTCGACGACGTCACCGGCCGAGCCGAGCCCGGACACTTCGTGGGTGAGGATGACCTTCGACATGGGTTTCCTCCTTAGCGGCCGGCGCCGGCGTAGGGGAGCAGTGCCATCTCACGGGCGTTCTTGATCGCCTTGGCGATCAGACGCTGCTCCTGAACCGACACGCCGGTGATGCGGCGGGCGCGGATCTTGCCGCGCTCAGAGATGAACTTGCGCAGGGTTGCGACGTCCTTGTAGTCGATGACACCGACGGTCACGGACTTCGCGGGGGCGGCGTTCTTGCCGTCCTTGCCCTTGCGGATCGGCTTGCGGCGATCGCCGCTCGACTTTCCAGCCATGATGAATTCCTTGTTGTTAGAGAAGTTGTTTAGAAGGGCGTGTCGTCGCTGTAGCCGCCAGGCGTCGACCACGGGTCGTTCGACGGGGCGTCGACCGGGGCAGCAGGAGCCCAGGGCTCCTCCGCTCCGCCGCCGCCATTGCCGCCGCCGTAGTTCGAACCGCCGCGGGGCGCGCCGCCCGACGACTGCGCCCGCGTCACCGACGCGGTCGCGTAGCGCAGCGAAGGACCGATCTCGTCGACCTCGAGCTCGATGGAAACACGGTTGTTGCCGTCGCGGTCCTGGTAGTTGCGCTGCTTGAGACGCCCGGAAGCGATGACCCGAGAACCCTTGGTCAGTGAACCGGCCACGTGCTCGGCGAAATCGCGCCAAACGCTCGCGCGCAGGAACAGCGCCTCACCGTCCTTCCACTCGTTGCTCGCGCGGTCGAAGGTGCGCGGCGTGGAAGCGATGGTGAAGTTGGCGACCGCCAGCCCGTTCTGCGTGTAGCGCAGCTCGGGGTCGCTGGTCAGGTTGCCGACCACGGTGATGATGGTCTCGCCGGCCATGAGACTAGGCGCCGACCTTCTCGGCGGCCGGAGCCTTGGCGGCCTTGGCTGCGGCCTTCTCGGCCTTCGCGGCCTCGACCTTGGCGACACGGGCCACGGCCTCTTCGGCGCGCAGGACTTTGGTGCGCAGCACGGCCTCGGACAGCTTCAGCTGGCGGTCCAGCTCTGCCGTGGCCTCGGGGGTCGCGTGGAAGTCGACGACGGCGTAGATGCCCTCTGCACGCTTCTTGATCTCGTAGGCGAGACGGCGACGGCCCCAGACGTCGACCTTGTCGATCGTCCCGTTGTCGTTACGAACGACGTTGAGGAACTTGTCAAGGCTGGGAGCAACGGTGCGCTCATCGATCTCGGGATCGAGGATGACCATCAACTCGTACTGATGCATGACTAACCCACCTCCTCTGGACTCGAACGGCTGCAGTCTTTCTGCAGCAGGAGGGTATGTGCATCGTGGGCGGCGCCGAATGGCGCACACCACAACCTGAATAGGATACCGGACGGAGGGTTGCGGGTGCGAATCGGGCTGGTATCGCTGCACACCTCGCCCCTCGACACCCCAGGGCGCGGCGATGCGGGCGGCATGAACGTCGTCGTGCGGGCGCTGGCGGACGAGCTCGCGCGGGCCGGCCATCGCGTCGAGGTGCTGACACGTGCGGCATCCGTCGCCGATCTCGGCCGCGTCGAGACGCTCGACTCCGGCGCGCGCGTGCGCTTTCTGGCGGCGGGCGAGCCCGCACCGCTCACGAAGGGCGATCTGCCGCGGATCACGGGGGAGTTCGGGCGGATGCTTCGCGAACTGCCGCCGTTCGACGTGCTGCACTCGCACTACTGGCTCTCGGGCCGTGCCGCACTGCCGGTCGCACGCGACACGGGAGCCGCGCACGTGCTCAGCCTGCACACGGTCGCCGTCGTGAAGAACGCGCGCCTGGCACCGGGCGATGTGCCGGAGCCTCAGTTGCGCCTCGACGCCGAGCGCGTGCTCGCCTGCCGCTCCGACGCGGTCGTCGCCTCGACGCGCAGCGAGCGCGACGCGGTGGTCGCGGCCTGCGGGGCGCGCCCTGAGCGGGTCGCTGTGATCCCGCCAGGGGTCGACACCGAGGTGTTCCGGCCGACTGCGGGGCCGCGCGCGGGCGTCATGGTCGTCGGCCGTATTCAGCCGCTCAAGGGGCAGGACCTCGCAATCCGTGCCGTCAGCAGACTGGCCCCGGGCATCCGCCCCCATCTGTCCATCGCGGGCGAGGTGAGCGGCGCAGGAAACGAGCGCTATCGCGCCGAGCTCGATCGGCTGATCGAGACGCGGGGCATGCGCGACGACGTCAGCTTCATCGGGGCGCTGCCGCGCGCCGAACTCGCGGCGCGACTCGCGGAGCACGCCCTGGCGCTGGTGCCGAGCCACTCGGAGACCTACGGTCTGGTGACGCTCGAGGCCGCCGCGTGCGGCGTGCCGGTTGTGGCGGCCGCCGCACCCGGGCTGGTCGACGCGGTGCGCGCCGGTGCGACGGGGGTTCTCGTGCCAGGGCGCGACGAGCGCGTCTGGGCCGCGGCGATCGAGCGCCTGCTGCGGGACCCGGTGCGTCGGGCGGGCATGGCGCAGGCATCCGTCGCCCATGCGCGCGCCCACGCGTGGAAGGCCACGGCGACGCGTCTCGCAACCCTCTACGAACGCGTCGCCGGGGCTGATTAGTTTGGAACCATGACCTCTTCTTCCGTTCCTTCGCTCACGCTCAATGACGGCACGGCCATCCCGCAGCTCGGCTTCGGCGTCTTCCGGGTCGACCCCGCCGAGACGACCCGCATCGTCACCGATGCGCTCGAGGTCGGCTACCGCCACATCGACACGGCGGCGATGTACCGCAACGAAGATGGCGTCGGCCGCGCGATCGCGGAGAGCGGGATTCCGCGCGACGAGCTGTTCGTCACCACCAAGTTCCCCAACAACGGCTCGGGCAGCGCCGCCGACGCGCTGCGCCACAGCCTCGATGAACTCGGCCTCGACCGGGTCGACCTCTATCTGATCCACTGGCCCCGGCCGAAGCTCGGCACGGCGCTCTCGGCCTGGCAGGACCTCATCGAACTGCAGCGCGAGGGCCTCGCGACCTCGATCGGCGTCTCGAACTACCGCCTCGAGGACCTTGAGCAGATCATCGGCGAGACCGGCGTCACGCCCGCGGTCAACCAGATCGAGCTGCACGTCGAGTTCCAGCAACGCGAGCTGAAGGAGTTCCACGCCGCCCATGGCATCGCGACCGAGTCGTGGTACCCGCTCGGCGGAGGCGAGATCTCCTCGGCGCCAGCGCTGCTCGAGGTCGCGAAGGCGCACGGCGTGACGCCTGCGCAGGCGATCCTGCGGTGGCAGCTGCAGACCGGCAACATCGTCATCCCGAAGTCGAACCGGCGCGAGCGCATGGCCGAGAACCTCGACGTGTTCGGCTTCGAGCTGACCGACATCGAGCTCGCGGCTCTCGCCGCCGTTGACCAAGGCGCGGCGGGACGCCGAGGCGGCGACCCGAACGTGTTCTAGTGCCGCGACCGGCCCGAGGCGCGCTGCCGCCGCTCTTCGCCGGGGTGCGGCGCGTCCTGTTCGTTCACGCGCACCCCGACGACGAGTCGCTCTCGACCGGCGGTTTGATCGCACTGATGACGGATGCCGGCGTGACGGTCCGCGTCGTGACCTGCACCCGCGGCGAACGCGGCGAGGTGGTGCCCGGCCCGCTGAAGCACCTTGAGGGCACGCCCGAGCTCGCGGAGCACCGCGTCGGCGAGCTGACGCAGGCACTGTACGCGCTCGGCGCAGAGGAGCCGGTGTTCCTCGGCGGCCCTGACGCCCGAGCACGCGACCGGGAGTCCGGTTTCCGCTACCTCGACTCCGGCATGGCGTGGGGTGCCGACGGGCGCGCGACCGCAGCGCCGGACGCCCCCGCCGGCAGGTTCTCCGGCAGCGCCGCCGCCGTCGACGACGGCATCGCGGCAGCGGCGGCCTTCCACCCCGACATCGTCGTGAGCTATGACGCGGGCGGCGGCTACGGGCATCCCGACCACGAGTGGGCGCACGTCGTCGCCGCGGCCGCGGCCGAGCGGGCGGGTGTCCGGTTCGTCGAGACGGCGCCGGCCGAGGCATCCGATGCCCTCGAAATCCCCATCGATCTCGCAGCCAAGCGCCGCGCACTCGCCGCCCACGTGAGCCAGCTGACCCTGACCGACGACGGCTACGTGCTCTCCGGCGGGCAGCACCACGTGCTCGAGCCCCTCGAGCGCTACCGGCTCAGCCCTGCGTCGACCACCATGCGGTGAGCCGCCGCGTCGCCTCCTCTGCGCCGAGCGGCCCCTCGTCGAGGCGCAGCTCCATGAGGAACTTCATCGCCCGCCCGACCTCGGGCCCCGGCGTGAGCCCCAGCAGCGCCATGACCTCGTCGCCGTTGAGATCGGGGCGGATCGCGTCGATCTCCTCCTGCTCCTTGAGCTGGGCGATGCGCGCTTCGAGGTCGTCGTAAGCGAAGCCGAGCCGGTCGGCCTTCCGTTTGTTGCGAGTGGTGACGTCGCTGCGGGTCAGGATGTGCAGCCGCTCGAGCTGGTCGCCCGCATCGCGCACGTAGCGCCGCACCGCGGAATCCGTCCACTCGCCGTCGGTGTAGCCGAAGAACCGCAGGTGCAGCTCGATCAGCCGCGCGACGGCATCGACCGTCTCGTTGTCGAAGCGCAGCGCGCGCAGCCGCTTGCGGGCCAGCCGCGCCCCGACGAGATCGTGGTTGTAGAAGCTGACGGCGCCGCCCGGCTCGAGGCGGCGCGTCGCCGGCTTCCCGATGTCGTGCAGCAGCGCGGCGAGGCGCAGCGTCACATCGGGCGCCGCGCCCGGATGCCGCGAGTGCTCGTACCCGATGGCCTGGTCGAGCACGGTCAGCGAGTGCTCGTAGACGTCCTTGTGGCGATGCTCCGCGTCGATCTCAAGCTGCAGAGCCGGCAGCTCGGGCAGCACGAGCTCGGCGAGCCCCGTGTGCACGAGCAGTTCGAGGCCGGGGCGGGGGGTATCGGATGCCAGCAGCTTGACGAGCTCGTCGCGGATCCTCTCGGCGCTCACGATCGAGATCGACTGACGCATGCCGCTCATGGCATCGATCGTCTCGGGGGCGACCTCGAAGCCGAGCTGAGCGGCGAAGCGTGCCGCGCGCAGCATACGCAGCGGGTCGTCGCCGAAGGAGACGGATGCCGGGGCGGGCGTCCGCAGCACGCGGGCCATCAGGTCCTCGACGCCACCGGAGGGGTCGACGAGCTTGATCTCCGGCACCCGAAGGGCGAGCGCATTGACGGTGAAATCGCGCCGCAGCAGGTCGCCCTCGAGCTCGTCGCCGAAATCGACGGTCGGCTTCCTCGTCTCGCCGTCATAGCTGTCAGCTCGGTACGTGGTGATCTCGACGGTCTCGCCGTCGATGCGCGCGGCGATCGTGCCGAAGGCACGACCGACGTCCCACGTGGCTTCGGCCAGGGGCTTCACGACGCGCAGGATGTCGTCGGGCCGCGCGCTCGACGTGAAGTCGAGGTCGTTCACCGCCCGGCCGAGCAGTGCGTCCCGCACGGGGCCGCCGACCAGGGCCAGCTCGAAGCCCGCCTGCTGGAAGGCCGTCGCGAGCTTCGCCACGACGGGCGACTCCGCGAGGGTGCGCAGGCGCGCCAGGGAATCGGCCACGCTCTGCATGCAACGAATTCTACCGGCGCGGGCAGCGCGTGTCGGCGCGCCGGTCCCCGCCCGGCACGCATGGCGAGGCCGCCGTTCCCGCCGGGTCACAGGGATGACCTTGATGGCGACCATAAACTGACGTGCATGCTGGATAAGGAGGTGCCGTGCGTCGACGCGCGCCTCTGAACCTCTTCATCGCCGCAGCCGTTCTCGTGACCGGGGCCGTCGTGACGGCTCCGTCGGCCCCGGCGAGCGCCGCACATCGCGATGCCACAGGCGAGCCGTCCGTCCAGGTGTATGCCGCCGACGGCGGCATCGTGCCCGACGGCGGCGACCTCCAGGTGTCGGTCGTGATCACGAACCCGAGCACCGAGGCGGTCGCGAGCGGCCAGGTCGCCGTCTCGGTGACCACCGCGGCGATCAAAGCATCCGGCGCCCTCGCCGAATTCCAGCAGCACCCGGGGCAGGTGGCCTCGCGACATCTGGGCACGGCAGCCACGACGACGGTTCCAGCCGGGGGAACGCAGCTCGTCGCGCAACTGACGATTCCTGCGGCATCCGTCGGCCTCCCGAACACCGCACCCGGAGTGTTCGGTCTCTCGGCCAGCGTGACGACCCCCGACGGCGCGCTGAACACAGGAACGGGCACTCTCATCGTGCCCGGCGCGACGCCCGCCACGGTCAGCGTCGCCGCCGTCATGCCGATCACCGCCCCGCCCGATTCCACCGGTCTGATCTCCTCGCAGGACCTCGCCACCTACACAGGCCCGGACGGCGTGCTCACGCGCGAGCTCAGCGTCGCCCAGAGCAACCCGGACGTCACGATCGGCATCGACCCGATGCTCCTCGTCTCCGTGCGCGTGCTCGGACAGCACGCGCCGGCATCCGCGCAGGCGTGGCTGACTGCGCTCGCCGACCTCCCGAACCTCAGCTTCGCCCTGCAGTACGGCGACGCCGATCCGGCGCTGCAGATCCAGGCCGGAGTGGCCTCGCCGCTGCAACCGACCGACTTCAGCTACGCGCTGGGTGATTTCAGCGGCTCGCTCACCGTCGGCGAGCCGACCACGACCACGCCCGACCCGACGCCCACCCCGACGCCGTCACCCACCAACGGCCCCCAGCTCCCGACGCTCTCCAGCCTCACCGGCTTCCCCTACAAGCTGAGCGGCATCGCATGGCCGGCGTCAGGAACCGTCGGCTCCTCCGACCTCACGGCGCTCGCCGCCGCCGGTTTGAAGACGACGATCGTGTCGGCGGCGAACACCAACGCCGCGACGCTGACGACCACTTCCGGGGCAGCACTGAAGACGAGCGGGGGGACGGCACTCGTCGTCGACGACGCCGTCAGCTCTGCGCTCCAGGCGGCGGCCACCGCGTCGGACCCCACGACATCGACGGTCGCGACGGCACAGCTCAACGCGCAGCTCGCACTCGCCGCGGAGAGCGCGGCGCCCGGCACGGTGGTGCTCGCCTCTCTCGGGCGCACCTGGCCGACCGACGACGCCCGGGCCGCCACCGCGCTGACGACCGCGCTCTCGTCCCGGTTCACGCGAACGGCCACCCTGCGGCAGGCTCTCGCGCAGAAGCCGACGGAGGGCCTCGCCCTCGTCGACCACAAGAACTCCGATGACCGCCTGCAGCGCGCCCGCGCCCTGCTGGATCTGGCGGGGGAGCCCCGCACCGGCGGCTCGCCCGATGAGGTGAACATCGCCAGGTTCTCGACCGTGCTCTCCACCCCCGAGCTGCTCACGGGTGACGTCCGCGCCCGGCTGCTGCAGCTGTTCTCGGTCGGCTGGGTCGGCTCGGGCGACTGGGCCGCCGCGGTGAGCAAACAGCTCGCCACCATGCACAGCGAGGTCACGGCGGTGCAGATCAGCGCCCCCGGCTCGATCCGCCAGGCATCCCGTCAGGCCCTGATCCCGATCACGGTCACCAACAAGCTCGCGCACCCGGTCGACGTCGTGCTGCGCGCGACCCCGTCATCTGCGCGACTCGAGGTCGACGCCGACACGGTGAAGACGATCGCCGCCGGGTCCAGCGCGAAGGTGCTGGTGCCAGTGAAGGCGCAGCTGAGCAACGGCACGGTGCACCTCGCCCTGCAGCTGTACAGCAAGACCGGCGTCGCCATCGGCGCCTCGCACAGCGCCGAGATCGACGTGCACGCCGATTGGGAGGGCATCGGCGCCGTCGTCTTCGGCATCATCGTCGTCGGCTTCTTCGGCTTCGGCCTGCTCCGCACGATCCAGCGCCGCCGCCGTGAGAAGGACGAGGCCGACGACGACTCCGATGAGGAGAGAACGGATGCCGACGCCGACCAGCCCGCAGATGGGAGCCCGCGTGGCTAGCATCGGCCGCGCGACCGCGCTGCTTGCGAGCGGCACGCTCGTCTCGCGCGTGCTGGGCTTCGGCAGGCAGTGGCTGCTGCTGCAGGCCATCGGCGGCACCGGTCTCATCGCCGACGCGTTCGCGACCGCCAATCAGGCACCGAACACGATCTACGCGATCATCAGCCAGGGCGTGCTCAACGCGGTGCTCATCCCACAGCTCGTGCGCGCGGCCAAGCACCGGGACGGAGGTCAGGCCTACGTCAACAAGCTCGTCACCCTCGGCATGGTCGTGTTCGCGTTCCTCACCACCGCGGCGACCCTGCTCTCGCCGCAGTTGATGTCGCTGCTCGGCGTGCACAACCCGCGCGTGTTCGACATCGCGGTCGCCTTCGCGCTCTGGTCGATGCCCCAAGTTTTCTTCTATGGCCTCTACTCGCTGCTCGGCGAGGTGCTCAACGCGCGCAACTCCTTCGGCCCGTTCACATGGGCGCCGGTGCTCAACAACATCATCTCGATCGCGTCGCTCGCGCTGTTCCTGGTGCTGTACGGCCCGCTGCCGGTGCGCACGGTCGGCGACTGGCCGACCTTGAAGATCTTCATCCTGGCGGGCGGCTCGACGATCGGCATCGTCGCGCAGGCGGTCGTCCTGTTCGCATTCTGGCGGCGGGTCGGACTGCGCTTCCGCTTCGACTTCCGGTGGCGCGGAATGGAGCTGCGCACCGTCGGCAAGGCCGCCGGCTGGACCTTCGCGATGCTGCTGTGCTCGCAGCTCGCCGGCATCTACCAGACCCGCATCGCCAACAGCGCCTCAGGCCCCCACCAGGCCGGCCCGCAGGGCATCACGACCACGTGGCTGATCTTCATGCTGCCGTACTCGATCATCGCCGTCTCGGTGGTGACGGCGTACTTCACCCGCATGTCCGAGCACGCCCGCGACCAGGATTTCGGCGCCTTCCGCAGGGACTACTCGGCCGCCGTGCGCCAGATCGTCCTCCTGATCTCGATCAGCGCCGCCGTGCTCATCGTCACCGCGTTCTCGTTCTCCCGCGTGTTCACGCTCGACTACGTTCCGTACGGCTTCGTGCTGATCGGGTTCCTGATCGGCCTTGTCCCCTCCGTCGTCGGCTTCGTGAGCCTGCGCGCGCTGTACTCCCTCGGCGACACCCGCTCGCCCTTCGTGTACACGCTGATCCAGTCGCTGCTCGTGGTGATCGGCCTCACCGTGTGCCTGTCGCTGCCTGTCGACATCCGCGCCGTCGGCATCGCCGTCACCGTCTCGATCGCCGGCACTGTGCAGACGGTGCTGTCGATGGTCTTCCTGCGGCGCAGGCTGCACGGGCTCGAGCTGCGCGCGGTCGGCCAGTCCATCGCCCAGGGCTTCGTGGCGGCGGCCGTCGCGACCGTCCTCGGCTATCTGACGCTCTTCGGCGTCGACCACCTCGGCGGCCATGCCGGCTTCGCCACGGCGAGCAAGCTCACCGCGATCGTGGCGATGATCATCGTCGGGGTCGTCATGCTCGCGGCATACGTTCTCGTCCTGCGGGCGTTCAGAACTCCTGAATTGATGGATGCCTGGGGCCGTCTGCGCCGCCGCGTGGGGCGTTCTCAGCGAGCGGAATAACTCGACCTACTATGTGTTCTACCTTCCAGGACCCGGCTGACGCCGGGTTCGCAACGTCAGGGAGCATGCTGCATCTATGAACGACTTGACTGAGAACGGCGTTCGCGACGTCATCATCATCGGGTCCGGCCCGGCCGGTTACACCTCGGCCATCTACGCGGCTCGCGCGGAGTTGAACCCGCTCGTCATCGCGTCGAGCGTCGAGGCGGGCGGCGAGCTCACCAAGACCACAGAGGTCGAGAACTTCCCCGGCTTCCCCGAGGGCGTCATGGGCCCCGATCTGATGATCAAGATGCAGGAGCAGGCCGAGCGCTTCGGCGCCGAGGTGGTCTACGACGACGTGGTCGCCGTCGAACTCGTCGGCGACGTCAAGCGCGTGGTGCTGGGCTCCGGCGAGACCCACGAGGCCCGCACCGTCATCGTCGCGACCGGCTCGGCCTACCGCGGCCTCGGCCTCGACGACGAGGAGCGCCTCTCGGGCCACGGCGTCTCGTGGTGCGCCACCTGCGATGGCTTCTTCTTCCGCCAGAAGAACATCGCGGTGGTCGGCGGCGGCGACTCCGCGATGGAGGAGGCGACGTTCCTCACCCGCTTCGCCGACAAGGTGACGGTCATCCACCGCAAGGACAGCCTGCGCGCCTCCAAGATCATGCAGGAGCGCGCGTTCGCGAACGAGAAGATCGAGTTCGCGTGGAACAAGGAGGTCGTGGCGATCTCGGGCACGGATGCCGTGACCGGCGTCACCTTGCGGGACACCGTCGACGGCACCGAGAGCGAGCTCGCGCTCGACGGCCTGTTCATCGCGATCGGCAACGACCCCCGCGTGCACCTGTTCCACGGTCAGCTCGAGCTGACCGCCGCGGGCACGATCGCCGTCGACGGGCGGTCGTCGCGCACCAACGTTCCCGGCGTGTTCGCCGCGGGCGACGTGATCGACCCGACGTACCGCCAGGCCGTCACCGCCGCGGCGTCGGGCACCGTCGCCGCCCTCGACGCCGAGCACTACCTCGCCGAGCTCGACCAGGCCGCGGCATCCGTCGATGCCGTGTTCGAGCCCGCAAACTAGCCACCCCTAAAGGAGAAGAGAAATGTCCGCTGCAAAGGCTGTGACCGACGCCTCGTTCGAGGCCGACGTCCTGAACTCCGACAAGACCGTCCTGGTCGACTTCTGGGCGGAATGGTGCGGCCCCTGTCGCGCCGTCTCGCCGATCCTCGACCAGATCGCGGCCGAGCACGCCGACAAGATCGAGATCGTGAAGCTCAACGTCGACGAGAACCCGGCCACCGCGGCGAAGTACCAGATCACGTCGATCCCGGCGATGAAGGTCTACCAGGGCGGCGAGGTCAAGAAGACCGTCATCGGCGCCAAGCCGAAGCCCGCTCTCGAGCACGACCTGGCCGACTTCCTGGCGTAGTTCCCGATGGTTGAGGAAGCCGCGTAGCGGCTGTCTCGAAACGATCGGGCATATAGCCAATCAGGCATGAATGGCCCCGTTCCGCGTGGAACGGGGCCATTCTTCACGTACGCGCTGGTTACGATTGTCGAATCGTCAAGATTGGACGCACACACGTGACCGAGAGCTCGCCCGCGCAGGGCAACAACCTGGACCCCTGGTACGACTCCTACGCCGCCCGCACGGCCGGCCTGGCAGCCAGCGAGGTCCGAGCCCTCTTCGCCGTCGCGTCCAGGCCTGAGGTGGTCTCGCTCGCCGGCGGCATGCCGTACGTCTCCGCGCTTCCGCAGGAGCTCGTGACGGGCGCGATGGACAAGGTCATGGCCGAGCGCGGGCCGGTGGCCCTGCAGTACGGCTCCGGCCAGGGCGTCCCGGCGCTGCGCGAGCAGATCCTCGAGGTGATGGCGCTCGAAGGCATCCGCGGCTCGGCCGACGACGTCGTCGTCACCACCGGCTCACAGCACGCCCTCGAGCTGTTCAGCAAGCTCTTCATCGACCCGGGCGACGTCGTCATTGCCGAGGGCCCGAGCTACGTCACCGCGATGGTGATCTTCAACTCCTACCAGGCCGACGTCGACCACGTCCCCATGGACGAGCACGGCCTCATCCCCGGTGCGCTGCGCGAGCACATCGCGCGCCTCAAGACCGTCGGCCGCCGCATCAAGTTCCTCTACACGATCCCGACCTTCCACAACCCGGCGGGTGTGACGCTCACCTGGGAGCGGCGGCTCGAGATCCTCGAGATCTGCAAGAGCGAGGGCATCCTCGTGCTCGAGGACAACCCCTACGGCCTGCTCTACTTCGGCGACCGCCCGCCCGCGGCCATGCGCTCGATCGAAGAGGAGGGCGTCGTCTATCTCGGCACCTTCTCCAAGACGCTCGCGCCCGGGTTCCGCCTGGGCTGGGCGCTCGCGCCGCACGCCATCCGCGAGAAGCTGATCCTCGCGAACGAGGCCGCCGTGCTGTCGCCGTCGTCGTTCACACAGCTGGTCGTCTCGGAGTACCTCTCGCAGGCCGACTGGCGCGGACAGATCGACACCTTCCGCGGCGTCTACCGCGAGCGCAAAGAGACGATGCTCGCGGCCCTGCAGGAGCACCTGCCCGAGCTGTCCTGGACCAACCCCAACGGCGGCTTCTACGTCTGGCTCACCCTGCCCGAGAGCCTCGACTCGAAGGCGATGCTGCCCCGCGCCGTGAAGGAGCTCGTCGCCTACACGCCGGGCACCGCCTTCTATGCCGACGGGAACGGGCGGCAGAACATCCGGCTGTCGTTCTGCTACCCGACGCCCGACCAGATCCGCGTCGGCATCCGCCGTCTCGCCAATGTCATCGGCGGCGAGCTCGACCTGCTCGAGACCTTCGCAGGCACAGGGGAGCTGAGCCAGCTCAGGATGGGTCGCGGCGCCTTCCCGCCCAGCGACCTTCGCTAGGAAGAAGTCCTGATCATGAATGATTTCGAACGGCTCAACGTTCTGGTGCTCGCCGGCGGCATCTCACATGAGCGCGATGTGTCGCTGCGCAGCGGCCGCCGGGTCGCGGACGGCTTGCAGTCCCACGGGCACCGCGTCACGATGCGCGAACCGGATGCCGAGCTGCTCGCCTATCTGCGCGAGGAGCGCCCTGACGTCGTATGGCCCGCGCTGCACGGCGCGAGCGGCGAGAACGGCGCGCTGCGCGCACTGCTCGCGGCGTCCGGTGTGCCGTATGTCGGCGCAGAGCCCGAACCTGCCCGCGTCGCCTGGCTCAAGCCCATCGCGAAGACCGTCGTCGCGCGCGCAGGCGTGCCCACCCCGCAGTCCGTCACGCTGCCGCGCGAGACCTTCCGCGAGCTCGGCGCGAACGCCGTGCTGAGCACGCTGCGCGACTTCCTCGGCGCCCCGCTCGTGGTGAAGCCCTCGCAGGGGGGCAGCGCGCAGGGCGTCACGATCGTCGACGACGAGAGTGACCTGCCGCGTGCGATGGTCACCGCATATACCTACGCCGACGTCGCACTGCTGGAGCGCAAGGTCGTCGGCACCGAGGTCGCGGTCACGGTGCTCGACCTCGGCGACGGTCCACAGGCACTTCCGGCCGTCGAGATCGCGCCGAATCAGGGCGTCTACTCGTTCGAGGCGCGCTACAACGCCGGCGAGACCCACTTCTTCACGCCGGCGCGACTCGCCGCGGAGGTCGCCGAGCGCGCAGCGCGGACTGCGGTCGCGGCCCACAATGCGCTCGGACTCCGCCACATCTCCCGTGTCGACCTCATCATCGACGCTGAGGGCACCCCGTGGTTCCTCGAGGCGAACGTTCTGCCCGGACTCACGGAGACCTCGCTCGTCCCGCTCGCCATTCAGGCGGCCGGTTTCGACCTGGGTGCCGTCTACGTCGGTCTCGCCGAACAGGCGATCAAGGACTTCGACCAGGCCTTGCTCAGTCGGTAGCCGTCACCCACTCCGCACGCAACGCTCCATAGATGTGCGGAAAGAGCTCGCCATCGCCGCCGTCCTCGTCGATCACACGGACGCCCGCAGCACGGATCGCATCCGCGTCGAGCACCAGGACACACAGCTCGCCCCCGTCATCCGAATAGACGAACTCCGCGACGCGTGCCAGCTGATCGGCATAGGACGCGTGCACGAACCCCGCTTCGGCGAACGTCGCGCCACGCGTCAGGGTTCGATAGATGCCATCCACGCGCGCCGCATCCCAGTCGGAGCGATGGGCCAAGTGGAGCAACTCGCGGATCTCGCGTTTCACGTGAAACACATCGGTGTAATTACCCCGCATAACCGGTCTCGCCGAGCTCGGCGAGGATCCGGTTCAGGTCCTGAATGGTCGCGAAGTCGATCGTGATCTGACCCTTGCGCGACGACAGGCCGATCTTGACGCGCGTGTTGAGCCGGTCGCCGAGGCGCTCAGCGAGTTCATCGAGGTGACCTTTGTGCCGCCCCGCGGTCGGCTTGGTGCGCTCAGGTTTCGCGGTCTTGCTGACGGCCGCTTCCGCTTGGCGCACCGAGAGGTCCTCGTTGACGATCTTGTCCGCGAGGCGGACCATCGCCTCGACATCGCCAGCCGCGAGGATGGCCCGCGCGTGGCCTGCCGAGAGCACGCCGGCGGCGACCTTCGACTGCACGGGGGCAGGCAGCTTCAGCAGGCGCAGCGTGTTCGAGATCTGCGGGCGCGATCGGCCGATGCGCCCGGCGAGCTCTTCCTGCGTGATTCCGAAATCGGAAAGCAACTGCTGATACGCGGACGCCTCTTCGAGCGGGTTCAGCTGCGCACGATGCAGGTTCTCGAGCAGCGCGTCGCGCAGCATGTGCTCGTCCTGCGTGTCCTTGATGACCGCCGGAATGGCGTCGAGCCCGAGCGCCTTGGTAGCGCGCAGGCGACGCTCGCCCATGATCAGCTCGTACTTGCCCTCGTCGGTCTGGTGGGGACGCACGACGATGGGCTGCAGCACCCCGACTTCGCGGATCGAGGCGATTAGCTCGTCGAGCAGTTCCTGGTCGAACTCGGTGCGCGGCTGGTTCGCGTTCGGGACGATATCGGCGGGGGAGAGGCTCGCGAGACGAGCTCCGGGAACGGCTAGCAGCTCATCGGCATTCTCATCGATCGTCACCGTAGGCGCCGCATTCGTCGAGGAGAAGAAGACGTCGGCCGGGCGCGCCCCCGGCTCGGTGGGCGCGGACGGGATGAGGGCACCGATGCCTCGACCGAGACCTGTGCGCTTCGCCATTACCGTGGTACTCCTCTTCGTGCGATTTCGACGGCGGCTTCGAGGTACGCGAGCGACCCGGACGATCCGTAGTCGTAGGCGATGACGCTCTGACCGTAGCTGGGGGCCTCGGAGATGCGGACGGACCGCGGGATGACCGCCTCCAGCGTCTCCTTGGGGAAGTGCTCGCGGACGTCGGCGGCGACCTGGTGTGCCAGGTTCGTGCGCGAGTCATACATGGTGAGCAGGATCGTTGAGAGCTTCAGCTTCGGGTTGAGGTGCTTCTCGATGAGCTTGATGTTCTTGAGCAGCTGGCTGAGACCCTCAAGTGCGTAATACTCGCACTGGATCGGGATCAGGACCTCGTTTGCTGCGACGAAGGCGTTGATCGTCAGCAGGCCGAGCGAGGGCGGGCAGTCGATGAAGACGTAGTCGAAATCGGCGCGCTCCAGATATTCCTGCAGAGCACGACCCAGCCGCTGCTCGCGCGCGACCATCGACACGAGCTCGATCTCCGCACCGGCGAGGTCGATGGTCGCGGGAACGCAGAACAGGCTCTCGGACTCGGGGCTCTGCTGCACGACATCTTCCATGGGCGTCTCACCGACGACGACGTCATAGACGCTCGGGGTGCCCTCACGGTGCTCGACGCCGACCGCGGTCGATGCGTTCCCCTGTGGATCCAGGTCGATCACGAGCACTCGCGCGCCGTACTTCGCGAGGGCCGAGGCGAGGTTGACGACAGTCGTCGTCTTCCCCACGCCGCCCTTCTGATTCGAGATCGTGAAGATGCGGGTACGAGACGGCAGAGGCAGGACCTGCTGCTCGGCGATGTTGCGTCGCCGCGTCATGTCGGTCAGCTCCCGCAGCAACGGGGGAGCGGCGACATCGGACGGGTCCTGCTCAGGGTGTTTCACGTGAAACGGCTGTCCTTCTCGGTTCGACGGTCGGCGTGGAGGAGGTCTAGTTCACTGTAGCCCGGATCACCCGGGTCACTTCTGCGAGGAGGCCCTCGCCGAGCACGAGCACCTCGACATCGTGCACCCGGTGCTTGCGCAGCTCCTTCGCCGCCGCATCGATCTCCGCCTGCGCTCCCGCACCCTTGAGCAGCACGAGCTCGCCGCCCAGTCGAAGGAGCGGCGCAGTGATCGGCACGAGTTTGCGGAGGGCGCTCACCGCACGAGCTGTCACCTGGTCGAAGGTGTAACGCGGCGCCTCTTCCGCGCGTGCACGAAGCACCTCCACGTTGCCGAGCCCGAGAGCTGCGACCTGCTCATTCAGCCACGTGACCCGACGCTCCATCGGCTCGATCAGCGTGAAGTCGACGTCCGGGCGGGCGATCGCGAGCACCAGACCGGGCAGGCCCCCGCCACTCCCGACGTCGCCGACGCGGCCCGGCCGCAGCAGCGGAGCGGCGAGCGCGCAGTTCACGATGTGCCGCGTCCACAGGCGAGGCAGCTCAAGAGGTCCGATGAGCCCGCGCTCCTCGCCGTGGTGCGCGAGCGCGTCAGCGAACTTCCGGGCCAGCTCGATGCGGTCGCCGAAGAGCTCGGCGGCAACAGCGGGCTCCGGCTCTACGTTTGTCATGGCATCCGTTTCATGTGCGTTCGGCGCTCAGAGCGACAACCCTGTGAGTTGTCGCGCGCCGGACGCCGGGCGATCTGCGATCGCGAGGCACTCGTGTTTCACGTGAAACCCTCTCGCGCACTCAGGCGCGCGAGATAACCGTATGACGCTCTGCACCCTCACCGTGCGACTCTGAGACGAAGCCGCGCTCGGCGACGAGGTCGTGGACGAGCTTGCGCTCATACGACGACATGGGAGGCAGTGCCGCCTTGGAAGCGCCGCCCTCGAGGCGTGCAACCGCGCCGTCGACGAGCGCGGTGAGTTCCTGCTGACGAGCGTCGCGTGAGCCGCCGATGTCGAGGATCAAGCGCGAGAATTCCCCCGTCTGGTTCTGTACCGCGAGACGGGTCAGCTCCTGAAGGGAGCGCACCACATCCTGCTGGGACAAGCGGCCGAGGTTCCCGCCCTCGCTCGCCGTCACCGTGAGATAGGTGCGGCCGTTGCGCACATCGATCTCGAGATCTCCGTCGAGATCGGCGATGTCGAGCAACTCCTCGATGTAGTCGGCAGCCAGATCACCCTCATCGACGACGGGGGTGTCCGGGGTAGTGGTCTCGCTCATGGCATCCATCTTCGTGTTCGTAGACCTAACGGCGCTTCTTCTTGCGCTTGTTGCTCACCGGCTGCTGACGCTGGGTGTTGACGCGGGTCACCACGGCCTCGCCACCCTCGACGGCGGGCTCGGCGACCTGCAGCTTGCCAGCCGCGATCATCGCCTCGCGCTTCTTCGCGAGGCGCTCCTCCCGGGCGCGGGCTGCCTCACTACCAGGCGTGGGCATCGAGCGGATGACGAGGAACTGCTGCACCATCGTCCAGATGTTGGTGGTGAGCCAGTAGAACATGACGCCCAGCGGGAAGGCGAAGCCCGAGAACAGGAAGATGAACGGCAGGAAGTACATCAACGTGCGCTGCTGGCGGAACTGCGGGCTGTTCTTCGTCTCGTCAGAGATGTTCTTCGACATGATCTGCAGCTGCGTGTAGAACTGCGACGCGACCATCAGTGCGACCATGATCGCCGCGACGATCATGACGGGCACGACCGGCCCGCCCGCGTGGTTCATCGCGCTCTGGAAGCTGTCGTGCAGCGGCGCGAAGCCGAACAGCGAGGCGTTGCCGAAGGAGTGCGAGAGCGCCGGGTTAAGCGCACCGATGCCGTCGTGGCCGTTCTGCGCATTGTTCAGCACCGCGAACAGACCACCGAAGATCGGGATCTGGATGATGAGCGGAAGGCAGGAGGAGAGGGGATTGGTGCCCGACTCCTTGTAGAACGCCATCATCTCGCGGCTCATCGCCTCGCGAGAGAGCTGGTCGCGCTTGCCCTTGTACTTGTCCTGGATCTTCTTGATCTGGGGCGCGACCTCGAGCATCTTGCGCTGATTCTTGATCTGCCGCACGAAAACGGGGATCAGAGCGGCACGGACGACGACGACGAGTCCGACGATAGACAAAACCCAGGTCAGGCCGCTATTCGGATCCATTCCGACATGAGAGAAAATCCAGTGCCAGGCAACCAGGACGAGCTCGACGAGCCAGCGGATCGGCCAGAGAACGGTCAGATAGAGGGATTCGAGGTTCATCTCGTTGGGATCAGCCCTTTCCTTGGCCGGGGTTCGCGTGCTCGTCGACCACGAAGCCGAAACGTGTCACGTGGAAGTGATGGGTATGCGACTCCGGCACCTCGTCGACGCCGCCCTCAGCCCACGGGTGGCAGCGTGCCACACGTCGAGCGGCGAGGAAGCCGCCCTTCGCGACGCCGTGCTGCTGCACCGCGCCGAGCGCATAGGCCGAGCAGGACGGGTAGTACCGGCAGACATCGCCGTAGAGCGGCGAGATCACCGCGCGATACGCACTCAGGAACGCAACCACGATGTTGCGGGGGAGGAGAAGCAGGAAGCGGACGACGCGCAGCGCTGACGCGGCGGCGGGGCGCGCGATGCCGGATGCGTGCGCGGTGGTCATCGGGTTCCTGCCCTATGGATGGCTTGGGAGATCTCGTGATGGAGAGTAGACCAGGGTGCCTGCGCGGAGGCTGGCAAGGCCCTGATCACGACATCGGCGCCGGCCGGAACCTCGTCGAGCAGTTCGAAGGCTGCTGCCTTCAGTCTGCGTCGCACGGTGTTCCTGACCGGCGCCGAGCCGACCGTCTTGCCCACGATGAAGCCGAAGCGCTTGGCCGAGTCACCCGGGGTGATGCGCACGTACGTGAGGGTATGGGGTGCGGGGAACCTGGTCCCGCGCCGCACCACCGCCCTGTAGTCGTTCGCCCGGACGATGCGGTTGGCCTTGGCGAGCACCGCGAGCGAGGTGCTACGCGGAGAGCTCGCTGCGACCCTTGCGGCGGCGAGCCGCGAGGATGGCGCGG
Source organism: Gryllotalpicola koreensis (assembly GCF_039538185.1). NCBI lineage: Bacteria > Bacillati > Actinomycetota > Actinomycetes > Micrococcales > Microbacteriaceae > Gryllotalpicola > Gryllotalpicola koreensis. Next base: position 583,462 of record NZ_BAABBW010000001.1, read on the forward strand.
CCGGCGCGGGTGCGCATGCGCAGGCGGAAGCCGTGCACCTTGGCGCGGCGGCGGTTGTTCGGCTGGAAGGTACGCTTCGTCATGGTTCGTCTCTCGATCGATGCAGCGGCCACGACGTCGAATCTCGACGAAGGCCTCAAGGAAAGGGAGCAGCCGAATGACCGGCTGCAGTCAACCAATTAACTGTACGGGGCCGAGACGTGTAGTTCAAACCGAGGGCGGCACTCTCAGCCAGAACAAGCGAACCATTCTGGCGACACATTCCCGAACCGCCACACAAGACACGCCGACACCTGCCCGTTCTATGCCCCGTTGGGGATTTGTCCACAGGCTCCAGGTTCACTACCGTGGCACTCACAGTTATCCCCAGGCCCGTCCGGTCAGCCCGACGGGCCCCGCGTTTTCTTGCGACGCTGAGGTGGATAACGCTGTGCATAACTACAGGGGAACGCGGGGACTCACATGACTGACGGCGACGCTGCGCTCGACAAGGCGTGGGGATCCATCCTCACCACCTTGGAGAAGGACGAGCGTGTCACGCCGCAGCTCCTCGGCTTCCTCAACCTGGTCGAACCTAAGGGCATCATGGCCGGCACCTTCTATCTCGAGGTGCCCAACGAGTTCACCAGAGGCATGATCGAGCAGCGCAGCCGGCTGCCTCTGCTCTCGGCCATCGGCGGCCTCGACTCCGAACTGCAGGTCTCCACCTTCGCGATCGTCGTGAACCCGGATATCGAGCAGGAACTGCTGCAGACCGCGACCGAGACCCCTCAGCCCGAGGCACCGAGCATGAGCAGCTACGCGGAAACCCCGACCGCCGTGGCGCCGCCGCCACAGGCATCCGCCGAAGTCACCGTCGCCCCCCGCGCCACGGACACGCGCCTCAACCCCAAGTACAGCTTCGACAACTTCGTCATCGGCCAGTCCAACCGCTTCGCCCACGCGGCCGCCGTCGCCGTCGCAGAAGCGCCCGCCAAGGCCTACAACCCGCTCTTCATCTACGGCGACTCCGGGCTGGGGAAGACCCACCTGCTGCACTCGATCGGCCACTACGCGATGAGCCTCTATCCGGGCATCCGCGTGCGCTATGTCAGCTCCGAAGAGTTCACGAACGACTTCATCAACTCGATCCAGAACAACCGCGGGGCGAGCTTCCAAGCGCGTTACCGCAACATCGACATCCTGCTGATCGACGACATCCAGTTCCTGCAGCGCGCGGTGGAGACGCAGGAGGCGTTCTTCCACACCTTCAATACACTGCACGACCACAACAAGCAGGTCGTGATCACCTCCGATCTGCCGCCGAAGATGCTCACCGGCTTCGAGGACCGCATGCGCTCGCGCTTCGAGTGGGGTCTCATCACCGACGTGCAGGCTCCCGACCTCGAGACCCGCATCGCGATCCTGCGCAAGAAGGCGCAGAGCGAGAAGGTCATGGTGCCCGACGACATCCTCGAGTTCATGGCGACGAAGGTGTCGAGCAACATTCGCGAGCTCGAGGGCACGCTCATCCGCGTGACCGCGTTCGCGAGCCTCAATCGCACACCCGTCGACATGACGCTCGTGCAGACGGTGCTCAAAGACCTCATCACGCTCGACGACGACAACATCATCGCGCCGGTCGACATCATCACCGCGACGGCCGACTACTTCAAGCTGTCGGTCGACGACCTCTACGGCTCCTCGCGCTCACAGGCGATCGCGACCGCGCGGCAGATCGCGATGTACCTCTGCCGTGAGCTCACCAATCTCTCGCTGCCGAAGATCGGCCAGCTGTTCGGCAACCGCGACCACACCACCGTGATGTACGCGAACAAGAAGATCAGCGAGCTCATGAAGGAGCGCCGCTCGATCTACAACCAGGTCACCGAGCTGACCAGCCGCATCAAGCAAACCCGCCGCTGACGGCTTCGAGGAGCGCTGCGCGCTCCCCAGTCGCCGGGCGCTGCTGTCCCCCGCAGTGAGGACTTGCGTTTGCATCCGTTCTGCCGCGCCTTTTCACACTGTGGATAACTTGTGGAGTGTTAAGGCATAACCGCCCGCCGGATGTGGGGGACCGCCCGATTCGTGTGAATGACAGGTTTTCAGCGACTCCCTTGTCATTGCGCGGATCGCCGCCTCACCACACCCCGCTCACAACTGACAGGAATGTAGTTCCGGTGCCACGACTGGCGTGCACCGAGTTATCCACACTCTCCACATCCGTTAAGACCGTTAACCGAGATTCTTGTAAGACAGCGATTCCCCAACCTCCACAGTCGGGCCGATCGAATCACACGCTTGTCTGCGCGCTCCGATCGCGGCGCTAGCATGGTGACGACTTCCGTCCGCCGACTTTCCAGGGGTGTGTTTTGCGATTTCAGGCCAATCGCGACGTTCTGAGCGATGCCGTCTCTTTCGCTGTCAAACTCCTGCCGCAGCGCACGACGCTGCCGATCCTCTCCGGCATCCTGATCCGCACGACCGACTCCGGAATCTCGCTCTCCTCGTTCGACTACGAGGTCTCGTCGCAGACCGAGATCGACGCAGAGGTCTCCGAGCCGGGCACCATCCTGGTCTCGGGGCGCCTGCTCGCCGACATCGTCTCCCGCCTGCCCAACGCGCCCGTGCAGTTCTCGACCGATGAGGGCAAGATCGCCGTCAGCTGCGGCTCGTCGCACTTCACACTGCTGTCGATGCCCGTCGAGGAATACCCGACTCTGCCGCAGATCGAGCAGTTCAGCGGCGTGGTACCGGCGGATGCGTTCGCCGAAGCGGTCGCCCAGGTCGGCGTGGCCGCGTCGCGCGACGATGTGACCCCGGTCATCACCGGCGTCCAGCTCGAGATCGCCGAGAACGCGCTCAGCCTCGTCGCGACAGACCGCTATCGCGTGGCCGTTCGCGAGATCGATTGGGACGGCTCGGCTGGCGGCGTCGAGCAGGCGAGTGCGCTCGTTCCCGCCCGTACCCTGCAGGAGATCGGCAAGACCCTCGGCCACGCCGGCAACATATCGGTGGCCATCCAGAACAACGACGAGCGCGAGCTGATCGCGTTCACCGCTGAGAAGAAGACGGTGACCTCGCTGTTGATCAAGGGGAACTTCCCCCCGGTGAAGCGGCTCTTCCCGGAATCCGTCGACAACTATGCAGTGCTCAACACCGCCGAGCTGATCGAGGCGACCCGCCGTGTGCAGATCGTCCTCGAGCGCGAAGCCGCACTGCGCTACACCTTCACGTCAGAGGGCCTGACGCTCGAAGCCATCGGCTCCGAACAGGCGCAGGCCTCGGAGAGCATCGACGCCCTCCTGACTGGGCAGGACACTGTCGTCTCGCTCAAGCCCCAGTTCCTGCTGGACGGTCTGAGCTCGGTGCACTCGGAATTCGTGCGCATCTCGTTCACCAAGACCGAGAACCCCAACAAGCCCGGTCCGGTGCTCATCACGAGCCAGACCAGCAGGGAACAGGCCGGGAGCGACACGTACAAGTACCTGCTGCAGCCGAATCTTCTGCTGCGGTAGTCGACAAGAAGAAGGACCACTCATGCACATCGGTCTCGTTGGTCTCGGCAAGATGGGCAACAACATGCGCGCCCGCCTCGAGAAGAACGGCGTCGAGGTCACCGGCTACGACACCAACCCCGCGGTCTCTGACGTCGCTACCCTCGCCGACCTCGTCAAGGCGCTTCCCGCCCCGCGCACCGTGTGGATCATGGTGCCGGCCGGCAAGATCACGGACGCCGTGGTCAACGATCTGGAGGGACTGCTCGAGAAGGGCGACCTCATCATCGACGGTGGCAATTCGAAGTTCACGGACGACTTCCGTCACTCCGAACAGCTCGCCGCCAAGGGCATCGACTACATGGACGCCGGCGTCTCCGGCGGCGTCTGGGGTCTCGAGAACGGCTACGGCCTGATGGTGGGCGGCTCCGAGGCCCAGGTCGAGCGCGTCATGCCCGTCTTCGACGCGCTGCGCCCCGAGGGTCCGCGCGAGGAAGGCTTCGTGCACGTGGGCGAGGTCGGCGCCGGCCACTACGCCAAGATGGTGCACAACGGCATCGAGTATGCGCTGATGCAGGCGTACGCAGAGGGCTACGAGCTGCTCGACACCCGCAAGGACATCATCAAGGACGTCACCGGCACCTTCAAAGCATGGCAGCGCGGCACGGTTGTGCGCTCCTGGCTGCTCGAGCTGCTGGTGCGCGCCCTCGAGGCGGACCCCGAGTTCCAGAACATCGAGGGCTATGTGCAGGATTCCGGCGAGGGCCGGTGGACGGTCGAAGAGGGCATCAACAACGCGGTGCCGCTGCCCACGATCTCGGCGTCGATCTTCGCCCGCTTCGTCTCCCGCCAGGAGGACTCGCCGGCGATGAAGGCCGTCGCCGCACTGCGCAACCAGTTCGGCGGCCACGCCGTGAAGGCCGTCGACTAGCTCATGACCGCTGGTTGAGGAGCGCGCAGCGCGTCTCGAAACCAGTTCGCCGAGGGTTTCGAGACGCCGCCTTCGGCGGCTCCTCAACCTTCGGCGTCGGGGGAGGCTGCAGCGTTGCACGTGAAACGCCTCTCTTTGAGCGACTTCCGCAACTACCGCGATGCCGAGCTCGAGCTCGAGCCGGGCGTCACCGTGTTCGTCGGCCCGAACGGTCAGGGCAAGACCAACCTCGTCGAGTCGCTCGGGTATCTCGCGACGCTCGGCTCGCACCGGACCTCGGTCGATTCAGCGATGATCAGGGCGGGGGCGGATGCCGCCGTCATCCGTGCCCTGCTTCGTCACGTCGATCGTGAACTGCTCGTCGAGGTGCAGCTCAATCGCGGCTCTGCGAACCGCGCGCAGGTGAACCGGTCGGCGGTGCGCACCCGCGAGCTGCCGCGGTATTTCTCGAGCGTGCTGTTCGCACCAGAGGACCTGGCGCTCGTCCGCGGAGAACCGTCGACGCGGCGGCGCTTCATCGACGAGCTTCTCGTGCAGCGCTCACCCCGGCTCGCCGGCGTGCAGGCGGACTACGCGCGCATCGTCACCCAGCGCAATTCCCTGCTGAAATCGGCACGGGCCCAGCGCATCAAGGAGTCGCAGCTCTCGACCCTGGAGATCTGGGACGAGCGGCTCATCGAGCTCGGTAGCGAGCTCATCGACCGGCGCGAGGCGCTCGTCGTCGAGCTCGCCGAGCCGTTGCGCGCGGCGTACCGGGCTGTGGCCGGCGTCGACCAGCATCCGAAGATCTCGCAGCGGCTCAGTATTTATGGCGCAGCCGGCGATGAGGAGGAGACGGATGCCGGGGGGCCGACCCTTCGAGGCGGCACCGAAGGCGCCTCTTCAGAGCTTGGCAGTGGTGCGACAGCGGAGGCGTTCCGGGCGGCACTCGCGGGAGTGCGGCGGAAGGAGCTCGAGCGAGGGCTCACCCTCGTGGGGCCGCATCGCGACGACCTGCTCTTCGAGCTCAACGAGCTGCCCGCCAAGGGGTACGCGAGTCATGGCGAGTCATGGTCGTTCGCGCTCGGGCTGCGGCTCGCGTCGGCGCAACTGCTGCGCGCGGAATCCGCCATCGGCGACCCGGTGCTGGTGCTCGACGACGTCTTCGCCGAGCTGGACTCGGCTCGGCGACGCGCGCTCGCCGGCGCGATCGGCGACTTCGAGCAGGTGCTGATCACGGCCGCGGTGCTCGAGGACGTCCCGGAGGAACTCGGCGCGCGCCTCGTCAAGATCCGCGCGGGAGAGGTGGTGGCGGAGTGAGCGAGCCGACCAGCGAGGCGTCCGCCGTCTATCTCCGTCTCAAAAAGCTGTTCGGTGGGCCGACGCCGCGCGCGCAGAAGAGCCGCCGGGGACACGACGGTGGAGAACCCGGGTCTGAGCCGTTCGGTGCTGGGCGAGACCCGCGCGGGCTCGGATCCGTGATGGATGCGCTCACGACCGAGCTCGGCTGGGACTCCGAGCTCGACAAGGCCGAGCTGATCGGAGCATGGGCCGAGCTGGTCGGCGAGGACACCGCGGCGAGGTCGCAGCCGCTCGGCATCGAAGACGGCGTGCTGACCGTCCAATGCGACTCGACCGCCTGGGCGACGCAGCTGCGCCTCATGCGCGTCGAGTTGCTGACTGCAATCGCTCAGAGGTACCCGCGGGCAGGCATCCAATCGATCCGCTTCAACGGACCGGACGTACCGAGCTGGAAATATGGTCGCAGGTCCGCGCAATGGCGCGGTCCTCGCGATACTTACGGCTGAGACGGCAAATCTCATGTCGCGCGTGTAAAAAACGCGTCAGAACGGCGCAGAGCCCCGGGAAACACACCCCCTCCTGATAAGATGGAATGTCAAGTTTGCTGGGGTCAGGAGCGCAATTTCACATGACGACCGAACCGACGACAGGGGCCGGCGCAGGCTCGAAGGATGAGAGCTACGGCGCGAACCAGATCCAGGTGCTCGAAGGCCTCGAGGCGGTCCGGAAGCGTCCGGGCATGTACATCGGCTCGACCGGACCCCGCGGTCTGCACCACCTCGTGTGGGAGATCGTCGACAACGCGGTGGACGAGTACCTTGCCGGCTCCGGCGACCGGGTGATCGTGACGCTGCTCGAGGACGGCGGCGTGCAGGTCATCGACAACGCGCGCGGCATCCCCGTCGACATCCACCAGCCCGAGGGTATCTCCACCGTCGAGCTCGTGCTCACGGTGCTGCATGCCGGCGGCAAGTTCGGCGGCGGCGGCTACGCGGTCTCCGGCGGCCTGCACGGCGTGGGCTCCTCGGTCGTGAACGCGCTCTCGAGCCGCCTGGACGTCGAGGTCAAGCGCCAGGGCCACGTCTGGACCCAGAGCTATCACGACGGACACCCGCAGGCGCCGCTCGCCGAGGGGGCGGAGACCGACGAGACCGGCACCACCATCACGTTCTGGCCGAGCGAGAAGATCTTCGAGACCGTCGAGTTCGACTACGAGACACTGCGCTCGCGCTTCCAGCAGTATGCGTTCCTCAACAAGGGGCTCACGATCGAGCTGCACGACGAGCGCACGCTCGAGAAGACCGACGACGAGGGCGAGCCGATCGAGGCGCGTGTCGACGTATTCCACTACGAGCGCGGCCTCGAGGACTACGTCGAGTACCTCAACTCGATCAAGAAGAACGACATCGTCAACGACGAGATCATCCACTTCGAGTCGGAGGACACCGAGCGCAAGATCGCGCTCGAGGTCGCCATGCAGTGGACGACCGCGTACAGCGAGAGCGTGCACACCTACGCCAACACGATCAACACGCATGAGGGCGGCACGCACGAAGAGGGCTTCCGTGCGGCGCTCACCACGCTCGTGAACCGCTACGCCCGCGAGAAGGGCATCCTCAAGGAGAAGGACGACAACCTCTCCGGCGAGGACGTGCGCGAGGGCCTCACTGCGGTCATCTCGGTGAAGCTCGCCGAGCCGCAGTTCGAAGGCCAGACGAAGACCAAGCTCGGCAACACCGAGGCGAAGTCCTACGTGCAAAAGGTCGTCGGCGACCAGCTCGGCGACTGGTTCGAGCGCAATCCGAACGCGGCGCGCGACATCATCCGCAAGGGCATCCAAGCGGCGACCGCGCGCATGGCCGCCCGCAAGGCGCGCGAGACCGCCCGCCGCAAGGGTCTGCTCGAGGGCGGCGGCATGCCGGGCAAACTCAAGGACTGCCAGTCGAAGGACCCCACGATCTGCGAGATCTTCCTCGTCGAGGGCGACTCGGCCGGCGGGTCCGCGACTCAGGGCCGGAATCCGATGACCCAGGCGATCCTGCCGCTGCGCGGCAAGATCCTGAACGTCGAGAAGGCGCGCCTCGACCGCGCGCTCGCCAACGCCGAGATCCAGGCGATGATCACCGCGTTCGGCGCCGGCCTCGGCGAGGAGTTCAAGCCCGAGAAGGTGCGGTACCACAAGATCGTGCTGATGGCGGATGCCGACGTCGACGGCCAGCACATCACAACCCTGCTGCTGACGCTGATCTTCCGCTACATGCGGCCGCTCATCGAGCTCGGCTACGTCTACCTCGCGCAGCCGCCGCTCTACCGCCTCAAGTGGACGAACGCCGAGCACGACTACGTCTACTCGGATGTCGAGCGTGACGCGCTCGTCGCCGCCGGGCAGGCCGCGGGGCACCGGCTGCCGAAGGAGAACGGCATCCAGCGCTATAAGGGCCTCGGCGAGATGAACTTCGAGGAGCTCTGGGACACGACCATGAACCCCGAGACCCGCACCCTGCGGCAGGTCACGATGGAGGACGCGGCCGCAGCCGATGAGGTGTTCGCGACCCTGATGGGCGACGACGTCGACTCTCGGCGCCACTTCATTCAGAAGAACGCCAAGAACGTCCGCTTCCTCGACGTCTAGAACCTGCCGGCATCCGTAAAGAGAAGAAGACATGTCTGACGAGACCCCCGGTACCGACGAGACGAACATCCACGGCAAGATCGACCAGGTCGACCTGCAGCTGGAGATGCAGCGGTCGTACCTCGACTACGCCATGGCCGTCATCGTCGGCCGTGCGCTGCCTGAGGTGCGTGACGGCCTGAAGCCGGTGCACCGCCGCGTGATCTACGCGATGTATGACGGGGGCTACCGCCCCGATCGCCCGTTCTCGAAGTGCGCGCGCGTCGTCGGCGACGTCATGGGGCAGTACCACCCGCACGGCGACTCGGCGATCTACGACACCCTCGTGCGCCTCGTGCAGCCATGGGCGCTGCGCTACCCGCTCGCGCTCGGCCAGGGCAACTTCGGCTCGCCCGGCAATGACGGCGCCGCCGCGCCGCGGTACACCGAGACGAAGATGGCGCCGCTCGCGCTCGAGATGGTGCGCGACATCGACCAGGACACGGTCGACTTCCAGCCCAACTACGATGGCTCCACGCAGGAGCCGATGGTTCTGCCCGCCCGTTTCCCGAACCTGCTGGTCAACGGCTCGGTAGGCATCGCGGTCGGCATGGCGACCAACATCCCGCCGCACAATCTGCGCGAGGTGGCGGATGCCGCGCTGTGGGCGCTCGCCCACCCCGAGGCCACCCGCGAGGAGCTGCTTGAGGCCGCGATGCAGCGCATCAAGGGCCCCGACTTCCCGACCGGCGCCCAGATCCTCGGCACCAAGGGCATCCACGATGCCTACCGCACGGGCCGCGGCTCGATCACGATGCGCGCCGTCGTCAATGTCGAGGAGATCAACGGCCGCACGGCTCTCGTCGTCACCGAGCTGCCGTACCAGGTCAACCCCGACAACCTCGCGATCAAGATCGCCGAGCTCGTCAAAGACGGCAAGCTCGCCGGCATCGCCGACATCAACGATGAGACATCGGGCCGCACAGGCCAGCGCCTCGTCATCACGCTGAAGCGCGACGCCGTCGCGAAGGTCGTGCTCAACAATCTGTACAAGCACACCCAGCTGCAGGAGAACTTCGGCGCGAACATGCTCGCCATCGTCGACGACGTGCCCCGCACGCTCTCGCTCGACGGCTTCCTCACCGCGTGGATCGACCACCAGATCGAGGTCATCGTCCGCCGCACGCAGTTCCGGCTGCGCCAGGCGGAGGAGAAGGCGCACATCCAGCGCGGTCTGGTCAAGGCGCTCGACGCGCTCGACGAGGTCATCGCGCTGATCCGCCGCTCGCCGGACGTCGACGAGGCCCGCACCGGCCTGATCCGACTGCTCGACATCGACGAGCTGCAGGCCAACGCCATCCTCGCGATGCAGCTGCGCCGTCTGGCCGCCCTCGAGCGGCAGAAGATCATCGACGACCTCGAGGCCCTCGAGCGCGAGATCGCCGAGTACAAGGAGATCATCGCGTCGCCCGAGCGTCAGCGCTCGATCGTCAGCGACGAGCTCACCGAGATCGTCGACAAGTTCGGCGACGAGCGCCGCACCGACATCCTGCTCGGCTACGACGGCGACATGTCGATCGAGGATCTGATCCCCGAAGAGGAGATGGTCATCACCGTCACGCGCGGCGGCTACATCAAGCGCACCCGCAGCGACAACTACCGCTCCCAGCACCGCGGGGGCAAGGGCGTGCGCGGCGCGCAACTGCGCGGCGAGGACATCGTCGACCACTTCTTCGTCACGACGACGCACCACTGGCTGCTGTTCTTCACGAACCTGGGCAGGGTGTACCGCGCCAAGGCGTACGAGGTGCCGGAGGGTGGGCGCGACGCGAAGGGCCAGCACGTCGCGAACCTGCTCGCGATGCAGCCCGACGAGCAGATCGCGGCGATCCTCGACATCCGCGACTACCAGGTCGCAACGCACCTCGTGCTCGCGACCCGCGACGGCCTCGTCAAGAAGACGCCGCTCGAGGAATACGACACCAACCGCACCGGCGGCATCATCGCCATCAAGCTGCGCGAGGGCGACGAGCTGATCTCGGCGCTGCTCGTGGAGAACACGGATGACGTGCTGCTGGTCTCACGCAAGGGCATGTCGCTCCGCTTCACCGCGACCGACGACGCGCTGCGACCCATGGGCCGCTCGACGAGCGGCGTCAAGGGCATGAGCTTCCGTGACGGCGACAGCCTGCTCGCGGCATCCGTCGTCAGCGACTCCGGCTTCGTCTTCGCGGTGACAGAAGGCGGCTACGCCAAGCGCACCTCGGTCGACCAGTACCGGCTGCAGGGCCGCGGCGGCCTCGGCATCAAGGTCGCCAAACTCGTCGAGGACCGCGGCGACCTCGCCGGCGCACTCATCGTCGACGAGGACGACGAGGTGCTCGTCGTGCTGCAGAGCGGCAAGGTCGTGCGTACGGCCGTCTCAGAGGTTCCCGCAAAGGGCCGGGATACTATGGGCGTCGTCTTCGCCCGCTTCGCGGATGACGACCGCATCATCGCCCTGGCGCGCAACGTCGAGCGGAAGCTCGCCGGTGACGACGTGGTGAGTGAGGCGAGCGAGGGTACCGAAGAGGCAGTACTTACCGAAACGACAGAGCCCGTAGAGACGGGCCCGGCGGAGGGTGAACCGACAGATGAGCAGTAGCGTCGCCGAGCGACTCGCCCGCAAGACGGCCAAGCGCCCCACGTCGAAGCAGGTCCGCCTCAAGCTGGTCTACGTCGACTTCTGGTCGGCCGTGAAGGTGTCGTTCCTCGCCGGCCTCGCGATCGCGATCATCGGCATCGTCGCCACATTCCTGCTGTGGACCGTGCTGACGCAGACCGGCGTGTTCAAGCAGGTCGCAGAACTGTTCTCCTCGATCGGCGGCCAGAGCTCGAGCGGTCTGCTCGACGCGGTCGGGCTCGGCAATGTGATGAGCTTCTCGATCATCGTCGGCATCCTCGACCTGATCGTCGTGACCGCGCTCGGAGCGGTCATCGCGCTGCTCTACAACCTGTCGGTGAAGATCACCGGGGGCCTGCTGGTGGGCTTCACCAACAACTGATTTCCGTTCGGGCGGATGCCTGTCCCAGGGTTCTCCCGGCACGATTTCGCCGCAGCAGCAATCGTCCGGTAATCTCTAACAGGTCCGTTTCACGGGGCTATAGCTCAGGCGGTTAGAGCGCTTCACTGATAATGAAGAGGTCCCAGGTTCAAGTCCTGGTAGCCCCACTCGTTTTTATTTCTCCTTCGGGGGCCTTAGCTCAGTTGGTAGAGCGCCTGCTTTGCAAGCAGGATGTCAGGAGTTCGAATCTCCTAGGCTCCACTCGACGCCCGGCCTGCTGGTCGGGCGTTTTGCTTTCTCGGCAGGCGTCGAACAGTGCGGCGATGTCGTCTCGATTCGAGGCGGGCGACATCCCAGCACTTCTCGTTGTTCGCAAGACACCCTTCCGGCCCCCTCGTCCGCGGTGGAGCTGGTGCGCACCAGCACGGGCGTGGTCGTGCTCGACTACGCCCGCGAAAGCTAGGGTGAGAGCGTCCGTGCAGATGGGAGGGGGTCCCGGTGTGAGGAACCTGCTGAGCGGGCTGGTCTGGATCTTCCTCTATCTCGCGTTCTGCCTCGCGCCGCTGCTGCTGGTCGTCGGGCAGGACAACCCGCCGGGGCGCGCGTTCCTCGTCGAGTTCTCCGTGGCCCTGGGCTTCGTCGGGCTCTCGGTGCTCGCCCTGCAGTTCGCGCTCATCGCCCGGTTCCAGACGGTGGCGGCTCCGTTCGGCATCGATGCGCTGCTGAAATACCACGTGCAGATCACCTTCTTCGGGCTGGGGTTCGCGCTCGCGCATCCGATCATCCTGTTCTTCGCCGATCCGAAGTACCTGCCGCTGCTCGACCTCGCGACGGCGCCGTGGCGCGCCCGGTTCGCGTTCACGAGCGTGATCGCCCTGCTCGCCTTGGTCGTGCTCTCGCTGTGGCGGCAGCGGCTGCGGGTGAGCTACGAGGTGTGGCACATCACCCACGGCCTGCTCGCCGTCGCCGTCGTGCTGTTCGCCCTGCTGCACGCGAGCCTCGTCGGCTTCTACGTCGTGGGCGTCGTGCGCCACGTCGTGTACGACGCCTACATCGGCGGGCTGGTCTTCCTGCTGCTGTGGATCCGCGTGATCAGCCCGCTTGCGCGCTATCGGCGGCCCTGGCGCGTCGTCGAGGTGCGGCCGGAACTCGGCAACGCGAGCACCCTGGTCGTCAAGCCGGTCGGGCACGTGGGGTTCAGCTTCGATCCGGGCAATTCGGGTGGATCGCGGTCGGGCGCTCGCCGTTCAGCGTCACACAGCATCCGTTCTCGTTCTCGTCCGCCGCCGACACACCCTCGGGCGGCGCGATCAGCATCACGATCAAGGCGGCGGGTGATTTCACCCGGCTGATCCCGACCGTGAAGCCCGGAACGCGGGTGTACGTCGACGGTCCGCACGGGGTCTTCTCGATGGACCGGCGGCAGGCGCCCGGCTATGTGTTCATCGCCGGCGGTGTCGGCGTCACCCCGTTCGTCAGCATGCTCGCGACGATGAGGGAGCGTGGCGACGTGCGCCCTGTGACGCTCTTCTACGGCAGCCCGAGCTGGGACGAGATCGTGCTGCGCGAGCAGCTCGCCGAGCTCGAAGCTGCGCTGCCGAACCTGACGCTGGTGCACGTGCTCGGCCGGCCCGACCCGTCATGGACCGGCGAGGCCGGTCGAATCAGCGCCGAGCTGCTCCGCCGGCGGCTGCCCGCGCAGTTCCGGCGCTACGAGTACCTGATCTGCGGACCGACCCAGATGATGGATGCCATGGAGGACGCCCTCGTCGAGGTCGGCGTTCCCCCAGCCCGCATCAGCAGCGAACGATTCGACATGGTCTGAGAGGAGCGACGTGCGGCAGAAATGGGTCACCCGGCTCGTCATCGCCATGGGCTCGGTGCTCGTGCTGGCCAGCCTCGCCTTCGCGTGGGTGCGGGCGTGAGGCATCCGTTGATTGAATGAGAGCATGAGCGCAGCCGACGTCATCCCTGCCCATCTCATCCACCTGCTCGAGGAGCCGAATTACGGATTCCTCGGCACGATCCGCCCGGACGACACCGTGCAGGTGAACCCGATGTGGTTCGACTTCGACGGTGAGACGCTGCGGTTCACGCACACGACCAAGCGGCAGAAGTTCCGCAACCTGCAGCACAACCCGGCGATGAGCTTCGCCGTGATGAACCCCGAGAACCCGTTCAACTACCTCGAGGTGCGCGGGAAGCTGGTCGAGGTCGTGCCCGACCCGAGCGGCGAGTTCTATGTGCATCTCGGCAAGCGGTACGGCAACGCAGACCAGACGCCGCCGCCGGACAGCGCCGATCGGGTCATCCTCGTGATGTCGATCGAGCGCTACACGACGCAGTAGCGAACAGCCCGCCTGCCCTGCTCACCCGCGCAGGGCGGCGGCGAGGCGCTGCTTCAGCCACACCCGCGCGCTGATCGACTCGGGCAACCAGGTGGCTGCCGGGAAGACGTGGAACGCGTCGGACGCGGTGAACGTCGCCACGTCGACACCGGCGGAGCGGGCGGATGCCGCGAAGTCGCGCGCATCCGGATAGAGGATGTCGCGCGTGCCCACGACGAGCGAGGTGGGCGGCAGGCCCGCCGGGTCGGCGAACAGCGGGCTCACGTCGGGGTGGTCGATGCCGAGCTCGCTCGCCCACAGCCGCCCGGCGATGCGCAGGCCGGGCACGGCGAGGCTGGGGTCGCGGCGTTCGAGTGCCTGCGCCTCCGGGTTGCGCAGGCCGGCGTCGAGCCACGGGGCGAACAGGGCGAGATGCGCCGGTGCGGACGGGGTGTCGTGCAGCCGCGCCGCGACGGCCAGCGCGAGACCGCCGCCCGCGGAATCCCCGGCGACGATCGGCGTGATGCCCTCGCGCTCTGTCAGCGCCGTGATCGCTGCTGCGACATCGGCGACGCCGCGCGCCGCAGTGCCGGTCGGGGCGAGCGTGTAGTCCACGGCGAAGATGCGCACGCGCAGATCGCGTGTGAGGGCGTCCGTCAGCCACCAGTGCGCCGTCTCGAACTGGTGCACATAGGCGCCGCCATGCACGTAGACGAGCGGGCGGGCGGAGAGCGGGATGCCGCGCGGCTCGATCACCGTCGTGCGCAGCGGCCCCAGGCGATCCTGCGAGATCAGGAGCCGTCGTGCCGACGAGCGCGGGGGCGTCGCGAAGGGCTTGCCGATCGACGCCTCGATGTCGGCGTGCGACCGCGGCTCGGACACCATGATGCGCTTGCTGCGCAGGAGTCGCACGGCGGCGGCCGTGACGCGCAGGAGCGGGGAGGGGCGGGCGGTGAAGGCATCCGTCATGTCCGCACAGTAGCCGCAGTTAGGCTCGGGACATGGCACTTCGGGTCGCTGCGTACTGCATCATCGTCGACGACGGCAAGCTGCTGCTCTCCCACTGGAATGAGAACGGCAGCAGCGGTTGGACCCTGCCGGGCGGCGGGCTCGACCCCTATGAGGACCCGGCGGATGCCGCGGTGCGCGAGGTCTTCGAAGAGACCGGGTACCACGCCGAGCTCGGCGAGCTGCTCGGCATCGACTCGCACCTCGTGCCGGCCGAGCACCGCTTCCACGGCGCGACCGAGCCGCTGCAGGCGCTGCGCATCGTCTACCGCGCCCGCGTCGTCGGCGGCGAGCTCACCAATGAGCTCGACGGATCGACGGACGAGGCGGCATGGTTCGACCTCGGCGAGGTCACGACGCTGAAGCGCGTCGGCCTCGTCGAGGTCGGACTGAGATTCGCCGGGATCGAGCTATAGGGAGACCGAGGGGTCTCGATACGCCCGCTTCGCGGGCTACTCGACCAGCGGGGGCGGGGCTATTCGGCGGGCGAGTCCGGCTCGTCGGCGACCCAGAGCTCGTCGTCGGTGCGGAAGGTCTGCCACACGGCGTAGGCGACGCCCGCGAGCGCGGCGACGCCGATCGCGATGCCGATGTAGGTGCCGATGCCGGCGCCCTTCTTCTTGGTAGGCGCGGGCGCCTTGCCGACGACCTTGCCCGTGGTGTCCTTGAGGCGCTTGACCGCGGCCTTGACACGGGTGTCGTTCGCGACGTCGGCGACCGAGAGTGCGGTGCCGAGCGCGGTGCCGATGGCCGGGACGAGGGTGCGGTTCACGACATCGCCCGCTTTCTCGGCGGCGGGGACGACGTAGCTGTTGTAGCCCTCGCGCACCCGCGGGTAGAGCTGCTCACGGGTGAGATGCTGAGCCTGCGTGCCCGCCTGCTGCGCGACGGCGCCGGCGTGCGCGAGCACCTCCTGCTGATGCGCGAGCAACTGCTGCGCCTCCGCCTTGAGCTTGTCGAGTTCCTTGAGGCGCTTCTTCGAAAGCGAAAGAGACGTACTCACCGGGCTTACCTCCCACGGGGTTGGTTACGGGGTGCGCGAAACTTCAACCCATCTTGCCACCTGCCCCCCAGGACACCACCAGGGCATTGACACACGCTGTGGAAGAATTGCACGCATGTCGATTCACACCGCCGTGGCCACCATTCACACCAATTACGGCGACATCCTCGTCAACCTGTTCGGCAACCACGCGCCGAAGACCGTGAAGAACTTCATCGGCCTCTCGACCGGCGA
Source organism: Gryllotalpicola koreensis (assembly GCF_039538185.1). Lineage (NCBI taxonomy): Bacteria > Bacillati > Actinomycetota > Actinomycetes > Micrococcales > Microbacteriaceae > Gryllotalpicola > Gryllotalpicola koreensis. The sequence goes on from NZ_BAABBW010000001.1 coordinate 599,377, forward strand.
GCAGGAGTGGGCGAACCCGGCCACCGGCGAGCGCTCGAACGAGCCGCTCTACAAGGGCGTGGTGTTCCACCGCGTCATCCCGAACTTCATGATCCAGGGCGGCGACCCGCTCGGCACCGGCACCGGCGGCCCCGGCTACCAGTTCGACGACGAGATCCACCCCGAGCTCGCCTTCACCAAGCCGTACCTGCTCGCCATGGCGAACGCCGGCAAGCAGATGGGCCGCGGCACGAACGGCTCGCAGTTCTTCATCACCACCGACCCGACCACGTGGCTGACCGGCAAGCACACCATCTTCGGCGAGGTCGCCGACGACGCGTCGCGCGCGGTCGTCGACAAGATCGCCGCCGTGCCGACCGACGGCCGCGACCGCCCGCTCGACGATGTCGTCATCGAGTCGATCGACATCGCGAACGTCTGACGCACGGGTCGACTGAGGAGTCCGCATGAGCTACGGCGCCCAGGCGGACTCCAACGTCTGCTACCGGCACCCGAACCGGCAGAGCTTCGTCGTCTGCCAGCGCTGCGGCCGCACCATCTGCGGTGAGTGCCAGACGCCGGCGCCCGTGGGCGTGATCTGCCCGGAGTGCATGCGCGAGGCACGGGCGAGCGCACCGCGCACGCGGCCTGAGGCGATCAGGAGAATCGGATTCCTGAGCCGCAGCGGCCAGCCCGTGATGACCTACGTGCTCATGGCCGTGTGCATCTTCGTGTACATCCTGCAATCGATCCCCGGTGTCGGCTCGCACATCACGAATGCACTGTTGTACGCCGGGGTCTACTCGTACCCGACAGGCACCTTCGGCAACTACTCCTTCGAGCCGTGGCGGTTGCTGACAAGCGTCTTCGCGCACGGGGGGCTGCTGCACATCGCCCTGAACATGTACACGCTGTGGATCTTCGGCCAGATCCTCGAGCCGATGATCGGGAAGTGGCGCTATCTCGCCCTCTTCCTGATCAGCGGTGTGGCAGGGTCAGTCGGCATGCTGCTGCTCGCGCCGTACACAGGTGCGGTCGGCGCCTCGGGCGCCATCTTCGGCATGTTCGGCGCGCTCGTCGTCGTGCAGCGCAAGCTCGGCGGCCCGATCAGGCAGTTGATCGTGCTCATCGTGATCAACCTGGCGATCGGGTTCTTCCCGATCTTCGGCGGCAATATCGCCTGGCAGGCGCACGTGGGCGGCCTCGTCGGCGGACTGCTCGCCGGTCTCGTGCTCACGGAGACGCGCAGGCGCTCGCAGTTGCCGCTGCAGATCGGGTTGCTGATCGTGCTCGCGATAGTTGTGGTCGGGGTCGGCGTCTACCCGGCGATCTTCCGCAGCTGACGGGGGGAGCCTCTCCACAGCTGTGGAGAACATCACGGTTATCCACAGTCTTAATAACACTGGGGATAATTACAGCCGTGTAATTATCCCCAGTGTGCGGAAGGTGTGGAGGACTCCGGGGGCTACTTCCACCTCGTCGTCATGAGGAAGCCGACGAAGGCGATCGCGAAGCCGATCAGGATGTTCCACGAGTTCAGGCCAGGGATCGGCAGTGCCGCACCGCTCAGGTAGAACACGATGATCCAGAGCAGGCCGACGATCATGAATCCGATCATCAGGGGCTTGTACCAGACGGGGTTCCCCGCGTGTTCGCGTGCGGCAGCGCGCTCTTCGGGCGTGAGCTTGCTACGGGTCTTTGAGGCCATAGCCCCTGAGTTTACAAGGCAAGCTGACTAGACTCACCCGCGTGAGCCGACCGAACCCCGAGAGCGCGACGACGCCCGCGAAGCCGCGGGTTCGCATCTCGTTCCTCGGCGTCGCCGGCGAGCTTCTGCTCACCGCCGGAGTGCTGGTGCTGCTCTTCATCGGCTGGCAGAACTTCTTCAACAGCTGGGTGCTGAACGGCCAGCAGAACGGCGCGGCGGCGCAGCTCGGCAAACAGTGGCTCGAGCAGTCGGGGCCCGCGACGGGCGGCTCGCCGAGCCCGAGCGGCGCCGCCGAGGGTGGGGCATCCGTCGGTCCTCGCGCTGACATCCCTGTGGAAAGCCAGCCGGCGAACCGGCAGACGATCGCGGTGATGTACGTGCCGCGGTTCGGCATCGATTGGAAGCGGACCATCCGCGAAGGCACCGGGCTCGATGTGCTGAACAGCTCGCAGGCGGGCATCGGCCACTATGCCGACACGGGCATGCCCGGCGCGGTCGGCAACTTCGCGGTGGCCGCGCACGACACGGGCTACGGCAGCTCCTTCCTGCACATGCAGAACCTGCGCCTCGGCGACAAGATCTACGTGCAGACCAAGGACGGCTTCTACACCTACGCGTTCCGCAACTACCAGTACGTGCAGCCGAACGAGGTGGCGGTGCTCGACCCCGTTCCGAAGCAGCAGGGCGTGCAGGCATCCGATCGCCTGCTCACCATGACGACCTGCAACCCGCCGTATCACACCGTCGAGCGGCTCATCTCGTATGCCGTGCTCGAGTCGTTCTCGAAGACGCCACCTGCCGCCATCGCCTCGGAGGTGGGCCAGTGAATCGGCGGCGTGTACGGCGATTCACGGGCGGCGCCGGGCGGGGACCGGCGCCGCGAGAGGGGTACTGATGTATGCCGCGCTCTGGCGTGTTCTGCCCGGCCCGTGGTGGCTGCGCCTCATCATCGTGCTGGCGCTGCTCGCCGCGGTGCTGTTCGTGCTCTTCGAGTGGGTCTTCCCGCTCATCGACGGCGTTCTGAACAAGAACCAGCAGGGTACGGTGGGCACGTGACCCGCGTGCTCGTCATCGACAACTACGACAGCTTCGTCTACACGCTGAACGGGTACCTGCAGGAGCTCGGCGCCGAGACGGTGGTCGTGCGCAACGACGTGTTCGATGAGGCGGATGCTGCGGCCGAGCTCGCTGGCTTCGACGCCGTGCTCGTCTCACCGGGGCCGGGAACACCCGCCGACGCGGGGGTGTCGATCGCGATGGTGCGCGCTGCGCTTGAGGCGGGAACGCCGCTGCTCGGGGTGTGCCTCGGGCACCAGGCCATCGCCGAGGCCTTCGGGGCGATCGTCACCAATGCGGAAGAGCTGATGCACGGCAAGACCTCGCTCGTCGCGCACGACGACGACCCGTTCTGGGCCGGGGTGCGGCAGCCGTTCACGGCCACCCGCTACCACTCGCTCGCCGTCGTCGACGGAACAGTGCCGCCCGAGCTCGTCGTGACGGCCCGTACCCAGGCCACCGAGCAGACGCACGGCGGGGTGATCATGGGCCTGCGGCACGTGAGCGCGCCGATCTGGGGTGTGCAGTTCCACCCGGAATCCGTGCTGACGGAAGACGGCTACCGCATGCTGGGGAACTGGCTCGAGGCGGCGGGACTCATCGGGGCGCGGGAGCGGGCCGCCGGGCTCGACCCGCTGCTCAAGGCCTCCTAGGCTTCGCGCGGCCGCCGTCCACGGCCGGCCGGGGTCAGCCGTTCGCGCTGCCGAGGCAGTAGTAGATCGTGATCGACGCGCCCTGCGGCTGATCGCCGACGATCGACTGCTTCGACACGGGCGTGCCCGGCTGCACGGGGCAGCTGGGGTCTGACTGGGGCGGCTGCACATTGAGCCCGAGCGCGGTGAGCGCGGTCTGCGCCTGCTGGATCGGCTGCCTGGTGACGTCGGGGACCTGCACGAGCCCGTTCGACTCGGTGAGGTTGATCGTGTCGCCCTTGTGAGCGGCCGTGTTGGCGGCCGGGTCGGTCGAGAGCACCGTGCCGGCGGGCTTGCTCTGATCGTCCTGCTGATGGACATAGCCGATCTTGAAGCCGAGATCGGTGAGCTTCTTCTGTGCGTCTTTGTCGTTCATATCGACCACGTTCGGGACCTGGATCGTCGGCGCCCCAGAGGAGACCCACACGGTCACTTGGGTGTTGCGGGTCGTGACGAAGCCGGCGGCCGGGTCGGTGCGCGTGACGGCGCCCTTGGGCACGTCGGCCGAGGCCTCGTATTCGACCACGATCTTGAGGTGCGCCTCCTTGATCGCCTGCTGCGCCTGGGCGAGGCTGTCGTTCTCGACGGACGGCACCGTGGCCGACGATGCGCTGATCACCTCGCTCGGATTGTGCTCGAACACCCAGATGAGCAGCCCCGAGAGGACGGACATGACGAGGATGACCCCGGCGATGATCCACAGCGCCGGGGGCCGGCTCTGCGTGCGGGGTTGAGCGGTGTCATCGGCCAGCTGGCGGATGGTCGCCTCGGCCTTCGACACCTGCGCGGGCGGCGGCCCGAACAGCGCATCGGAGCGGTCCGGATGCCTGGGGGCACGCGGCACCTTGCCCTGCGCCGCGGTCTCGAGATCTGCACGGAACTCGGCCGCCGTCTGGTAGCGCTCGAAGCGGTCCTTCTGCAGTGCCTTCCGCAGCACGGCATCGAGCGCGGGGGAGACCCGCGGGTTGATGCTCGACGGCTTCGCGGGGATCTCGCTGATGTGCTGGTAGGCCACGGCGACCGGCGTCTCACCCGAGAAGGGCGGGCGGCCGGTGAGCATCTCGAAGAGCACGACCCCGGTCGAGTAGAGGTCGGTGCGGGCATCCACCTGCTCGCCCTTCGCCTGCTCCGGGGAGAAGTAGTTGGCCGTGCCCAGGATCGCCGTGGTCTGAGACAGCGATGCCGAGGTCTCGGTGATGGCGCGGGCGATGCCGAAGTCCATCACCTTCACCTGGCCCTGGCGGGTGATCATTACGTTCGCCGGCTTGATGTCGCGGTGCACGACCCCCGCGCGGTGCGAGTACTCGAGGGCGGTGAGGATGCCGTCGGCGATGCGGATCGCGTGGACGGGGTCGATCTGGCCGCGGGCCACGAGCTCGTCGAGCGGAGCGCCGTCGACGAACTCCATGATGATGAAGGGCGCCTGCACCTCGGTGCCGTTCGCCTCGCGCACGGTGTCTTCGCCGGCGTCGAACACCCGGACGATAGTGGGGTGGGCCATGCGGGCCGCGGCCTGCGCCTCCTGCCGGAAGCGGGTGCGGAACGCCGGATCCGTCGCGAGCTGGGGCTTGAGCAGCTTGATCGCGACGGTGCGGCCGAGGCGGCTGTCGATGCCCTTGAACACGTCGGACATGCCGCCGCGGCCGAGCAGCTCGCCGACCTGGTAGCGCCCGGCGATCACCCGACGGGTGTCGGGTGTGACCGCGAGTTCCTCAGTGCTCATTGGGCGACAGGTTAGCAACCGTAAGGTGGGGTCCTGCTGAACTCAATCGGTCGGGGCCGTGCCGTTGGTGCCGTCGCCTTCACCGTTGGAAGTCGGCGTCGGAGACGAGGTCGGCGTCGATGCTGCGGCGACCGGCACGGAGAGTGCGGGCGACTGACCCGACCAGTTCGCGCCCGCGCACTGGATCGCGTAGGTGACCGTGACCGATGAGCCGGCATTGCTGCTCGACGCGGTCCACTGCGCGGTCGGCGTCGAGCCGTCGACCTGCTGCACCTGCGTGCCGTTCACGTACAGGCGGCGGCCGGTGAGCGTCTGGCCGGACGGGCACGAGTCGTTGCCGAACGCGAAGGTCACCTGCGTGCCCGGGGTGGCCGGCGGGCCGCTCGGCGACATGCTCTGCACGGTGGGCGCGGCGGCCGGAGGGCTGGGCTGCACCAGCGCGCCGTAGACGTACAGGGTGATCTGCAGGTCGTGCGGTACCTGCTGCGTCGGGTCGATGTCGTAGACCTGGCCGACGGTGTCGGCATCGGTCGCGTGCTTCGAGGTGTCGGCGGTCACGTTCGCCCAGCCCAGCGAGTGCAGCTTCTGCGTCGCCGCGTCCTGCGTGAGGCCCACGTAGTCGTTCGGGTCGATGTAGCCGCTGTCGGCCGTGGGCGGCGGGCTCGTCTCCGTCGGCGTGTTGTGCGGCGTCTCGTGGGTGGTCGTGTGCGTGGTCTGCGGCGCGCTCGAGTTCCCGCCGCCGAGGAAGTTGATCAGCGACCAGACCAGGGCTCCGACGAGCAGCACGATGAGCACGATCAACGGGATCGTCCACGGGCTGCGCTTCTTGGTCTGGCGGGCGGCCTCCGCACGGGCGGTCGGGGTGGCCGAGGTCGCGAGCGCTTCGGCGGTCGGGTAGACGGTCGTCGCCGAGGTGGGTGCGCCGGTGCCGGTCGGCATCAGCTGCGTCGCCATGGTGAGCGGCGTTCCCCCCAGCACCGCCGGTACGGCAGCGGCCGCGCTCGCGACGTCGCCGCGGCGCAGCGACTGGGCGGCGCGGGCGAGGTGCGCAGCCGAGGCCGGGCGGTCGCTGGGGTTCTTGGCGATCGACGCCATGATGAGGTTGCGCACCGGCTCGGGCACCGTGGTCGGCAGCTCCGGCGGCGCCTCGTTGATCTGCGCCATCGCGATCGCGACCTGCGACTCGCCGGTGAACGGCCGGCGGCCGGCCACGCACTCGTAGGCGACGATGCCGAGCGAGTAGATATCGGTGGCGGGGGATGCCGGGTGGCCGCTCGCCTGCTCGGGCGAGAGGTACTGCACGGTGCCCATGACCTGGCCGGTCGCGGTGAGCGGCACCTGGTCGGCGACGCGGGCGATGCCGAAGTCGGTGATCTTGACCCGGCCCTCCGGCGTGATCAGCAGGTTGCCCGGCTTGATGTCACGGTGCACAAGACCGGCCGCGTGCGCGGCCTGCAGCGCTGAAGCCGTCTGGGCGACGATGTCGAGGGTGCGATCGGCGGAGAGGTGGCCTTCGCGCTCGAGGATCGACGAGAGCGCTTCGCCCGGCACGAGCTCCATCACGAGGAAGGCGCTGCCGTCCTCCTCGCCGTAGTCGAAGACGTTGGCGATGCCCTCGTGGTTGACGAGCGCCGCATGCCGCGCCTCGGTGCGGAAGCGCTCGAGGAAGGCCGGGTCGCCGAGGTACTCGTCCTTGAGGATCTTGATGGCCACGGTGCGGCCGATCACCTGGTCGGTGGCCTGCCAGACCTCGCCCATGCCGCCGATGGCGATCCTCGACTGCAGCTGGTATCGCCCACCGAAAGTGAGCCCCGTGGAAGGTCTCATTTGTTCAGCACCGCCTCAAGTACCTGTCGTGCGATCGGAGCCGCAACGGAATTGCCGCTGCCGCTCTGACCGAGCCCGCCGCCGTCCTCGACGACCACCGCGACGGCGAACTTCGGATCGTCAGCAGGGGCGAAGCCGGTGAACCAGAGCGTGTAAGGCTGGTTGTCGCCGTTCTGCGCCGTGCCGGTCTTGCCCGCCACACTGACCCCACTTATCTTCGCATTGGTTCCGGTGCCCTGATCGACGCCCTTCACCATCATCTGCGTAACGGTCTGCGCCGTCTGGGCGCTGGTCGCGCGCCCGAACTCCTGCTTCTGGAACTCCTGCTGACGGTCGAGGTCGGGTGTGATGACCGACTGCACGAGGTTCGGCTGCATGACGACCCCGTCGTTGGCGATGCCTGCGGAATCCATGCAGATCTGCAGCGCGGTCGCCAGGTCGCTCTGCTGCCCGAACGCGCTCTGCATCAGCTCGGCCTGGTCGTCGTAGCCCGGGTACTTGCTCACGGAGACCGGCATGGGGATCGAGAACTCATGGTTGAAGCCGAACGCCTCCGCCTGACTCTTGATGGTCGAGCTGCCGAGCTTCGCCCCGAGCTGCGCGAACGGGATGTTGCAGCTCCACACCTGCGCGTTGAGGATCGAGACGTTGCCGCCATTGTCGCCCTGGCACGCCGCGCCCGTGTCGTTGTGGATCACGAGAGAGCTGCCCGGCAGCTGCAGGCCCGAGGGGTTCGGCAGCTCGCTGTTGGGCGTGAACTTGCCCGTCTCGAAGGCGGCCGAGCTGACGACCGGCTTGAAGGTGGACCCCGGGGGGTTCAGGTCGGTGATCGCCTTGTTGACGAGGGGGTCGCCCTCGGCATCCTTCAGTCTGTTGTAATTCGCCAGGTACGTCGCGTTGTCGTGCACCGCGAGCTGGTTCGGGTCGAACGACGGGGTCGACACGAGAGCCAGGATCTTCCCCGTGCTGGGCTCCTCGACGACGACCGCGCCCTGCTTGTTGCCGAGGGCCTCGTATGCCGCCCGCTGCGCGACGGGGTCGATGGTGAGTTCGACCGAGTTTCCCTGCGGGTGCTTGCCGGTGATGACGTTCTTCACCCTGGTGAAGAAGTCCGCGTTCGAGGTGCCGGAGAGCTGCTGGTTCATGGCGCCCTCGATGCCCGTCGCCGAGCCGTTGACGGCGAGGTAGCCGGTGACCGCCGAGTACAGCGGGCCCTCGCTGTAGGTGCGCTGCCACTTGAAGCGATCGGAGGTCGGGGTCGACTGCACGATCGGCTTGCCGCCCACGATGATCGAGCCGCGCTGCACGTTGTAGGCGTCGTTGACGGCGCGGGTGTTGCGACTGTCGGCGTTGAGCTGGTCGGCGAAGCCGACCTGGATGGTGCTCGACGCCACGAACAGGGCGATGAACATCAGCAGCACGACGAGGCTGAGGCGTCTGAGCTCGCGATTCATGAGGACACCGCTCTCGGCTGGTTGCGGACCGTGTCGGACAGGCGCAGGAGCAGCGCCACGATGATCCAGTTGGCGACGAGCGACGAGCCGCCCGCCGCGAGGAAGGGGGCGGTGAGGCCGGTCACGGGGATGACGCGGGTGATGCCGCCGATCACGACGAAGGTCTGCAGCGCGACGACGAAGCCGAGGCCGATGGCGAGCAGCTTGCCGAAGTCGTCCTCGCTGGCGAAGCCGATGCGGAAGGCGCGGGCGACGAAGATCATGTACAGCGCCAGCAGCGCGAAGACGCCGATCAGGCCGAGTTCCTCGCCGAGGCTTGCGAAGATGTAATCGCTGTCGGCGACGGGTGTGATGTACGGCTGGCCCTGCCCGAGACCGGTGCCGACGAGGCCGCCGTGGGCCAGGCCGAACAGGCCCTGCACGAGCTGGTAGCTGCCCCCCGACGATCCGAACTGGGCGTTCGCGAACGGGTGCAGCCAGTTCTCGAAGCGGCCGTGCACGTAGCCGAGCTTCGGGATCGCGCTCGACAGGCCGTCGACCGCCCACGCCCCGCCGACCAGAGCGACGATGCCGAGCAGCGCCCAGCTGGTGCGCCCCGTCGCGACGTAGATCATCGCGACGAACAGGCCGAAGTAGAGCAGGCCGGTGCCGAGGTCGCGCTCGAAGAGGATGACGAGCAGGGTGAGCACCCACAGCACCGCGATGGGGCCGAGGTCGCGCACGCGCGGGAAGGTCACGCCGAGAATGCGCGTGCCGACGGCGGCGAGCGAGTCGCGGCGCTGCACGAGGTAGCCGGCGAAGAAGATCGCCAGCGTGATCTTCGCGATCTCGCCGGGCTGGAAGTTGAGCGGGCCGAGCTGGATCCACACCTTCGCCGACTCGTTCGCCGTGCCGATGACAGGCAGCAGCGGAATGAAGACGAGCACGACGGAGATCAGACCGCTGAGATAGGTGTAGCGCTGCAGGGCGCGATGATTGCGCACGAAGACGAGCACGGCGAGCGCGCAGATGATCGCGAACGCCGCCCACACGATCTGGCGAACGGATGCCGCATCCCAGCCGCTCCTGCCGTAGTGGATGTCGATGCGGTAGATCATCGCGATGCCGATGCCGTTGAGCAGCGTCGCGATCGGCAGGATGAACGGGTCGGCGTCGGGCGCCGTGACGCGCAGCGCGACATGCACGCCGAAGACGAGCACCCCGAGCGCGATGCCGAAGAAGGCGAGCGAGCCATCGATGCGCCCGTTGGCGCCGAGCTGCACCAGCACCTCGGCCGCGACGACGATCGCGAAGGCGAACACGAGGAGGCCTAGCTCGAGGTTGCGCAGCCGGCGGGGCATCCGGATGCGCGGCACCACGCTCGTCATCGTCGTGACGAAGCCGGTGCGCGGGGCCGCGCTGCGGGCGGGGGCCGCGTTGGACTCAGCCGCCATTGCTCAGCTGCCTCACGATGCGCTCGGCCTCGGGGAGGCCGGCCGGGCTGGTGGTCTGACGCAGCTGCTGGCGCTCGAACTGCGTGAGGTCGTCGGCCGAGATCTGGGTCTCGCGATAGATGTGCGAGAGGTGCCACGGGCCGATCGACTGCTGCACGCCCTGGAAGATCGCGACGTTGCCGTCCGGCGCGATGCCGACGAAGTAGTGCGTCTGGGTCCAGCGGTAGCCGACGACGCCGATGAGCGCGAGCACGAGCGCGGCGATGACGGCGAAGCTGATCCAGAACGCGCGGCGGCGGCGGTGCCGGCGCTCGTCCTCTTCGATGAGCTCGCCGAGGTAGTCCTCGGTCTGCGGCTCGAAGTGCGTCGGCACCTGCACCGGGCGGGTCGGGTGCAGCAGCAGGGAGGGCAGCGGCAGGCGCGCGGGGCGCGGGCGCGACGGCTCGGTGACGTGCGAGATCGGCGCGGCGGCCGAGCCCACCGTAACCGGCTCGTGGGGCTGGTCGCCGCGGTCGATGTCGACGACGATGACGGTGACGTTGTCGGGGGCGCCGCCGTCGAGGCTCGCCTTGAGCAGCCGGTCGGCGACGGTCTTGGGCGAGGCGGGGCTCGCGAGGATGCGCGCCATCAGCTCGGGCTTGACCACGCCCGAGAGGCCGTCGCTGCACAGCATCCACCGGTCCCCTGGTTTGGTCTCGAGGATCCAGGAGTCCACGTCGGGGTTCGCGTCGACGTCGCCGAGCACGCGCATGAGCACGCTGCGCCGCGGATGCACCGCTGCCTCTTCTTCCGTGATGCGGCCGGTGTCGACGAGCCGCTGCACGAAGGTGTGGTCGGTGGAGATCTGGCTCAGCTCGCCGTCGCGCCAGAGGTAGATGCGGCTGTCGCCGATGTGCGCGAGCGCGACGTAGTCGCCGACGCGGATGAACGCGCTGACGGTCGTGCCCATGCCGGTGAGCTCCGGATGGTCGTAGACGGTGTCTGCGAGCGCGGCGTTCGCCTCGAGCAACGCCGCCTTGAGCGCTTCGCGAGCGACCTCTGGATCGTCGTACTCGCGGTCGACCTTCTTGATGTGATTGGTCGCGATCGCGCTCGCGACATCGCCGCCCGCATGGCCGCCCATGCCGTCGGCGACCAGGAACAGGTCGTGGCCCGCGTAGCCCGAGTCCTGGTTGTTGCTGCGCACCCGGCCGACGTTGCTGACCGCGGCGCCCCGTGTGTTGGACGCCACCAGGGTCACCGCCGCAGCTCGAAGGTCGTCATGCCGACCTTGATCGGCGTGTCGAGCGGCACCTGCGTGGGTGCGGTCACGCGCTCGCCGTCGAGGAAGGTGCCGTTCGTGGAGTCAAGGTCCTGCAGCATCCACTCGTTGTTCCACAGCATCAGGCGGGCGTGGTGGGTGCTCGTGTAGTCGTCGCGGATCACGAGGCCCGACTCGCTCGAGCGGCCGATGGTGAGCGGCTCAGCTGTGAGCTCGTACTCCACGCCGGTGCGCGGGCCGCCCGTGATGACGAGCTTCGACGCGTTGAAGACGGTCGCGTGGCTGCGCTTGCCGTTCGCGCCGTTGCCGCCCGGCACCACGGGCACCGAACCGGTGCGGTCGATGGCGAGGCCCGCGAGGGGGCTCTCGTCGCCGTGGCCGAGTTCCTCCGGTGCGGCGGCAGCGGGCGGCGGTTGAGGGGCGGCCGGGAACGCGGCCCCGGGCGTCGAGGCAGGCGGCGAAGCGGGTGCGGCGGCCGCGGGCGGGGTGGAGGGGGCATGGGATGCCTGGGCGCTCGCTGCGGCATCCGGCAGCTTCTTCGCCCTGGTGCCGAAGAGGTCGCCGCGCAGGGCGTAGACGATCACGAAGACGAACACCCACAGGATGATGAGGAACGCGATGCGCAGCAGCAGCAGGGTGAGGGAGCTCGGGTTCACGCGCGACCACCCGCCCGGTGCACCTCGGCGCGCGGCACCACGTTAAAGACGATGCGGGTGCGGCCGGCCGTGATGAGGTCGCCCGGCTCGAGCACCGCGCGGCCGAGGGGCTCGCCGTTGAGCTTGGTGCCGTTCGTCGAGCCGAGGTCGCGGGCCTCGCCGCGGGTGCCGTCCCACGCGATCTCGAGATGGCGGCGGCTGATGCCGTCGTCATCCACCGTGATGTCGGCCTCGCTGCCCCGGCCGATGACCGTGCGGGCGTGCCGCAGCTGATGGCGCGCGCCGTTGACGTCGACGACCGGGGTCCACGAGACGTCCTGCTTGACGTTGCCGGATTCGATCTCGAGCACGCCCGTCGTGAGCTGGTCGTCGCTCGCGAGATCGATCGACACCGCGCCGGCGAACTGATAGCGCTGCGACTTCGCGTGCTTCGTCACGAAGCTCGTCAGCTCGTCGGTGAGCGTGTCGCCCATGCCGCGCATGCGCTTGTAGTCGGCGGGCGAGAGCCGCAGCGTGAACGAGTTCGGGGTGAGGATGCGGTCGCGGGCGACCACCGCCGCCTTGGTGTCCATCTCGCGGCGCAGCGCGCTCGTGAGCTCGACCGGTTGCAGGCCGGACCGGAAGGTGCGTGCGAAGGCGCCGTTGACGGCGCGCTCCAGCCCCTTCTCGATGTTGTCCAGGAAGCCCACGTTCTCTCTCCGGTCGGGTCAGTGCTGTCTGTCCGGTCTTCGTTGCATCCTAGAGGGCGAGGTTCGCCCTTCGTCTCTGACGGGGCGCCCGAATAGGAACTCCCAGCGGCCCCGTGTTATCTTCGTGAGGTTGACGTTCCACAAGAGCGGCAACACTGCGCGAGTGGCGGAATAGGCAGACGCGCACGGTTCAGGTCCGTGTGCCCGTGAGGGCGTGGGGGTTCAACTCCCCCCTCGCGCACGAGTGTGATGTCCCAGGACATCGTTGAAGGCCGGGCCTCCGATATCGGAGGCCCGGCCTTTTTCGTGTACGAGGCTTGGTGCCGGGCGTGGGTGGGCGCATGCAAGGTTTGACATTTATTTTCAGCAATGATTGGTTATTCACAATCAGTCGAGGAGGATTGTGACCATTTCAGAGCTGACCGGGGTGGCCCGCGGGCGGGCCGATGATCGCCTGGCCGACATTGTCGAGAAGTTGGACGGCTATCTTGCGGCCGATCCGGACTTCTCGTTCCAGATCGCGGCGTATGTCGGGGGGAACCTCGTCCTCGACGCGTGGGGTGGCCCGCACCTGGGCTCCGAGTCGCTGATCGTGCCGATGTCGGTGTCCAAGAACACCATCGGGGTCTCCATCGCGCTGCTGGTGGAGCGCGGGCAGCTTGATCTGAATGCCACCGTGGCGTCGTATTGGCCGGAGTTCGCCCAGGCGGGAAAGGCCGACGTCACGGTGCGGCAGCTCCTGTCACATCAAGCCGGGCTTCCCGAGGCCGTGCCTCGGTTGAGTTGGGACGAGCTGCTCGATGATCATCGCGCCGCGGAGCGGCTGGCAGCGACCGTTCCGCTCTGGCGCCCGGGCTCTGCCTTCGGCTATCACGCGATCACGATCGCGAACCTCGCCTCTGAGCTGATCTTCCGCGTCACCGGGAAAACGCTTCAGGAGTTCTACGAGAGCGAGATCCGCAGGCCGCTCGGCGCCGACTTCTACCTCGGCCTGCCGGCGGAGCTCGAACACCGGCGCGTGGACCATCTGCCGCTCATCCCTCCTGTGGGTCAAAGCGGGGCGCGGCCCTTCCATGCGACGCAGTCGTGGCTGTTCGCGCCCAAGCCTGGCGGGGACCTGAACATGAACGACGCGCGACTATGGCGCTTCGGTCACGCTGCCGGTTCTGCCATCGCCTCGGCGCGCGGTGTGGCCGCCGTTCTGGCGGCAAGCGTCACAGGACTTGACGGGCGAGCGCCGCTGCTCAGTCCCGAGATGGTCGCGACGGTGGGGCAGCAGCAGGTCCGGGGCTATGACGAGGTGCTCGATCAGCGCGATCGCGCGCACGCCATCGTCTTCCAGAAGCCGAGCAAGCAGTTCAGCTGGGGCGGACCTCACAGCTTCGGGCACGACGGCGCGTTCGGCGCCGTGGCGTGTGTGGACCCTGACACCGGCGTCGCCTTCGGCTACACCGTCGCCCGCGGCCCCTGGCCGGGCGGTGGCGATCCGCGCGCGATCGAGATCGCGCGCCGCATCGGTGAGATCGTCTGGTAGTCCGCGGCGATCGGCACGTATCAGAGCGCGCTCACCCGTCAGGCCTGCGTCGGCATCACGCGGGGGGCTCCTGCGAGATGGTGTTCAGGCTCGCGAGCGTGGCTGTCACGGCATCCGCCAGCTCCCCGCCTTTGACGCGCAGGTGGCGTCGGAAGTACGCGAGGTGCTCGGCATGCTCGTGGAACTGGTGCGGCGTGAGGACGCCTGAGAAGACGGGAACGTCGCTCTCGAGCTGCACGCGCATCAGCGCGTCGATCACGGCTCCTGCCACGTATTCGTGCCGGTAGATGCCACCGTCGACGACGAGGGCGGATGCCGCGATGGCCGCGTAGCCGCCGCGTGCGGCGAGGCGCTTCACGTGGAACGGGATCTCGAACGCACCGGGTACGCGGTACACATCGACGGTGAACTCGCCTGAGCCGGTCAGCCGATCGACGAACTCGGCGACCGCCTCGTCGACGATCTCGTGATGCCACTGTGCCGCGACGATCGCGACCCGGGTCAAAACTGTGGTCATGTCGTGCTCCCCTCTGCGCGGGCCTCAGGGTCCTGCTCGTCAGCTGGTTCTTCCAAGAGCTTCACCGCCGTGTCCTTATCGGTGACCAGGATGTTGACCCAGCCGCCGAGGACCGCTCCTCGGATGGCGGCGTACTTCCGTTCGCCGCCAGCCACTCCGATGCGCCGGGGAACGCCCAGCAGTGCCTCTCGGCTGATGCCGAGGATGCGGTCGTCCAATTCTGTGGCCACCGGATCGCCGCGCTCATCGAAGAAGCGCAGGCAGACGTCGCCGACGGCTCCGGCCCCTTCGAGGAAGGCCGTCTCGCTCGAGTCGACGGCGTTGCCCGACGAGGCGAGCAGGGGCGATGGCAACAGTGCGCCGATACCCGCGAGCACCGTCGTCAGATTCACCCACTCCGTGGAGAGGGAGCCCAGGTAACGGTCGTCCATCAGCACGCTCCGCGCCGCGGAGGAGCCCACGATGCCCGGCGCGGGGAAGAACTTGGGCACGCCGCCGGTGACCCGGGCGAGCTGATCGGTGAGATGGGTGGCCTGCACCTGTACGTCGGGCCGACCGACCCCTCCGAGGACCTGGACCACCTCGCTCGCGAGCCTCACGGTCGCCGGCGGGGACATCGAGTTCACGGTTGCGAGAAGACTCGCTGACCACGAGGAGATCCCGAGACGCTCGTGCTCGTTCAGCGTGTCCTGCAGATAGGCGGCCGCAGTCGCCCCGAGAGCGGCCAGCAACGACGGCTCATCCTGCACCAGCACGTCCGCGACGGCGACGTCGATCAGGCCATAACGATCGGCCAGCGCCTGCTCGAGGTCGCTGTAGAGCCCCTCCGGCGAGACGACGACGGTGCGCACGATGCCCTCGTCGACGGCCTGCTTCAGGAGTCGCGAGACGCGTGATTGCGAGAGGTTGAGCCGTTCGGAGATCTCCGGCTGGCGCAGGTGCGACTCGTGGTAGAGCTTGGCGACCTTGGTCACGAGAGACAGGCGATCGTCGGCGAACGCGGCCGGCTTCCTAGCGGACTCGGCGCGACTCATGCTGAAACCATAGCGACGTCTGACGGCCCCTTTCACTCTCCGCCGAACAGCGCCCGCTGCGCCAGGGCGAGCGCCGCCATGGCATCCTGCCGGTCCTGCGCCGCGGCCAGGGCCGACAGATCGAGGCGATCGAGCCCGCGCTCGACGCGCTTGAGGAAGTCGATGGCGGATCGCGCGGCCACGACGCTGTCCTCGCGGAACGGGAACTGGTCGAGCTGCCAGACGCCCTCCCACCCGTTGCGGCGCAGGGTCACGAAGAACTCGAAGAGCTCGATGGGGTGGACGGTGCCCGCGACCATGTCGTCGTCCCACGATCGGAGGTTGTCGTTGACGTCCATGCCGAACAGCCGCCCGTAGTCGATGGCCAGCTGGGCAGAGTCGGCCGGGCTCTCACCGCCGAAAAGCGCGTGCCCGAAGTCGAGCAGGATTCCCACATTGGGGAGCCCGATTCGCTCGATGCCGAGCAGCGTCCGCGCCACCGAGTCGAAACTCATGTGGACGCGGGGCTCGCGCGGCTTGTACTCGATGACGAACTTGAGATCCGGGTTCTCCTCCGCGAGCTGCCCCACTCCGTCGAGGGAGAGCTTCCACAGGGCCCCGTGATCGACCTGGAACGGGTAGTCCCAGCCGTCCTGCCCCGGCCACAGCTTCACGTAGTCCGCCCCGAAGTGCCGGACGACTCTCGCCGCCTCGGTCACGAGTTCGTGCGCCAGCCGGCGCACGCCGGGGTCCGGATTGGTGAAGGAGCCCTTCGCGAAGGTGCGGGTGTAGATCTCGGGGGTGATCCCGATGACGCCGAGGCCCTGCTTCGCGAGCGCGTCGCCCACTTGCTCGTTGCTGAAGTCGCCGCCGAAGAAGGGGTAGTTGAGGTCCACGACGGAGATGTCGCCCACCTGGCCGGCCAACTCGATCGCGTCGAGGATCGTGCGCGGGTCGCCGTAGCCGTCGGTCGCATAGCGGTCGACATAGGTCGCGAAGTGCCAGATGCCGGCGCCGTATCGCTGGGTGCTCATCGTTCGATGGTCCTTTCTGTCTGGGTGGATGCCGAGGGCGCGCTTGCGCCCGGACGAAGCCGTGCCCGCGCGACCGCGTCGTGCCACCGCCGCCGCCGCGCCGCGCGCCGCCCGTCGTCGTCTTGCGGGCCGAACTCGGTCGCGCTCTCCTGCCAGGGTGCGGTGTCGTAGTCCCAGACGCCCCGGGCGGCGCCGGCGAGCCAGGCGGCGCCGAGCACCGAGCGGGCGCTGTCGGCCGGGCGAACGACGGTGCGGCCGCTCAGCTCGGCCTGGCGCTGCATCAGCCAGTCGTTGTCGCTCGGGCCGCCGTCGACGTGGATCTTGCTGATTCGCGCCGCCCCGGCCGCCTCGACGGCGGACAGCACATCCTCGATCTGCAGGGCGACGGATTCCAGCGCGGCACGCGCCAGCTGAGCCCGAGTGGTGCCGAGGGTGAGGCCGCTGATCGTGCCGACCGCGCCGGGATCCCACCACGGTGCGGCGAGCCCCGCGAATGCGGGCACGAGGTCGACAGCCCCGTCGTCGGCGTCGCGAGCGAGATCGGCGAGCTCCTCGGGCCGGAGGCCGAGCAGCTCGGCGAGCCACACCACGGCAGCGCCCGTGGCGAGGATGTTCCCCTCGAACGCGTGCGCGATGGAGCCGCGGATGTCCCAGGCGATCGTCTCGGCGACACCCGAGATCGCGGCATCCGACAGTCCCATCACACTGGAGCCGGTGCCGTACGTCGCCTTGACCGCGCCCGGTGCGCGACAGCCATGGCCGAAGAGTGCGGCATGCGAGTCGCCGAGCACGCCGGCCAGCGGCAGCGTGGCGGCGCCGTCGGCCGGGATGGTCGCACCCGGCGCGTCGGACGCGACGATGTCGGGAAGCGCCGCACGGGGCACATCGAACAGCTCGAGCAGCTCGTCGCTCCACTCGCCGCTGCGCACATCGGCGAGCTGGGTGCGACTCGCATTGCCGCGCTCGATGCGGCGCACGCCGGCGAGGCGGAAGGCGAGCCAGGCGTCCACGGTCCCGAGTGTCACCCGGCCGGCTCGCGCCTGCGTGCGGTCCGGGTCGATGTCGTCGAGGATCCACGCGAACTTGAGCGCGGAGAACATCGGGTCAAGCGGCAGGCCGGATCGGCCGCGCACGAGGCGTTCCGCATCCTCGCCGAGCCGGACGGCGGCCTCCGCGGTGCGGCGGTCCTGCCAGCCGATCACCGCAGACAGCGGCGCGCCCGTCGTGGTATCCCAGGCCATCGCGGACTCCCGCTGAGTGCTCAGCCCGACCGCCGCGATCGCGACGCCGGCCTGCGCGCTCACCTCGGCGAGAACCTGCCGCACGCCGTCGAGGATGGCCTCGGGGTCCTGCTCAACCCACCCGGGCCGGGGGGTGCGCTGCCCGAGATCCGCGCGCGCTCGAGCGAGCACCGTGCCGTTCTCGGCCACGGCGACGCCCTTGCTCGAGCTCGTTCCCTGGTCGATGGCGACCACGGCGCCGCGTGCGGTCATCGCTGGAGTGCGTTCAGTGCGGCGCGGGCGATGCCGGCCTCGGTCAGCTCGGCGAGCTCCAGGAGGAAGCCGGCGGATCCGGTGGGAGCGAAGTCGCGGAATCCCAGCATCTCCACCGGCACGCGGGCCGGGGCCGGCTGCTCGAGAACGATGCGGGCGACGGCCGCGCCGAGGCCGCCGGAGACATTCGCCTCTTCGGCGGTGACGATCGCGCGGGTCTCGTTCGCCGCCGCCGCGATCGCGGCCTCGTCGAGCGGGTTCAGGTAGGCGGCGTTCAGCACGCGGGCGCTGAACCCGTCGCCCTCCAGCCGCTCGGCTGCCGCGAGGGCGCGGGAGACGGCGGTGCCGGCGGCGATGATGGTGACGTCCACACCGTCGCGCATCGTCTGGAAGCGGCCGCGCTCGAGCACCTGTTGCGGCAGATCCGGCACTTTGAAGCGGCCGACGCGGATGAAGGTCGGGCGGGGGTGCTCGACCGCCTGGCGTACCGCCTGCCGCGTCTGTGCGCGGTCGGCCGGGATCACGATGTCGAGACCGGGCAGAGCCCGTAGCCACGACAGGTCCTCGATCGAGTGGTGCGTGGGGCCCAGCTCGCCATATGCGACCCCCGGGCTCATGCCGCACAGGATCACCGGCAGCTGGCTGTACGCCACGTCCGCTTTGATCTGCTCGAGCGAGCGGCCCGTCAGGAACGGCGCGGCGCCGCACACGAACGGGATCATCCCCGCGTTCGCGAGACCCGCGCCGACGCCCACCATGTCCTGCTCGGCGATGCCGACGTTGATGAGCCGATCGGGGAACCGGTCGCGGAATCCGACGAGGTTGCTCGAGCCGACGGAATCGTTGCAGACGGCGACGACGCGATCGTCGTGCTCGGCGAGCTCGATGAGCTCGTCGGCGAAGGCGACGCGGTTGTCGTAGACCTCGCTCGACACGGCCACGGCTTCGGTCGTCATACCAGCTCCTCCAGTGCCTGTTTCACTTGCTCGGCGCTCGGCACCTTGTGGTGCCACTCGACGCGGTCCTCGATGAAGGACACGCCTTTGCCCTTGACGGTGTTCGCGATGACCGCATGCGGGCGGCCGCCGCCGGACGGGCGCGTGAGCGCATCGGCGAGCTGGCCGTAGTGGTGGCCGTCGATCTGTTCGACGTTCCACCCGAAGGCGGCGAACTTGTCATCGAGGGGGTCGAGGTGGTTGGTCTCCTCGGTGCGGGCGCCCTGCTGCAGGCGGTTGCGGTCGACGACCACCGTGAGGTTGTCGAGGCCGTACTGCGCGGCCGTCATGAACGCCTCCCAGTTCGAGCCCTCTTGCAGTTCGCCGTCGCCCGTCACCACGATGACGCGCCCGCTCTCGCCCTTCAGCTTCGCTCCGATCGCGGCGCCGACGGCGACGGGGACGCCGTGCCCGAGCGGGCCGGTGTTGGTCTCAACGCCCGGGACCTTGTTGCGATTCGGGTGGCCGTTGAGGGGGGACAACGGCTTCATGAACGTCGACAGCTCGCCCGGGTCGAAGAACCCGGCGAAGGCGAGCGTCGAGTAGAGCGCGGCGGCGCAGTGGCCCTTGGAAAGGATGAACCGGTCGCGGTGCTCTGCCCGGGGCTGGGCCGGATCCACGTCGAGGGCGACGAGATAGGCGGTGGTGAGGATGTCGGTGACCGAGAAGTCGCCGCCGATGTGCCCCTGTCGTGCGGCGTCGATCATCGACACGACGGAGCGCCGGGTGCGTGTGGCCCACCTGTGGAGGATCTGGTCACGCTCGGATGGGTCCGCGACGGCGATCGCCTGCCGCGCGGCCAGCCATTCCGCTCGCTGCGCGGGGGCGGTGCGCAATTGATGCGCAGACTGCTCGGTCATCTGCTTTTCCTTCGGTCATCCTTCTGCCACAACGCAGAAGTCATTTATATTCATCGTCAACTTTACATGCAAAATTGCATCACGCGGTTCGTCGCCGCAGCCGGATCGCCATGAACTCCCGGCCAGGCAGGCTCACCGTGAAGCGGCCCTTCTGAGGCTCGGGCAGCGGCTCGACGGTCATGTTCCAGGTGTCGATGAGGTCGACATCCCACGTGCTGTCCGGGGGCGTCGCGATCGTGCGGAAGCGGGGTCGGCCGAAACCGAAGTAGGCGATGCGGTGGTCGTCTGTGCCGGCCCAGCGCACGTCCCAGTCGCTCGGCAGGGGCTCGAGCACGCCGTGGGGCGCCTCCGCCAGGATGCGTGCGAGGAAAGCGAAGCGCGCGGGGGATTCACCGACGAGTTCGCCGCCTTTGGACCACCAGAGCTCCTCGCGGTCGTTGTAGTAGGTCTCGCCGTGCGTGACGTAGCCGCCGCGAATGGCGCCTTCCCACGCCCGTCGGACGAGCTCGCGGCCGCCGATGTTGCCCCAGCCCTGATCGATGTCGCCCTCGTAGGCGCATTCGTCGATGACGACGGGCTTCCCGTACTCCTGCCGCCACTCGTCCGTGTTCTCGGCGGTGCGGTACACGTCGATGCGCTGGATGCTGCAGTGGGTCACCCACGGGCGAGAGTGGTCGTAGAACCCGAAGCAGTTGTGGATCGAGGTGAGATGGCCCACGTGATCCTCGGAGGCGATGATGGCGGCGAAGCGCTCCCAATCCGCCTCCGTCTTCGTTCGCAGCAGGTCGTACTCATTGGCCAGCGACCACCACACGGACCGGAATGCGCCGAGTCGGCGAACGAGATAGCGCAGGTAGAGGTCGTCGGCCCACTGCGGCATCTGCGAGAAGCCCCAGCGGTCGTACGCGTGGAACAGGATGAGATCCGCCTCGATCCCGAGATCCTGGAGGTCGAGGATGCGCCGCTCGAGATGCCGGAAGAACTCCGGATCGAAGCGGGAGAAGTCCCATCCCGTGTCATCCCGCTGGTACGGGTAGCGCGGGGGCTCCTCCGTGTTGAAGAGGTATGACTTCGGAAAGACGCACATGCGGACCTTGCGGAACGCGCTCTCGCCAAGGGTCTTCAGGGTCTTCGTCTCGAGCGCTTCGCCCTGGTGCGTCCAGGCGTATGCGGTCGTTCCGATCGGGGTGAATCGGGTGCCGTCGCGGTGGGCGAAGTGGAAGGTCTCGGCCACCTGCACCGGGCCGTGGTTGTCCCCTGAGGCGGGAGCCGCGTCGAACTCGCCCTCCAGCGCATCCAGCGACGCGGCGTTGGAGCGTGTGCTGAATCGCCACCGTCCCGCCGCGGGCGGGTGGAAGCGCACGCGATAGACGCCGTCACCGTCGTAGAAACCGCCTACCCTGATCGGCGCGGCCCCCTCCTGCGTGAAGACGGCGTGCAGGTCGACCGCGGTGTACGGATTCCCGTCGGCGGGGCCACGGAGCGTGATCTCGATGACGCCCCACTGTTCGAAACGGCCGAGCGCCGTGACGGCGGGCGGTGTGCGCGTGCCGCCGTCGTCGATGAGCTCCGGTCGGGCAGGGGGCTGCGCCGGGGGCGGCACGGGCGCGCCGGTGTCGAGGGCGGCGAGCTCCGACCACATCGGCTCGAGGTCCTCGGGGGTCTGGCCGAGGAAGAGCGCGCCGCCGGTGATGGACGCGATCGGCATCAGCGGCAGATACTGCAGCAGCGGCGAGTCGAACGCGTCGGGCAGGTAGCGCTCGATCACGGCGCGGGCGGCCGCGTTGCCGGCGACCGCCCCGACGGTGGCGTCTTTGGTGTATCCCACAAGCTCTCCCTGAGTGATCAGCCCTGAAAGAGGGCGAACTTCGCGAACATGTCCTCGAACATCAGCCTCGTGTCGAGTCGGGTGTACACGCGCATCGGCCGCCCGTCTGCGCGCTCCCGGTACCACCCGTCGGGCGAGAGCAGGGGAGTCGGTATGACGTCGTAGTGGCTGGACGCGGCATCCGGCTCGAAAGCGGTGTGCAGCGCGGTCAGCAGGACGAGGGGCTGATCGCCGAGGCAATAGGTCTCGCCGATCGCGAGCCCGCCCGCCTCGGCTCTCGCGGCGAGGTCGTCGACCGCGTCGGCCAGGAATTCGCCGAGCGGCCCGAGGGGGCGCACGCGCCGCTCGAGCTCGGCGCGCGAGACCAACGCCTGGCGGTAGGTGCTGCGCGGCACCTGCCAGATCGAGATCTGGGATTCGTTGAAGACGACCCGGGCCGCAGGGATGTCGATCGCGAGGTTGTACTCGAGGTGGTCGGGGAGCGGAAAGGGCAGTCCGAGGCCGCGGTGCTCAGGGCCGCCGATCCAGATCGCCGTGAGGCGGGAGGCGATGCGCGGCTCGAGAAGTACAGCGCTGGCGAGCTCCGTCAGGCCCGCGCCGAGCGCGACGAACAGCGGGAGCTCGGTGTCCGTCCTGAGCGCTTCGTGGATGAGCGCGTCGACGGCGGCGTTGCGGATCGGGGTTTCTGGGTCCGGCAGCCCGGTGTTGCTGCCGGCATAGACCGGGATGTCTCGCCCCATGAGGGCGAGGAGCCGCCGTGCGGCTGCGGCGGCATTGTCCGCCTGATGGCTGGAGGGGTCGAAGACATCGCCCGGCGCGAGGTGCGAGCCGATCACGAAGGGGATCTCGACCGAGCCGCTCAGCACGTGGTGGGCGAGTTGGAAGAGATCGTCGGGGTCGCCGGAGAAGTCGTTGTCGATGACGACGCGATATCGCGGGCGCATAGGCCTCCTTGCCTGGTGTGATCCACCCAGTATGCCGCATACTGATTCGTCAGCGACTGATAATGCAAAAACCGGGTAACCACTCGGCATTTGTGGTACTTTCAGTCGCCGCGGCCCAATGAGGGGCCTGCAAGCCACACAGCATGGGAAGGACAAAGATGTTCAAACTGAAGGGAGTCGCCGTACTGGCGGGTGCGGCGGCGCTCGCCATAGCACTGACCGGCTGCGGCGGCAACGCGTCGAGCTCGAAATCGAGCTCCACCTCGGGCGGCGGGACGCTCACGCTCGGGCTCATCGTCGCTCCGTCGTCGTTCTCGGCGCAGAACGCCAACTGGGCCAACCAGTCGCCGTACATGCAGGCGGTGTACGACACCCTGCTCAAGGCGTCCCCGAGCGGCGAGATCGAGCCGAACCTGGCCACCAAGTGGAGCTACAACTCCGACAAGACGGTCTTGACCCTGACGCTGCGCAGCGACGTGACCTTCAGCGACGGCACGAAGTTCGACGCCGACGCCGCAGCGCAGAACCTCATTCGCTTCCGCGACGGCACCTCGCCGAACGCATCGACCCTGGTGAACCTCGCAGACGCGAAGGCGGTCGACGCCACGCACGTGCAGCTCACGCTCAAGGCGCCGGATCCGGCGATGCTCACCTACCTGACGCAGAACGCCGGCCTTCAGGAGAGCCCGAAGGCCTTCACCAACAAGAACGTGGAGACCGTCCCGGTCGGCTCCGGCCCGTACCGGCTGGACACCGCGAAGAGCGTCACGGGAAGCTCATACGTCTTCGACAAGACGCCTCACTACTGGAATCCGAGCGATCAGCACTACAGCAAGATCGTGATGAACGTCTACTCCGACGGGACGGCGCTGCTCAACGCCATCCAGGGCGGCCAGGTCAACGCGGCCAACACCTTCGACAACACGACCCTGGATCAGATCAAGGCGGCCGGTTTCACCGTGAACCCGCTGGAGCTGAACTGGGAGGGCCTGATTCTCGGCGACCGCGACGGCACGCTGACCCCGGCTCTGAAGAACGTCAAGGTGCGCCAGGCTCTCGAGTACGCCTTCGACCGGAAGGCGCTGCTCAAGGCACTCGCGAACGGGTACGGAACGCTCACCGAGCAGATCTTCCCGACCTCGTCGCCGAGCTTCGACAAGTCCCTGGACAGCACGTACAGCTACGACCCGGCGAAGGCGAAGGAGCTCCTGGCCGAGGCAGGCTACCCGAACGGCTTCACGCTGAAGATGCCCAGCGCGGCGGCCTTCGGCGAATCGAACTTCGCGCTCATCAAGCAGCAGCTGGCCGACATCGGCGTGAAGGTGACGTTCGAGGATCTGCAGGGCAACGACTACATCACGGCCCTCATCGGCGGAAAGTACTCCGCCGCGCTGATGACCCTTCAGCAGGACCCGACCGACTGGCAGCTGGCTTCGTTCCAGATCGACAAGACGGCGGCATGGAACGGCTTCCACACCGACGACCCGACGGTGCAGGGCTACATCAAGACGATCCAGACCGGCAGCGAAGCGCAGGCGACCGCGGCCGGCAAGGCGCTCAACAAGTACCTCGTCGACCAGGCGTGGTTCGTGCCGTTCTTCCGGCCGCAGTCGAGTTTCGTGACCGACGCCAAGACCAAGGTCACGGTCCAGGTCGGCAACGCCGTCCCGTACCTGTGGAACATCACCCCTAAGAACTGACCTTCCTCGGGATGCCGGGCCGGCGAGCACCGCGGCCCGGCATCCCGAATCTCCTATTCAGAAGGAGCAGTCCTCCTCGTGTTGCGCTTCACTATTCGCCGTCTGATCAGCGGCGTGATCCTCCTCTTCGTCATCTCGACCCTGGCCTACCTGCTCCTGTACCTGGGCGCCGGCAACGTCGGGCGCCGCATCCTCGGCCCGCAGGCGAGCGACGCCACGGTGGCGCTCAAGAACCAGCAGCTGGGGCTCGACCAGCCGATCGTCGAGCGCTACCTCTCCTGGCTAGGTGGCGCCGCGAGGGGCGATTTCGGCAGTTCATGGTTCACTCAACAGCCGGTCGTGGAGGCGATTACCTCCCGACTGGCGGTCACGATCTCGCTGGTGATCGGCGCGACTCTCGTGAGCGCGGTGATCGCCATCGCGCTCGGCGTCTGGGCCGCTCGGCGGCGGGGCTGGGCCGACCGGCTCGTGCAGGTCATCGCGGTGCTGGGATTCGCCATCCCCGGATTCCTGCTGGCGGTCGCCCTGGTGAACGTCTTCGCCCTGAAACTCCACTGGTTCCGACCCACCGGCTATGTGCCGCTCTCCACGTCCTTCGGCGGCTGGGCGACCACCGTGGCGCTTCCGATCATCGCCCTCTCGATCGGCGCCGTCGCCGCCATCGCGCAGCAGGTGCGCGGCTCCGTGATCGACGGGATGCGTCAGGACTGGGTGCGCACGCTGCGCAGCCGCGGGCTCTCTGAGAACCGCGTCGTGCTCAAGCATGTGCTGCGCAACGCGGGCGGGCCCGCCCTCGCCGTGCTCGCCGTCCAATTCGTCGGTCTGCTCGGCGGCGCGGTCATCGTCGAGCAGGTGTTCGCGATCCCCGGCCTCGGCCAGGTGTCGGTGACGGCGACCGCGCAGGGCGACGTCCCGCTCGTGATGGGGCTCGTCGTCGCCGTCGGAGCCATCGTCGTCATCGTCAACCTCGTGATCGACCTCATGCAGGGCTTCCTCAACCCGAAAGCACGTGTCTCATGACCGAGTCAGCCATCGTCCCCCTTCCCGACGCCGCGGCAGAGGGGTCCGCCGCCCGAGCGCACCTCATGCGGCGACTCCTCCGCAACGGCACGGGTCTCGCTGCGATCATCGTCCTCGTGCTTGTAGTCCTCGGAGCGATCTTCGCGCCGCTTCTCACGCACGCCGATCCCAACAAGGCCGACCTGAATTCCCTCCTCGCGCCGATCGGCCCCGGCCATCCGCTGGGCGCCGACGCGGCCGGGCGCGACGTGCTCGCGCGCCTGCTCTACGGAACCCGGTTCAGCCTCGCCGGTGCGTTGCTGGCGACCGCGATCGCGGCGTTCATCGGCGTGGTCGCCGGCCTTATCGCGGGCTACTACCAGAGGTGGTTCGAGAGCATCGCCTCGTGGGCGGCCAGTCTCTTGATGGCACTTCCCGCGATCGTCATCCTGCTCGCGGCGCGCGCCGTGCTCGGCCCGTCGATGTGGATGTCGATGGCGGTGTTCGGCGTCTTGCTCTCGCCCGCGTTCTATCGCCTGGTGTACACGGCGGTCGTCGGCGTTCGCAACGAGCTGTACGTCGACGCCGCGCGCGTGGCGGGCGTCGGCGACGCGAGCATCATCGGCCGGCACATCCTCGCCGTCGTGCGGGCGCCGATCATCATCCAGGCCGCCATGGTGATGGGGATCTCGATCGCGATCGAGGCCGGACTCGACTTCCTCGGCCTCGGCGACTCGAGCATCCCGACCTGGGGGAACATGCTGAACGACGCGTTCAGCAAGATGTACCAGGCGCCCGTGCTCCTCATCTGGCCGAGCGCGGCGATCGCACTCACCTCCGTCGCGCTCGTGCTGTTCGCCAACACGCTGCGCGACGAGCTGGAGCGGGCGGGCAGCGGCGGCCGCGCCAAGGTGCAATCGACCGCCACGGGCACCGTCTTCGGCGAGCCCGCCATCGTGCATGCGGACGAGCCCGGGTCGGCAGCCCCGATCCTGGCCGTTCATGACCTGGTCGTCGGCTATGATCGGCCGGGCGGGGAGTTCAAGCAGGTCGTCAACGGCGTCTCGCTGACCGTGCGCCGCGGCGAGGTCCACGGCCTCATCGGGGAGTCGGGGTCGGGCAAGACCCAAACGGCATGGTCGATCCTTCGGCTGCTTCCCGAAGGGGGGCGCATCGCCGCAGGCACCATCGTGTTCGACGGCGTCGACCTGTCGACACAGTCGGAGAAGCAGCTGTGCCGCATTCGCGGCCGACGCATCTCGTACATCCCGCAAGAGCCGATGTCCAATCTCGACCCGTCATTCACGATCGGCAGCCAGTTGGTCGAACCGATGGTCGTCGCACTCGGCATCTCGCGGGCAGAGGCGAAGCGGCGGGCACTCAGCCTGCTGGCGCGTGTCGGCATCCCCAGCCCGGAGCGGACGTTCTCGTCGTACCCGCATGAGGTGTCCGGCGGGATGGCGCAGAGGGTGCTCATCGCCGGGGCTGTCTCGTGCGAGCCCGACCTGGTCATCGCCGATGAGCCGACGACGGCGCTGGACGTCACGGTCCAGGCGGAGATCCTCGACCTGCTGCGCGGCCTTCAGCGGGATCTCGGGGTGAGCATCCTGATCGTCACCCACAACTTCGGCGTCGTCGCCGACCTCTGCGACCGCGTCTCGGTGATGCGAGAGGGGCGCATCGTCGAGAGCGGCCCGGTGCGCGAACTGTTCCGCGACCCGCGGCATCCGTATACCCGGTCGCTGTTCGACGCGATCCTCGAGGACGGCGCGGCGCGCGGCGCCCTCGCCCATTCCTCCGACCGGCACACCGTGAAAGAAGGCGCCCGTTGACCGAACCGCTTCTCGAGGTGAAGGACCTCGTCGTCGAGTACCCGGTCAAGGGCTATCGACGGAAGCCCTTCCGAGCACTCAAGGGCGTCTCACTCGACGTGCAGCCCGGCGAATGCGTCGGTCTGGTGGGGGAGTCCGGCTCGGGCAAGACGACCCTCGGTCGTGCCGTGCTGGGCCTCGCCCCCGTCACCGGGGGAGAGGTGCGCTTCAAGGGCCGCGACATCGGGCACCTGTCCCGAGGTCAGCGCCGGGGCCTCGCGAGCGAGATCCAGGTGGTCTTCCAGGACCCCTATTCGTCGCTGAATCCGTCGCTCACCATCGAGCAGTCCCTCACCGAGCCGCTGCGCGTGCGCAAGGTCGCCGCGGTGGAGGCCTCCAAGCGGGTGCGTGCGCTGCTCGATCAGGTGGGGCTGCCGACCGGCGCGGCACAGCGGCTGCCGCGCGAGTTCAGCGGCGGCCAGCGTCAGCGCATCGCGATCGCCCGCGCGCTGGCCCTGTCGCCCGACCTGATCGTGTGCGACGAGCCGGTGTCGGCCCTCGACCTGTCCACCCAGGCCCGCGTGCTCGAGCTCTTCAAGGAGATCCAGGAGTCGACGGGCGTCGCCTACCTCTTCGTCTCCCACGATCTCGCGGTCGTGCGCCACCTCAGCCACCGGGTGGCCGTGATGTACCAGGGCGAGATCGTCGAGTTCGGCGACGGCGACAAGGTCACCTCCGACCCGGAGCATCCGTATACCCAACGGCTGCTGCTCGCTGCGCCCGTCGCCGACCCCGACCGGCAGGAGCAGCGCCGCGCCGACCGGCACCGGCTGCTCGCCGCTCAGACCCAGCTGGAGGAACAGACGCGTGTCGCGTGACCGCGCCACCATGATCGGCTTCGGGGCGGCCTATTACCCCGAGTACCGCGCCGACGCCGACCCGGTGGCGGATCTGCGTTTGATGAGGGACGCCGGGTTCACCGTCGTGCGCGTGGGCGAGTCGGTGTGGTCGACATGGGAGCCGGAGGAAGGCTGCTTCGATCTCGACTGGCTGCAGCCGACGTTGGACGCCGCGGCGGCGGTCGGGATCGGCGTGATCCTCGGGACTCCGAGCTACGCGGCGCCGATGTGGCTGGTGCGCCGGCATCCCGAGATCGCCGCCGACTCGGCGACCGGCGTTCCGGTGCAGTGGGGCGCCCGCCAGGAGATGGACTTCACCAATGGTGCGTTCCGCCACTACGCCGAGCGGGTCATCCGGCGCATCGTCGAGCGCTACCGAGACCACCCGGCGATCATCGGATTCCAGGTCGACAACGAGCCCGGCCTGCGTCTGCTGTACAACGACGGCGTCTTCGAGCAGTTCACGGACTGGTTGCGGGGGCGCTATGGGACGGTCGAGAGACTCAACGAGGAATGGGGGCTCGTCTACTGGTCGCATCGGCTGACCCGCTGGGACGAGCTGTGGCGCCCCGACGGCAACCGCCAGCCCCAGTACGATCTGGCCTGGCGCAGGTTCCAGGCCCAGCTCGTCACCGAGTACATCGGCTGGCAGGCCGAGCTGGTGCGCGAGCTCGCCGGACCGGAGCAGTTCGTCACGACCTGCATCTCCTTCGAGCAGCCGGCGGTCGAGGACGTCGAGCTGGGCGCGCGCTTGGACATCGTCGCGGGCAACGCCTATTACGAGATGGAGGATGCGCTCGCCCACCCCTCGAGCGCGCCGCCCGCCACAGGGCCGCTGGGCTGGATCGTGCGCGGGGCATGGGCCGTGTCGCAGCTCGCCGATCTGATGTACTCCGCGAAGGGGGCGCCGTTCCTCGTCACCGAGACGAACGCGGGCTCCATCGGCTTCTCGATGACGAACCAGTCGCCGTACGACGGCCAGTGGCGGCAGGCGGCCTGGCTGCTGGTGGCGCGCGGCGCGCGGATGATCGAGTACTGGCACTGGAACACCCTCCGCTACGGTGCCGAGACGTACTGGGGCGGCGTGCTGCCGCACAGCGGCGAGCCCGGCCGGGCCTATCGCGAGCTCGCCGTACTCGGCGGCGAGCTGGAACGGGCCGGAGGGCTGTTCGAAGGCGCGCGGCCGGATGCCGATGTCGCGGTCCTCTATGACACGGACAGCAAGTGGGCGCTGGCCGCACAGCCGCCGCTCACCGCGCCGGGCCAGTTCGGCGACCCCGAGTCGTACCGCCACATCGTCGCCGCCTTTTCGCGCGGGCTGTTCGACACCGGTCGCCAGGAGCGCCTGATCCGGCCGCAGCAGCTGTTCCCCTCCCGTGGCGGTGCGCAGGACGCCGCCGCCACCGCTCGGGAGCTGCCCGTGCTCGTGGTGCCCGCCTTCCACCTCGCCGACGATGCCGAGCTCGACTTCCTCGCCGCCTACGCCGAGGCCGGCGGCCACCTCGTCATCGGCCCGCGCACCGCCGACGCGGATCGCGAGGCGCGGGCGCGGGCTGAGCGGAAGCCGGCACGTCTCGACCTCATCGCCGGCGCCTGGTATGAGGAGGCCGCGAACCCGCAGCACCCGGTTCCGCTCGTGACCGCCGGCGGCCTGGGCGGCGGCTGCGCCCTCCAGTACCTGCAGGGACTCGAGACCGAAGGGGCTGAGGTGCTCGCCCGTTACGAGCACCCGCACTTCGGCCGATGGGCCGCGGTGACCACCCGGCCGGCCGGCGCCGGCCGCGTCACGGTCGTCGGCTGCGTCCCCGATCAGGAGCTGGCCCGCTCGCTCGCGCGCTGGCTGGTGCCGACACCCTGCAGCGGCTGGAGCTCGCTGCCGGCATCCGTCACCGTCTCGTCATCGCGTCGCCCTGACGGCGCTGTCATCCACGTCGTTCACAACTGGGGCTGGGAGCCGACGCAGGCGACCGCCCCGTCACCCCTGCGCGACGCCGTCAGCGACGCCCGCATCAGCCAGGGCAAACCCGTATCGCTCGGTGCGTGGGACGTGCGCGTCCTCGTCACGAGCCCAGAGAAAGAGGAACGATGAGCGACCGGCTCACACGCAATCAGCTCGAAGACGAGATCGAGGATGCCCTGGGGGCGCTGTCGGTGGAAGAGAAGGTGCTGCTGCTCACCGGCCGCGACTTCTGGACCACATGGCCGCTCGAACGCATCGGCCTGCGCAGCCTCGTCGTCTCCGACGGGCCCTCGGGTGTGCGCGGCGGAGCGTGGGACGAGCGCTCCCCGTCGCTGAACCTGCCGTCGGCCACCGCCCTGTCGTCCTCCTGGGACCGCGACATCGCGCGTCGCTACGGCGCGGCTGCAGCCGTCGAGGCCCGCCGCAAAGGCGTTGACGTGGTGCTCGGCCCGACCATCAACCTGCATCGCTCGCCGCTCGGCGGCCGCCACTTCGAGAGCTTCAGCGAGGACCCGGTGCTCACGGCCGACCTGGCCGCCGCCTATGTCGCGGGAATGCAGGACAACGGCGTCGGTGCGACACCCAAGCACTACGTCGCGAACGACTCAGAGACCGACCGCTTCACGGTCGACGTGCAGGTGAGCGATCGCGCCCTGCGAGAGCTCTACCTGCTCGCGTTCGAGAAGGCCGTGACCGAGTCCCGCGCGTGGCTCGTGATGAGCTCGTACAACTCCATCAACGGAACGACGGCGACTGAGAGCGAGCTGCTGCGCTCGCCGCTGAAGAGCGAGTGGGGCTTCGACGGCGTCGTTGTCAGCGACTGGACGGCCGTGCGCAGCCTCGAGTCCGCCGCAGCCGACCAGGATCTCGTCATGCCCGGCCCGCTCGGCCCGTGGGGCGACGCGCTCGTCGCCGCGGTGCGGGACGGGCGGATTCCGGAGAGCACGGTCGACGAGAAGGTGCGCCGCCTGCTGCGGCTCGCTCAGCGCGTCGGCGCGCTCGGCGCTCAGGGCCCAGCGCCCCTCGTCCACGTCGAGGACGGCAAGGCGTTCGCCCGTGAGGCCGCGATCGAGGGCACGGTGCTGCTCGAGAACCGGGGCGAGCTGCCATGGCGGGCGGATGCCTTGGGCAGTGTCGCCGTCATCGGCGACGGCGCTGCGTTCGCACGCACGCAGGGCGGCGGCAGCGCCACCGTCCTGCCCGAGCACACCGTCTCGCCGCTGCAGGGATTGCGCGACGCGCTGCCGGCCACCGACATCCGCTACGCGGTCGGCGCGGTGACCCGCGACGGCCTCGCCGGCATCCCCCGGGAGCGTCTGCGCAACCCCGCCACCGGAGGAGTCGGCGCGCGCGTGCGCTTCATCGGCGCCGACGACGCCGAGCTCTTCGCCGAGGACCGGCTCGCGACCGAGTTCGTGTGGTTCGGCGGCGACGCCCCGATCGCCGAGTCGCATCGCATCGAGGTCTCGTTCGGCTACCTTCCCGAGCGCACCGAGACGCTCGAGCTCGGCTTCGCCGCGGTCGGGCACGGCCGGCTGTGGCTTGACGGCGCCCTGGTGATCGACGAGGTCGTCGCGCCCGAGGGGACCGATCTGGGTGCCGCCTTCCTCGCACCGCCGGCGCGGGTCGCCCGCGTCGCGGTCACCGCGGGCGTCCCCGTCGATGTGCGGTTCGACTACGCCGCCCCGGTCGAAGGCGCACTCGCCGGCGCGGCGGCGTTCACGATCGGAGCCCAGCCGATCGTGGCGGATGCCGCGACTCTCATCGCCGAGGCCGTCGAGGCCGCCCGCACCAGTGACGTCGCACTCGTCGTGGTGGGCACCAACGCGAAGGTCGAGTCGGAGGGTTTCGATCGGAGCAGCCTCGAGCTCCCTGGTCATCAGGACGAGCTCGTGCGTGCCGTCGCCGCGGTGAACCCGCGCACGGTCGTCCTCGTGAACGCGGGCGCCCCGGTGCTGCTGCCGTGGCGCAACGACGTCGCCGCGGTGCTGCTCGGCTGGTTCGGCGGCCAGGAGTTCGGCGCGGCGGTGGCTGACATCCTGCTCGGCATCGCGGAGCCGGGCGGGCGCCTGCCCACGACCTGGCCGGCGGCGCAGGCGGACGTGCCGGTGCTCGACACGACGCCCGTGGACGGCGTGCTGCGCTATGACGAGGGGATTCACATCGGCTATCGCGCCTGGCTGCGCCGTGACGCCGAGCCGGCGTACTGGATCGGTCATGGCCTCGGCTACACCGCGATCGAGCAGACCGGCATCGCCGCTCCCGAAGACGTCGCAGCCGGCGAGGCCTTCGCCATCGAGGTCCACGTGCGCAATGTCGGCGCCCGGGCGGGCAAACACGTCGTGCAGGTGTACGCGGAGCGCCGCGAGTCCGCGGTGGATCGGCCTGTGCGCTGGCTGGTCGGATTCCAGGCGGTGCGTCTCGCGGCGGGCGAGAGCGCCTCGGTGCGGGTCGAGGTGCCCACGCGGCTGCTCGCGTACTGGGATGAGGGGTGGGTCTACGAGCCCGGAGAGTTCACGCTGCGCGTGGGCACGACCGCCGCCGAGCTGCCGCTTTCCGCGACGATCTCGCTAGAGGGAGCGCGGTGAGGCTCACTGCCTCTCTCACAGTGGGGTGTTCAGCAGGGAGTCGAAGTATCGGCGCAGGTCGGCGGCCATGTCGAGCTCATCGTCGCGGTACAGCCACTGCACCTGCAGGCCGTCCATGAGTGCGATCACGCCGCGGGCGGCGGCGGCCGGGTCGACTCCCTGCCGCAGTTCGCCGTCGGCCTGCAGCTCGGCGAAGGTGTCGATGAGCGTCTGCCGCAGGTTCGAGTACCGCTCGCGGAAATACTCGTGAGCGGGGTGCTCCGGGTGCGTCGCCTCGGCGGAAAGCACCGTGAACAGCTCGACGACACCCGGAACGGAGGCGTTGTACTCGACCAGTTCGATCAGAGCAGTGACGAGCTCGCGACCGCGGAGCCCGTCGAAGTCGAACCTCTTGCGGGTCTGGTCGTCGCGTCGTTCGAGGGCGGCGGCGAGCAGAGCCGTCTTGTTGTGGAAGTGGTGCAGCAGGCCGGCCTCGCTCATTCCCACCCGTTGCGCGACCGAGCGCAGCGAGCCGCTGCGATAGCCCGCGACGGCGAACACCTCGAGCGCGGCATCAAGGATCTCGCGTCGCTTCTGCTCAGTCTTGAAATACGGGCCGCGCGGCTTGCGGCGCATCATCTCCGGCTGCGTCACCGCACATCCTCCCTGGCCTCGCGGGCATATCGGCAGATGCTACCCGGCTGAGTGCGCCCGTGCATGCCGCAACAGTACGATCCGACCCCACAGAAGGAGCGAGTATGACAGAGCCGATCAGCTGGACGGGGCGAATGATCGCCGCTGACGACGAGTTCAACGGAGCACCGGTGCTGTACCGGTGCGTCGAGCTGGAGGGCGGCCACGGTCCGGTCGCCGAGGCCGCGCTCACGGCCACCGCCCTCGGCGTCGTGACCCCGCTCATCGACGGCCGGCCGGCCACCGATGAGCTGCTCACCCCTGGCTGGACGAGCTACGAGTGGAGGCTGCGCTACCGCGAGTGGGATGTGACCGCCCTGCTCGGCGATCGGTTCGAGCTCGCTCTGGCTCTCGGGAACGGGTGGCGACGCGGCAAGCTCAGCTGGCTCGGCGCGCGGAACGTATACGGCGATCAGCTTGCGGGCTTCGCTCAGCTGCGCATCCGCTTCGCCGACGGGCACGAGCAGCTGGTCGTCACCGACGAGACCTGGCAGGCGCACGCCGGTGATGTTCTCGCGAACGACCTCTATGACGGCGAGCACATCGACGCGCGGCTTCGTGACAGCGAAGCCGCGACCGCCGCGGTGCACGCCGTCGCCTTCGACGTGACGCAGCTCGAGCCGTTCGAGGCTCCCCCCGTCCGCCCGCTCCTCGAGGTGAAGCCCGAGCGCATCTGGACATCGCCGTCGGGGCGCACCCTCGTCGATTTCGGCCAGAACCTGGTCGGCTGGGTGCGGTGCGTCGTGCGCGGGCCCCGTGGCGAGACCATCACCATCAGGCATGCGGAGGTCCTCGAGCACGACGAGCTCGGAACCCGCCCGCTGCGCACGGCCGAGGCGACCGACCGCTTCACGCTCAGCGGCGGCGACGACGTCTTCGAGCCCACTTTGACCTTCCACGGATTCCGCTATGCAGAGGTCGACGGCTGGCCCGGGGGTGCGGAGGCGATCGGCGAGGGCGCCCTCACCGCCGTCGTGATCGGCTCGGACATCCCCGCCTCCGGATCCTTCGCGTCCTCCGACCCGCTGCTCAACCGCCTGCACGCCAATGTCGTGTGGGGCATGCGCGGCAACTTCCTCAGTGTGCCCACCGACTGCCCGCAGCGCGACGAGCGGCTCGGGTGGACGGGCGACATCGCGGTCTTCGCGCCCACAGCGGCGTTCCTGGGCGATGTCAGCGGCTTTCTCGGCGACTGGTTGCGCGACCTGGATCTGGAGCAGCAGAACGCCGATGGCGTCGTGCCGTTCGTGGTGCCCGACGTGCTCAAGCACGTCGTCAGCGGCAGCGAGTTCCCGCCCCAGGACAGCACGGCCATCTGGGGCGATGCGGCCGCATGGGTGCCCTGGGCGCTGTGGCGCGCGTACGGCGATCGCACGGCTCTTGCCCGGCAGTATCCGGCAATGGCGCGGCACGCCCGGCGCGTCGGCACGCTGCTCGCGCCGGACGGTGCCTGGGACAGCGGATTCCAGTTCGGGGACTGGCTGGACCCGGATGCACCGCCGGACCGCCCGGCGGACGCGAAGGCGGACACGGCAGTGGTCGCCACGGCCTGCGCGTATCGAACCGCCCGCATGCTCGCGGACGCCGCGGCGGTGCTCGACCTGGCCGACGACGCGGCGGAATTCGAGGCGCTGGCCGCGCGCATCCGCAGCGGATTCCGCGTGCGCTATGTCTCCGCGGCGGGTGGGCGCGTCCACAGCGACGCACCCACCGTCTACGTACTCGCGATCGTGTTCGGCCTGCTCGACGAGAGCGAGCAGATGGCGGCGGGCACGCGGCTGGCCGAGCTCGTCGCTGCGAGCGGATTCCACATCTCGACCGGCTTCGCGGGCACGCCCTTCATCACGGACGCCCTGTCTGAGACGGGCCAGCTCGAGACCGCCTACCGTCTCCTGCTGCAGCGCGAGTGCCCGTCCTGGCTGTACCCCGTCACCATGGGCGCGACGACGATCTGGGAGCGCTGGGACTCCATGCTGCCGGACGGCGCCATCAACCCCGGCGAGATGACGTCTTTCAACCACTACGCCCTCGGCGCGGTGGCGGACTGGCTGCACCGCGTCGTCGCCGGTATCGCGCCGCTTGAGCCGGGCTATCGCGTGATCCGATTCGCTCCGCGCCCCGGCGGCGGAATCGAGTGGGCCGCGGCGTCGCACCGCTCGCCGTTCGGGCTCGTCGCCGTGCGCTGGGAGCTGCGCGACGGCACCCTCTCGGTGGAGGCCAGCGTGCCCGCCGGCGCGGCCGGCGTTCTCGACCTGCCCGGCCGCGCGAGTGTGAGTCTCGCGCCGGGTGAGCACCGGTTCGAGGTGCCTTTCGGTGCGGGCGCCTGACCCACCGGCATCCGATCACGACGGGAAGGGCGCGTCCGGTTCAGACATCTTCGTCTCCTTGTGTGGTTCGCGCGTACAACCTTCGCGCGCGCGATTCACCCGGCGGTCCGCTTCGGTCACGGCATCCGTTCGCCGAATCCGCCGGGGGCTCCTATATCGCGATGCTTCGTGTGAGACCGTTCGGCAGAAATGCGCTGACAGCGTCGCGAGGCAGAGGGTGCGAGTCGATGACGTCGATGCCGCTCGTGGCCACTACGCGTCGGCCCGAGGGCAATACGGCAGTGCTCAAGACGTTGTAGTCCGCGTCGTGGCCCGGTGGCAGCGCTTTGGCGCCACGGGCGGCGAACGCAGCCAGTGGTGGGCCGACCGTTCCCGGCGCGTGGATGGCGAGGAGCTCGCCGCTGACGAGCATCAGCGCATTCAGGCAGGCCTCGGGATACAGCGCACGCAACTCGGCCACGATGGGGGCGATGGTGTCCGCCGCAGGGCGGGAACGCCGACGTGTGAGCAGGGCGCGCAGCACATGAGCGAAGTAGACCTCGCTGTCCGTGTCGCCCCGCAGGTCGTGCCGTTGATCGAAGGAGAGGGTCGCGAGCATTAGCGAACGAGGCGCCAGCAGCCCGTTGTGGGCGAAGGCGACATCGTCGGTGACGAATGGTTGGAGATTCCGCTTCTTCACTGCGCTGCCGGCGCTGGCGAAACGCAGGTACAGGAGCCGGGCTGATGCAGGCGACGCCAGCACGGAACCCATCCCGCGTTCGGCGGGATCGGTTCCGACGCGAACCTCGGTTCGATTTTGGTGACGGCTCGCGACCCCCCAGCCGTCCGCGTGAAGGACGCTGAGCGCGATGAAGTCCTGGGTGAGTTGCGCGAGTTCTGGATCGCCCCTCGCAGGTGCCGTCGCAGTGTCGAGAACGGCGAGCATGCGGGACACGAGACTCCATTGATTGGATCCACTTATGTTACGTTTGGATCCTACCAAGAGCAGGATAGGCGTTATGAACTCACTGCCCGAAACCGGGCGCTCCTTCGGGGGCGCGGCGTTGATCGATGTCGCGGCAGAGCGCCTCCAGACTGCGGGCTCCGATCTCGCCAGTCATTTCAACGCGGCCGGTGCTGCGCTGCCCTCTCGAGGGGTCATTGACGTCGTTGTCCAGCACCTTCGGCTCGAAGAGTCCATCGGCGGCTATGAGGCAGCCGCCCAAGAGCGTCCCCGTGTCGAAGCGATCTACGACTCCGCTGCGCGCCTCGTCAATGCCCGGCGCGACGAGATCGCGCTGCTCGACAGCGCGACGACCGGACTGCGCGTCCTGGTCGAGGCGTTGCGCCCCACGCATCCGCGTCGCATCATCGCCACCAGCAGCACGTACGTGAGCCATGCTCTTCACTTGTTGACCCTGGCGAAGGAGCAAGGCGTCGAACTCCTCGTGGCGCCGACAGGATCCGACCGACAGGTCGATCTGGAGGCGCTTGACAGGCTTCTCGCGGAGGGGCCGCCCACGATCGTCACCGCGGCCCACATCCCCACCTCCTCCGGACTCGTCGAGCCGGTTGCCCAGATCGGCGCGCTCGTCAAGTCTCACGGAGGCCTGTACCTGCTCGACGCGACGCAGTCGGTCGGCCACCTCGACGTCGACGTCGAGGCGATTGGGTGCGACATGTTGGTGACCACCGGCCGCAAGTTCTTGCGCGCCCCCCGTGGCACGGGCTTCGCCTATGTGCGCGCCGAGCTGGCCCGGCGACTGGTGCCGAATACTCCAGACGTGCGCGCCTCGCAGTGGACGAGTGCTTTCGACTGGGATGTCGAGCCTTCCGCGCGCCGCTTCGAGACCTGGGAGTCCGCGGTCGCGGCGCGTCTCGGACTCGGAGCGGCGATCGATGAGGCGCTTGCGCGCGGCGTCGAATCGACGGCGCAGTGGCTCGTACACGCCGGGCGCGCGATTCGATCCGGCCTTGCCCAGATCCAGGGAGTGACCGTCGCCGACCCGCTTGAGGCGCCTTCCGCGATCGTCACGTTCGTCGTCGATGGCGTGGATGCCGGCGAGGTCGTCGCTCACCTCGCCGGTCGTGGAGTGCGCGTCGTGTCGGTTCCGGCCACCCATGGACAATGGGATCTCGGAGAGCGTGGCATCACGGCGGTCGTTCGCGCTTCGGCTCACGTCTACAACGACGAGAACGATGTCGCCGCTCTGCTCGACGGCGTGGCCGCGTTGGCCTCGAAGACAAGGGCGGCGGTATGAGCGGAACGCGACAGGCGGACGTCCTCGTGCTGGGTCTCGGCATTCACGGCAGTGCCGCAGCCGCGAGCATCGCACGCCGCGGTCACCGCGTGATAGGGATCGAGCGCTTCGACCCCGTGCATGCTCGCGGTTCCTCTCATGGCCGCACTCGGATGATCCGTCGTGCCTATCCGAATCCGGTCTGGAACGACTTCGTCGCCAAGGCATATCAGACCTGGGCCGAATTGGAACGGGAGAGCGGCAGAACGCTCATTCGCCGCACAGGCGGCGTGTACGCCCACGTGGAGCCATCGGGCATGCAGGGCCCTGGGTGCGTTCATCTCGCAGGGCCAGATGCCGCGGCCGAGCGCATGGCCGGGCTCCGTATTCCCGACGGCTATGGTGCGGTATACGACCCGGATGCCGGTGTCATCGAAGCGGCCGATGCGCTTGAGGTGCTGCGCTCGTCGGCTGTTGCGCACGGCGCCGAACTCCGATTCGGGGAGCGTGTACTCGGGTGGGACACGAACTCCAAGGGAGTGGAGGTGCGCACTGATCGGGGCATCGTCAGCGCGAGCCGGCTCGTCGTGGCGGCCGGCGCTTTCGTGGGGCGGCTGTTGCCCGACCTCGCTCCCTTCCTCGATGTCTGGCGCATCATCACCCTGACCGTCGCCCCTGGTCAGGCGGTGGCAACGCCTCCACACCTCGGCGCGTTCTCGATCGATCGGCCGGAGGGGCTGGTGTTCGGCATCCCGGATGCGGCGGGCAACGGCCTCAAGATCGGTATCGACGCGGGTCAGAGCTGGGACCCGGAACATCCGGTCGCCCCGGCGACCGATGCTGAGGTGGCCGGCCTCGTCGAGCTCATCGAGCGGTACGTTCCCGGCATCGATGCGGCCCCCTTCGAGGTCGCATCGTGCCTCTACACCATGACAGAGGACAAGCGATTCACGATCGGCGCCCTCGCCGACGCACCCGAGGTGATCGTCGCGGCGGCTTGCTCCGGCCACGGCTTCAAGTTCGGGCCGGCCGTCGGCGAGGCCGTCGCCGACCTGTACGAAGGCGTGCCGCGTGACGACCTCGACTTCATCTCGACCGCTCGAAGGGGACTCTGACTCGTGACCGTCGCACTCGCCGCACCCCACCATGACGCGGTCGCAGCCGGACGGCAGGCGGCCGAGGCCGGCGGCAACGCCCTCGACGCGGCTCTCGCCGCAGCAGTGATGCTCACGGTGGTCTACCCGCATCAGTGCGCGATCGGAGGTGACCTCATCGCTGTCGTGCGCGCCCCTGGCGGCGCTACGCACGCGGTCCTTGCAGCGGGCACCGCACCCGCAGCAGTGCTGACCGCCGCGGGGGGCTGGTCACGAGTGCCGCGCCAGGGTGCGCATGCGGTGACGGTGCCAGGCATCGTCGCGGGCTGGACTGCTATCGCCGGGCTGGGGGCATCGCGCCCGCTTTCCGGCCCCTTCCGCGGTGCGGCGCGCATGGCGCGCGAGGGTGCGGTGGTAAGCGAAGGGCTCGCCCGCGCAATCGCCAGCGAAGGCGATGCCGTGGTCGCCGACCCCGGACTGTCTTCGGTCTTCCTTGACGGCGACGGACGCCCGCTGGGCGCTGGTGAGATCTTCCGGCAACCCGCGCTTGCCGGCACCCTCGACAGGCTCGCTGCCGACCCGGCCGACATCTACACCGGCGAGACCGCTCGGCGCCTCGTTGCGGCGCTGCGCGCCGCCGGAGGCACCCATACCGAGGACGACTTCGCCGGGTATGCGCCCGAGGTGGTGCCGGCACTCACCGTCGACGCGGCGGGCCGCCGATGGTCCGTCGCCCCGCCGCCCTCGGCGGGCGTTCTGGTGCCGGCCGTGGTGCGCGCAGCGACGTCGGAGGAAGGCGCCCCGGTGGCGGCATTGGTCGGGGCGAGCCTGCGTGGCGTCGCGGCCCGCGGTGCCCGGCTGGGCGATCCACGCGTCAGCCCGGTCGACATCGACGCGCTGCTTGCGCTCGACGGTACTGCGATATCCGCCGCCCGCGAGGCACGCGCCAGCGGTGACACCGCCGCCATCGTCGCGATCGATGACGCCGGATGGGCAGTCACCATCGTGCAGAGCGTCTACATGACCTTCGGTGCGGGTCTGCTCGATCCGGCATCCGGTGTGCTCGTTCATAACCGCGCAAGCGCCTTCGTGATGGATCCGGCCTCACCCGCGCGGCTGGCGCCGGGGGCGCGCCCACCGCACACGCTTTCGCCGCTGATCGTCGAAGATGGTGAGACGGTGCTCGTGGCCGGCTGTCAGGGTGGCCGCGCCCAGCCCTGGATTCTCTCGCAGCTGCTCGCCGCCCCAGGCTCGCTGCACGCGCCGCTCGACGAACTGCTGGCGCGCCCGCGCTGGGTTGTCGGCGACGTCGATCTCGGCTTCGACCAGCTCACGCTCGTGAGTGAGCCCGGAGCAGACCCGGCTGCTGCGA
This sequence comes from Gryllotalpicola koreensis, assembly GCF_039538185.1. NCBI lineage: Bacteria > Bacillati > Actinomycetota > Actinomycetes > Micrococcales > Microbacteriaceae > Gryllotalpicola > Gryllotalpicola koreensis. The sequence continues at coordinate 639,714 of NZ_BAABBW010000001.1, forward strand.
TCGCGGCTGCGGCGGCCGGCATCCGCGTCGCCGCCTTCGATGGACCGGCTGACGAGGCCGGTCATGTCCAGTTCGTCCGTATCGATGCCAGCGGTGGCGTCGCGGCCGCGAGCGATCCGCGTGCCGATGGCGCAGGCATCATCGTCCCCACCCCGAAACAAGAGGAGCAGTCATGACCGCACGTCATTGGAGCGACCCGATCACCCCTGCCGAGATCACCGAGGTCGCGTCACTCGTGCTGGGTGATGGCCGCATCGGCGAGCATCCGCGCTTCTGGGGCATCGCCGTGGAGGAATCGCTCGCGCGCGCTCTCGCCGACGGACAGGGGCGCCCCGTGCGTCTCGTGGTCATGAACCCGGACGCCCACGCCGCGTGGGAGGTCACGGGCTGGACCTCTGGCATCGATCGTGCCGCCTCGCTCTTGGCCTGGACACCGGTGGATGCCAAGCGCCCAGGCGTCTCGTCGGACGAGGCGCGCATGGTCGCGCAGGCTGCCCGCAACAGCCCGGTGCTGAAGGAAGCCCTCGCCAAGCGCGGCATCGTCGATACGTCGCTCGTCTGGGTGGATCCCGAGTCCATCACGGGTTTCGAGCCGGAGGATCTGGCCGACCGCCGGCTGTCCTGGGGAACGGTCTGGCATCGCGAGTCGATCGACGACAACGGCTACGCCCGCCCGGTCGCAGGGCTTGTGCCGATCATCGATCTGGAAACGCTGGAGATCGTGCGGCTCGAGGACCACGGCGTCATCCCGATGGCGAGCGAGACGGGCAGGTACGCCTCGGGCACCTGGGGTCCCGACCGCACGGTCGCCCCGCTCGAGATCACGCAACCCGAAGGCCCCGGGTTCACCGTCGAGGGTCATGAGGTGCGTTGGCAGAACTGGTCGTTCCGCATCGGCTTCACGCATCGCGAAGGACTCGTCTTGCACGACGTCGCGTACCACGACGGCGACGCTGTGCGCCCCGTGCTTGATCGGGCCGCGATCAATGAGATGTATGTGCCGTACCTCGACTCCGACCCGACCGCGTACCGCAAGAACTTCTTCGACTGGGGGGAGTACGGTGCTGGGCCTCTGACCGCCTCGCTTGAGCTCGGCTGCGACTGCCTCGGAGAGATCCGCTACTTCGACGCGCACTACATCGACGGATTCGGCGAGGCGCGCACGATCACCAACGGCATCTGCATGCACGAGGAGGATGACTCGATCCTCTGGAAGCACGTGAACACCCGCACCGGCGACTCGGAGGTGCGCCGCCAACGCCGGCTCGTCATCTCGTTCTTCGCCACCGTCGCGAACTACGACTACGGCTTCTACTGGTCGCTGTATCAGGACGGCGCCATCGAGCTCGAGGTCAAGCTCACCGGCATCCTTTCGGTCTCCGGCATCGCAGACGGGGCGGAGCCGGCCTACGGGCGCATGGTCGCCCCGAATGTGCAGGCGCCGACACATCAGCACTATTTCGCGGTGCGTCTCGACACGGCTGTGGACGGCCCGTTGAATCGGCTCGTGGAGGTGCATGCCGAATCCGAAGAGGACGAGACACTGAACCCCTACGGCAACGCCGTACGCATGGTCTCGACCACGATCGCATCGGAGCGCGAGGCCGCGAGGGCGAACGATCCCGCACGCGCTGTGCACTGGCGCATCGAGAGCACCGAACACACCAACCGATACGGCGATGCGACGTCCTTCCGCCTGGTGATGCCGAATACGACTCGCCTGTTCGCGCGCCCGGGCAGCGTGGTCGAGCGCAAAGCGCCGTTCGTCGCCAAGCATGTCTGGGCCACGGCATACGACCCGGCTGAACGCTTCATCGCGGGTGACTATCCGAACCAGGCGCCCCTCGGGGAGGAGGGCATCACCGCGTGGCAGCGCGCTGATCGACCGCTCGACGGTGCACGGCTGGTGGTGTGGCCGGTCCTTGGCGTTCATCATTACGTGCGCCCGGAGGACTGGCCGGTCATGCCTCTGCAGCGGATCGGCTTCCGTATGGAGCCCGACGGATTCTTCGACCGCAACCCCGCGCTCGATGTGCCGCCTTCCAACCCCGCGCACTGCTCGCCGACGAGCCACGCGACCCATGGTCACGCGCAGCACGACGCGCATGCGGCGCATGGTCACGCTCACCATGAGCATGGCATGCATTGACGCGAGCGGTCCTCGGTGACCGAGCTGTTGCACGCGGGGGCACTCGGAGCATCCGCCCTCTGCGCGGGATGCGCAGCGCTGGACCGCCCGCGTCCTCGTGTGCGCGAGCTGCTACTGATGACGGTCATGACCCTGGGGATGCTCGATCTCGTGACGGGGATGCGGGTGGTGCCGGTCGTCGTGTGGAGTGGGATGCTGCTTGCAGCATCCCTCGCGCTGGCGGTGCGTCGGCGTGGCCGCATCGGGGACGATCAGGATGCGCGGCGCCGGTTGCACACGACGTTGTCCGGCGTGCTGATGGCGGGCCTCATGCTCATCATGGCTATCGGCCACCGGCACACGATTCAGCAGCCGGGACATCATCATGCCGTGACGGGCCCGTTGCTTGTGGCCGCTCTGGCGATGGGATCCGCGTTCCTCGCCGCCTCGGCGGCGCGTGGCGCATTCCGCGGAGATTCGATGACCAGATTGGGGTACGGGAGCCTCGCCGCCTCGGTCGCTCTGACAGCTCTCGCTGCCTTCGTCTGACTCCGTGCCGCGCGAGCAGCGCCGCTCGGTCGTTTCAGCCGGTGAAGACCGTGGAGCTGCGCTGCTCGTACCAGCGCGCCAGCTGCTCACCCGCGCTCACAACATGCGCGCGTGTCTCAGCGCGGGCGGCTTCGACGTCGCCGTTCTCGATGGCTTCGATGATGCGCAGATGCTCCTGGTAGTTCTCCTCTCGGTGACGCTCGTCACCGACCAAGAGCTGTGCGGACACGTTGCGAGGGAAGGTCTCGTTGATCTCCTCGATCATGCGAGCGAGCCGCGCGTTGGCGGCGATCTCGGCGATGGTCGTGTGGAAGACGTCGTTCTCCTTGCGGCTGGCGAGTGCCCGCTCCTGCGATTCGTCACTGCCCTGCGAGCGGTCGTACATCTGCTGGTTCGCGGTGCGCAACCGCGCGAGGTCCTGCCGCGAGATGCGGCTGACCGCCCGCACGGCCGCGAGCGCCTCGAGCTCGGCGCGCACCTCGTAGGCTTCGCGCACCTCCCAGGGAGCCGGCACGCGCACCACGGCTCCCCGGTTCGGCACCACTTCGATGAGGCCGCCCGTCTGCAGCTGCCGTAGCGCCTCCCGGATGGGCGTGCGACTGACGCCGAAGTCGCTGGCGAGCTCCGCCTGGCGCAACTGGGCGCCGATCGGGATGTCGCCGTTCATGATCCGTTCCCGGATCTTGCCGGCGATCTCGTCGACGAGGGCATGGCCCGTGGTCTCCAGCAGGGAATCAGTCACCGGGATGGCCTCTTTTCTCTGTGTGCGGGATGCGGCGCCACACGGAGGAAACGTAGCAGAATCGGAACTTCAGTTGGATTCGACATCGCCGCATCGAGTCCATCAAGAATCGAATTGGATCCACAACAATCATGTTAGGATCCACGAATGGGCACCGCCTCCGAACTCCGAGTCCGCGTTCGCGGCATGATCCGCGAGGCGGAGGATGTGCTCTCGGTCGAACTTGAGTCGCTGGAAGGTCCGCTTCCCGCCTGGCAGCCCGGCGCCCACGTCGATCTGCTGCTCCCTGGTGCGCCCGCACGCCAGTACTCGCTGTGCGGGAACCCGGCCGACCAGCGCTACCGCATCGCCGTGCTGCGGGAGCCGGACAGCCGGGGCGGGTCACGAGCCGTCCACGAGCGGCTGCGACCTGGCGACGAGATCACATTGCGTCCACCCGTCAATCACTTCGCCCTCGAGCCTGCTCCTGGCTATCTCTTCATCGCCGGCGGCATCGGCATCACCCCGTTGTTGCCGATGCTCGCCGCAGCGGATGCCGCGGCTGTGCCGTGGCGACTGCTCTACCTGGGGTCGTCACGTGCCCGGATGCCGTTTCTGAATGAGCTCGAACGCTGGGGTGACGCGGTCACCGTGATCGCCCGCGACGAGGGCATCCGCGCCGATCTGGCAGCGGAGATCGCCGCCCACTCAGCTGAACTCGTCTATGCCTGCGGACCGCAACGCCTCCTCGCTGCGTTGATCGAGGCGATGCCCGACGCCGAGGATCGGCTGCGCGTGGAGTACTTCACTGCCCCTGCCGTTGAATACAAGCCTGGCGGGCCGTTTCGCATCCGCCTCGACCGCGCTGGCCTGGAGCTCGAGGTCGCGCCCGAGGAGTCGATCCTCGACGTCATGCGAGGCGCAGGGGTCGACGTGCTCTCCGACTGTGAGGAGGGGATCTGTGGCAGCTGTGAGACGCGGGTCGTTGATGGCGAGGTCGAGCACCGCGACTTCGTGCTCACTGCGCAGGAGAAGGCACGCGGCGACTGCCTGATGGTGTGCGTTTCACGCGCCGCCTGTCCTCTGCTCGTCCTCGACGCCTAGCCATCAATCCACGAAGGAATCGCCCTCATGCTCAAGCAGGAAGACAACGAGAAGATCACCCGTACTGGCCCGGGGACGCCGCTGGGGAACCTGCTGCGCTCCTACTGGCAGCCGGCGGCTCTGGTCTCGGAGATGCCGGGCGAGCGCCCTGTGAAGCAGGTGCGCATCATGGGCGAAGATCTGGTGCTCTTCAAGAAGCGCGAGGGTTGGGGCCTCATCAGTCGTTATTGCGCGCACCGCGGTGTCGACCTCTCCTATGGCCGGCTCGAGGAGGATGGGATCCGCTGCCTGTATCACGGCTGGCTCTACGACGGGCAGGGACGCTGCGTCGAGCAGCCGGCGGAGCCGGAGCACAGCCAGTTCCTCGGCAAGATTCGTATTGCGAACTACCCCTGCGTGGAGCGCAACGGCATCATCTTCACCTATATGGGCGCCGGCGAGGCGCCGCCGTTCCCGCATTTCGACTGTTTCGTGGCGCCCGAGGAATACACCTTCGCCTTCAAGGGCCTCTGGGACTGCAACTGGCTGCAGGGGTTGGAAGGTGGCATCGATCCGAGCCATGTCTCATTCCTGCACCGGTTCATCCAGGAGGATCCGCGCGAGATGTATGGGCAGCAGTTCGCCGAGGAGGTCGAGGGCACCGGCAAGAAGCTTTCGATGCTGGTCGGGGAAAGCTACCGCCCCGACATCGAGGTCGAGAGCGCTGAGCACGGCCTGCGGGTCTACGCGCTGCGCCAACTGACCGAGGACATCAAGCACGTACGCGTGACGAACCTGCTGTTCCCGAACGCGTTCGTCGTTCCTTTCGGGAACACCAAGGTCTTCACCCAATGGCACGTGCCGATCGATGACGATCACCACTACTGGTACATGATCTGGTACGACTTCGCCGAAACAACGGACAAGGATACTCTGTTGCGACAGCGGCTGGAGGGCGTGAGCCTGCCGGATTACCGACCTTTGCGCAACCGCTCGAACAACTGGGGCTTCGACCCGCAGGAGCAGAAGGAGCTCACCTATACGGGCATGGGTCTTGACATCAACGTCCACGACCAGTGGGCGGTGGAGAGCATGGGCGCGATCCAGGACCGCACCGTGGAGCGGCTCGGCGTCTCCGACCGCGCTGTCAGCGCGAACCGACGGCTGCTGCTGCGCGCGATCGATGCCTTCGCCTCGGGAGCGGCGACGCCGTCCCATCCGATCAGCGAGGCGGAAGCCGAGCAGTTGACGGGTCCGGTCGCGATGGACACCATCGCAGCAAACGACGCCTGGCACACGCGGTGGCTGGAGCGCGAAGCAGAGCGCCGGGCTGCGTCGCCGTGGGCGGGACCGCTCCTGGCGAGACAGGAGCGCGTGGATGCGTGAGCGTAACGTCGACGAGCGACGTGTCTCCGACAACGGCGGCGGCGTCTCGGCGCGGCCCATGCTTGCCAAGGATCGCGAGGGATTCATCGGCCGACACGGCCTCTGGACGGAGGCGCAGTACGCGGCCGCGGGTCAGTTGCGGCGCGTCATGGACGAGATCGGCATTGAGATGGTGCGCTTCTCGTTCGCCGATCAGCATGGCATCCTGCGCAGCAAGACCATCGCCCGCGCGGGGGTGGATGCCGCCCTGCGCACCGGCGTGACCGCACCGAGCTCGCTGCTGCTCAAGGACACCTCCGGCCAGTCGGTCTTCTCGGTCTTCAGCGCAGACACAGGCGTCGGAGTCGGCGGATTCAGCGGGGCGGGCGATATCGTCCTCGTCCCCGACCCCCGCACGTTCCGCGTACTGCCGTGGGCCGAGCGCACCGCGTGGATCCTGTGCGACCTGCGATTCCCTGACGGTTCTCCCGTGCCGTTCTGCTCACGCAGCCTGCTCCGTGGACGTCTCGAGGCGCTCGCCGAGGGCGGCCTGGGCATGACCGTCGGCGCTGAGCTCGAGTTCCATGTCTTTCGGATGAGCGATGGCGACCTGCAGGTCGAGCACGTGGCCACGCCTGGGCGCCCGGGCGGCGCGATCGACGCGGCTCCTACGACGCGCGGGGCGCAGCTGCTGCATGAAGAATCCCTCGACGGCATGCAGCCGCTCGTAGACGCGCTCTACCGCGGGATCACCCTGCTCGACCTGCCGCTGCGCTCCATCGAACTCGAGTTCGGGGCGAGTCAGTTCGAGCTCACCATGGAAGCCGGAGACGCTGGAGACATCGCGGATGCGGTCATGCTGTGCCGGATGGCCGTGCGCAGCATCGCACGCCGACTCGGCTATCACGCCACCTTCATGTCCCGCCCCCAGGGTGCCGAGGGCTCCTCGACCGGGTGGCATCTGCATCAGTCGCTCTACGACCTCACGACCGGCGTCGGCGTCTTCGTGCCCGAGGACGGGCCCCCGCTCTCCCCGATGGGAAGGTCCTATCTCGCCGGCCTGCTCGCCCACGCGGCTGGGGCGGCGCCGCTGACGACCCCGACAGTCAATGGATACAAGCGCTATCAGCCGTTCTCGCTCGCACCTGACCGGATCGCGTGGGGGATCGACAACAAGGGTGCGATGATCCGCGCGGTGGGCGGTGTCGGCGACCCGACGACGCGGCTAGAGAACCGATCGGGGGAGCCGGCAGCGAATCCGTACCTCTATATCGCCTCGCAGTTGATCAGCGGCATGGACGGTATCGCACGGGGCCTCACGCCGCCCGCGCCCACCACCGACCCCTACCGCGTTGACGCGCCCGCGCTTCCCGAGTCGCTCGGTGCTGCGGTCGACGCTTTCGTCGCAGACGATGCCTTCCGCACGGCGCTCGGCGACGCGGTGGTGGACTGGTACGCGACGATCAAACGCGCCGAGTTCTCCCGCTACTTGCGCCATGTCTCCGACTGGGAGCAGCGCGAATACTTCTCGATCCACTGAAACAGGAAGCATCATGAGCATCAGAAGCACCGTCACTGCCCTGCCGGGCTACGAGCCGTTCTTCCTCGCAGGGGAGTGGGTGCCCGCCGCCGACCGCGAACTCCTCGAGATCGTCGACCCGGCCACTCAGGAAGTCCTCACCACCGTCGCTCAGGCCACCGTCGAGGACGTCGACGCAGCAGTCTCGACCGCCGTCCACGCCCATGAGGACCGGCGGTGGAGCGGGATGGCGCCGCTGGACCGCAGCCGCATCCTGAACCGAGTGGCCGAGCTGATCGAGGAGCGCCAGGAGGAGCTCGCGGTGCTCGAGACGCGCGACAACGGTAAGCCGATCGAGCGCTCCCGTGCTGACACGTTGACGGCCGCACGCACGTTCCGGCACTTCGCCGGCGCCCCGTCTCGCCTCGGCGGCACAGTCATCCCCATCGACGGCGGCGGCCACCACGTCTACACCGTGATGCAGCCGGTGGGGCCGGTCGCGATCGTGCTGCCGTGGAACTTCCCGATCATGACCGCCGCCTTCAAACTCGCCCCTGCGCTCGCGGCCGGATGCCCTGTGGTCGCAAAGCCGGCCGAAGATACTCCCATCACCCTCCTGCGTCTCGCGGCGATCATGCAGGAGGCGGGCATCCCCGATGGCGTGGTGAGTGTGCTGACCGGCGACGGTCGGGTCGGCGCGGTGCTCACTGAGCACCCCGGCATTGCGAAGATCACCTTCACGGGTTCCACCGAGGTCGGCCGCGCGGTCGCACACGTCGCAGCGGAGGACTTCAAGCGCGTGACTCTCGAACTCGGTGGCAAGAGTCCCAACATCGTTTTCGAGGACGCCGACCTCGACGCGGCTGTGACGACCGCGATGCGGGCCTCCTTCGGCCACTCCGGCCAGATGTGCACGGCAGGCAGCCGACTTCTCGTGCAGCGCTCGATCCTCGCCGAGATGACCGAGCGGCTTGCGGCAGCCGTGCGGCGGGTGCCGGTCGGGGACGGCCTCGACGGCGGCATCACCGTCGGCCCGCTCGTCTCGGAGGAGCAGCGCGAGCGCGTGCTCGGGTACATCCGCGCCGGTGTCGATGAGGGGGCCGAGCTCGTCGTCGGTGGCGGCACCCGATCGCCGGGCTTCTACGTCGAGCCGACACTGTTCTCGAATGTCACCAACGACATGGTGATCGCCCGCGAGGAGATCTTCGGCCCGGTCGTCGGCATCATCCCGTTCGACGACGAGGCGGATGCGGTGCGCATCGCCAACGACACGGCATACGGCCTGGCCGCCGGAGTGTGGACGCGCGACCTGTCGCGCGCCCATCGTCTGGCCGGAGTCATCAACGCCGGGACGATCTGGATCAACACCTACAACGTGTTCGACCCTGCGCTGTCGTTCGGTGGCGTCGGCGAATCCGGGCTCGGCCGCGATCTCGGCGAGGAGGGGCTCGCCGGCTTCTGCGAGCCGAAGAGCGTCGTCATCGCGCTGTGACTCGGATGTCTTCCATCGCACGGTGGGACGCGATGGCGACCAAGGCCGCGACGACGGTCTATCGCCCGCATCACGTCATCACCCTCAACCCTGACGCCCCTCATGCCGAGGCCTTCGCCGTGCGGAATGGTCGCATCTGCGCCATCGGTGAGTTGGCCGAGGTGCTGGCCGCGGTGCCGAAAAGCACGCCAGTGGAGGAACTCGACGGCGTGGTGCTGCCCGGCCTCATCGATGCGCACATGCATCTGCAGCGCGGCGGGCTGAAGGCCCTCGACTACCTCGGGCCGGACGACGACGTCGAGGCATTCATCATCGCGATGCACGACAGCTTCGATGATGACGGACCGGCGCATCCGCCCTTCGGCGACCGGATCAGGGCGATCGAACGGGTGCAGCCGCTGCTGCACGCCCTCGGTTTCACCGGCGTCATCGATCCCGCCGTCACGCCGGACGAGCTGCGAGGTTACCGGGCGGCGCACGCCCGAGGGCTGCTCACCATGCGCACGCTGGCCATGCCCTACCTTGAGATCGGCGTACCCGGGATCCCCGATGTCGACGCGGTCATTGCTCGCCTCGACGGCGTCGGCGTCGCCACCGGATTCGGCGACGAGATGCTGCGGCTCGGGCCGATCAAGGTCTATGCCGATGGAGAGGCGCTCGCCGGTCAGGCGCTGCTCGAAGAGCCGTGGGATGACGCAGGTTATCGAGGTCTGCAGCGCATCGACACAACCGAGTACGAGCGCCTCGTCACCTGGTGCGCGAGCCATGGCTGGGGCGTCGGCGCCCACGCGGTCGGCGGTGCGGCCGTCGCTTTGGTGGTCGCGGCCGCCGAGCGTGCTGGCGCGGATGTCCGCGGGCTGCGTTTCCAGGCGATCCACGCCTACCTGGAGCCCTCGGCCGAGGCCATGCGCCGTGCCGCGGCCACCGGCGTCGTCGCCTCGCTGCAGCCGTCGATCATCTGGCACAACGGTGCCGGGCTGCGCCGTGCGCTCGGCGAACGCGCGGAGACTGCGAACCCGGTGCGCAGCTGGCTGGACGCCGGAGCCTGCGTCGCCTTCGGATCTGACGGCCCCTATTTCGCCTTCGACCCACGCCATCTCATGTGGCAGGCGGCGACCCGCCGCATCGAGGGGGAGGAGCGCCCACTGGATGCCAGTGAGGCGATCAGCATTGACGAAGCGCTGGCCGCGTACACGACGGGCGCGGCCTACGCCGCCCTGGCTGAGCACGAACGTGGCGCGTTGCGACCCGGCTACCGCGCTGACTGGGCGCTGTGGAGCGCTGACCCGACTACCGTGCCCATCGACGAGGTGCGCAGCCTGATCGTGCTGCGCACCGACGTGGGCGGACGCACGGTCCACCGGAAGGAGAACCCCTGATGACCGAGATTCCGCTGTACCGCTGGAGCGCACGCGCCCTCGCCGACGGCATCGCCGCACGCGAGATCTCCGCGGCCGAGGTCATGCGCGCTCATCTCGATCGCATTGCTGACGTCGAGCACGACGTGGCCGCGTTCGTTTCGATGGTGCCCGAGGCCGAGGCGATGGCCATGGCGGATGCCGCGGACCGTGCTGTCGCAGCCGGCGAGCCGCTCGGCCCCCTGCATGGTCTGCCCACGGGCGTGAAAGACCTGATCGACGTGGCGGGCCTGCCGACTTCGCACGGCTCCGCGGCCTACCTCGATGCCGCGCCGGCCACGAGCGACAGCGTGCTCGCCGAGAACCTGCGGCGCGCAGGAGCGCTCATCATCGGGAAGACCAACACCCCCGAGGTCGGGCTCGGCACTCTCACCTTCAATCCCGTTCGGGGCGTGTGTCGGAACCCGTGGGATCTGTCGCGGCACGCAGGTGGATCCAGCGGCGGCGCGGGTGCCGCGCTCGCCGCGGGAATGCTGCCGATCGCGGACGGGTCAGACAGCGGTGGCAGCATCCGATATCCCGCGTCGTTCTGCAACATCGTCGGCCTGCGCCCGACGCCGGGCACCGTGCCCACCGGGCGACTCGGCAACGGGTGGGACCCGCATGGCGTGCTCGGGCCGATGGCGCGCGACTCCGCCGATGTCGCCCTCATCCTGTCCGGCATCTCAGGGCTCGACCGCCGTGCTCCGCTGTCATGGGTGCCTGACGCCGCGGTGTTCTCGGAGGTCGCGCCCCTGCCTGTGGAGCAGATCTGCCTCGGCTGGAGCCCCGACGTCGGCGGCCTGCCCATTGACCCCGAAGTGCGGCAGGCACTGAGTCGGGCACGAGAGCAGCTGGAAGCGGCGGGCGTCGAGATCATCGACCTGGAGCCCGACCTGGCCGGCGCTGACGAGTGCTGGCAGGCCATCGAGATGTTCGGCTTCGGCACCGATGGCTCGGCGCGTTTCGCCGAGGGGCGCACCGGATTCCGCGACGACTACCTGCGCAACGTGGCAGAGGGGCGGGCGCTCACCGCCGACCAGTATGCCGCCGCGCTCGCTCAGCGCACGCAGATCTTCCGGCGCACCGCTGAGGTGCTGACCAAAGTCGACGCGGTGATCTATCCGGCGACGCCTGTCGCGGCGCCGGCGGCTGAGCTGGAGTGGGTGCCCGAGGTCGATGGGGTGGTCTTCGACCGCTACTTCCTATGGCAGAGAGCGGCGTGCCGGCTCACGGTTACAGGGCACCCCGTGCTCGCGACTCCGGCCGGGTTCACCTCAGGGGGCCTGCCTGTCGGCATGCAGTTGCTCGGCCCGTCGCGCGGGGACGCCCGGCTGCTCGCGATCGGCATGGCCGTCGAGGCCGTGCTCGGACACGTCGGTCGCGTTCCTACGGCGATCCCGGCGTAGCGCGATGGCGCTTGCGGAGCCGCGGCTCACGGCCTCCGGCGGCTCGGGCGCGGAGCTGCGCATGTTCGAAGAGGAGGGACACAGATTTGCTCTTCTCGAAGGGATTCCGCCCGTGGGTTCCGAGGGACTCCTGGCAGCTGTGGAGCTTGTGCCTGGGCCGCCGCCCGAGGCGGCGCGGCCCCGCATCGCTCTCGCGCACGGGCAGGACGCCGCAGGCTGGTGGATCGGTCTCGATGCCGGCGGTCGTTGCGCGGTCGGCGTGATGACGGAGGCCGGCCCCGTGAGCCTGCCGGTCGGCGCGCGGTTGATGCAGGGTGAGGCCGTGCGCGTGGTGGCACGGATTCCGGGCCGCAGCGGAGAGCGTCTGCAGGTCGAGCTGTGGCACGGGTCGGAGCGCGTAACGGCGTCCGCCGTGCTCGGCGCGACGGTGGTCGCCGCCGCCGGCCCCGTGGTCTGGGGCGGTCGGGCAGGAGCCGCTCATGCGCGGCTGCCGTTTCTCGGCCGCGTCGCCGAGCTGCTTCTCGTCGGCGACGCCCGGGTGCCGCTGGAAGACGCGGTCGAGCACCCGGCGATCGTTGCGTGCGTGACGGGCAGCATCGACAGCTCAGTCGACGGCGGCTGATCGGCGATCCGGGGGCCTCGTCAGCGGCGATCGAGCAGCAGCGCGGGACGCTGCACGAGCATGTCCTGGAGCCGTTCGTCGGACACGCCGGCGCGCGCGAGCGCCGGCACGATGCGCCGTACGACGTGGCCGTAGCCCATGCCGCCGTGACGGGTCAGCTGACCCTTGGTCCAGACCGAGCACGACAGAGTGATGGGCGTGGAAGGACGTGCCTCGAGCAGATCTAGGAGGAAATGGATGCGCTCGTCGTCGTTCGCGTCGCGCGCGTCGTCGCCGAAGTGGTTCTCGCTGCCGAAGGCGAACTCGACGACGGCGCCTCGATCGGCGATCGCCGTGACATAGTCGAGCTCGCGCACCTTGTCGATGTTGCAGAACAGGATGCGTTCGGGCGAGAGCCCCGTTGCGATGAGCAGATCGGCGACTTCAGGGCCACGCCGCGCGGCGGCATCCAGGCGGATGCTCACGGCCGCCCCGTTCGCGGCGGCCGCGCGCCCGGCTGCGCGCAGCGCTCGCAGCTCGGCCGGCGTGAGCTCTGCGCTCGTGCCGAGAAGCCCGAGAAGGCCGGCTCGGAAGCCGGTCCCGGGGATCGCGGTCTCGAGTGCGTCGTGGAACTCGGCCTCGAGATCGGCCTCGCTGCGATCGCGCCACCAGGCGGGAAGCGTCTTGTCGATATAGCTGCCGTAGGCGGCCACAACCGTCATGCCGCTGCGACGCGCGACCTCAGGCAACTGGGCGTGGCGGGGGCCCATGCCGTGCGGCGTCGCCTCGACGATCGTGCTGATCCCGGCATCGACGGCGTCGGCGAGCTCGGAAACAGCGTCGTCGAGGGAGTCGAGGGCGAGATTGTCAGCCGACGAGAGCCAACTCCAGCGCAGGTCGCCGAGAATCTCCGGCCGCACGGGCCCTTCGATGCGGCCGCCCTCCCGGGTAGGCCGTAGCAGGATGGTGCTGTCGGTCAGAACGTGCTCGTTAGTCGAGACGCGGCCGAGCGCCTCGGCGGGGACGGGGCCGAGGACAGACTCGATCATAAGATGGATCCTAAACCATTGATTGTGGATCCGTTTTCAGAGCCACTTCCCGAGCAAAAAGGCGAGCGCATGATCATCGACGCATACAACACCACCCAGGACGTTCGCGGCCGATCCGACTACTTGACCGGCGCGCGGCCGGGTGAGGAGCCGCCCGCGTACACGCCGTTCGATCCGCAGCGCATCCTCGATCGCATGGACGCCGCGGGCGTCGACATGGCGATGGTGTGTTCGCTCGCGCAGCGCATCGAGAACGACTTCATCATCGGACTGCAAGACGCCCATCCCGATCGCTTCATCGGCTTCGGCCAGGTCATGCCGCAGGCGGACGACGCTCTTGATGAGATCGACAGGCTCGCCGAGGCCGGAATCCGGGGCCTCAAGCTGCACCCGAGCATGCACGGCTATCACGTGGCGGACCATGGCTTGCTGGATCCGGTGTTCCGCGCCTGCGCCCGGCATGGCATGGCCGTCATCATCAACGCCCTCGACGACGCCTTCTGCGCGCCCTTTGCGATTGAGGAGGTCGCGAAGGATCACCCCGACGTGCCCACGATCATCGCGCACATGGGGGCCGTGTGGAACGTGCCTGAGGCGATCATCGTGGCCGAGCGGCGCGACAACGTATATCTCGAGACGAGTGCGACCTTGATGGCCGACGTCAAGCGCGCCTACGCGCGGCTGGGAGGCGAGAAGATCCTGATGGGCACCGAGTGGCCGGGCTCGGACTTCGACATCGAGCGCCTCAAAATCTCCAAGGCGATCACCGACGAAGCCGATCGCGCCCTGGTCGAAGGCCTCAACTACGCGCGGCTGCTGCGGATCGAGGTCGGCGCATGAGCGACCGGCCACCGCTGGCACGGCCAGCTGACATGGACGATGCCGACGCCGACCTGCTCGCAGTGGCACGCGAACTGCTCGAGAGCGGATACCGAGCAGGGCGCCATGAGGTGGCGACGGCATGGCGTCTGTCCGACGGCACGGTCGTCACCGGCATCCATGTCGACGGATCTGCGCGCCGCAGCGCCGTCTGCGCAGAAGGTGTTGCCGCGGGCAACGCCATCGCCTACGCCGCGGGCAATGGCACGTCTGCCGAGGTGATGGCGATCGTGAGCGTGCTGCGGCGACCGTCGGGCAGCTGGCATGTCATCGAGCCGTGCGGGGTCTGCGCCGAGCTCATCACGGACTACTGGCCGCGCGCGCGGGTGTGGGTGGGCCGCGGCGGGGCGATCGTCCCTTTCGAGGCGCGGGACCTGCTGCCCGCGAAGCACGACCGGCTTTGGTGACGTAATCCAAAGGAAACATATGTGGATGCATACTGAACGTAATTGGATCCGATCTTGCGTCACGACCGCGTCCAAGCACTGATCCTGCACCCACATGTCGCAAGTTCCCGAGGAGATCACATGACCGTGACGAAGACCTTGGCCGTCGCAGCGCTCATCGCCGCCGCCGGCCTCGCCCTCAGCGCGTGTTCCGGCACCGCTGCAACGACGTCGTCGACGCCGGGCTCGTCGAGCACCCCGACCGGCACCATCAACACCGAGCTCTGGTACGCCCCGACGATCTTCGATCCCTCGCAGGCCTCAGCCGACGCGGATACCGACGTCGCACGCCTGGGCTTCGACACCCTGCTGCGCAAGGGCGACAAGACCGGTTACATCGGCGGCCTCGCAACCTCCTGGAAAACCGTCTCCAACACCGAGTACACCTTCGACATCCGCGATGACGCCACCTGCTCCGACGGGACCAAGATCACCCCCTCGGTCGTCGCGGCATCGCTCAAGTACCTCGCGACCTCGGACAAGGCGGCCGCGCAAACGAACAAGACCGCGGTCTTCGGCTCGGGCACTCCCGCATTCGCCGCCGACGACAGTGCGGGAAAGCTGACCATCCGCTTGAGCACCCCTTACTCCGAGCTGCTCAACGGCCTCACCAACGCGACCAGCGGCATCATCTGCCCCGCCGGCCTCAAGGATCTGGACGGTCTCGCCAAGGGCACGGTCGCTGGCGCGTGGTCTGGTCCGTATACGCTGACCAACTTCAAGGCAGGGGTGAGCGCGAGTTACACCTTCCGCAAGGGCTATGACGCGTGGCCCAAATGGGACGATGTGACGGGAACCCCGGCCAAGACCATCAACATCACGGTCTCGACTGACTCCAACACGAGCGCAAACCTGCTCACCTCGGGCGGCATCGACATCACCCGGTTCTATGACTCGAACGCCCTGCGCTTCACCAAGAACAAGGCGTACTCGTATGTGACGATGCCGAGCTCGGCATACACGCTCATCCTGAACGAGAACAAGGGCGGCATGTTCGCCGGCAACCAGGAGCTGCGCACTGCCGTCGCCCAGGCCATCAAGCCGGCCGGATTCAACTCCGCGGGTCTCGACGGACTCGGCACCGCGCTCACCTCGGTCGACCCCTCGAGCGTCTCGTGCACGATCGACGGATCGTCGATCCTGCCCAAGGTCGATGTCACCGCGGCGAAGAAGGAGTTGACGGGCAAGACGATTCGCCTGCTCGCGATGTCCAACTGGGATCCCGCGATCGACTACCTCGCCACGGCACTGCGCGCCGCGGGCGCCACGGTGAACGTCTCGACTCCTGATGCGAGCATCTGGCAAACCGAGATGCGCACCGAGCCGGAGAAGTGGGACATCGCACTCAACGCCACCACCGTCGCCGCACCGCTGAGCGACACGATCGCCACCTACGTCGGCCCGACCGCCGCAGACGGAGGCCGCAGCATCGGCGGAGCCGACAACGCCGAAGGATACGCCGCCCTTCAGTCGGCGCTCGCTGCGTCCGATTCCGCCACGCAGTGCGCCGACTTCAAGACGGCGCAGAAGACGATCCTGAGCCGCGTCGACATGGTGCCGCTCATCACCGACACCCACTACATCATCGCCCGCAAGGGATTCGCCTCGACGGTGTTCTCGGGGTACTGGGACATCTCCTCGATGCGCATCACCGACTGAGGCGACTCGCGCCCCGCACCACCTGCCCGAACCGGACGAACAGGAGATATCGAGTGAGTCACTCCATTGACGCGAGCGATAGCCTCTCGTCCTCCGGTCTGGGCATTCCCGGGGGGCATAACGCCCCCCGGGAACTTCGGGCTAGCAGCCTCGCCGGGGCATGGCGCCGGTTCATCGGACGCCGGCTCATCGGGCTCGCCGTGAATCTGGTGCTCCTCGTGCTGGTGACCTTCATCATCGTGCGCCTGATCCCGGGTGATCCAGCCGCGGCGATCGCGGGCACCGATGCCAGCCAAAGCCAGGTCGACGCCGTGCGCGCGGAACTGGGCCTCGACAAGCCGCTGCCGGTGCAGTTCGGCCAGTACGTGCTGGGGGTTCTGCACGGCGACTTCGGCACCTCATTCCACTACCAGCTGCCAGCCCTGCAGATCGTCCTGACTGCGGCTCCGTACACGATCGCGATCGCGTTCGCATCGCTGATCGTCTTCCTCTTCTTCGGCCTCGCCATCGGCATCGCGGTGGGCATCATCACCCGCGGGGACCGTCACCGCTGGCTCGACCACGTCTTCAACATCGGAGCCGGGCTTATCGCATCGATCCCCGCCTACGTGCAGGCAACCCTGCTCATCATGGTCTTCGCCGTGTGGCTGGTCTGGCTCCCGCCGGCCTATTCGCCGAGCTACGGTCTGGCGCAGTCGGCCGTGCTGCCCGTGGCTGCGCTGAGCCTCGGGTGCATCGCATCCGTCGCCCGCATCACCCGTCGCGAGGTCGCGGTCGTGCTCGAGCAGGACTACATGCGCACCGCACGCGGATGGCGTCTGCCGTCGCTGACTCTGTATGCGAAGCACATGCTTCCCAACGTGGTGACGACAGCGCTCACTCTCTCCGGCATCATTCTCACCGCGCTGCTCGGGTCTGCACTCATCGTCGAGTCGGTGTTCGCCTGGCCGGGTCTCGGGACGGTGTCCGTGCAGGCGATCTCAGAGTTCAAGGACTACCCGATCATCCGCGCTGCGGTGTTCGTGATCGGCACGATCTCACTGCTCTTCACCTTCTTCATCGACATCATCCTGGGCATCCTGGACCCCCGTACGCTCGGAGATCACCGTGGCTAGCCTCTTCACCAGGCCGCGCGCGGCCGCGCGGCGTCGCACGGCGTCCCCTTTGCTCTATCTCGGATACGGGATGCTCGCCGTCCTCGTGCTCACCGCGATCATCGCGCCGATCTTCCTCGATCACGCGGCGACCACTCTCACCAGTACGGCGAATTCCGGTCCGACCCATGCCCATCCCATGGGCACCGACAGCCTGGGCAGGGACATGCTCGCACGCGTCCTTGTCGCCACCCGAGAGACGATGCTCGCGGCCGTGTTCTCGACCGCGATCGCGGCCGTCCTGGGCATTGGATTGGGCATCGCCGCCTGGCTCGCGGCGCGCCGAGTGCGAGAGGTTATCCTGCGGCTCATCGAGTTCTGGGTTTCTTACCCGACGCTTCTGGTGGCGATCATCGTGGCTGCGATTCTGGGTCGGGGGCTAGCTCCGGCGGTGTTCGCCATCGGCCTCGCCAACGCGGGCGGCTTCGCCCGGCTGACCGCGAACCTCGCGGCCGGCATCTCGACGCGCGAATTCGTTGTTACCGCCCGCCTCATGGGGGTGCCGTCCGGGCGCATCGCGACACGGCACATCGTGCCGAACATGGCGGAGCCCCAGCTCATCCTGATCGCGCAGGCTTTCGCCGGGGCTCTCGTCGAGCTGTCCGGGCTTTCGTTCATCGGCCTGGGCGCGCAGAGCCCATCTTTCGACTGGGGGGCGCTCTTGAACGAGGGCGCCTCGAAGATCTACACGAATCCGATCCTCATCGTGGGGCCGTCTATCGCCCTCGTTTTCGCCTCGCTCGCCGCGCTCTTCGTGGGAGACGGGTTGGCGGCCGCAGCCAACCCGCGTACGAACCTGCGCCGGGCGCGCATGCTGCATCACTCCGGTACAGAGCTCGCGCCGCTCACCCCGGACACGCTGCTCTCGGTCGACCACCTCACCGTGCGCCACGACGACAGCGGCCGCGAACTCGTCTCCGACGTGTCGCTGAGCATCCGTCGTGGCGAGGTACTCGGTATTGTCGGCGAATCCGGCTCCGGCAAGTCAGTCACCGCGTCCGTGGTGTCGAAGCTGCTTGCGGAAGGCCTCACAGCCACGGCCGCCCGGGCCGAGCTGTCCGGAGCCGACCTGCTCGGCCGCGTCTCCGGACGTGAGCTTGCACGTCGTGTCGCGATGGTCTACCAAGACCCGGGCACCGCGCTCAATCCAGCGCTCACGCTGGGCAACCAGTTGAGCGACGTGCTTTCCCGAGCGCTCGGCTCGACCCGCCGTGCCGCACGCCAAAACCTGCTCGAACGCTTCCGGGATGTGCTGCTGACTGATCCGGAAGGCCGGATGCGGCAGTACCCGCACCAGCTCTCCGGCGGCATGAAGCAGCGCGCGATGATCGCCTCAGCCATGAGTACTCGCGCCGAACTGCTTGTCGCAGACGAACCGACGACGGCACTCGACGTCACCGTGCAGCGCGAGGTGCTCACCCTGATCAAGCGAATGAACGCGACGATGGGCACCTCGGTGCTGTTCATCTCACACGATCTCGGGGTCGTGCGCGCGCTCTGCGATCGCGTGCTTGTGATGAGGGACGGAAGGATCGTGGAAGCCATCGACGACGTCGCACACATGACGCCCGAGGGCGTCGTACATCCATATACCCGCCAGCTGTTGGAGGCGACCCCGATCGTGACCATGCCCGGGCGAGACATCGAGGGAGCGGCCCGGTGAACACGGCGATGGTCGAGGTGAACTCCCTCGGAGTCTCTTTCGGGTCCACCCGCGTGCTGCATGACGTCTCCCTGAGGCTCGAGGCAGGCCAGACGATCGGCGTCGTCGGCGAGTCCGGCTCGGGCAAGTCGACACTGGCCAAGGTGCTCGTCGGCATCGTCGCGCCGGATGCCGGCAGCGTCGTTGTCGATGCGTTCGATGTGCGCACCCTCGGCCATAGCCAGCGCGCGGCCTTCCGCTATCGCCGGCGGGTGCAAATGATCCCACAGGACCCTTTTTCGTCGCTCTCGCCGCGTCGCACCGTCGGGCAGACACTTGCCGAGGCGCTCGACCCGGTTTGGGCGAACGTGCGCCGCTTTGAAGACCGCATCGCGTTCTGGCTCGAGCGAGTCGGCTTGCCTGCCGATGCCATGAACCGCTACCCGCACGAGTTCTCGGGCGGCCAGAGGCAGCGCGTTGCGATCGCTCGGAGTCTCATCCTCGAGCCGTCTGTGGTGATCGCTGATGAGATCACGTCGGCGCTCGACGTCTCCGTGCAGGTGCAGATCCTCGAGATGATCGCCGAGATCAAGGACGAGCTGAACGTGACGATGATGTTCATCTCGCACAATCTCGCCGTCGTGCAGAGCGTCAGCGACATGGTCGCCGTGATGTATCAAGGCGAGATCGTTGAGATCGGCTCGGTGGAGCAGATTTACTCCGACCCGCAGCACTGGTACACGAAGCGGCTCCTCGACGCGGATCCCGGCGCTCCCGGCTTCAGCCTCGAGTGGCGATGAACGACGCGCCGCGCGACCCAAGCGGTATCGCTGCGCCCGTGGCGCGCCTGCCTGAGGTGCCTGTTGCGTCGCGACGGCTCCGCCTGGTGGGCGCGACGGTGATCGATGGAGCATTGAACGATCCGATCTCGGATGCTGAGATCGAGATCGCTGACGGCTGCATTGCCTACACCGGCCCGCGTCGCCGCCGCGATCTTGCCGAGGCGGCGGTGGTCGACTTGCGCGGAGGATGGGTGCTGCCCGGGTTTGTGGACGCGCACGTGCATCTCGTGATGAGTCCGGAATCAGAGGAACGCCAGCGCCTATGGTTCCCTGAGCAGGCGGTCGTCGCTGCGCTCGGCAACCTGCGCGCGACCGTCGAGGCCGGCGTGACGACGGCACGCGATCTGAGCGGTCTCACCCCGGGGTACCGAGCCAGCATCGCCGCCGGCGATGTGGTGGGGCCGCGTCTCCACCTGGCTATTGCGATGCTCTCGCCGACTGGCGGCCATGCCGACCCGGTGCGTGCGAATGGCTCGCTGCCGCTGTGGGCAGAGCGCGCCACGACGCCCGGATGGGCAGTCGTCGACACCGCCGAGGAGGTCATGCGCGCGGTGCGAGTGCTCGTGCGAACGGGTGCCGATGTCATCAAGGTGTGCACATCGGGCGGCGTGACCTCTCCGCACGACGAGCCCGAGGACGCCGGCATCCCTCGTGAGCACGTCGAGCTCATCGCGCGGGAGCTGGCAGGTCGTCGGGGGCTGCCTATCGCGGCTCATGCCCAGAACAACGCGAGTGTGCGCGCCGCGGTCCTCGGCGGTGTCGCGAGCGTCGAGCACGGCTACGACATGTCGGATTCCACCATCGAGTTGCTGGTCGAGCACGGTACGACGCTTGTGCCTACGCTCAGCACGCTACTGCGTCCGTCCGCTCCCGGGGGCGAGCGGTTCGATGAGAGTCGTCGAGTGCGCCAGGATCGCGCGCTCTCGGCGATCCGCCGCGCCGTCGCGGCGGGCGTGCCGCTCGCGCTCGGAACAGATGCAGGTATCCACCCGCACGGCCGCAACCTCACTGAACTCGGCCACCTGGTGCGGGCTGGGCTCAGCCCGCTCGAGGCCGTGCACGCCGGCACGCTCGCGGGCGCCCGACTGCTGCGTCTGGACGACCGGCTCGGTTCGATCCGGGTCGGCGCGTTGGCGGACCTGGTCGTCGTGAACGCGGACCCCCTCGCGCGGATCGACGAACTTGCGGATCCAGCAACCGTTCGCGCAGTCCTTCAGGGCGGCCGCTTCGTCAAGGACCTCGACGGGATCGGCCCGCGCTGAGGCGGATGCCGCGCTCAGCGGCCGAGGGCGTCCAAAGCTTCCTCGATGACCGAGACGACGGCGTCCGGAGCAGCATGCGGCACCGCATGGCTGGTCGAGACCTCGGTCACGGCTGCGTCCGCGCGCGCCGCCATGTCACGCTGCGCCTCGACCTGGATGTGCTTGTCGAGCGTGGCAAGCACGTACCAGGCGGGCAGCTCCGCCCACGCAGGCTTGGCCGTGGTCTCCGTGAAGATCGCGTCCGCGGAGACCCGATTGTCGTCCTCGCGCGCCTCCCAGATCTCGTCAGGTACATCCCAGGCGAGCGCCTCGCGCGCCTCGGGGCGATCACTCGGGACCCACTCGCCCTGCGGGCCGCGTGTCATGAATGACGACACCTCAGCGGCGGGGTAGGAGTTCACGATGCGTTGCACCGACTCCCCCTCGTCCGGGGCGAAGGCGGCGACGTAGACAAGGCCGCGCACGCGCTTGTGGTGTCCCGCGTTGGTGATGACCGCGCCGCCATAGGAGTGGCCGACGAGCAGCACGTCATCATCGATGGAGTCGATGATCGCGTGCACGCGCTCAACGTCGGAATACAGGGACTGCGACGGATTGTCAGCGGCCGTGGCGGCGATGCCGCGCTCGGCGAGGCGGGGGAGGACGTAGGACCAGCTGCGCTCGGAGCCGCCTGCCCCATGGACGAGGACGACGTGCATGATGTGATCCCTTTCGTGTTCGTGGAAGGCCGGATGCTCAGCGCCGCGGCGAATCCGGAGCGCACTCCAGGCTCAGCCACAATTCGAAGCAGTTGCTGCGGGTCAGGCTGGCGGCGCCGATGCTGGCCCGGCCTACGGCGCCCACTTCCGGGCCGAAGACCTGGAGGTAGAGCTCGGTGGCGCCATTGGACACCTCGTTGAGTTGGTCGAAACCGGGCTCGCACAAGATGAAGCACAGCGCTCGGGACAGCCCCACCACATTGTCGAGCGATCCAATCGCGTACCGGATCATGCCGAGGCTCTGGATCGCCGTGAGGCGTGCGGCGGCTCGGGCTTGGTCGGGGGTGATATCGCGGCCGACTCGGCCGGGATGCAGCTGCTCGCCTGAGCGGCTCTCAGGTGTCATGCCGCTGAATTCAACGAGCAAGCCGATGCGGTGGAATGCCTTGAGGCCGTCGCCGTAGCGGCCTCCGTAGGGTGGGTTGGCGTAATCCGGGATCTCGAGGCCCAGCTCGCGGACGCGCTCTTCAGGGGTGCTCATGCCGGGTTCATCGGGCCGGCAGCAGGATCGCGGGTGCGGGCGAGGCCTCGCGGCCTTCGAAGGGAATCGGCTGGCACACCAGGTAATAGTCGCCGGCCTCCGCAGAGGCGAGGTTCGCGTTCTCAAGGATCACGGTTCCGGCGTTGCAGAGGATCACATGCGTGGGCCACAGCGTCGTGTGATCCGGCGCCTCCATGGTCATGTAGTCGATTGCGGCGAACACCACGCCATGGTCGGCAAGCCACTTGGCGCCGGTAGGGCCGAGCCCTACCCAGTTCGGGCTCTTCTCGTTGCGGGTGAGCGCGTCGGTCGAGTTGCGGGTCTTGAACAGCAGCCGCGTGGCTCCTTGTGCGCCAGCGGCCTCGAGGTCCTGTGCCGTGATCTCGCGTTCGACGTGGCGCAGGTCGAGAACGCGGGCGGGCCCGACGGTGCGCTCAATCGGCAGGGCGTCGACGGTGGTGCCGCCTTTGACGAAGTGGCTCGGCGCGTCGACGTGGGTGCCGGTGTGGGCGCCGATAAGCCAGCGCGACACCTCACTCGGGTTGGTCTCAGTGATCTCCTCGACCATCTCGTAAGTGGGACGCCGTCCCCAGTGCAGCATCTCGGGGTGGACGGGGATGCTGAGGTCGATGATGTCGCTCATGAGTGCTCTTCCCGTGCGGTTCAGCGGTAGACGACGTAGAACTTGCGGACGGGTTCGATGACCTCCCACACGCCCGTCCACCCGATGGGGTAGTAGGCGACGCTGCCTGCGGTGAGTTCGACGGGCGCGCCGCCGTCCTGGGTGACGACCATGCGGCCCGCGAGGATGTGCACGATCTCGCCGCGGGTGAGGAACTCCCACCGGGAGGTGCCCGGGTCGCTTTCCCAGATGCTGGAGACGATGGTGCGGGTGTCGTTCGCGAATGCAACGGCGCTGCGCACGAGGATCTCCCCGCTGAGCGGCTCGGCGCTCGGTGGCGAAAGGGGCTTTTGCTCGAGCTCGGCGACGCCGAGGTCTGCGGGGCGGAGGGTCTGCGTCATGATCGCAGTATACGCATCATGGATCCTCATCACGTTATATTGGATCCATTCAATCGAGTAGGGATCGCCAGGAGGTGCGATGAACCCCCGTGACCGGGTGAGCGAGGCGTATCGGCGCCCAGGGCGCAGGCCGCTGTGACGTCGCGGGCTATCGCTGGCCAGCCGGTGCGCGAGCACGCGCACGCCGATCCGCTCGCCGTCGTCGGGCGCCCGCGCCGACTCGTGCCGCTGGTGCTCGGCCACGAGCCGATTCCGGAGGCCGTCTCGCTCGAGGGCGGCAGCGCCTCCCGCCAATTGCGTGAGCCGGTGACCGCCGCAGCGATCGAGTTCGACAGGGGATGGCTCCTCGTCGATGGAGGATTCTCGCCCGCCGTGCACGATCCCGCGCATCGGGCGTCGTTCGTCTATGGCGGCTACGCGCCCATCGTGCCATCGGGCGACCCGCTGTGCGAGCAGCTGGATGCGGCCGGGCTCGAGCTCGACCGACTTGCGGGCCTGCTGCTCTCGCACGCTCACTTCGACCACACCGGCGGTGCCCGGCTGCTCAGTGAGCACCGGCCGCTGCTCCTGCAGCGGCGCGAGTGGGAGTATGTGATCGGAGTCGACGACGCACGCTCGGAGTTCGTGTTCCCCGACGACCTGATCCGCCCGGACCTCTCTGTCGTGCTGATCGACGGCGATGCGGTCATCGCGCCGGGGGTCAGCGTGCTCGATACGGCGGGGCATACCCCGGGACACCAGTCCGTCGTCGTCGACTTGCCGGGGCATACGGTCGTGCTCGCCGGCGACGCCGCCGACCTTCGCGCCAACATCGAGCTCCGTGCCGCCACGGGCTCGACTGTCGCGCCAGACGGGAGGGCCGCCGCGCGCGCAGCGATCACTCGCCTCGCCGACCTCGACGCCTCATCAGGGACGACCGTGTGGCCGTCGCATGACCCTGACTGGGGTCCGTGGCGCGATGTCGTCGAGCCTCGGGCATAAGGGGGCGCGCATGCCGCCGACAGAGTTTACGCAGCGAGACGGCGCCGAAATCCGGGGGAAACGGGGTCCGCTGAGACTGTTCGTGAAATACCTGTCGATCGACAGAAACCTGCACAGCAGTTCACCCCGCCCCGCTCCTCCGCCCCGAACCCCTGAAGGGACCTTCCCATGACGTCGCCGTCCCCTTCGCTCGGCAGCACCACGGGCCGCGCGCACCACGAGGCCACCGACCTCGCCCAATTCGGCTATTCGCAGGAGCTGCACCGCCGCGTCGGCAGCTTCGCCTCCTTCGCCGCCGGTTTCTCCTTCGTCTCCATCCTGACGACCGTCTTCCAGCTGTTCTTCCTCGGCTACGGCTTCGGTGGAGCGGCGTTCTTCTGGACCTGGCCGGTCGTCTTCGCCGGCCAGCTCCTCGTCGCGCTGAACTTCTCGACGCTCGCAGCCCGCTTCCCGATCTCCGGCGCGATCTTCCAGTGGTCGTCGCGGCTCGCAGGGCCCAGCTTCGGGTGGTTTACCGGCTGGGTCATGATCATCGCCCAGATCCTCACCGTCGCGGCCGCCGCCATCGCCCTGCAGGCCGTGCTTCCGACCGTCTGGACCGGATTCCAGCTGGTCGGCGGCTCGGGGGCGGACTCCTCGCCGACCTCGCCGACCGGTGCCGCGAATGCCGTGGTGCTCGGCATCCTGCTGCTGGCGGTCACGACGGCCATCAACGTCATCGGCGTCCGGGTCATGTCGATCGTCAACTCCACCGGCGTCGTGCTCGAGATCATCGGTGTCGTGGTCATCGTCGTGACGCTCTTCCTGCACTCGCGCCGGGGCTTCGGCGCTCTCTTCGACACCTCGGGTGCTGCACCGCACCCCGGTCAGTCCTACCTGTGGCCGTGGCTCGCCTCCGCGCTCATGGCCGCGTACGTCATGGTCGGATTCGACTCGGCTGGTGAGCTCTCGGAGGAGACGCACGCGCCGCGCCGCACCACGCCGCGCACGATCCTGCGTGCGCTCCTCGTCTCGGGCGCAGGTGGTCTGCTGCTGCTCATGGCCGCGATCTTCGCCGCCCCGAGCCTCGATGACGGCAATCTCTCATCGATCGGCTTGCCCTGGGTGCTCACGAGTGTCATGGGCCCGGTCGGCGGACGCATCCTGCTCGTCGACGTCGCGATCGCCGTGTGCGTGTGCACGCTCGCAGTCCAGACGAGCGGTTCCCGCATGGTGTACTCCATGGCCAGGCAGAAGGCGCTGCCGTTCAATCGGGTGCTCGGCCGGGTGTCGCCCCGCACCGGCACGCCCATCGTCACGTCCATCGTCGTCGGCGTCGGTGCGGCGCTCGTGCTGCTCGCAGACATCGGCCAGAGCGCACTGTTCACCGCGCTGACGAGCCTGTGCATCGCCATGCTCTATCTCGCATACCTCGGGGTAACGGTTCCGCTGCTCATCGAGCGCATTCGTGAGGCGCGCGGGGGCGGCAGAGTGCACGGCGTCGACGAGCACGGCAAGCCGCTCTTCTCACTCGGTCGCTGGGGCATCGCGATCAACGCGCTCGCCATCGTCTACCAGGTGCTGATGGTCGTGAACCTCGCCTGGCCGCGCTCGGCCGTCTACGACCTCACCGGGCACACCTGGTGGCTCCAGTGGAGCGCTCTGCTGTTCATCGGCCTCACCCTCGTCGTCGGCGCGCTCGTGCACGTGCGCAATCTGCAACGAGATGGCCGGCTGGCGCTCCGCGAGCTCGCGCCATCGGTGATGCCCGGCGACATCGACCCCGCCTGACGAGGGCGCACAGAACTAGGAGAGAGAGGATGCCGGTGGCCATCACCGCTGACGAGCACGAAACCGACACCGTGTACGCGGCGCGCGCCGACGCGCGTGCCCAGGGGGCGAAGGTCGCTGAGGCGATGCCGTATCTGCCCGCCTCCAGCAGTCCCTTCGTGCCGGCCGGGGTCGACCCCGAGACGCTGGTGTGGGCGGAGACGGTGGCGGCCGGCGGCTACACGCACAAGGCGGTGGCGCGCGGAACCCGCCTGCGGCTCGAGGACGTGAGCGGTGAGGCATGCGCTCACCTGCTCGTGTACAACGCCCTTGAGCCGTGGGAGCGCATCAACGTCGCCGACACGCAGAAGATCCCCTGGCAGGCCTACCTCGGTGCGGGGCATCCGCTCCTCTCGGGCGATGGTCGCGTGCTCGCCACCATCGTGAGCGATGACAGCGGGCACCACGACGCGTTCTGCGGCACGTCGACGCTCGAGCGCAACCTGCGCAGGTACGGCGCCGGCACGGCGGACAGCGCCGCTCCGGCGGGGCGCGAGCTCTTCACGCTCGCGGCGGCCAAGCACGGGCTGGCCCCCCGGGATCTCGCGCCGAGCGTGTCGTTCTTCAAGGGCGTGCAGGTTCAACCCGACGGCGCACTCGAGTGGCGCGGCGCGGCCGGCGCCGGGGCAGCCGTGGAACTCGTGGCCGAGCTGCCGCTCATCGTGCTGATCGCGAATGTGCCGCATCCGATCGATCCGCGACCCGAGTACGTGAGCGGGCTGCTGCGCGTGCACGCGTGGCGCTCGCGCCCGACCGCGCCCGACGACCCGGTCTGGACCGTCTCACCCGAGCGCACGCGCGCCTATCTCAACACCGCCGACTATGCAGGAGCACGAGGACTGTGACCGCCGTCAGCCAGCTCGCGGGCAGGAGCACCGCCGTCGGATACCTCACCGTCGAGTCCGAGCGCCTGCTCGACCCCGCCGCCTATGCCCCAGGCACGGTGCTCGAGCCGGGCGAGCCGCTCGTGTCAGGGGAGGTGGTGCTCGACGAGTTCGTCGCCGCCCGCACGGCGTGGTCAGCGGTCGTGCGCGCCGGCGACGTGCTCACCATCGTCGACGTCGGTGCCAATCAATCAGGCGATTGCCTGATCTACAGCGCCGAGAACACCGCGGAGCGCTACAGCGTGCCCGACACGATCGTCGGAAACGGGAACGTGTACCTGGATACCGGCAGCGTGCTCTACAGCACGGAGGGTCGGCCCCTCGCGACCGTCGTCGGCAATGAGATCGCCCGGCAGGACACCATCGGCGGAGCGTGCAGCAAGGAGTCGAACACGCTGCGCTACGGCCATCACACCTTCGCCGAGCATGGCTGTCGCGAGAGCTTTCTCAGCGAGGCATCCCGTTACGGCCTCGGCGTGCGCGATCTCACCAGCAACATCAACTGGTTCATGAACGTGCCGGTCGAGCCGGACGGCTCACTCGGCATCGTCGATGGGATGTCGGCTCCCGGCAAGCGCGTCGCGATCCGGGCCGAGCGCGACGTGCTCGTCCTCGTCAGCAACTGCCCGCAGATGAACAATCCCTGCAACGACTTCAATCCCACCCCGCTGCGCATGGTGGTCACGCGGCCCGGTGGGGCGGCATGACGGGGCTTCCGGGAGCCGCGTTCGACACCGTGCTGGTGGCCAACCGGGGTGAGATCGCGCGCCGCGTCATCCGCACCGCACGGCGTCTCGGCCTGCGCACGGTAGCCGTCTACTCGGACGCCGACCGCGCAGCGCCGCATGTGCGCGAAGCCGACGCAGCGGTGCGGATCGGGCCTGCGCCAGCTCGGGACTCCTATCTGGATGCGGCGGCGATCCTGGCCGCGGCGCGCGCCACGGGCGCGGGCGCGATCCACCCCGGTTACGGATTCCTCAGCGAGAACGCCGACTTCGCCCGCGCGGTCGAGGCGGCCGGTCTCGTCTTCGTCGGTCCGGCACCGGAGCACCTCGAGGCGTTCGGCAGCAAGCACACCGCCCGCGAACTGGCGATGTCCGCCGGTGTTCCGCTGATGCCCGGCACGGGGCTGCTCGAGTCCGCCGACGAGGCGGCGAATGCGGCCGAGCGCATCGGCCTGCCCGTCATGGTCAAGGCCAGCGGCGGTGGTGGCGGCATCGGCATGCGCGCGTGCACCACCGTCGAGGACGTGCGCGAGGCCTTCGACGCCGTGGAACGCCTCGCGCGGGCGAGCTTCGGCACCGGCGGCGTCTTCCTCGAACGGCTGGTGCGGCCGGCTCGGCACGTCGAGGTGCAGGTCTTCGGCGATGGCCGAGGTGGCGTGGCGGTGCTGGGCGACCGGGACTGCTCGCTGCAGCGGCGCAACCAGAAGGTGGTCGAGGAGGCGCCGGCGCCGGCGCTGCCCGACGCGGTGCGTGCCCAGCTTCACGCGTCGGCGCGTGCGCTCGCGGCATCCGTTGCCTACCGCTCGGCCGGCACCGTCGAGTTCGTCTACGACCCGGGCAGGCAGGAGGCGAGCTTCCTCGAGGTGAACGCGCGACTGCAGGTCGAGCACCCGGTGACCGAGCAGGTCTTCGGCGTGGACCTGGTCGAGTGGATGCTGCGGCTCGCCGCTCTCGGACCCGACGGCGTCGCTGAGCAGCTGACCCGACCGCTCACCCCGCGCGGCAGCGCTGTCGAGGCGCGAGTCTATGCGGAGGACCCGAATCAGGGCGGCAGGCCTTCCTCTGGCCTGGTCACGCGGGCCGAGCTGCCCGAGCTACCGGGCGTGCGCGTCGACGGCTGGATCGAGACCGGCCTCGAGGTCACCCCGCACTACGACCCGTTGCTCGCCAAGGTCATCGCGACGGGCGATGATCGCGACGCCGCTTTCGCCCTCGTGAGGCGCGGGCTCGCCGCCGCACGGATCGACGGCGTGCAGACCAATCTCGGGTTGCTGCGTTCCGTCGTCGCGACGCCGGAGGTGCTCGGCGCGACGCACTCGACCTCCACGCTCGACGGCGCGGTCGATCCTGAGCCGCGGATCGAGGTGATCGCGGGCGGCACCATGACGACCGTGCAGGACTGGCCCGGCCGTATCGGCTACTGGTCGGTGGGTGTGCCGCCGAGCGGGCCGATGGACGAAGTGTCACTGCGCGAGGCCAACCGCGCGGTGGGAAATCCCGAGGGAGCTACCGCGCTCGAGTGCACCATCACCGGCCCCACTCTGCGATTCTCGGCCGCAGCCCAGATCTGCCTCACCGGCGCTGCCACTCCCGCCGAACTCGACGGCCGCCCTGTCGCGTTCTGGGAGCCCGTCGAGGTACCGGCGGGCGGCACGCTCACCCTCGGAACGGCGCCAGGGCCGGGGATGCGCAGCTATCTCGCGGTCCGCGGGGGATTCGACGTCCCGGAGTATCTCGGAAGCGCGGCCACGTTCACGCTGGGGCGGTTCGGCGGCCACGCGGGCCGGGCCCTCGCCGCGGGCGATGTGCTGCGCGCCGGGGATGCGAGTGCGCTTCCGACCCCGGGCGGCCCGACCGCGGCCGATTGCATCCCGCGCTTCACGCACGCGTGGCGCATCGGGGTGACCGAGGGGCCGCACGCAGCACCGGAGTTCTTCACCCGCGCGGACATCGACGAGCTCTACGCCACCGACTACGAAGTGCACTTCAACTCGGCGCGCACCGGTGTCCGCCTCATCGGCCCCAGGCCGGGCTGGGCGCGCCGGGACGGCGGGGAGGCGGGGCTGCACCCGTCGAACATCCACGACACTCCGTACGCGGTGGGCGCGCTCGACTTCACCGGCGACACCCCGATCATCCTGGGCCCAGACGGCCCGAGCCTCGGCGGCTTCGTCTGCCCCGTTGTGGTCGCAAGCGGAGAGCTGTGGAAGGTCGGGCAGCTGCGGCCGGGCGACACTGTGCGCTTCGTGCCGGTGCGCGAAGCGGAGGCGGCGGCCCTGCGCGAGCGCCGTGCCGCTCCTGCCCTGATCGGCGCGGGCGGCGACGGGGACGACGGCGTCATTGGCCGCATGGCCGAGCAGCCCGGCAGACCCAGCGTCACCTATCGGCGCGACGGCGACGACAACGTGCTCGTCGAGTACGGCGAGCAGACACTCGACCTCGGGCTGCGTATGCGGGTGCACGCCCTTGCGACGGCCCTCGAGCAGCACCTGCCCCCCGGCGTCCTGGACATCACGCCCGGCATCCGTTCGCTTCAGGTGCACACGGATGCCGCGCGACTGCGCGCCCACTCGCTGACCGGGCTGCTGCGCGAGCTCGAGGTCACGTTGCCCGCCACGGGCGAGCTCGCGGTACCGTCGCGCACAGTGCGGCTGCCGCTGTCATGGGACGACCCTGCCACGCGTCTGGCGATCGAGCGCTACATGAACGGCGTGCGCTCTGACGCACCGTGGACGCCGTGGAACATCGAGTTCATCCGCCGCATCAACGGCCTGGAGACGGTCGAGGACGTGCGTCGTACGGTCTTCGACGCGAGCTACCTGGTGCTCGGCCTCGGCGACGTCTACCTCGGTGCTCCGGTGGCGACCCCGCTCGACCCGCGCCACCGGCTGGTGACGACGAAGTACAACCCGGCGCGCACCTGGACCGCCGAGAACTCGGTCGGAATCGGCGGCGCCTACCTGTGCATCTATGGCATGGAGGGTCCGGGCGGATATCAGTTCGTCGGCCGCACCGTGCAGGTGTGGAACCGTTATCGGCGCGGTGGCCTGTTCACCGACCGCCCGTGGGCGCTGCGCTTCTTCGACCGCATCGAGTGGTACCCCGTCGAGGCGGACGAGCTGCTGGAACTGCGTGCGGAGGTCGATGCCGGTCGTGGGGAGTTCGCGACCGCGGACGGCACTTTCTCGCTCGGGGAGTATGAGCGCTTCCTCACAGATAACGCGGCGTCGATCACGGCGTTCCGGCGGCTTCAGGCGCAGGCATTCGCCGAGGAGCGGGAGCGTTGGCGGCTCGCCGGGGAGTTCGATGTGCGACCGGAGCCGGAACCGGGGCCCGTCGCCTCGGAGGACGGCCCCACTGCTCCGGCGGGTGCGACAGCGGTGGAAGCGCCGTTCGTGGCCAGCGTCTGGCAGATCGACAAGCGCCCGGGCGACCGGGTGGAGAGAGGAGACAGGCTGATGTCTGTGGAGGCGATGAAGATGGAGACGACAGTCGCTGCGCCGGTTTCGGGCACAGTGCTGGGGATCTATGTCGGGGTGGGTGAGCAGGTCGCCGCCGGTCGCCTGCTCGCCGCGATCGAGGCCGAGCGATGAGCGCCACGGCCGTCTCGCGCGTCGAATCCGCCTACCGCGACATCGAGCGCAGCGGTCGCCCGGAGGTGTGGATCGCTCTCCGCGAACGCGACGCTGCGCTCGCCGAGGCCGCGTCCGTCGACGCCCGCGTCGACGCAGGCGAGCGGCTGCCGCTGGCCGGCCTGGTCGCTGCGGTCAAGGACAACATCGATGTCGCCGGACTGCCCACCACGGCCGGGGCAGCCTCATACCGGTATCTGCCCGATACGGATGCCACGGCCGTCGCGCGGCTTCGCGCCGCGGGCGCGGTGGTGCTCGGCAAGACCAATCTCGACCAGTTCGCCACGGGGCTGGTGGGCACCCGCAGCCCGTTCGGCGCGGTACGCAACGCATGGGACGAATCCCGGATCTCGGGAGGATCCAGCTCGGGATCCGCGGTCGCCGTCGCTCTCGGCCTCGTCGATCTCGCCCTCGGAACGGACACCGCAGGCTCGGGCCGCGTTCCGGCTGCGCTCAATGGCATCGTCGGGGTGAAACCTACGCGTGGGCTCGTGCCGACGACGGGCGTGGTGCCGGCCTGCCGGTCGATCGACGTCGTGACCGTGTTCGCCCGGTCGCGGAGACTGGCGAGCCTCGCCGTCGGCCTCATGTCCGGCAAAGACGGGATCGACCCGCTCGCCCGCGCACTGCCGGCCCTCGCCCCGGCGTTGTCGCCTGTGCCACGCGTCGCCGTCCCGCTTCCCACCCAGTTGGAGGGCCTCGCTGCCGGATGGAAGGAGGCCTTCGCTGCGGTAGTCGCGCAGCTCGCTGCCGGCGGAGTGGAGGTCGTCGAGACCGATATCTCCCCGCTCCTGGAGGCGGCGACCCTTCTTTATGGCGGAGCCTTCGTGGCCGAGCGCTACGCAGCGGTCGGTGCCCACCTTGAGGCGAACAGGGAGCTGATCGGAGACGATCTCGACCCGACTGTTGCGGCGATCGTGCTCGCCGGCGCCGCGCCCACCGCCGCGCAGTACTACGCGGATCGCGAGCGCCTGGATGTGCTGGGAGCGCAAGCCGAGGCCGCTCTCGCCGGTGTCGACGCACTGCTCACCCCGACGACCACCTGGCATCCCACCCTCTCCGAGGTCGCGGCGGATCCTGTCGGCGCCAATAGCCGCATGGGGCGCTATACCAACTTTGCGAACCTGCTCGACAAGTCGGCCATCTCGGTGCCGGCCGGAACGGTCGACGGGTTGCCGTTCGGGGTGATGCTCACGGGTCCGGCGTTCGCGGATGCCGCCCTGGCCGCCCTGGCCGATCGCATCGAGCAGTCGGAGGTGGAGCTTCTCGTCGTCGGCGCGCACCTCAGTGGTCAGCCGCTCAATCACGAGCTGCGCTCGGCGGGTGCCGTGCTCGTGGGACCGGTCGAGACCGCCCCCGAGTACCGGCTGTATGAGCTCGACACCGTGCCGCGCAAGCCCGGTCTCGTTCGCGCGCCGGGCGGACGGGAGATCAGCGGTGAGCTGTGGCGGGTGCCGGTAGCGGGCTTCGGTCGTCTGGTAGCGGGCATTCCGGCTCCGCTCGGCATCGGCAAGGTCCTCCTGGCCGACGGGAGCATCGTCCCCGGGTTCATCTGCGAGCCTGAGGCCGTCCAGCACGCCAGGGAGATCACCGCGCATGGCGGCTGGCTCGCCTGGCTGGAGTCTTCGGCGGCCCCTGTCGGCTGAGCGACGGGGTGGGACGATGTCATCCGTGGCCTCTTCGCGTTCTCCCGTGTCTCGTTCGGGACGCCCCCGGGTGCGTCCTGTCATCGACACCGCGCTCTCGGCGAGAGAGCAGATCCTCGAGGCCGCAGCGGCGCTGTTCGCCGAAGCAGGCGTCGCGGCTACGACGACGCGCGCGATCGCGGATCGAGTCGGAATGCGTCAGGCCTCGCTCTACTACCACTTCGCAAGCAAGGATGAGATTCTGCTCGAATTGCTGAGCCGCTCTGTGCGTCCCAGCCTGGAGTACGCGATGGCCTTGCTGGATGTGGCGCATGCCGCGGAGGATCCGGCCGGCGGTCTTTACGCCCTGGCGTTGCGTGACGTGCGCACCCTCGCCGATGCGCCGCACAACATCGCGAGTCTGTATCTGATGCCCGAGGTGCAGCAACCGCAGTACGACGAATTTCGCGCCGAGCGCTCGGAACTGCAGGCAGTGTACGGGCGCCTTGCGGCGAGCGTCTCCGGACAGGACGCCGCCCTGATGGGCGCGCTGGTGATGCAGCTCGTCGAGTCCGTGATCCCGCTGCGTCGTGACGGTGTGTTCGATGAGGGACTCACCCACCCGATCGCGGAAGCCGTGCTGCGCACGACCGGGCTCGCCGCGCCAGACATCGCTCGCGCCCGCCAGGCTGCTGGGCCGCTTTCCGCTGCTCTCGCGGAAATCCGCTAGTACGCGGAAGAGCTCACTCGCGGATGATCCTCTTGTGGTCCGGCTGGAAGCCGTGCTCGACGCCCCAGAGGATCGCGTGCGAGCGGTTCGCGACACCGATGCGGCGATAGCAGCTGCGGATATACGACTTGACCGAGTTGATCGACAGTCGGGTGCGCGCGGCGATCTCGGCGTTGCTCAGCCCCTGCGTGATGAGCGCCAGCATCTCGGACTCGCGCTGGGTCAGCCCCTCCTGCCGGCCCGGCCAGTCACCGACGAGCGCCGTCGACGACCCGGTCGGGGCCGGGTGGATGCGGCGCTCGCCGGTGTGCACGGCGAGCAGTGCGGCCACCAGCTCGCGTGCGGCCAGGCCCTTCGAGATATACCCGGCCGCGCCGTTCGTCAGGGCGGCGGTGACCAGGTGGTCGTTGAGGTCCCACGAGTACACGACGACCTTGCCCGCGCGCGGATCCTGGGTCAGCGCCTTCACGTCGTCGTGGTCGCCGGGGGTCGCGGCGAAGGTGTCGTAGAGGGCGATGTCGGCGGGACGCTCGAGGTCGGTGCCGGCGTCGAGCTCGACCACTTCGAAGGTGTCGCGATAGCCGTCCAGCATGGCGGCGAGCCCTTTGACGACGACCTCGTAGTCGTTGATCAGTGCGATGCGGATGGGTGTCACATTTCGATCTTAAGAGGGAGGCAATACACCCCTGGGGGTGGGGTGCTGCAGCCCCGTGCGCCGTATCGTCGACGCAATGGGAACGTTGACGTATGCGGGTATCGACTACCGGATCGACGACCGTGTGCTCGC
The DNA here is from genome assembly GCF_039538185.1 of Gryllotalpicola koreensis. Lineage (NCBI taxonomy): Bacteria > Bacillati > Actinomycetota > Actinomycetes > Micrococcales > Microbacteriaceae > Gryllotalpicola > Gryllotalpicola koreensis. The sequence continues at coordinate 674,346 of NZ_BAABBW010000001.1, forward strand.
GCATCTGAAGATCGCGATCGCGGCGAAGCTCAGGGTGGGCGAGGCGTTCTTGCTCAACTGGCAGATCCCGACGGAGGAAGGCTCCGGGCGCATCAGCCTGTGGATCGCGCCCTCCATCCCGATGGCGTTCCGCTTCAGCGGCTCGAAGCCGCCCGAGATGAACCGGCGCTGGCTCGACGCCCTCGCGCGCTCGTCGCACGGCATCCGCGGAATGGTCGTGATGGACGAGGCGCAGGCCGTGGACTACGTCGCGCGGGCCGGGTCGCCGTCGGCGCCGTAGGGACAGGCGGCCGGCGCCCAACCGCCTAGAGTCGCCATCATGACGCTCGACGAGCTGCGCGCGGCGATCAAGGCGGATCCCGAGAACGCGGCGATGACGGATGCCGGCTGGGAGCCGCTCTACACGGCAGGCCCTCGAGCCCGCATCGTCGTGGTCGGGCAGGCGCCCGGCCGGAAGGCGCAGGAAGCAGGCGTTCCCTGGCGCGACGCCAGCGGGGCGAAGCTGTGCGACTGGCTCGGCGTGAGCGACGCGCAGTTCCACGACCCCGAGCAGTTCGCGATCGTGCCCATGGACTTCTACTACCCGGGCAAGGGCCCGCGGGGCTCGGGGGATCTGCCGCCTCGGGCGGGGTTCGCCGCGAAGTGGCATCCGTTGATCCTCGCCGACATGCCCGAGGTGCGGCTCACTGTGCTCGTGGGCGCCTACGCGCAGAAGTTCTACCTCGGCGGCCGGCGCGGGAAGACGCTCACGGAGACCGTGCGGGGGTGGCGATCGTATCTGCCGTACGTCCCGCTCGTGCATCCGTCGCCGCTCAACTTCCGCTGGCAGGCGCGCAACCCCTGGTTCGCCGACGAGCTCGTGCCCGAGCTGCGGTCGGCCGTCGCGGCGGCGCTCGCGTGAGCTCGATGAGCGACGGGGCGGCGATCGACGAGCTGGTGGCGCGCATTCGGGCGCTCGCCGCAGAACGCCCTCGCGTGCTCATCGGCATTGCCGGCGCGCCGGGTGCGGGCAAGTCGACGCTCGCTCTCGCGCTCGCCGAGGGGCTCGGCGAGCGCGGTCTCGGCGGTCTCGGCGGCTTCGGTGCCGACGAGGTGGCGATCGTCCCGATGGACGGCTTCCACCTCGCCGACGTGACGCTCGAGCGGCAGGGGTCGCTCGCGCGCAAGGGCGCACTCGACACCTTCGACGGCGACGGCTACGTCGCGGCGCTGCGGCGGCTTCGGGAGCCGGGCCCGCGACCGGTGTACCTGCCCGGCTTCGAGCGCGAGCTCGAGCAGCCGATCGCCGCGGCGGTGGCGGTCGGGCCGGGCGTGCGGGTGGTGCTCACCGAGGGCAACTACCTGCTCGTCGGCGACGAGCCGTGGCGCGAGGTCGCCGGTTTGCTCGACGAGTGCTGGTATGTCGAAGCCGACGACGAACTGCGGCGGGAACGGCTCGTCGATCGGCACGTGCGGTTCAGCAAGTCGCTCGAGCATGCGCGCCGCTGGGTCGCCGAGGTCGATGAGCGGAACGCAGGGCTCGTGCGGGCGACGCGCGGCCGCGCCGATCTCGTCGTCGTCGGCCTCTAGTCGTCGGGCCCTCGGGCGGATAGCTTTGCGCACATGAGCATCCCGAAGTCGCCGGACGAATTCCGCGACGCGCTTCGCCTCGAGGCGCGCGGCCTGGCCAAGCGGGCGATCAACGGCGTGCGGCTCACCTTCGGCATCGCCGGGGCGGTCGCCGTGATCGTCGGAGTGCTGCTGCTGGTCTGGCCGCAGCACACCATCCCGGTGCTGGCGTTCCTGTTCGGCATCTACCTCGTCATCACCGGCGGCGTGCGGCTCGCGCTCGGCATCTTCGGCCGCTCGCTGGGCACCGGCCACCGCGTGCTCAATGTGCTGCTCGGCACTCTGCTCGTCGTCGGCGGGGTGATCGCCCTGCGTGACGTGGCGATCGCCTCGGCGACGCTGCTGCTCATCATTGCGATCGTGGTCGGCGTCGGCTGGATCGTCGAGGGCATCATGGCCATCACCGAGTCCGGGGCGTCGCGCCGCCAGGGCTGGTCGGTCGCCTACGGCGTCATCAGCATCCTCGGTGGCGTCGCCGTGCTCGCCGTGCCCGGCTGGTCGGGATTCTGGCTGCTGATGGTCGCTGCCATCATCCTGATCATCCTGGGGCTGCTCGGCCTGATGCGCGCGTTCACCTTCGGCAGGGATGCGTTGAGCGCACTCTGACGCTCCCGACGCGCCCCGCCGCGCGGCTCGGGCGCACGACGCACGATCGGGCACATCCCTGCGGCGGATCAGGGTGACGAATCCTGCGTCGTGTGACGAACCGTGCGCTTACGCCTCGACCGACTCGATGACCGCGATGCCGCTGCCGCGCAGGCGGCGGCGCTCGTCGGCGAGGAATCCGAGCAGGCGGTCGCGGGTGCCGTGGCTGTGCGCGGTGACCAGTTTCACCGCGCGATCAGCATCTCGGGCGGCGACGGATGCCACGATCTCGAGGTGCTCCGCCCGGGCCGACTCGCGTGCCTGCGGCGCGCTCGCCGACAGCCAGCGCACCCGCAGCAGCCGGGTCAGCACCTGGCTCATGCCCTCGGTGAGGAACGGGTTGCGCGAGAGGCCGGCGAGGGCGACGTGGAAGTCGGTGCCGTCGCGCAGGGTGGCCTCGCCGGGCGCGGGGGCCTCAACGGCGGCATCCGTGTTCGTCCCGGTCTCGGAGTGCGCGTCGGCGATCAGCCGCAGCGCCGCGAGCTCGTCGGCGCCCGCGCGCTCGACCGCGAGTCGCACGGCGGCGGTCTCGAGCGCCTCGCGGTACTCCATGACGGCGCGCACCTCGGCGAGGTCGATGGGCGTGACCTGCCAGCCGCGGCCCGCGCGCTGCACGAGTCCGTCGGCCGCGAGTCGCATGAGCGCGGCGCGCACCGGGGTCCGCGAGCCGCCGGCGACCGCCTCGAGGCCGCGCTCGCTGAGCCGCTCGCCCGGCGCGAGCTCGAAGGAGAGGATCGCGGAGCGCAGCGCGGTGTAGGCCCCACCCGTCTGATCGGCCTGATCGCTCATTTCGCGCTTCTCCGTTCATCGTGCAAGCATTGGTATACCGGAATGGTATCCCGAAATACGAGGAGAAGGAATGAGCGACACCGAGCGCACCCCGACGGCGGCATGGAGGATGCTCGCGCTCGGCGTGCTCGCCCAGGCGGCCGGCACCCTGCTTGTCTCGACGCCCGCCTACCTGATCCCGCTGCTGCACGTGCAGCGGGGCATCCCGCTCGCTCAGGCCGGCCTGCTCGCCTCGGCGCCCACCTTCGGAATGGTGCTGACCCTCGTCGCCTGGGGCGCGCTCGCCGACCGCTACGGGGAGCGCTGGGTGATCGCCGGCGGCCTCGCCCTGACGGCGGCGTTCGCGCTGGTGGCGGTGGCCGCGAGCGGATTCGTCGGGCTCGGACTGCTCCTGCTGCTCGGCGGCGCCGCCTCGGCGAGCACGAACGCGGCCAGCGGCCGCGTGGTCGTCGGATGGTTCCCCCGGTCGCGGCGCGGGCTCGCGATGGGCATCCGTCAGATGTCCCAGCCGCTCGGCGTGGCCGCCGCAGCCGTCTCGGTCCCGCCGCTCGCCGACCGTTTCGGGCCCGGCGGGCCGCTGCTGCTCGCCGGAGTCGTGCTCGCGGTGCTCGCCGTGCTGTGCGCGATCGGCATCGCGAACCCGCCGCGGCCGGCGGCGCGCGCGGCGGCTTCCGAGGCGCCCGCCAACCCGTATCGGGCGAGCGGATTCCTGTGGCGCATCCACCTCGTCTCGGTGCTGCTCGTCGTGCCGCAGTTCACGCTGTCGATCTTCGGGCTGGTCTGGCTCATCACCCAGCTGCACTGGAGTGCGACCGCCGCCGGCATCGTGATCGGCGTCTCGCAGTTCGTCGGGGCGATCGGGCGCATCGTGATCGGCTCCTGGTCTGACCGGGTCGGCTCGCGGGTGCGGGTGCTGAGGTGGGTCGCGATCAGCGGGGTCGTCGTGATGGGGGCGCTCGCCCTGACCGGCGTCGTGGAGTGGGCGGCGGCCGCCGCCGTCGTGCTGATCGTCGCGACCACGGTGAGCGTCGCCGACAACGGACTCTCCTTCACCTCGGTCGCCGAGGCGGCCGGCCCGCAGTGGTCGGGCCGCGCGCTGGGGCTGCAGAACACGGGGCAGTTCCTCGCGGCATCCGCCGTCGGGCCCGGAATCGGGGCGCTGATCACGGTCGTCGGCTACCCGATCGCCTTCGCGCTGGTGGCGGTCGCCCCGCTGCTGTCGATCCCGCTAGTGCCTGCCCGCGACCGGCACTGGACTCCGCGCTCAGGGTGACGACCCAGTGGGTCGTCGCGCGCGGAGTCCCGAGCGAGCTGTGCTCGCGAGGCCCGTGAATCACGTCGCCGCGCTACAGTTGCGGAGCCCCGCGCCCCTCGCCGCTGCCGCGCGGTTCCGTAGCTGTAGCGCGGCTGAGGGTGACGTCTGTCGTCGAGACCGGGTGTCACGCCTCGCGTTGCATGAGGCCGGCGGGCCACGACATCCGCTCTGCGTAGCTGTGGTCGCGCTCGAGCATGCAGTCGCACGGCGTCAGCAGCACCTCGCCGGTGCGCGCGTGCGTGAGGATCTCGGCGTGCCACGGTGCGGTGAGGTGCAGCGCCTTGCGGTCGTTGTCGACGAGGGCGGTCGTCGCCGGCGAGTCGACGCGGCGGGATGCGGGGTGCGCGGACAGTGTCGTCGAAGTCAGTGCCGTCAGCGGCACGCTCACGATGCTCATGCCTCATAACGACCCTGGCGTGCGCGAATCGTGACGCGTGCGCTGCTCGGATCCGCAGTGCGCTGCCCGGATCCGAGCAGCGCACTGCGGATCGCAGCAGCGCAACCAGCGCAGGCGGCGGGCGGCGGGGTGGCGGGCGGCGGGGCGGCGCGCACCGCGAGTTGCGTGGTTGCGCAAGAAATTGCAGAGTTCTTGCATGTCGAAGAGGCTCGCAGAGGTCGCGAAGAAGGTCGGTGTCTCCGAGGCGACGGTCAGCCGCGTGCTGAACGGCAAGCCGGGGGTGAGCGAGGCCACTCGCCAGCAGGTGCTCACCGCGCTCGACGTGCTCGGCTACGAGCGCCCGACGAAGCTGCGCGGCCAGCGCGCCCGGCTGGTGGGCCTCGTGCTGCCCGAGCTGCAGAACCCGATCTTCCCCGCCTTCGCCGACATCATGGGCGGCGCGCTCGCCCAGAACGGCTACACCCCCGTGCTCTGCACGCAGACCGCGGGCGGCGTGAGCGAGGCCGACTACGTCGACCTGCTGCTGCAGCAGCAGGTATCGGGAGTCGTGTTCGCGGGCGGCCTCTACACGCAGGCGGCCGCGAATCACGCACACTACGACAAGCTGCGCGAGGTCGCCCTGCCGACGGTGCTCGTGTCGGCGCCGGTCGACGGGCTCGGCTTCCCGACGGTGTCGTGCGATGACTGGGCCGCGACCGACATGGCCGTGAACCACCTGATCCAGCTGGGCCACACCCGCATCGGCTTCGCCTTCGGGCCGACCGATCACATGCCGTCGCGACGCAAGGCCGAGGCGGCGCAGCGCGCGATGACGGATGCCGGTCTCGAGCTCCCCACCGAGCGCATGATCCGCTCGCTGTACTCGGTCGAGGCCGGGCAGGCCGCGGGCGCCCGGCTGATCCGGGCGGGGGTCACGGCGATCGTGTGCGCGAGCGACCCCATCGCGCTCGGCGTGATCCGTGCCGCGCGCAAGGCCGGGCTCTCCGTGCCGGGCGACCTGTCGGTCATCGGCTACGACGACTCGGCGCTCATGGGCAGCATCGAGCCGCCGCTGACGACCGTGCGGCAGCCGATCGACCTCATGGGAAAGATGGCGCTCGAGCTGCTGCTCGGCCAGATGACGGGCGTCGCCGGCGACGTCGACGAGTTCCTGTTCGAGCCGGAGCTCGTGGTGCGGTCATCGACGGGGCCCGCGCCGAAGGCGCCGCGGAAGGCATCCGTCACCCGGTAAATCGCGCAAGCGCAGCGCAAGCCTGCGCCAAAAAGTTACGTTCTTGCGTCATCTTGTCAAGTTATCTACGTTGATGACCGTGAACGAGCAGAGCAGCCCGCTCGCGCAGACCCTTGCGCCGGCGCCCCTCGCGCTGGACGACCCCGAGTGGTGGCGCAGCGCGGTCATCTACCAGATCTATCCGCGCAGCTTCGCGGACGGCAACGGGGACGGCATCGGCGACCTCGCCGGCGTGCGCGCGCACCTCGACTATCTGCAGCGCCTCGGCGTCGACGCGATCTGGTTCACCCCGTGGTACGCGTCGCCGCTCGCCGACGGGGGCTATGACGTCGCCGACTACCGGCGCATCCACCCGGCCTTCGGCACGCTCGAGGAGGCCGAGCGGCTCATCGCCGAGGCGCTCGAGCGCGGCATCCGCACCATCATCGACGTCGTCCCGAACCACATCTCAGCCCAGCACCCGTGGTTCCAGGCGGCGCTCGCCGCCGCGCCCGGCAGCGCAGAGCGCGCCCGCTTCTGGTTCCACCCCGGCAAGGGCGCGAACGGCGACGAGCCGCCCACGCACTGGCCGAACAACTTCGCGGGCGACACCTGGACCCGCACGACCAACGCAGACGGCACCCCTGGCGAGTGGTACCTGCACCTGTTCACGCCCGAGCAGCCCGACGTGAACTGGGCGAACCCCGACGTGCCGGCCGAGTTCCTCGACGTGCTGCGCTTCTGGTTCGACCGCGGCGTCGGCGGCATCCGCATCGACTCGGCGGCGCTGCTCATCAAGGACCCGGCGCTGCCGGAGGTGCCCGAGAACCCGGGGCCGGGCAAGCACCCCAACACCGACCGCGACGAGCTGCACGACGTCTACCGCTCGTGGCGCGCGCTCGCCGACTCCTACCCGGGCACGCGCGTGCTCGTGGGCGAGCTGTGGCTGCCCGACATCGATCGCTTCACGAAGTACCTGCGGCCCGACGAGCTGCACACGGCCTTCAACTTCGACTTCATGGCGCGGCCGTGGGATGCCCGCGAGCTGCGCGCCTCGATCGACCAGACGCTCACCGCCCATGCGCCGGTCGGCGCCCCCTCGACCTGGGTGCTCTCGAACCACGACGTCACCCGGCCGGTGACCAGGTACGGCCGCGAGGACAGCTCGTTCGCCTTCGCGAAGAAGCGCTTCGGCACGCCTGTCGACCTCGCCCTCGGGCTGCGCCGGGCGCGCGCTGCTGCGCTGCTGACGGCCGCCCTGCCGGGCTCGCTGTACCTCTACCAGGGCGACGAGCTCGGCCTGCCCGAGGTCGAGGACCTGCCCCTCGACCGGCTCGAGGACCCGATGCACTTCCGCTCCGGCGGCGTGGACCCCGGGCGGGACGGATGCCGCGTGCCGCTGCCCTGGTCGGGGGAATCCGCCCCCTTCGGCTTCGGCCCGGAGGGCGCGGCAGAGCCGTGGCTGCCCCAGCCCGCGGCCTGGGCGGCGCTCACCGTCGAGGCGCAGGAAGCCGACCCCGACTCGATGCTGAACCTCTATCGCGCGGCGCTCGCGCTGCGGCGCAGCGACCCCGATCTCGGCGACGGGTCGTTCGCGTGGCTCGAGGCGGCGGCAGGCGACGACGTGCTGGCATTCCGGCGCGGCAACGGATTCCTCAGCGTGACGAACCTCGGCAGGCATCCGTCTCACCTGCCCGCACACGACAAGGTGCTTCTCGCGAGCAGTCCGCTCGACGGCGGACTGCTGCCCCCCGACTCAACCGCATGGCTACGCATCAACAGCCTGTAATCACCACACACCACGAACAGTAAGGAACTGACAATGAAGTCACGGAAGGTCATCGCGGCGCTCGCGATCGCCGCCGTCGGCGTGGGCCTGCTCGCAGGCTGCTCGTCGTCGAGTGATGCGAGCGCCAAGGACGGCAAGGTGTACCTCACCGTCGCGCCGGTGCTGCCCGGCGCGACCGCCGACGCCCTCAAGGCGCTCAGCGACCGCGTCAAGGAGTTCGAGAAGGCGAACCCCGACATCATCGTGAAGCCCATCGAGTACCAGTGGACGGGCACCACCTTCGCCGCCGAGCTCGCGGGCGGCACCCTGCCCGACGTGTTCAACGTGCCGTTCACCGACTCGAAGACGCTCGCGAACAACGGCCAGCTGGCCGACATCACGGCCGACTTCAGGAAGACCTCGACGGCCGGCAAGTGGAACAAGAACGTGCTCGACGTGGCCACCGGCAAGGACGGGAAGATCTACGGCATCCCGTGGGGCCCGTACGCGATGGCGCTGTCGTACAACCGCGAGATCTTCACCAAGGCCGGGCTCGACCCCGACAAGCCGCCGACGACGCTCGACGAGATCGAGGCGGACGCGAAGACCATCGCCGAGAAGGTGCCGGGCACCGCGGGCTACATGCAGATGACCTCGGGGAACACCGGCGGTTGGGAGCTCGCGACCCTGACGAACTCGCTCGGCGGCCGCTTCGAGACCATCGGCAAGGACGGCAAGGTGACCGTCAAGACCGACAACCCGCAGACCAAGCAGGCGCTCGCGTGGCTCGCGAAGCTGCGCTGGGACGACAACGCCATGGGCTCGAACTTCCTGTTCGACTGGTCGGGCATCAACCAGGCGTTCGCCTCCGGTCAGGTCGCCATGTACATGAGCGGCTCCGACGTGATCGGCTCGCTCATGCAGGCGAACGGATTCGACCAGACGAAGTACGGGGTGACGACTTTCCCGCTGTCGGATTCCTCGGACGCCGGCATCCTGTCGGGCGGCAACGTCGACGTCGTGAACGTCAAGGACTCGCCCGCGCAGATCGCCGCCGCCGTCAAGTGGATCGACTTCTACCGCACGCAGCCGACGGTCGACAAGGCCGCCGCCATCAAGAACGCGCAGACCCTCAAGGCCGGCAACCAGGCCGTCAACGCGCCCACCCTTCCCGTGTTCGACAAGGCGACCTGGCAGCAGAACCAGAGCTGGATCGCGCCGTACGACAACATCCCCACCGCGAACCTGAAGCCGTTCACCGACGGCATCTTCGACCAGCAGATCGTGCCGGAGCCCTCCGCGCACACGCAGGATCTCTACGGCGCCCTCGACAGCGTCGTGCAGGCCGTGCTGACCAAGAAGAACGTCGACGTCGACGCGCAGCTGAAGGCCGTGGACCAGAAGATCCAGGCCCTCGTCGATGCTGACCAGGGCTGAGCTGACCGAGCAGGCAGCCGCGACGGGCCGGGCGGCCGTGAGCCGCCCGGCCGCCGAGCGCGTGCGCCCGCGCCGCACCCCGATCACGTGGGTGCGGCGCGGCGGGCTGTCGAAGCTCGTCTTCACGCTGCCGCTGCTCGTCGTCTTCGGCGTGTTCTCGTGGTGGCCCATCGCGCGCTCGGTCGTGATGAGCTTCCAGCGCACGAACCTCGTCACCGCGCCGCTCTTCGTCGGCTGGCAGAACTTCGAGTACGTCTTCCACGACCCGATCTTCTGGGTGGCCGTGCGCAACACCGGCTGGTTCGCGCTGCTCGCGCTCGTGTTCGGCTACCCGCTGCCGCTCGTGCTCGCGGTGATCATGAGCGAGGTGCGCCGCCTCAAGGGGCTCTTCAGTGTGCTCGCCTACCTGCCCGTCGTCATGCCGCCGGTCGTGTCGGTGCTGCTGTGGAAGTTCTTCTACGACGCCCGCGCCGAGGGGGTCTTCAACACGATCCTCGGCTGGGCCGGCATCCCACCCCAGCCCTGGATCCAGAGCACGGTCGCCGCGATGCCGTCGCTCGTGCTGCAGGCGACCTGGGCCGCCGCCGGCGGGACGATCATCATCTACCTCGCCGCCCTGACCAGCGTCGCCCCTGAGCTGTACGACGCCGCCGAGGTCGACGGCGCGGGCATCTGGGGGAAGATCTGGCACGTCACGCTGCCGCAGCTGCGCGGCATCCTGTTCATCACCCTCATCCTGCAGATCATCGGGACCGCGCAGGTGTTCCTGCAGCCGTTCCTCTTCACGAACGGCGGGCCGGTCGACTCGACGACCACGATCCTGCTGCTCGTCTACCGCTACGCCTTCACCAACAGCCTCGGCGGCAACTACGGCGCCGCGACCGCGCTGAGCCTGATGCTCGCCGTGTTCCTGGCCCTGATGTCGGTGCTGTACTTCCGCCTCACGCGCCGCTGGAGCGACGCGTGACGACCACCCGAACGGCCCACATGAGCACAGATCGCACCATCATCTCCGAGACCGACTGGAAGCGGCCGGCGGTACGGATCCCGACGACGGTGCTGCACGTCGTGTTGCTCCTGCTGCTGATCGTGGTCGGGCTCCTGCCGCTGCTGTGGCTCGCGAAGTCGGCGATCACACCCACGCAGGACACGCTGCAGCATCCGATGGCCCTGTTCCCGAACGGCTTCGCGTGGGCGAACCTCGCGCACGCGTGGAACGACGTGCACATCGGTACCTATTTCGTGAACACGATCTGGGTGACGGTCGGCGAATGGGCGGTGCAGCTCATCGTGGCGACGACCGGCGGCTACGCGCTCGCCGTGCTCAAGCCGGCCTACGCGAAGGTGATCTCGGGCCTCGTGCTCGCGACGCTGTTCGTGCCGGCCGTGGTGCTGCTCGTGCCGCTGTACCTCACGATCCTGCACCCGCCGCTCGTCGGCACCTCGCTGCTGAACACCTACTGGGCCGTGTGGCTTCCGGCCGGGGCATCCGCCTTCAACGTGCTGCTCGTGATGCGGTTCTTCCAGGGCCTGCCGACCGAGGTGTTCGAGGCGGCCGAGACCGACGGCGCCGGGCCGTTCCGGCTGTTCTGGTCGATCGTGCTGCCGATGTCGCGGCCCATCCTCGGGGTGGTGTCGGTGTTCGGGATCTCGGCGGCCTGGGCGGACTTCCTGTGGCCGATGCTCGTGCTGCCGAACCAGCAGATCCAGCCGCTGTCGGTGCGCCTTCCCGCGATCGCCTCGCAGACCGACCTCGGCGTGTACCTCGCGGCCCTCGCGATCGCCTCGCTCATCCCCGTCGTGATCTTCCTGTGCTTCCAGCGCACCTTCCTGCGCGGCGGCGGCCTGGGCGGTGCGGTGAAGGGGTGACGCGGTGTCGGGCGTTGTCGAGCCCGTTCGCACGCGCGGCTCGGATCCGCAGTGCGTGACTCGGATCCGGGCAGCGCATTGCGGATCGCAGCAGCGCAACCGACGGCCTAGAGCGGACGGGGGAGAGAACGGATGCCGGAACTGCGGCACGATGGAGGGGTGGCACTGTTCCGGAAGAAGCGGAGGGATCTGGGGCGCTTCGTTCCCCCGGAGCCCGAACCGCTCGCGCCGCTCGACGACGTCGTCGAGGACGCGCTGAAGATCGCGTACCACGGCGTGCGCATGGCGGTGAAGAACCACCTGATCGTGAACGCCCTGCGCGACGGGAAGCCGTTCGACGAGGCCGAGCTTGAGGAGTTCGCCCGGGGCGAGTACCACGAGCTCGCCGAGACCAATCGCGACGCCGCGGTGCGCGCGCAGAAGGACCTCGACCGCGACGAGTCGACCACGGGCGGCCGCATCTTCCCCGGCGGCAAGCCGGTCGTGATCGAGCCCGACCACCGGCGCAAGCCGCAGGCGCTGCGGGCGGTCGCGGAGGCCTATGAGACGACCGCCGTCGAGCACGAGGCGCTGCGGAAGCTGGTCGACGAGGCGAAGGCCGCCGCGTGGGACGAGATCGGCGGCACGCTCGCCGCCCGCCTCGCGGCACCGCGCGTCGACGACGACCCCGACTACGCGGCGTTCCGCGAGGAGCGCATCGCGCGCCTCATCGACGAGGACCTCGCGGCGCTGCGCGCGCGGCAGCCCGCCACCGATTAGTTCCCGTTCCCGACAGCTGCGCCTCGGGCCGCGGGCGCGAACGTCCGGAACGGGAACTAGTTCCTCGGGGGCGGCTGGTGCGTGATCGGCGGCCGCCGACCGGGGATCGTCGGGAACATGCCCGTGTGGCCGAGGCGCTCCTCGGCGATCGCCATGATGCGGTCGCGCTGCAGGTACCAGCCGAGGATCAGCAGCGGGATGATCACGATGAGCCCCGCGATCGTGTACGTGCCCGTCGGGTAGTCGAACGCCATCAGCACGAGCACGGCGACGAGGAACGCGAGCGTGAGCCACGCGGTGAACGGCGCGCCGAAGAGGCGGAAGTGGGGGCGCTCCATCTGCCCGGCATCCGCCCGCCGCTTCAATGCCATCTGGCACAGGATGATCGTTCCCCAGCTCGAGATGATGCCAAGCGCCGAGACGTTGAGCACGATCTCGAACGCCTGCGCGGGCACGACCAGGTTGAGGCCGACACCGAGCAGCGCGACGCAGAACGTCAGCACGATGCCGCCCCACGGCACGCCGCGCGCGTTCATCACACCGGTGAAGCGAGGGGATGCCCCGGACTGCGCCATCGAGTGCAGGATGCGCCCGGTCGAGTAGAGGCCGGCGTTCAGCGACGACAGCGCTGCGGTGAGCACGACGAAGTTCATCAGATTGCCCGCGATCGCACCGACCTCGGGGTTGCCGATGTGCGAGAAGAAGGTGACGAAAGGGCTCTCGTCGGCGCTGTACATCGTGTAGGGCAGCAGCAGCGCGAGCAGGAAGATCGAGCCGCAGTAGAACACCGCGATGCGGAAGATCACCGAGTTCACGGCGCGCGGCATGACCTTGTGCGGCTCGGGGGTCTCGCCCGCGGCCGTGCCGACGAGCTCGACTCCGGCGTATGCGAACACGACGCCCTGCACGACGATGACGGCCGCGATGATCGTTCCGATGCCGTGCGGCAGCAGGCCGCCGTGGTCGGCGAGCATTCCGAAGCCGGTCGCGCCGGCCGAGGTCGGGAAGCGGAAGGCGAGGAAGATCGCGCCGATGACGAGGAACGCGATGAGCGCGGTCACCTTGACCAGGGCGAACCAGAACTCCATCTCGCCGAAGACCTTCACCGAGATCAGGTTCGCGCCGAGCACCACGGCGAGGGCGATCAGCGCGATGAGCCACTGCGGTGCCGCCGAGAACGCCGACCAGTACTTGACGTAGACGGCGATGGCTGTGGAGTCGACGATTCCGGTCATCGCCCAGTTGAGGAAGTACATCCACCCGGCGACATAGGCCGCCTTCTCGCCGTAGAACTCGCGCGCGTAGCTCACGAACGATCCGGACGACGGGCGGTGCAGCACCAGCTCGCCGAGGGCGCGCAGGATGAGGAAGGCGAAGAAGCCACAGATCGCGTAGACGAAGATCAGGATCGGGCCGGAGGTGTGCAGCCGGCCGCCCGCACCGAGGAAGAGACCCGTTCCGATCGCACCGCCGATCGCGATCATCTGCAGCTGCCGGGCGCCGAGGCCCTTGTGGTAGCCGGCCTGCTCGTGGCTGAAGTCCTCGACGGCGGCGATCCGGTCGCCGAACAGCTCGAGCCTGTTCTCCTTCGTGTCGGCGATGTCGTACTCGGCCGGCGACGTGTCGCGCGGGCTGTGCGGGTCTTGCGGTGCTGAAGGCATGTGGTCCCCTCTCCCTGCCTGAGGAGACCAGCTTGGCGTGCGAGTGGGCGACTTCGACAGGCATCCGTCGCAAAAGCAAAGATTCTTGCCTTAGCGGAATATCCGAGATGTGGATGGGTTAAAGCCACCATCGTTGCTTTTGGATCGGAGCATGTGATGACCTCAGAACTCGCGCTGACGGCGGCGCCCCGCGCCGCCCGCCTGCCGCGCACGGCCGCCTTCGCGGCTTCGGCTGCCGCCTTCGCAAGCCTGTATCTCGCGGCCGGCGCCCCCACCCCGTTACTCGTCGTCTACCAGCGCGAGTGGGGCTTCCCTGAGTGGGCGCTCACCGTGGCTTTCGCAGCGTACTCGGGTGGCCTGCTCGCAGCGCTGCTCGTGGTCGGCTCCCTCTCCGACCGACTCGGCCGCCGGCCCGTCGTCACCGCTGCGCTCGTGCTCGAGGTCGTCGCCATGCTGATGTTCTTCGGCGCCACGGGCATCGGCTGGGTGATCGCGGCCCGCATCGTGCAGGGCGTCGCGACCGGTGCGGCGACCAGCGCCTTCTCGGCCTGGATCGTCGAGCTCGCCCCCGAGAGCCGGAAGCGCCTCGGAGCGCTGCTCGCCTCGCTCGCGCCGGCCGCGGGTCTCGGCCTCGGAGCGCTGCTGACCGGCGCGGCCGTGCAGCTCACCGCGCATGCCTCGCAGATCGTGTTCGGCGCGCTCGCCTTGATCATGGTGTTCGGCGCGCTCGCCGCGACACTCGCCCCTGAGACGGCAGCCCGCGAGCGCTTCACGTGGCGCTCGCTCGCGCCGCGGGTCTCAGTGCCAGGAGCGGCACGGCGCGAGTTCGCCGGCGCGATCCCGGTGCACATCGCCACCTGGATGGTCGCCGGACTGTTCTTCGGCCTCGTGCCCACCGTGCTCGGAGCGGTATTCCACTCGCGAAGCGGCCTGCTCAGCGGAGCCACGACCTTCGCAGAGCCGGCCGCGGCGACCATCGCAGGGTACCTGCTCGGTCGGTTCCTGCCGCGCCGCGCGGTGCTGATCGGCACGTCGGCGCTTGCCGTCGGCGCCGCTCTGATCGCGGTCGGCATCGTGCAGGCCGACTACGTGCTGCTGGTCAGTGGCGGAGCCGTCGCCGGCGTCGGCTTCGGCACGTCGTTCTCCGGCGCGCTGCGCGGGGTCCTGCCGCTCGCCCGACCGGACGAGCGCGCGGGTCTCTCGGCCGCGGTCTACGTGGTCGCGTACCTCTCGTTCGGTGTTCCCGCCATCATCGCCGGTCAGGTCGTCGGGGCATTCGGGCTGCGGCCCGTGGCTGTCGGCTACGCAGTGGCGATCGTGGTCGCGGCGGCGATCGGATTCTTGCTGCAGTGGCGTCTGGCGCGGGCAGCCATCAGGGCCTGAAGCGAGGTTCGGCATTAGCATGACTGGCATGTCGGCGAGACCCACCCGCCCCGGGGGCCGTAGCGCGGCCGTCGTCGCGGCTGTGAAGGCGGCCGTCGAGGAGCTGATCGAGGAGCGTGGGCGGGCAGCCATCACGATCCCGATGGTGGCCGAGCGCGCGGGCGTGAACCCGACGAGCGTGTACCGCCGCTGGGGCGACCTGCAGACGATGATCAACGACATCGCGACCTACCGCCTCGACCCGAAGCGACCGCTGCCCGACACCTCTGACCTCCGCCGTGATCTCGAGCTGTGGGCCGAGGAATTCGTCACGCACTACTCCCAGCCCGTGAACGCGGCGCTGCTGCGTGCCGGCGCCGCGACCGCCGGCGAGGTCGAGAGCGACTGCCTGCGCAACCGCCGCATCGAGGCGAGCTTGCTGCTCGAGCGCGCGCCGGACTCCTTCGGCCTCGACCCCGACCAGGTGATCGACTTCGTGATCGCGCCGATCATCTACCGCATCATCTTCTCGCCGTGGACCGTCGACGAGACGACCGCGCCGCGGCTTGTAGGCCGGCTGTTCGAGCGGGTGCCGGTCTAGGCGGTTCTCACGGCGTCCAGCACGGATGCCTCGACCGAGTCGAGCGGCACGATGCTGTGCTGGGCACGGCAGAGGACGACCGCCCCCTCGGAGCCCGCGATCATGAGCGTCGCGATTCCGCGGGCGGCGGATGCCGGGATGCCACCAGCCTCGAGCAGCTCCGCGAGCTTCGCGCCCCAGTCGCGGAACACCGCGCCGGCGCCCGAGATCAGCTCGCCGGACCCGGCCGCGACCGTCACTGCAGCCACCGAGCAGCCTGCGCCGAACTCGGTGCCGAGCAGCAGCCGGCGCCAGCCGTCGAAGAAGGCGGCGACGATCTGGAAGGCGTCTTGCCCGCGCAGCAGCTCCAGCGCCGCGAGCTGCCGCGAGCTCGCGAGGGCGATGGCCTCGGCCAGCAACTGCTCCTTACCACCGGGGAAATGGTGGTAGATCGAGCCGCGCGGGGCGCCGGAGGCCTCGATCAGCTCGGAGAACGAGGCCCCCATGCCTTTGCGGGCGAGCAAGCGGATCGTTCCGTCGAGCATGCGGGAGCGGGCATCCGTCGTCATCTCGGCATCCTCTCTTGACTATGACGATCATCATAATCTAGCTTGATCGCATGCCCATGATCGACGTCTACGCCCCCGCAGGCCTCTTCCCCGACGTGCATGCCCTCGCCACCGACCTCGCCGCCACGCTCAAGAGCGTCGAGCAGGTTCCCGAGCTGCAGTTGTTCCGCGCCAACACGGCGGCGTTCGTGCACGAGGTGCCGGCTGCCGCGATCTCAGACGTGAACGGCTCGAGCGATCACGTGCGCGTGACCGTGCTGACCAACCAGGGTGCCCTCGACCGCGACAAGCAGCTGGCGGCGGTGCGCGAGCTCTCCCGGGTCGTGGCCGAGCACGCCGGCGATGCGAGCCTGGTGGCGCGCACCTGGGTGCAGCTGACTGAGGCGTATGACGGCGGGTGGGGAATCGGCGGCGAAGCGCTCACCAACGACGGCATCGTCGCAGCGGCCCGAGCGGAACTCAGCCGGCAGTAGGCGCTGGGGCGGCGCGCAGGCCGTCGACCACGAGATCGAGCAGACGACTGGCTTGCGGGCGCCAATCGGATGCCGGGTCGAGGCGCCACAGGAATCCGACGGCCAGCAGCACATCCTCGGCAGTGAGGTCGGCGCGCAGCTCGCCCGCCTGCTGCCCGCGCGCGAGCAGGTGGGAGATCGCATCGGCGAGCGCTCGGTGGATCTCGTCGCGCTCCAGCGGCACGGACTGCGTGGCCGCGTCGAGCGCGCTCTTGAGCCCCGTCTTCGTCATGCCGTACTGCGCCATGCGGTCGAACCAGGTGCGCAGGGCGACCGCTGGCTCGAGCTTCGCGACCCAGGGGGAGTACGCCGCGTCGACGAGCTCCTGCACCTCGTGCCGGTAGGCGGCCACGACGAGGTGGTCGCGGGTGGGGAAGTGGCGGTAGAGCGTTCCCGCGCCGACGCCCGCCGTCTTCGCGATCGAGTTCAGCGACGCGTCGGGGTCGGCGGTCAGCGCCTCGAGCGCCACACCGAGGATGCGCTCGTAGTTGGCCTGCGCGTCGGCGCGCTTCTTCACTTCGGGCTTGGTGTCAGGCATCCGTCTACTACTGCGCTTGCTAAACGGAGAGTTCTCCGTTACTGTTGATCGAGTCACCGGAGAACTCTCCGGTTCTGATCAATCGTACACCCTCCCACCTTTGAAAGGCGGTACCGCTGTGCCCACCAAAGCAGCGAATCCCACCATCGCCTTCACGATCCTCGCGCTCGCGGTCGCCTCGCTGACCGCGCTGCAGTCGCTCATGGCGCCCGTGCTGCCTGCGATGCAGGCCGATCTGCACACGACGCAGACCGGCGCCACCTGGATCATGTCCGCCTGGCTGCTCTCCGCGGCCGTCGCCACCCCGCTCATCGGGAAGGCCGGCGACCTGTTCGGCCGCAAGCGCGCGATCCTCGCCGTGCTCGGCGCGATCGCGCTCGGCACGCTCGTCTCCGCGCTCGCGCCCAACCTCGCCGTCGTGCTCGTCGGCCGCGTGCTGCAGGGCTTCGGCTACGCCGTGACCCCGCTCGCATTCGGCATGATCCGCGAGATCTACCCGGCGCGCCGGGTGCCCGGCGCCATCGGGCTGCTGTCGTCGATCCTCGCGATCGGCAGCGGCATCGGTGTCGTGCTCGCCGGCCCGATCGAGTCGGCGCTCGACTGGCGTTGGCTGTTCTGGCTGCCGATGATCCTCGTCGTGCTGCTCGGCGTCGCCGCCGTGTTCCTGCTGCCCGAGTCGGGCACCCGCACCGAGGGCCGCTTCAACACCCGCGCCGCCGTGCTCATGGCCGGATGGCTGGTCGCCCTGCTGCTGCCGCTCTCGGAGGGGCGTGCATGGGGCTGGACCAACCCCGCCACCCAGGGCCTGTTCGTCGTCGCCGCGGTGCTGCTCGTGCTCTGGATCGTCGTCGAGTCGAGGGCTCAGCACCCCATCATCGACATGCGCCTGATGCGCACCCCCGCGGTGTGGACCACGAATCTCGTCGCCCTGCTGTTCGGCGCGACCATGTTCGGCATCCTCACCTTCCTGCCGCAGCTCGTGCAGACGCCCGAGTCCTCGGGCTACGGGCTCGGGCTGTCCGTGACGGGCGCCGGACTCGTGCTGCTGCCGATGGTCGTCGGCATGGGCGTCACCGGGCCGCTCAGCGCGCGCATCTCGCATCGCGTGAGCTTCCGCATGCAGCTCGTGTGGACCTCCGTGATCTCGACCGTCGCGACCGCCGGCATTGCGTTCGAACACGATTCCGCCGTGGTGATCGCGGCCTGGGGCCTGCTCTACGGCGTCGGACTCGGCTTCGCCTATGCCGCCCTCTCGAGCCTCGTCGTGCAGAGCGTGCCGCACCACCAGACCGGCGTCGCGACGGGCATGAACGCCAACATCCGCGTCATCGGCGGGGCCGTCGGCACCGCGGCCGTGACCAGTGTCGTGACGGCGCACGCCACGGCGACCGGACTGCCCGTCGAGGGCGGATACATCGGCGGATTCCTGCTGGTCGCCCTGTTCGCGCTCATCGCGGTCGGCGCCGCCGTGCTGGTGCCGCGGCGAGGCGCCGCGGTGACCGAGCCGACGGATGCCGCCCCCGAGCCGCGCCACGAGGTCGAGGTCGAGTTCCTCGACGCCGCGTAGGCGGGGCGCAGGAAGGCCCGGGTCAGGTGCCGCAGGCCGCCTGGTGCGTTCCCGGCACGCACACGGTGTCGGTGTTGAACACTCCGCCCTGGTCGGGCGTCAGCACGATCTTCCCGTCCGTGACGGCCACGTCGAGTGCGAACGAGACGTCAGCGACGTTGTGGAACGGCGCGTTGATGGCATCCGATTGGGTCGTCGTGATCTCGCCGTCCCTGGTCGACTTCACCTGCATCGCCTGCGCGTCGAAGGCGAGCTGGGGCGCTCGCGTCAGCTGGTAGCTGACCGTGGTCTCGGCCTGCAGATTGAAGACGTTGCGGATGCCCTGGGCGAGGCTGCAGTCCGGGGCGAGGGAGGGCTGCGCGAAGCATCCGTTCACCAATGCGGTCGCGGCCGCGACCGATTGCCGACCGAGCTTGTCGGACGGTTTCACGCCCAAGGTGACCGCGGCCCTCGCGCCCGTGACGGCGACCTGCTGCGGCACGGGCGCGAAGAATTTGTTCGAGACCCCCAGCGCGAAGCGGTATGTGCCCGGCAGTGCGGGCACCGCGAGCGTGCCGTCGCCGCCCGGCAGCGGCAGCGACCTGCCCTCGACGGCGAGCGAGTCGGCCTGCTTGCCGCTCGCGACCGTCACATCGACCCGGGCGATGGGCGCGTTCGTGATCTGCCAGGTGGGCCTCGTGAAGTACCCGCTCCGCACGAGCTGCAGCTCGACCTTCGCGGTGTGCGCGGTGCCGTGCTGCGTGTAGCTCACAGTGCCCGACGCGCTGTCGTCGTGCTGCGTGAAGCGACCGGACGTGACGTGGGCGATGCCGCGATCGGCCTTGCCGTAGACCGCGTCGCTGAGCAGCAGCCCGTTCGGCACGGAGTCTGCAGGGGTCGTCGTGAGCGCGAGCGCGTCCTGGGCGTGGCCGTCGGCGAGCAGCTGCCAGAACTGGATCGCCGTCTGCGCCGGGGCGGGCGGCCGCTGCAGGCGCACCCACCCGACCGCCGCCACCGCCGCCGCGATCACGACGACCGCGACGACGGTGATGATCCAGGGCGCACGTCGGCGGCGGATCGTGTCGGCGGGCATGCGTCCCAGAGTACGCAAGCCCGGGAGCGGCTACGCCTGAGCGATCCTGATGAGGTTGCCCGCCGGGTCGCGGAACGCCGCGTCGCGCTGGCCCCACGGCTGGTCGGCGGGCTCCTGCAGGATCTCGGCGCTGTCCGCCGCGGCGACCTTCTCGAAGGTCGCGTCGAGGTCGTCCGTCCTGAAGTTCACCATCTGCAGTTCGCCCTTCGCGAGCAGCGCGGCGAGCTGATCGCCGCTCTCCTGCGAGCGCCCGCCGTGCGGCTGCTCGAGCACGATCTGGATCTCGGGCTGGGTTGGCGTCGCGAGGGTGATCCAGCGGAAGCCGCCGTTCTCCGCCTCGAAGAGCTTCGTGAAGCCGAGAACGTCTTGATAGAAGGCGAGCGAGGCATCGGGGTCGTCGACCAGGATGTGCACGCCGCTGAGTGAAACTGTCATGCCCTCGAGGCTAGGCAGGGGAGAGAACGGATGCTTCTTCGAAACTGCTCTGTTCGGTGGGTCTCGATACGCCCGCTTCGCGGGCTACTCGACCAGCGGGCTGGCGCCGCGGCCTGGTGATCAGCATGAGCTGGCACGGGCTGATGAGCTGCAGCGCGCTGTGGTCGCGGGCGCGGTAGGCGCTCGGCGTCTCGCCCACGAGCTCGGTGAACCTCGCCGAGAACGAGCCGAGGCTCGTGCAGCCGACCGCGAAGCAGGCATCCGTCACACTCAGGTCGCCGCGGCGCAGCAGCGCCTTCGCCCGCTCGATGCGCCGGGTCATGAGGTAGGCGTAGGGCGTCTCGCCGTACTCCGCGCGGAAGCGGCGGCTGAAGTGCGCCGGCGACATGAGCGCGGTCTGCGCGAGGGCCGGCACGTCGAGGGGCTCGGCGAACTCACGATCCATGCGGTCGCGCGCTCGCCGCAGGCGGCGCAGCTCGTCGAGGTCGGCCATGCGTCCATTGTGCGCGCTGCTGCTGCGGCGCGCCGCGACTGCGCCCGTTCGGCGCACGTGTTGCCGGTGCGCCGGGCACATTCGCGCCGAACGGGCACACCCCCCTGCTCGCCGGACGCAGTCAGCGCACGGTGAGGCGGAAGATGCGCAGGGTGCGGCCCGAGGCGACCTCGTATTTGCGGTAGCCGGGCCACTGCCGCTGGATGGTGGCCCAGACCTCTTCGCGCTCGGAATCCGGCACGAGGGTGGCGGTGACCCGCATCCGTCGGCCCTTGTAGTCGATCTCGGCCTCGGGGTGAGCGAGCAGATTTGCGGTCCAGGCGGGGTGCTGCTCGCGCGCGAAGTTCGAGCCCGTGATGAGCCAGGTGCCGTGATCGGGCACGCACATCAGCTCGGTCTGCCGCGGCTGCCCGGTCTTCGCGCCGGTCGTGTGCAGCACGAGCGCGGGCATCAGGATGCCGCTCGCGGTCACCCGGCCCTCGGTGAGCTTTGCCATGACGCGCTCGAACGGCGGCATGATGCGCGGGCCGACGCGGCGGAACCATCGGGTGCGAGAGACCCATGCGACGCCGGCGCGGAAGGTTCTGAGGGGCGAGTCCACGCTCTCAGTCTGTCGCGTTGCGCTCGAGCGGGTTTCTTTGAGGCGCCCCAGCGGTACCTTTGCCGCATGACGTTCAACGAGAACGCCGACATCTCGGGCGGGAAGGCGAGCCGCCGCAGCGGCGGCCGCGGCATGAAGATCGGCGGCGGCGCGGGCGGCGGAGCGATCCTGATCGCGATCGTGGTGCTGCTGGTCCAGCACTTCACGGGAGTGGACGTGAGCGGCGTCGCGGGCGGCCTCTCGGGCCTGCAGGGGCAGCAGATCGACACGAGCGGCGACGAGCGGCTCGCCTGCACGGCGGCCGAGGCGAACAAGGACGCGAACTGCCGCATCCAGGGCGCGGCCGCCATGCTGCAGACGTACTGGGCCGACCAGGTGCGCGGTTACACCGACCCGCAGGGCATCGTGATCTTCGACCAGTCGACGACGACCGGCTGCGGCTCGGCCTCGACCGACATGGGGCCTTTCTACTGCCCGAACGACCAGACGATCTACATCGACCCGGCCTTCTACGACGAGCTCGCGCAGCAGTTCGGCGACACGGCCGGCGGACTCGCGCAGCTGTACGTCATCGGCCACGAGTGGGGTCACCACATCCAGAACATCACCGGCACGATGAAGGGCAAGAACCTCTCGGCGACCGGAGCCTCATCGGACTCGGTGCGGCTCGAGCTGCAGGCCGACTGCTACGCCGGCGCGTGGCTGGGCGACGCGTCGACCGTGAAGGACGAGAACGGGCAGACCTACCTCGAGCCGATCACGGCGGACCAGATCACGGATGCCTTGAAGGCGGCCGCCGCGGTGGGCGACGACCATATCCAGGAGGTCACGCAGGGGCAGGCGAACCCCGAGTCGTTCACGCACGGCACGAGTACCCAGCGTCAGAAGTGGTTCAACACGGGGCTGAACGGCTCACCCGGGAGCTGCCAGACCTTCGGCATCCCGGCGTCGCAGCTGGGGTGAGCCGCGGATAACTGTGCCTGCGCCCGACACGTGCGTCCGCGACGGGAGGCGCAGCCGTCGGGTGCAGGCACAGAAGCGGGGCGGCTACGCCGCGAGCTCGCTCAGCTTCGCCTCGAGCTCGGCATCCGTCGGCTCGACGACGTGGGTCGCGTCGGGGAACACGATCACCGGGATGCTCTTGCGACCGCTGATCGCCTCGGCGCGTGCGGCGCCCTCGAACTCCTCCTCGACGTCGACGTAGTCGTAGTCGACCTCGAGCCGGTCGAGCAGCGCCTTCGAGCGGCGGCAGTCGCCGCACCAGGCGGCGCCGAACATGGTGATCTTGTCGAAGCTCTCGGGGGTGGCCATACCTCGATGCTACGTCGGCAGATGCAACAGAAGCTGACGGTAGAACCGCTCCCCGCGCACGAGCGCGTCGACGGTCACCTGCTCGTCGTTGCCGTGGATCGCGGCGCGCTCGGCCGCCGACATCGCGAGCGGGGCGAAGCGATAGGTCGCCTCGGTCGTGAAACGGTGGAAGTGCCGGGCATCGGATGCCTGCAGCATGACGTACGGAGCGACGACCGCCTCGGGGTAGGCCTCGGCCACGGCATCCGTGATCGCCTGCCACTGCGGCGTATCGGTGCGCGACTCAGGGCTCGCGGGGTAGCCCTCGATGAGCTCGATGGCAACAGCCGGGTCCTTGATCGTGCGTTTCAGGGTCGCGATGACCTGCTCGACGGTGTCGCCGACGGCGAGGCGCAGGTTGAGCACGGCGGTCGCCGTGTTCGGGATGACGTTGTGGGCTGTGCCGGCATCGAGCAGCGTCACGGCGAGGGTGGTCTGCACCATGGCGGCCGGTTCGCCGCCGAGGCTCGCGAGCAGGCGCGCGCTGACGGGCCCCAGCCGCGGCGCGACGGTGACCAGCGCCTTGCCCGCGCCGGTCGCGACGCCCTCGAAGGAGGCGAACATCGCACGCGCCGTGGCGTTCAGCCGCTTGGGGAACGGATTCCGGCGCAGCCGGGTGATCGCCTTCGCGAGACGCTCGGTCGCGGTCGGCGCGCGACTCGGCGTCGCGGCGTGGCTGGGCGGGGCGGTGGCGGTGAGCCGCACCGTCACGGCGCCCTTCTCGGCGACCCCGACCATCGCGCTCTGGTGCCGCAGCCCCGGAAGCGGCGCGTCGATGACGGCGCCGCCCTCGTCGATCACGAGCCAGGGGCGGATGCCGCGCGCGTGCAGCTCCTCAGAGATCGCCCTCGCCGATGGCCCCTCGGTCTCCTCGTCGCCGCCGAGGCTGATGAGCACGGGGCGCTGGGGCGTGGCGCCGACCGCGAGCAGGTTCTCGACGGCATCCATCACCGTGACGAGTGCGCCCTTGTCGTCGACGGCGCCGCGGCCGTGCACCACGCCATCTTCGATGAGGCCGGAGAACGGCGACCTGCTCCAGTTCTCGGCGACGGCGGGCACGGTGTCGAAGTGCGCCATGAGCACGACGGGCTCGACCGATGGTTGAGGAGCGCCCGTAGGGCGCGTCTCGAAGCCATCGTCGGCTGAGGATCGCTTCGAGACGCCGCTGCGCGGCTCCTCAGCGGTCGGGTCCCAGTGGAACACCACCCCGCGCTCCCCGATGCGCTCCTTCTTCAGGTGCTGGTGCACCAGGGGGTACAGCTCGGCGAGCAGCTGCTCGAACGCTTCTGGGCCGTCGGTCACGACGGTCGATGACACGGTGTCGAGCTGGATCAGCCTGCTGAGGCGCTCCTCGATTCCGGGGCGAACAGCTGCGGCATCCGTCTCGGATTCATCGGACATGCGGTCAGCCTACGAGGCGAATGCCGCGCCTCACCGCACGGGCCCGCTCCAATGGCCGAAGGCCGAGCCGATCGAGCTGGCGACGAGTACGACACCGGTGCCGATCCAGGCAAGCATCCGTTCTTTATCGCTGTCGACGCCGAGCAGGGGGCGCCGCAGGTTGTCGGTCGTCAATCCCGTCAGCACGAGGATCACGTCGATCGCCCACCAGACTCCGAGGCCGCCGAGGGTGATGAGCTTGAGGATGCCCGTGCCGATCTTGCCGAGGTAGAAGCGGTCGACGCCGAGCCAGCCGAGCACCAGCGCGAACAGCCAGGTCGCGGTGAACGACTTCGGGGCGGAGGCCGGAGCCGGCGGCTGCGGGTAGCCGCCAGTGGGGGCGGCGGGGGTCGTGGTCATGATGATGTTCCTTCCGGTGGTTCTGCCGGAAGCGTCCCGCGCGAAGAGGCCCGCCACAACGGCCTGAAGTACCGGGACCAAGGCCCCTGGTGCCACCCTTCAAACTGGGGGCAGATACCAGGGACCCAGCTGACATACTGTCAACTCTTAAGGGGTTGGGGGACGGATGCTGACACCACAGCAACTGGACCGAGCTGTCGGCGCCGTCACAGCGTCGGCGGCAGGGGACGCACTTGGAGCACCATACGAATTCCATGCGTCCGTCCTGCCGCCGACGCCAATCACCCTTCATGCCGCCCCGCCGTGGGAGCTCGGCGAGTGGACCGACGACACCAGCATGGCGGTGCCGATCCTGCAGGCGTTGGCCCGCCACAAGCCGCTCGACGACGCGCGCACCCTGGCCGCCATCGTCGGCGAGTGGATCGGGTGGGCGCGTGACGCGAAAGACGTCGGCCTTCAGACGCGGGCCGTGCTGGCCGGCATCCGTCATGTCACTGAGGACGACGCGCGCACCTCGGCGCTCGCCGTGCATCGCAAGTCCGGGAAATCGGCGGGCAACGGCTCGCTGATGCGCACGGGCCCGGTCGCGCTCGGGTTCTTGGGTCGATCGGAGGGCGGTGAGACGGATGCCTTGGCCGCCGCCGCCCGCCGCGTGAGCGAGCTGACGCACCATGAGACGGATGCCGGCGACGCGTGCGTCATCTGGAGTCTGGCCATCCGCTCGGCCATTCTCACCGGCGCACTCGAACTGCGCGCGGCGGTCTCTGCGTTGCCTGTTGACCGGGCGGCGCTCTGGAACGCGCGGCTGGACGCTGCGGAGGCCGCGCTGCCCTGGGAGCTGCACGCGAACAACGGCTGGGTCGTCGGCGCGCTGCAGTGTGCGTGGTCGGCCATTGTGCATGCGTCGTCGCTGCGCGAGACGCTCGAGCTCGCGGTGCGCAGCGGAAACGACACCGACACCGTCGCGGCGATCGCAGGCTCTCTGGCGGGAGCGGTCTACGGTGCTGCGGCGGTGCCGGCTGAGTGGGTCGAGGTCTTGCACGGGTGGCCCGCAGACGAGTTCCGCGCGTTCGGCGCTGCCGAACTCGCGGAACTCGTGCACAGGGCCGTTTCCGATCGTTGAGCGTTCGGCGCTCAGCAGCGGCAGCCCGGTGGGCTGCCGCGCGCCGGACGCCGAGCGGGCTGTGCTCGCGAGGTGCAGGCATCCGTCTCGAAACGATCGGTCGGACGCTAGTGCCGCACGATCTGCCAGGTGCCCTCAGAGCTGACGGTGATCACCGCGGGAACCGACGGGAGCAGCGCGGTGCCGGAGTACGGCCCGGTGTGGGTGAGGATGTTCACCGTCGCGAGGGGGTCCTCGGTGTAGCCCCTGACCTCGAACTCGCCGGTGCCGTTGTGCACGGCGTTCACGCCGCGCCACGTGCCGTCGTAGAGGAAGACCGCGTCGCCCTGTCCGTTGCCGGTCGAGGGCATGACACCCGCGCCGGCCACGGGTGAGATCGTGATGGACCAGCTGCCGTCGGCGACGATCTGCAGAGTGGTCGCCTCACGACTGTCGTGCACGCCCCAGGCCGTGGTGCCGCGGTAGTCGCCGCTCGTGTTCACGGGCTCCTCGACGATGGCGTTGTTCGCGTCGCGCAGGCGGAGCTCGAACGCGCCGTCGCCGGTGTGGCGGCCGGTCAGCAGCCCGGCACGGGCGCCTTCGGGCAGGGTGATCAGGGCGTCGCCCTCACCGTGGTGGGTCTCGGCGTTGAAGTTGCCGAAGTTCTGCATGGCCCAGACCTGGGCATCCCAGATCGTGGATTCGTGGGGGCCGTCGGTGTTCGGGGTGATCGGGTGTGAGACCGCGGCAGGGTTGGTGGCCGGCTCGGCGTCGGCAGGATCGTGGCCGAAATAAAGACCCACGGTGATGGAGCCGGCCACAAGCGCCCCCACTGCGATGCTCGAGGCCCAGATGCCGGCGCGCTTGCGGTTGCGGCGGATGGTCTCGGTTTGCACGGTAGTTTCTCCTTCGCTTGTTAGACGCAAGCAAAGATACAAGTTGAACCTGAGCGGATGCCGAACGCGCGAGTGCCTCCTTCCCGTCGGTCGAGTAGGCCGCCGTCGGCGGCCGTATCGAGACCCTTTCCTCAGCGAATGAGCTGCGCTCGCGGATGCTTTCCCTTCCACGCCGTGTCCGCGGTGAGCGCCGGGAGTTCGAGCCGGTCTGCGAGTGCGAGGCAGAGCCGGTCGGCGAGCGAGAAGTTCTCGCGCGGTTTCCACAAGAGAGCGGCTCGGAGCGCGTCCGCCTCAAGGATGGGTACGACCGTGAGCCCGTAGCTGCGCAGAAAGCTCCACACCGTCTCCCATTGGAACCCGAAGAATCGGACCTTCTGGGCGACCTCAGCGAGATTCGCCGCGCCGCAGAAACCCCCTGCGGTGAGTGCGCGCTCGACGCTCTCCCAACCGGGCTCACGTTTCAGCAGCGCGATCAGCGCCGACGCATCGAAGACAACGCCGGTCATGACTCGCCAGCGTCTTCGCGGGCGGCCTCGGCGCGGCGTTCGGCGAGGAGGTCCTCCAAGATCGAGGTGCCAGCCAGCTTGGATTGGATCTCCTTCAGCACCTCTGCCCGGTCTTTGATGGTCACGCCGTTCTCGGTCTCCACGGCGATGAGCGTCGTGCCTTCCTCCCAGCCGAACCGCGCCCGCAGCTCAGCCGGTAGCACGACGCGCCCCTTGTTTCCCACCGTCATGAAGTACGACCCACTCATGCCGGGAAGGTACCACTCTGCTCGCCATGCGGCCACGGTAGCGGCCGGCACCGACGTGCCGGTGCGCCCAACCGGTCCGTTGTGGGCATCTCGCGGCGATCCCTGCCTGTGGACGGCGAGTCGCCCGGACCACGGCGCGTGGCGATCGTTCACGCGTGGCCTCGTGCTGACGCATGGAGTGCGGGCGCCCCGTCGGGTTCGGGGTTGAGGGCGGCGAGGCGCCCGCGGTGTGGACGGCGCGATCGGCGCCGAGGTGAGCGGCTACTGGACCGCGGTGAACACCGACCCGTCGCCGAAGCTGACGACGCCGCCCTGAAGCGAGTTCGGCACCTCGAAGACGACGACGCCGTTCGCCAGCTGGCCGGCGCCCAGCGTCACGCTCGGCATCGCGCCCGGGTAGCCGTAGACGTCGGCCTGGGCGTAGGCGGTTCCATCCGGCCCGGCGAAGTTGACGTCGTACGCCGTCGTGGACGCATCCACGCCCGAGTCATTCGCCTTGACGTGCACCGTGATCGCCACGTATTTGTAGCCCGTCTTCGGCGCGCTGAACTGGTCGTAGCCGCGCCAGTCGTTGCTGTAGCCGTCGAACCACTCCTCGTAGGTGGTGACACTGCCGTCGAGGCGGTTGGTCGACTGCATCTGCGAGTGAGTGCCCGCCGGGTTGGGGTCGTCGAACGACTTGCCTGCGTTGGCGGCCTTCTCGGCCGCAGCCTTCGCCGCGTCGGCGGTCTGCTGAGCGGCCTTGGCCCCGGCGTCGTCGCCCGCTTCGCACTTGTCGAGCGCGCTCGTGTCGGAGTACTTCGGCGCGCAGTCTGCCCGTGCCTGGTCGCGGTCCGCGAGTGAGGGCTTCCCCTGCTGGCAGTCCGTCTTGGCGAGCGTGTCGGTGTACTTCCCGCAGTCGGCGACCGGCGAGGCGCCCGTCGTCTTCGGCGCCGTGATTGCAGGGGCGGCACCCGACGTGGGCGAACCGCCGGCGGCCGACGGAAGAGCGATCGCGAGTGCGACCAGGACGCCGCTGACGACCCAGGCGACCTTGCGCAGCGCCGCGTTCTCGACGCCGGCGAGGGGGCGTCCGAGCTTGTCGCGCTGGGCCCCGGCGAGCGTGATGATCAGGTCGATGAGCGCCCAGACTCCGAACCCGCCGAGGGTGACGAGCTTCAGGATGCCAGTGCCGACCTTGCCGAGATAGAAGCGGTCGACGCCGAGCCCGCCGAGCAGGAGCGCGAGGATCCAGGTGGCGAGGAACGACTTGGTGCCCGTCGTCTGGCTGGGCTGCGGCGGTGCGGGGTAGGGCGCGTAGGGCTGTGTGGTTGCGTTGGACATTTCGTGCGACTTTCTTTCGAACGGATGCCGCGAGCGGAGGTGCTCGGGGCGAGCGAGCACGTTTCCGCCGACCACCGACACTGGGTGGCCGCAAATTGTCCAAAACGCGGTGTATTGGTCGGAATTACCCCCGGAGTGGGGGAGCGGGGTAGTACGGGGATTCGAGAATTACTTGGGTGTAAGTGTTCGAGGGCATCTAGATTGAGCTGGACCGGTCTCCGCCGATAACCTCGCGCTGTGAACGACTACATTCTCGAGGCACACACGGCAAGCGGTGAGCTGTGGTGGCGAACGGATGGGCTCGGCGATGAGAGAAGGATCGCCGCTTGGCTCGCCGCCAACAAGGAAGTCGGAGACACCTTCACTACCGAAGAGCTGCGGCGAGGGATCGGAGACAGGCTGAGCGCGGACGCTCGCAACAATGCCGAGCACTTTCAACGTCGTGTCCGAGAGCTTCGGAAGGCAAAGTATGGAAGCTGGCTTATTCCGTCAAAGAAGCACGACCGTACGTTGCAACAGGGGCAATACCGTCTTGAGCGTGTGGGGTGGTACCCGGCTTTGGGCGCGAGGCCAAACGACCCCTCTGCCGTCAGCGCCTCCACTCGGCGAGCAGTGATAAACCGAGACGGCCGCCGCTGCGTGATTTGCGGCATCGGCGCGGGCGAACCTTATCCGGGTCGGCCGGACACCAACGCGGTACTCACCGTGGGCCACGTAGTCCCCGGTATTTCCAACGGCAGCGGAGACCTGTCCAATCTCCAGACCGAGTGTGCGGAGTGCAACGAGCCCGCTAGGAGTAATACGGAAACGCCTGAGTCGCCGGGTTCACTAATAACAGAGGTTGCGAACTTCAATGTTGGCGACTTGCGGCGTCTGCAGGCCTGGGTTGGACAAGGACGTCGAGGTCGAGACAGAGTCGATACCGCGTTCGACCGCTATCGAGCGTTGTCTCCGGGTGGAAAAGCCGAGTTCAAGACCGCGTTGGACGGAATACTCGGACTTCGGGGCCGCGGGCCTGGCTAGTTTTCAGTCCCGGCTCGAGTGCTACTCGATGAGAACGCCGCCACAGCCTGCCGCTTGCAGGTAGCCGCGCAAGAGGACCCCATCCCCGCAGAGCGAGCTGTCAATGAGCGGCCTCATAGCGCGGCGACCCGAGCGCCTGAGTAAGAGAGGTCACCACCGTGGTCAGGTCTTCGTGCTCCCAGAAGTGCAGTACTACCCACCCCTCAGACGCCAGAGTCGCGTCAGTGGCGCGGTCGCGCGCAATGTTTCGATCGAGCTTCGGCAACCAATAGTCGCTGTTCGTCTTCGGGCGGCTGCCGTGGGTCGGACACCCATGCCAGAAGCAGCCGTCGATGAACACGATGACCCTGCGTTTCGTGAAGACGATGTCTGCCCGAGTGCGAATGCTTGGCGATGCTCGGAAGTCGACGCGGAATCGGTATCCAAGGGCGTGCAGGGCCGAGCGCACAATCAGCTCTGGTTTCGTGTCTCGTCGCTTGTTACCGCGCATTGACTTGCGCACGGATTCGCTCGACGCCCACGACATGGTCACCACGCTAGCTGGCCAGATTCCCACCGCGGAGCGACTCCTCCCAAAAAGGGCGAGCGCATCGGATCCGTCGCTGATTGACTATGGGCGTGAGCGTTGCAGACTCCACCTCTCCATCGGGAAGTGCGCCTCGCCCCCTGCCGCAGCCGTACAGCACGGAACTGTCAGAGGCACTCGAGCACCGCGGCCGCGATACTCCTGCTCATGAGCGCATCTACTCGTATCTATTCGAGTACCGGAATGCACCTCCAACCGACGCCCAAATAGCGGACTACTTCTATGCGGACACGGGCCAGCGCCCAACGCAACTAGATCGCCGTCGGCGGGAAGTCGGCGAAGTCTTCCAGATAGAGCAAGTACGCACAGGGCGGGAGGTTGCGTACAGGCTCGTCGGATGGCGCGCTGTGCAATTAGCGCGCGGTGCGGGAATCTCGCAGCGGGATCGATTTGTGGTCCTACAGGCTGGGCGATGTGCGAAGTGCGGCCGAACCGTCGCGGATGACGGCGTGAAGTTGGTCGTCGACCACGTGATCCCACAGGCCTGGGGCGGTACCGATTCGCTCGACAACTATCAAGCGCTCTGCCAAGAGTGCAACGCGGGCAAGAAGGACTTCTATGGCTCGTTCGATGAGTACGCGGATCAGATCCGCGAAGCCGTCAACTACGACGAGCCACACCGGCGGATTGCCATGCTTCTGAAGGCCACCGAGGGCGAATGGATCCCGTCTGACCTGATCGGCGCGGTCGCGTCTGCGAAGCAGTTCCAAGAAGACTGGCAGAAGCGAATGCGCGAACTACGTGAACTTGGACTTCAGTTCGAGATGCGCAAGAAGAGGCTCCCGAGCGGGCGCGTCACAACCGAGTGGAAACTGGCGCGCTGGAAAGACCTGCCAAACGAGCCACTCGCGCCGCTCATCCGCCGTCTCGAGCGTGAGAAGAAACTAGCGAAATAGCCCGCTAAATCAGCAAGCGATCGCTAACTAATCTTGGAGCGCGCAACGTTGAATGCTGCGTGACGCACGTGGTTCTCCTGGCCGACGAAGCCCCGGAATGCGCCGATCGCGTAGGTTCGCTCGCTCCCCTCGCCGACAACATCGAGTTCAAAGTCGCGGCCGATATCGGCCATCCTGCGGGCAAACTCTGGTTCGCTCATGGTGCCGCCCGCAGCGCGAATCACCTGCTGCGCGGTCATTGGTTCGGCCGACCCCTTTAGTGCGAGGTATACCGGATCGTGCGCGGTTGACTCCTCGGTCTCGACACACTCAGATCCTGCGCCCTCATGCCGAAGCGCGGCCGCGATCGCCCCTCCGACGGCTCGCGCGACCGGCGGCGGGAACGCGTTGCCGATCTGGCGCGCCCGCGTCGTCTTGCGCCCGGTGAATGTCCAGGCGTATTCGGGGCTCGCTCCCCATCCCTGAATTCGGGCAATCATCTCAGTCGTCAGTTTGGGTGTGAATGCTTCCGGAATGTCCGGGCCCGGTGCTTCGTCCGCAACTCCAATACCATCCACGCCAAGCGCGGCCCACGCCTTGCGTGCGCGCGTCGGGCCCAAGTCCGCTCCGCCGTGCTTCTTAGAACCGCCGACGATTGTGGGGGCGATCCCGCTCGCGCGCTTGGCCCACGCACTGACTCCGCGCCAGCCGCGTTCTCCCATCAGGTCCGCAAGCGCGGACCCGACCGTGCCGATGAACGGGGTCGGCTTCGGCCACGAGAAGTAGCGCGCGTCTTCGGACCGAAGTGCGACAAGGATGAAGCGCGGTCGAAGTTGAGGCACCCCGAAATCGCGGGCCTCAAGGAGTTTCCAGTCGGACCAGTAGCCCAGTTCGGCTAGCCGATCCTTGACGTGTTGGCGGTAAGCGGCGAATCGCGGCATGGAGAGCCCCCGCACATTCTCGAGCAGCACGGCGCGGGGCTGCATTTTGCCCGCTAATTCAACCGCCCATGCAAACAAGTCACGCTCGTCGCCGGTTCCAAGCTGCTTGCCTGCGATTGAAAACGGGGGGCAAGGAACGCCGCCAGCCAGGAGCGATAGTTCATCGGCATATTCACTTGGGTTCCAGACCGAGGAGTCTGCAACATCGCCAACGCGAACTTCCCACTCGGGACGGTTGAAGCGAAGGGTCGCAGCCGCGTTTTCATCAAGTTCGACCGCTAGGCGGTGCTCGAAGCCGGCCAATTCCAGTCCTAGTGCCTGACCTCCTGCGCCGGCACAGATTTCGACCACGGAAAGTGCGCTCACTGCAACTCCTCAAGCTCACGACGAGATTACGTCACGGCAAGCAGACCATCGACCACCGACACCGGCGCGAAGCGCTTTCCGTGCGGCCTGTTCGGCTGGAGTTGTGGCAGAGACCTGCCGAGGCCTGCGTATTGGAAGTTGCCGCGATCAACATACGGCCTGAAGAAGACCGCGCTGTGGCCCGTCTCCGCCCCATCTCTATGCGCTGGGAGTTCCATCGGATTTATGCAGGTTGCAGTAGCGGTGGGTGAGGGCCGCGTTGTCCCACGTCGTGGAACCGCCTTTACTGAACGGAATCATGTGATCCATATGCGCATCATCAATGGACTGAATCTTTTGGCTGCAGATCGCGCACGTGGGGTCGGTCTTGAATGCGTCTTCCTTGGTGGTTCGGCTGAATGCGCGGGCGCCTTGATCCTGGTTCTTTAGGACGGAGTCGAGCATGTTCTTCCATAGTTCGAACCGACGCTCAACTCGCTTCTTCTCGCTCGTTGAGTACGTAAGCAGGGCGCTGAACTCGGGGGAGATCATCAACTCGATGGCAGCTTCGCGAATCGCATCCGCGTTCTTGACGACTAGGCCCTTTTCATTTCGCTCGGGCGAGAAACCCCACAATTCGACGTCGATGAGCGCGCGATTGATGCGCGATTCCCACGCCCCGCGGTGATCGCTCTCCCCGCCGGGGAGATAGCGCCTGAGAGCCCGCTCGCCGAAGACTGTCTGGACGAGTTCGACCGCAGTCCTAAAGTCCTTTCGCGCCTCTTCCATGCTTGAATGCGTCGGATTCGCATTAAGAGTCATTTGACGATCGAGGAACTTCCCGGTCTTTTTGTCCGGGTGCTTTAGATAGGTCTGTTCGCGGAATGCCATGTAGCGGAGCACAAGTTCAACGTCGACCATTCGCTTATGCCGCTCCTTTAGCCCAAGGAGTTTTAGCCAGGTCTTTTCGCTAGCCAGCTCCTTGATGAAGTCGTTGTAAGGTCCGCGAAAGACGGAGTTGCGAAGCTCTTGGTCGTTGAGGCTTACGGAGCCCTCATTGAGGCGCTGAAACAATAGGTACCGGATCTCAGGATCCGATTCCTTTAGTACTTCCACCACGGATATCTTTGCGTCTTCGATGCGGGTCTGAAGCTCTTCGCTTAGATCCTTGAACCGCTTACCCGTCAGCCTCGGATTCGCCAGCTTTAGCGCGAAGTCCCCATCGAGATAGCGGAACACTGCAGTCAAGCGCTGCTGTCCATCGATAACCACGGCCTTACCGTTGTCGTCTTGAGCAAGGAAGACCTGCGGGATTGGCAAATCCAGGAGGATTGACTCGATCAGTGCGCTCTTCTTTTGGTCCGACCACACTTCATAGCGTTGGAAATCGGGCTGGGTATCTAGCGCGCCTTTTTTCCACCTGCGTTGCAGGCCAGCAAAGTCAGGTGTTGACGCAGACGTGTAGAGGCGACGCGGCCCAGAAGGGTCGGGCGCTTCGTCGGGCACTTCGCCACTATGGTTCTCCTCCTCAAGGTCGTTCGTGGGCGGCACGACGACTTGGAAGTGGTCCTTCCCGGCTTGACACTGGGGGCATGTCCATTCCGTGGGCAGACTGTCGAAATCGTCCGAGTAGTCGGCGGGGCTAAAAACGTAACCGCAATCGTCGCAGCGGTACTCCGTCCGAATCGTGCCCGAATCGCTAGCCACTTGGTCCCTCCTTCTGGGCGCCGTGAGCCCGCCCCACGCAAGCATATTTAGAGCTGGACCAAGCGGCGGCGCGAGTCACCGAGCGGTGGCCTGTGTTCGTTGAAGAAGATGCCGCAGCGGGAAGTTTTTTGGGCGGGGTTGCTCTGGCGGAAGGCGACGATTGGTTGTTCGGTATTGCCGGGCTGTAGAGCTTCTGTCTGGGGAGGTTCGGGCGTGGCATCCTCTGGCTGCTGACCGTCGGGATCCTCGGCTCGGCCAGGCACGCGGCGATGACGGGTGCCGCAACTGGGCGTCCCGCGAGCAGGTCGGTGCGCGCGGACGCGGTGAGGTCGGTCACTCGTCCTGTCTATTGCGGGCAAGCGGCGCAGGCGCAGACCCACTTGTGGGCATCTGCCACCCGCTATTCGCCGCGGAGTACGGCGGCGACGGCATCCCCCGTGCTCATGTCGCTGGACCGCACCAAAGTGAGCCACCGCGTCCAACCGTGAGCTCGAAGGCGGAAAAGCGGGTTCGCGGGAAGGCATTCGTCGAAAACCTCGACGGCCAGTTCGGGGTGCGTTCGCGCGATCTCGCGCGCACGCGGTGCGACGGCCTCGTGAAGCATGGCGAACTCGGCCGGGGTGAAGCCGGCTCGTGCGAACTCGTGAGACAGCTCCACCCACGTCGGGATATTCACGAGATGCCCTTCGGCGAGCATCGCGCCGATCGCCCGACGGGAGACCCCCGAACCCAGCGGCAGAGGCGAATACCGGTAAATCGCGCGCTGCCATTCGATCGCCGGCGCGCCCTTCAGATAGATCCCTCGCTGATGAGCCATAGCTGCCTCCTTGTGTGACGGGAGGCATCGTGCGCCTCCATCGACTTGCCGCTGGCGGATGCCGCGCGGCCGGTTCTTCGCCTGGGGCACCCCGCTCGATGGAGGAGGGTTGCCGTGCAGCCGGCCAGGTACCGAAGGCTGCAACTCGTGAACGTGATCTCAGGCTAGCGCTCGCGCGGTGCCGACGATGAGAGCGTGGCGGCAGGTTGATGTCGGCGGTCTGGATCGGTGGGGTGTGCAGCACATCAAGAAACCAATGTGCGACACGGAACGACGCACTTTGCTTACTCAAGACGCGAGCCTCGTAGCTAGAGTGACGGCCGCCGCCAGCGCCGTCGGCCCGGTGCGCTCATGGCTGACTGCACGCGCCTACGCGCTCGATGTCGTCGCCGTGCCGCGGACCACCCCGTCCGCCGCTGCGGGCGAGGCTGACTGACGGCGCAGCTCAGCTCACGCGGAAAGCGGCCGGGGGTTGGCCGTCACGCGCCGAACACGCGGAACGCGGCGACCGCGGCTGCCGCGATGAGCACGGTGCCCCAGAACCCTCGGGCGAGCCAGGCGCGCTGCACCTCGACGCGGAGGGCGTCGAACGCGTCGGCGTTGAAGCCCGGGGCGCGGCGCGAGACGGCGCCTCGCCAGGTAGCGGGGTCGGCCGCGGCATCCGCGATCATCGCCACCTGGGTCGGGCTGAGGGTCTGCTCACGGTCGGCCAGCCACTTGTGCACCCCGCGATCACTGGTGATTCCGACGTCGTCGGGCTCGTTGCGCACTGAGACGGACTGCGGTGCCACGAACACGATCAGCCCTCGCACGGGCACGTTCAGGCCGGTTGCACGGGTGAGATTGACGGCAGCCTCGGTCGCGAGGTCGCGCGAGCGGGCAAGGTGCGGGCGGGCGACTCCGTTGATCGCGAGCGCGTCGCCGCGCACCGTGACCGCGGCGGCTTGCTGATGCTGCACGGCGAGGGCGAAGACGCCCGCTGGGCCGATCGCCAGGTGATCGATGACCCTGCCGCGCTCACCGACGGGAACGTCGTGCAGGATCACCCAGTCGGAGCCGAGCTTCTCGAGTTCGTCCGCCACGTGGAGCTCGCTGAGCGCGTCGAGATACGGCTGACGGGATGCCTCGGACAGCGGGCTGGCTCCGAACGCGCGGCCGAGGACCGAGCGGGGACGTGACTCAGCCTGTGCGTTCAAGCAGGCGGCGATGACGGATGCTGCAGCGGGGCGCGCTCGCAGGGACGCGGCGGCCCCCGTCGCGGTGTTCGCGCCTCGCAGTTCTGTCATGCTTACTGTCCTATGGCACCCGGCCGGGGCTCGTCAGTCCCAACATGAGGGCCCTCTTTCTCGCTGCCGTCATTCTGCGGCGGACCACTGACAGCTTTGGGCGCGCACCGGGCGTTTCATGGGGTTGGCTTAATCGGTCGGCTTCGGGCCGCCGACGAGGAACTTCGGATGCGTGCCCTCGGGCCCGCCGTACCAGTAGATGGTGCCGTCGCCCTTGCTCCAGAACTCGCGGCCGCTCCGGTTGCGAGCACGGAAGAGACCCTGCTGCGCGCTCGGCGCATTCCAGACGAGACGGAGACCATCCGTGAAGCGGACATCCAGCCTGCTCGAGTCGGGGGCCAGAGCTGCCAGTTCGATCGTGCTGTCGATGAGGAGCTTGAGGACAGTCCCGGTGGTGGTGTCCGAGGCCGCAAACGTGGGGTCGAAGACTCCGGTGAGACCGTTCGGGTCTGTGAGCTGAACAGGGCCGGCGAAGAACAGATCCCCGCTGCGGGTCTCGAGCTGCATGCTCTCGGCGTGCATCGTGACCCCGAAGACGACGTCGGCGAGTTCCAGATCGATCAGACGTTCGCCGTCGCGTGGCGGATCAAAGGTGCCCTCGGCTTCCAGGTCTTCGAGCCCGATGCGGTCGGGGCGCGGCCCCTCACCTTGTTTGGGCGGCTTGCCCATGACGGCGTAGGAGCGCATGCCCTTGGTCGAGTAGACGTCCCAATACTCGTAGTCGCCGCGCTGTGGCTCGAACTCGAGGCGGAGCCCGGATTCGAAATCGACGGCGAGCTTCGAGTGCTCATCCGCTCGGGCGAGCGTCACCGCGTCGGCGAGCAGGGTGCCCATGAGCCTGCCCGTTTCGGGGTCCTTACCCATTCCGCTATCCGACGCGAATTCGTAATGGCTGCCGTCGGGCCAGGTGATGTGCCAGGTGCCGCCGGAGGCCAGATAGGCTCCGCCCTGGACGAACATGATGCGGATGCCGTCTGGGTACGCAAGGTAACCGCACACGCGAGCCCCCGTCAGCCCGACATCGATTGCCGTCACTTTGTCCATCCTTCCGGCATCGGGAAACTTCCATCTCGATTGCGCACGATGTGGGCGAAGTTCGGGTCGTCGCCCTTGAGCCGCTGGAGATTGAGGACGGTCCCGTCGGGCTCTTCGAAGACGACGTAGCCGTAGGGGTAACGCCGGTCATAGCCGTGCTGTCCGGGTTTCATCACCCGCATGCTCCTTCCGTCGGGCGCCTTGTAGACATAGCCCTGCCCGTTCCGGGCTTCGGTCTTCACCCAGTCCGACGTGGTGCCAGGCATGTCACCGGGCTCCTCGTTGCCCCACACTTTGTCACCGGTGAAGGGTTCGCTGCCGGGCTTATCCCCAAGCAGGTGCGGTTGGCAGCCCTCGCCGTGCAGTTCGGGGTCGCACGGCTGGTACGGCGTGACTTCGAAGTCCTTGCCCTCGATCGCATCTGGCCCCGGCCGGCGCTGCTTCTTGGGCGCAGCGGCGGACTCGTCGCTCGAGCCGCCGAGGGACAGCACCAGGCCGAGTACGCCGAGGAGGCCGGCTCCGGTGGCTGCCGCGGCCGCCGTCGCCCCGTCGATGACGGCACTGCCGAAGGCGGGCAGGCCCCATGTCGGCGAGACCGGCAGCGCGAAGCTCGCCGGGCGCGCGGCGCTACTGCCGAGCGGCGCCTGCGGCTCGGGGCAGGGCAGATCGACCGAGCCGGCCTCGCCTCCGCGGATCGCCGCGATCGCAGCAGCGCACTCGCCCTCCGCGGCGTCGATGCGGTTCTGCCAGTTCGGGTCGTCAGGGTGAGCTTCGGCCTGCGCGACGAGCGTGCGCAGCGGGAATTCCTCCGTGAGCAGGGCGCCGTGCAGGGCATCCGCCGCCTGCAGCAGAGCCGTCGACAGCTGGTGGGCCGGGCCGACGAAGCGGCCGACGCCCAGCTGCGTGCCGGGGGAGTCGAGCGCGGCCGGCAGCAGCTTCCACGCCGCCTCAGCATCGGCTGCGGCATCCTCGATCCGCGCCACGGCGTGCTCGTAGTCGGCGGCTGCCGCCACGAGCGGGGCGAGGTCGGCGGTGGCCGTCACGTCAGCATCCCGGCGACGAGCACATCGTCGCGCTCTAGCTCGTCGGCCGCGGACTCGAGGGCTGCCGCGACCTGGCCGATATGCCCGCAGATGGCCGAGCCGCTGCCGGTACGCGCGGCCCAGTACTGTGCGAGCGCCGCATGCACCGCGGGCAGCGCCGCCGACTTCGCCAGCAGCTCTTCGAACGCGAGCATCGCCGCGAGCTCAGCATCGTTCGCGGCCCCCGCGGCCGAGCGCAGCCGGCTCACCAGACCGGCCACGGTGGGGGCATCCATTCGCGTCGTCATGGCTCGGAACGCTAGAGAAGGCGGGGGACCGGCCGACCGCCGAAAGCGGCGAAATGGGGATGGATCAGATGATTTGTGAGTTGTGCTGGGGAAGATAGGTGGTTCGAACCGTTTCGAGACGCGCCCCCGGCGCCCCTCAACGGTCGGTACCTTTCAGGCATGCGGTGGAACGAGGTCGGCAGGGTCGCGGCCGAGCGCGGGCACGCCTCGTCGATCCTCGTGATGCGCGGCGATGAGGTCGTCTTCGAGCAGCTCGTCGGCGCGCAGCCGAGCGACCTCTTCTACACGTTCAGCGTCAGCAAGCCGTTCACCGCGCTCGCCGTGCACCTGCTCGCCCACCTCGGCCGCCTCGATCTCGATGCCCCGATCGCCGACTACTGGCCCGAATATGCCATGAACGGAAAGTCTTCCGTCACGGTGCGGCACGTGCTCACGCACCGCAGCGGGATGCCGTATTCGACGGGCTCCGCGCTGGGCGATGCGCTGCGGATGGCCGACTGGCAGGCATCCGTTCGTGCTGCCGAGAACGCACATCTGCGCTACCCGCCCGGCCGTGTCGTGGCCTACGGCATGTTGAACTTCGGCTTCATCCTCGGCGAACTCGTGTGCCGCGTTGACGGGCGCACGATCGACCGCTTCATCGACGACGAGTTCGCGCAGCCGCTCGGTATGGCAGACACCCATTTGGCGCTGATGACGGATGCCTGGCAGCGCCACGTCCCCCTCGTGGCGGGTCACCCGGTGGAACATATACGCAAAGAGGCATTCAACCGGCGCGCGGTGCGCGAGGCGGTCATCCCCGCGGCGGGAATCCAGACGACGGCTCGAGATCTCGCGCACTTCTATCGTGTGCTGCTCCGGAACGGCGACGGGCTGATCCCCCGCGAGGTGATCGCGGGCGCCCGCGACGTCTCGGCCGACGGCGAACGCGACCACGTCATCGGCCACACGGTGCGCTGGGGTACGGGGTTCCAGCTCGGCTTCCCCAGCGAGATCCGGCCGATGGGCACCCGTGCGAACGCGCAGATGTTCGGACACAACGGCAGTGCCGTCTGCAATGTCTGGGCCGACCCCGTGAGCGACGCCGTCTTCATCTGGCTGAACTCGGTGATCCTGCCGCACAGATCCGGGCTCGCGCACATCTCGCGGCTCTCCGATGTCGTGATCGAGGCCCTTGCTTCGACCTCCTGAATGTCAGTGGTCCTTCCCACACTGGGAGGACGGGGAAACGTTCTAAGGGGAAACCTCATGACTCGTTACGACAACACGATCGAATTGCCCGTCGACGCCGCCGAAGCGGTGAGGGCGCTGCAGCGCGAGCTGCGCGCCGCCAAGAGCCGCCTGGCTCAGTCCCGCCACGAGGCGGCCCTGGCCGCCTTCCGGGTGCGGCCGGGGAGCCCTGATGTCAGTGGTCGTTCCTAGCCTCG
Organism: Gryllotalpicola koreensis; assembly: GCF_039538185.1. Classification (NCBI taxonomy): domain Bacteria; kingdom Bacillati; phylum Actinomycetota; class Actinomycetes; order Micrococcales; family Microbacteriaceae; genus Gryllotalpicola; species Gryllotalpicola koreensis. The sequence continues at coordinate 714,130 of NZ_BAABBW010000001.1, forward strand.
AAAGGGAGGGCGAACGCCACATCGGCCACGCAATATCGGAGGGATTCATGTCGCACAACACGATGACGCAGGCTGAGGAGCGCGAGTACGCCGATTGGATTCTCGAGCTGCGTCAGCAGGCGAACTACACCAAGCAGAAGAACGCCAATGAGCATTGGCACAAGATCGCCGAGCGGCTCGCGAATGCGTTCGGTGCCGGAGACCCGGACTCGACGCACTGAGGCGCCGCCTCGCGGGTCAGCGCACGACCTCGAGGGTGACGTCCACCGGCGAGCCCGCAACGAGTGAGTTGCGGGCTCGCACCTCTTTCTTGATGGGCAGCACGAAGGTGCCGCGCTTGTCGTCCGGAAAGACCGAGGTGCGCCACGTCACGTGCCCGACCGTGGCCTCGACCTTCACCGAGCCAAAACCGCCGGGAACGAGCGGCATCGCCGTGATCGCGTCACTCACCGAGAACGGCAGATCGACGAAGAACCAGTTGTCACGCGCCGACCACTCGTAGAGCTCTGAGGTGAACTCGTAGGGCATGAGGTCAGCTTCCCACCACGGCCGCGACCGCTCGCACGATCTGGGCGCGGATGCGCTCGTGATCCATGCCCCCGGTCCCATAGGGGAACGCGGGCACCCAGGCGGTCGCGAGAGACATGACGAAGGTCATGAGGAACTCGGCGTCCCAGGCATCCGTCAGCTCGCCTTTCTGCTGCGCCGCGCGCAGGGCCGCGGCCTTCGCGCCGGCGCCTTCGCCGCGCACGGCCGGGTCGGGCGCGTCGGGGTCGAGCTTGGTCCATGCGGTCAGCCGGATGACGTCGGGGTTCGCCATCACGAAGTCGAAGGTCTTGCCCGCGAACTCGGGCAGGTCCTCGGGCATGAGCGGGTTCTGCTCGCTGACGAGGCCGAGGCGTGCGCGCAGCGTCGCGTCGAACAGTCCCTCTTTGCTGTCGAAATAGATGTAGATCAGGTTCTTGTTGCAGCCGGCTGCTTTCGCGATGCGGTCGACCCGGGCGCCCGCGAAGCCATAGCTCGCGAACTCGGCGAAGGCCGCCTCGAGGATGCGCTGGCGGGTCTGCTCTGCGCGGCCGGCGGCCGCTAGGGGGGCCTCTGGCTCAGGCATCCGATCACCTCATCTCTTGCCCCGATCCTAATTCTTGACTAAATGGTTAGTCTTGATCTAGTCTCTGACTAACCAGATAGTTAGGAATCCGATATGACGCTTCCCGGTGGAACTCTGACCCTCGCCCCCGGCCTGACCATCACGCGCATGGGCTACGGCGCCATGCAGCTGCCCGGCGCCGGCGTGTGGGGGCCGCCGCGCGACCACGCCGAGGCGATCGCCGTGCTGCGCGCCGTCGTCGAGGCGGGCATCACCCACATCGACACCGCGGACTTCTACGGATTCCACGTGTCGAACGACCTCATCCGCGAGGCGCTCCACCCGTACCCCGACGAGCTGCACCTCGTCACGAAGGTCGGCGCGAGCCGCGATGCCGACGGCGGCTGGGTGATGGATCGCAGCCCCGAAGCGCTCGCCGCACAGGTGCACGACAACCTCACGCACCTCGGCCTCGAGACGATCGACGTCGTGAACCTGCGCATGGGCTCGCCAGAGGCCACCGTCGAGGAATCCATCGCCGACCAGCTCGGTGCCCTCGTCGAGCTGCAGCGGCAGGGCAAGATCCGGCACATCGGTCTGAGCCAGGTGACGGATGCCCAGCTCACCGAGGCGCTCGGCATCACCCCGATCGTCGGGGTGCAATCGCTCTACAACCTCGCGCATCGTGAGGATGAGGGGATGCTGCGCCGCACCGCCGAGCTCGGCATCGCCTACGTGCCGTACTTCCCGCTCGGCGGGTTCACCCCGCTGCAGTCCGGAGCGCTCGCGGCTGTCGCCGAGCGGCTCGAGGCGTCGCCGCAGCAGGTCGCGCTCGCGTGGCTGCTGCAGCGCTCGGCGAACATCGCGCTGATTCCGGGGACATCGAGCCGCGCGCACCTCGCTGAGAATATCGCCGCCGCGGCGCTCGAGCTGCCGGCCGAGGCCGTCGCCGAGTTGGACGCGATCGCCTAGCGGCCACGCGGGCAGCCGGGCCGGGTTAGCCTCGGCTCGGAGGTGGTCGCCGGTGATCACGCACGAAGTCCTGAATCAGGCCCCCGATCGCGTCGATGTCAACGAGTTCGAGAGCAACGTCGCGTTGGTCGAAGCGGTGCGCGCGTGGGGCACGGATGCCGGGCCGGAGCGACTCGCAGAGGCCGGCGCCCTCGTCGGATCGGCCGGCTTCCAGCACGATGCCGAGCTCGCGAACACCCACGAGCCCGTGCTGCACACCCACGACCGGCACGGCAAGCGCATCGACGAGGTCGAGTACCACCCCGCGTACCACCGCGTGATCGGCGACGCGATCGCCAGGGGAGCGCACACCTCGGCCTGGGCGAAGCCGGGGCCGGGGGCATCCGTCGACCGCGCCGCCATGTTCTACCTGTTCGCGCAGGTGGAGCCGGGGCACGCCTGCCCGGTGTCGATGACGCACGCCGGCGCCGCGATCCTGAAGAACGCCGAGATCCCGGACAAAGAGCAGTGGTGGGCGCGCGCGATGAGCCGCGAGTACGGCGCCGGCGCGCTGTTCGGGATGGCGATGACGGAGAAGCAGGGCGGGTCGGATGTCCGGGCGAACACCACCGCGGCGACGCCCAACGCCGACGGCAGCTTCAGCATCACCGGCCACAAGTGGTTCTGCAGCGCGCCGATGAGCGACGCGTTCTTCGTGCTCGCGCAGGCGCCAGAGGGGCTGAGCTGCTTCTTCGTGCCGCGCACACTGCCCGACGGCGCCCGCAACACCTTTCTGATCCAGCGCCTCAAGGACAAGCTCGGCAACCGCTCGAACGCCTCGAGCGAGGTCGAGTTCGACGGCACGCTCGGCTGGCTCGTCGGGGAGCCGGGACGGGGCGTGCGGGCCATCCTGCCGATGGTGAGCCGTACCCGCCTCGACTGCGTCATCGGCACAGCGGCCGGCATGCGCCAGTCGGTCGCCGAGGCGGCTTGGCACACGCGCTATCGCACCGCCTTCGGCGACTCGCTCATCGAGAAGCCCGCCATGGCGGCCGTGATCGCCGACCTGCAGCTCGAGTCGGAGGCGGCGACGCTGACCGCGCTGCGCCTCGCGATGGCGCATGACGCCCCCGATGATGCCGGAGACGGCGATGAGACGGATGCCGCAGAGCTCGCGTTCCGCCGCCTCGCGACCGCCGTCGCGAAGTACCTCGTCTGCAAGCGCGGCCCCGGCCACGCCTACGAGGCGCTCGAGTGCCTCGGGGGCAACGGCTACACCGAGGCATTCCCGCTCGCCCGCCGCTACCGAGAGCAGCCGGTGATGGCGATCTGGGAGGGCAGCGGCAACGTCATCGCCCTCGACGTGTTGCGCGCCCTTGCCCGCGAGCCCGAGACGTTCCACGCGTTCTTCGCCGACCTGAACCAGGCCCGCGGCGACTACGAGGCATACGACACCGAGCTCGACGCGGTGCAGGATCTGTCGCGGCAGTTGAGGGTGGCCCTGCTGGACGGTTCGGCGGCAGCCGAGCTGCGGGCGCGAGAGTTCGCGGAGCGGCTCGGGACACTGCTCGAGGCATCCCTGATGCTGCGCTTCTCGCCGCCGCCCGTCGCGGGGGCGTTCGTCGGCGCGCGGCTCGCGCACCGCTCCGCGCTCTACGGCGTGCTGCCCCCGGGCGTCGACGTCGAGGAGATCCTCGCCCGCGCGTGAGGTCGTGCCCGTTCGGCGCGGCGCTGTGCCCGAACGGCGCGACGGTGGCCGCAGCACAGGGCGCAGCAGCGCCGAACGGGCACACCGGCCGGCCGAGAACACCCCGGCCGGGGCATCCGCTCGCGCGCCCCGTACTACGATCCCAGCAACGACTCGTCAATGAAGACGAAAGAGGTCAACAATGCCCGATATCGACCAGCAACCCGGATTCGCCACGGTCAACCTGGCGGCCATCCTCGCCGAGAGCGCGAAGCGCGAACCCGAGAACATCGCGCTCATCTTCGGCGCCGATCACATCAGCTATAGCCGGCTCTGGACTGAGACGAAGCAGTACGCCGGCGCGCTGCGCGATCTCGGCGTCACGCGAGGCGACCGGGTCGCCGTGCTGCTGCCCAACGTGCCGGACTTCCCGCGCGCGTACTTCGCGATCCTGAGCCTTGGCGCGATCGTCGTACCGGTGCACGCGCTGCTCAAGGCCGAGGAGATCGCGTATGTGCTGACCGATTCCGGAGCGAGCCGGTTCATCGTCGCCGCGCCGCTGCTCGCGGAGGGCGCGAAGGGCGCCGCACTCGCGAACGTGCCGCTGCTCTCGGTGCTCGTGCCGGACGACAAGCTCGCCGAGGCGCCGTTCCCCCGCCTCGAGGACCTCGCGAAGGACGCCGAGCCGATCGAGCACTACGAGTTCCTGCCGCCGACGGCGACGGCGACGATCCTGTACACGAGCGGCACGACGGGCAAGCCGAAGGGCGCCCGCGGTTCGCACTTCTCGCTCGTCGAGCACGTCAACACGCTGCTCGCGGGCGCGATCGACGTGCGCGAGGACGACGTCGTGCTCGGCTGCCTGCCGCTGTTCCACACCTTCGGCCAGATGTGCGTCATGAATGTGGCCTTCCGGCGCGGGGCATCCGTCGTCCTCGTCCCCAAATTCGACGGCGCCACTGCGCTCGCCCTGCTCAACGCGCATCGCTGCACGATCATGACGGGCGTGCCGACGATGTATATCGCCCTGCTCGAGGCGGCGAAGGCGAACCCCGAGCGGCCGCCGCTGCGCTACGGGCTGTCGGGCGGGGCGGCGATCCCGGTGGCGGTGATCGGGCGGATGTCCGAGGAGTTCGGCATCGCGGTGCACGAGGGCTACGGCCTCACCGAGACGAGCCCGGTCGCGACCTTCAACCACTTCGGCAAGGCGCCGCGGCCCGGCACGATCGGGCAGCCGATCTGGGGCACGGAGGTGATCATCGCCGACGCCGAGCTCGATGATCGCATCGTCGAGCTGCCGCGCGGCGAGCTGGGCGAGATCTGCGTGCGCGGCCACAACGTGTTCCAGGGCTATCTGAACCGGCCGGATGCCGACGCGGAAGCCGTCGTCGACGGCTGGTTCCGCACGGGCGATCTCGGCACGATGACCGAGGACGACTACGTCACGATCGTCGACCGCAAGAAGGACATGATCGTGCGCAACGGATACAACGTGTACCCGCGCGAGGTCGAGGAAGTGCTCGCACGGCACGACGCGGTGTCGGGCTGCGCGGTCTACGGCGTGCCCGACCCCGTCCACCAGCAGGAGATCGTCGCCGCGGTGACACTGATGCCGGGGGCATCCGTCGATCCGGCAGAGCTGATCGAGTTCGTGAAGGAGAAGGTGGCGCCGTTCAAGTACCCGCGGCACGTCGAGATCGTGGACGCCCTGCCGCTCGGGCCCTCTGGCAAGGTGCTGAAGCGTGTGCTCGTGGCCGAATGGGAGCAGGCGCACACACAGCAGCCCGCATAGGCCCTGCCATGCGCCACGATTAGCGGTATGCCCCTGGCCGCATACCTCTCCGAGTCCGTTGGGACCGCCCTGATGCTGCTGCTCGGCTGCGGGGTGAGTGCGAACGCGTCCTTACGGAAGTCGAAGGGCTTCGGCTCGGACTGGACCCTGATCAGCCTCGGCTGGGGGCTCGCCGTCTTCCTTGGCGTGACGGTCGCCACCAAGTCGGGTGCGAACCTCAACCCGGCGGTCACGCTCGGTATCGTCCTGAGCGGGGCGCACGAGTTCGCGCCGGGCGTGGCGGTCGATCTACAGAACGTGCTCGGCTACATCGTCGCGCAGTTCGTCGGGGGCTTCGTCGGCGCGTTCGCGGTCTGGCTCGTCTACCGGCAGCAGCTCGACGACCACCCGGAGCCGACGGCGAAGTTCGGCGTGTTCGCGACGTCGCCCGCGATCCGCGGGTGGGTATGGAACGGCCTGTGCGAGTCGGCGGGAACCTTCGTGCTCGTGTTCGTGGCCCTCGCGTTCGGCGAGCACGGCCCGACGACGGGTCTCGCCTCGCTCGGCGCGCTGCCCATCGCGTTCCTGATCATCGGACTGATCGCGTCGCTCGGCGGCCCGACCGGGGCGGCGCTCAATCCGGTGCGCGACCTCATGCCGCGCCTCGTGCACCAGCTCGTGCCGATCGCGGGCAAGGGCCCGTCGAACTGGAGCTACGCGTGGATCCCGATCCTCGCCCCGCTCATCGGCGGTCTGCTCGGCGGCCTCGCGGCCGGCCCGCTGCTGTAGCCGCCCGCGTCCCGTCGTAAGCTCGCCGCATGGACGACAGCGCCACCACCGTGCGCGACACCGGCTCGCGCTATGTGATCGCGATCGACGAGACGGATGCCGGGTTCCTCGAATACGTCGACCAGGGGTCTCGCCGCGTGTTCCTGCACACCGAGGTCAGTCCGGAATTCGGCGGCCGCGGACTCGCCGGTCAGCTTGTGCGAGCGGCCCTCGACGACGTGCGCGCGCAGGGCAAACGCCTGGTCAACTTCTGCCCGTATGTGACGGGCTTCCTCGAGAAGAACCACGACTGGGACGAGCTCGTCGACCAACCGACCCCCGCGATCCTCGAGGCGGTGCGGGCCCGCTCGGCCTCCTAGGGCTCCCGCCGCTCGGGCTCCTCGTCGAGCTCGGCGGCGCTGCCCGGCGGCATGCCACGCGGCAGCGCGTCGGGAAGCTCGTCCTCGTCGGCATCCTTCTTCAGATCGTCCGCCGCCTCGTCGATCTCGCCATCGAGCTCGTCGAGTTCGTCGACCTCATCATCGAGGTCGTCGACGTCGAAGGGGCGCGTGTCGTCCTGATCACTCATGAGCGGCTCGTACCCGCGCAGGCATCCGTTCACACCGCCGCGCCCGGGCGCGCACCGGTAATCTTCTCCGTGTGAGCACCACCGCGACCGGCACCCTGACCGACCACCTCGCCGAGTTCCAGTCGGCGTACGACGAGCTGAAGGCGCGCGGGCTGAAGCTCGACCTCACGCGCGGCAAGCCGTCGGCCGATCAGCTCGCCCTGTCAGACGCGCTGCTCACGCTGCCGGGTGACGGTGAATATACGGATGCCGCAGGCGCCGACCTGCGCAACTACGGCGGCCCGAACGGACTCCCCGAGCTGCGCGCGATCTACTCCGAGCTGCTGCAGATCCCGGTGCCCCAGCTGCTCGCGCTCGGGAACTCCTCGCTGACGCTGATGCACGACGTGCTGACCTTCGCGATGCTGCACGGCGTTCCCGGCTCGGCGCGGCCCTGGGTGCGGGAGGAGACGGTGTCGTTCCTCTGCCCCGTTCCCGGCTACGACCGGCACTTCGCGATCACCGAGGCGCTCGGTGTGCGGATGATCCCGGTGCCGATGAATGAGGACGGCCCTGACATCGCCGCGGTGAAGGCGGCGATCGCGGTCGACCCGACGGTGAAGGGCATCTGGTGCGTGCCGGTGTACTCGAATCCGACCGGCGCCGTGTACTCGGAAAGCGTCGCCCGTGAGCTCGCCTCGCTCGAGGCGGCCGACGACTTCCGCATCATGTGGGACAACGCCTACGCCGTGCACCACCTCACCGACTGGCGGCCGGAGCCGATCGACATCCTGTCGCTCGCCGCTGAGGCGGGGCACCCTGACCGGGTCTTCGTCTTCGCCTCGACGTCGAAGGTGACCTACCCGGGCTCGGGGGTGGCGTTCTTCGGCTCGTCGCCCGACAACGTCCGGTGGTACTCGAAGTGGGCGGCGTTCCAGTCGATCGGGCCCGACAAGCTCAACCAGCTGCGCCACGTGCGGCTGCTTGAGACGGCGGAGGGCGTCCTCGCCCACATGGAGAAGCACCGCGCCCTCGTCGCGCCGAAGTTCGCCGCCGTGCAGGAGGTGTTCGAGCGCCGCCTCGCCCCGTTCGGCGTGGGTAGCTGGGGCGACCCGAAGGGCGGCTACTTCGTGACGCTGACAGTCTCGCCGGGCGTCGCGAAGCGCGCGATCGCGCTCGCCGCGGAGGCGGGCGTGGCGATCACACCCGCGGGCTCCACGCACCCGTACCTCGACGACCCGGAGGACGCGGTGATCCGCATCGCCCCGACCTTCCCCACGATCGAGGATCTCACCGCCGGCCTCGAGGCCTTCTGCACGGCGCTGCTGCTCGCAGAGGCTGAGCGCTCCGCGCTACCGCCGGTCGAGTAGCCGGCGACGCCGGCGTATCGAGACCCCTCTCGCGGGAGAAGGGGTCTCGATACACGCCTGCGGCGTTACTCGACCATCGGAGGGCGGATAGCGTAAGAGGGTGAGCAGCACCCCCGTCCTGTCCGTCGTCGGCGTCGATTTCGTGCGAGACGGGCGGGCGATCCTCGACCACATCGATCTCAAGGTCGAGCGGGGGCAGCACTGGGCGCTCATCGGGGCGAACGGTGCGGGCAAGTCGACGCTGCTGTCGCTGCTCGGCGCGGTGCAGCACCCCACCCGCGGAACCGTCGAGGTGCTCGGCAAGCGGCTCGGCCGCGTCGACCTGCGCGAGTTGCGCACCCTCATCGGGCATGTGAACCCGCGGCACTCGCTGATGAACCCGTTGACCGCGCGCGAGGTCGTGCTGACCGGCGGCACGGGCGGCACCGAGCTGCCGATGCGCTGGTCGCCGAGCGAGGCCGAGCTCGAGCGCGCCGACTACCTGCTCGAACTGCTCGGCATGGGCGCACTGGCGGATGCCCGCTGGCCGAACCTCTCCCAAGGGGAGCGCGGCCGCACTCTGATCGCCCGCGCGCTGCAGTCCGACCCGCACGTGCTGCTGCTCGACGAGCCCTCGACGGGCCTCGACATCGCGGCACGCGAGCAACTGCTCGACCGGATCGACCAGCTGCGCGAGCAGCACCCCGATCTGGCATCCGTTCTTGTCACCCACCATCTCGAAGAACTGCCCGCCTCGACGACGCACGCGATGCTGCTACGCGACGGCACGGTGATCGCCCAGGGCGCGGCCGACGAGGTGCTCACCACCAAGCTGGTCTCCGAGACGCTGGACTACCCGGTCACGATCACCCGCACCGAGGGTCGATGGGCCGTTCGCACTCGACGCATGCCTCCGCAGGCATAGATGGCTCCGAGCGCGAGCTTCAACCGCGGCCTGGCGCTGCTCGTCGCGGTCACGGCGTTCATGGAGTTCCTCGACGCCACCGTGATCCAGACGGCGGCGCCCGCGATCGCCCGGGACTTCGGCGTGCGTGCGACCGACATCAACCTCGCGATGACGGCATACCTGCTCGCGCTGGCGGTGTGCATTCCCGCAACGGGATGGCTCGCCGACCGCTTCGGCACCCGCCGCGTCTATCTCACGGCGATCATCGTCTTCGGCGCGGCATCCGTTCTGTGCGCCTTCGCACCGGACCTCTTCTGGCTCTGCGTCTTCCGGGTGCTGCAGGGCATCGGCGGCGCGATGATGGTGCCCGTCGGCCGGCTCGCGGTGCTGCGCTCCATCGAGCCGCGCGACCTGCTCGACGCGATGGCCTACCTCACGTGGCCGGCGCTTCTGGCCCCCGTGATCGCGCCCGCTGTCGGCGGCGTGCTGGCCGACACCGTCGGCTGGCGCTGGATCTTCCTGATCAACGTGCCCATCGGCATCGCCACCCTGATCGCCGCACTGATGCTTGTGCCGAGAGCCGACGAGCTGCGCCCGGTGCCGCTCGACTGGTCGGGGCTGGCCTTCATCGCGGTCGCGCTGGGCGCGCTGGTGATGGCGGGCGAGCTGGTGGGCGAGACCGTGACCGATTGGGCGGTGGTCGCCGCGGCGCTCGCGGTGAGTGCGGCGAGCGGATGCCTATTCTGGTGGCGCACCCGACGCGCGGACCACCCCGTGCTCGACTTCTCGGCACTGCGCATCCGCACATTCCGCGCGGGGAATGCAGGTGGCGGGGTCTACCGCCTGATGATCGGGGCCGTGCCGTTCCTCGTCACCCTGCTGTTCCAGTCGGGCTTCGGCTGGTCGGCGGCGCAGGCCGGCCTCATCGTGATCGCCCTCTTCGTCGGCAACCTCGGCATCAAACCGGCGACCACGCCGCTCATCAAGCGCTTCGGGTTCCGCACGGTGATCGTGTGGTCGAACATCATCGGGGCCGCGATCCTGCTGCTGCTCGCCCTCGTGGACGCGACGACGCCCGTCGTGGTGACGGTCGTGCTGCTCGTTGCGAGCGGAGCGTTCCGCTCGATCGGCTTCAGCGGCTACAACACGATCCAGTTCGTCGATGTGCCGCCCGCGCTCACGAACGGCGCGAACACGCTCGCGTCGACGATGCAGCAGGTCGCCGCAGGTCTCGGCATCGCGGTGGCGGCCCTTCTCGTGCGGCTGGGCGGCTCGCTCGCGGCATCCGTCACCCACGACGGCGACTGGCTCGGCTACCGCTGGGCCTTCGTGGGGGCCGCCGCGCTGCTGCTCATCCCGCTCTTCGAGGCGCTGTCTCTGCCGCGCCAGGCCGGAGTGAGCGCGACCGCTCGCTAGATCAGCGTGCCGAGGAAGATGCCGAGCACGGCGGCGCCGAGGCCGAGCAGCAGCATCAGGACGCCGTTCGCGCCGGCGGCCACCCAGCGGCGCTGCTGCAGCAGCCGCACGGTCTCGATCATGGCCGTCGAGAAGGTCGTATAGCCGCCGAGGAATCCGGTACCCAGCACGACACGGAAGTCGGCCGGCTCGGCACCGACGAGCACGAGCCCCGTGACGAAGCCGAGCAGCAGCGAGCCCGAGACGTTGATGACGAAGGTTCCGGCCGGCACGAGCGAGGTCACGCGTGAGCGGATCAGTCCGTCGAGCACGAAGCGCGAGACCGCGCCGACGCCGCCCGCCCCGGCGACCAGGAGAGCGATGATCAACGGATGCCGCCCTCGGTGTCGTCGCCGAGCCGTTCGATATCGGCGTCGACCGCGCCCGACGAGGCCACGGCCCCGGGCTCTGCCGTGGCCGCCGGCTGCGCGATGTGCAGGATCTGCGTCGATGTGACGCTCGAGTGCTCGGACCCCGGCATCACCTCAGGCACCCGGAAGACGTTCGCCGCGACCCACACGCCCGCAGCCGCGGCGGCGATGCCGAGCAGCAGCGACGCGACGGCGTAGCCGCCGCCCGTGACGTACTGCCCGTTCTCGGTCAGCAGCACGCTCTCGACGCACAGCGAGCTGTAGGTCGTGAAGCCGCCGAGGAACCCGGGGGCGAACAGCAGCCGCACGCGCTGCCGCCAGCCGACGTCGTTGCCGCCGCGCAGCAGCCCCTCGAGCAGCAGGCCGAGCACGAACGCGCCGACCAGGTTGATCGCGAAGGTCGCGAGCGGGAAGCCGCCCACGGTCGGGATCACGAGGCTGAGCAGGTAGCGCGAGACGGTCCCCGCGGCTCCGCCGAGGAACACGAGCAGCACGGGCAGGGGGCGCAGGTGCAGGGGGGAGCTAGGCATGCCCCTCCCCGAAGAGCACGTCGGCGGGGTCGGGGACCTCGGTTCCGGCATCCGTCACCCGGTTCTGCATCGCCGTCGGCAGGGGCGAGCGCCCATGCAGCGGCACGACGAGCACGGGAACCGGCTGGCGGCGCGCGAGGCGCGAGGCGACGGGACCCGCGAGCAGCAGCGACAGGGAGGCGCGCACGCCGGGCGGCCGGGTGCCGACGACGATCAGGCGCGCGTCGCGGTCGACGGCGAAGCGCGCGAGGGCTGTGACGGTGTCGCCCGCGCGCACGTGGTGGGTGACCGTGACGTTCGCCGGCGCGGCGCGAGCGACGACCCGGTCGGCGATCGTCGCGAGCTCGGGGCGCAGCTTCTCTCCCTCCGGCTGGTTGTGATCGGCGGCGACGACGGGCGCGGTCACGACCCGGCCGCCGGGCGCCTCGCCGATCGGAACGCGGGTCTCATCGACGTAGACGCATGCGAGCGGCGCACCGAGGTCGCGCGCGATCGCGACGGCCTCATCGAGAACGCGGTCGGGGGTGCCGGCCGACAGGCCGACCACCACCGGTCCGGAGCGAGCGTTGCGCATGACACACCTGCCCTATCGTTCAACAACCTTAAGGCAGGAACCATCAGCCAGGCAGGCGCTTCGAGTCGTCGGACTCCGGCGGGATCCATCGCCGATCTCGATACTAGTGAGGCAGCGCCTCAGACGGAACTACGCCGCGAGGGCCTGCCCGAGCAGCAGCGAGCGCAGCTGGTCGATCGAGTGCACGACAGCCAGCGCCCCCTTCGCCTCGGCCGGCGAGCCGTAGCCCCACTCGACCATGATCGTCGGCACGTCGTTGGCGCTCGCGCCCTCGACGTCGTAGAAGCGGTCGCCGACCATCACCGGCCGCGAGGTGTCGACGCCGAGCTTCTCGAGCTCCGCGAGTGTGTAGGCGATCACGTCGGCCTTCTCGGCGCGGGTCTCGTCATCGCTCGCGCCGCCGATGAAGGTGAAGTACTCGGTGAGCCCGAAGTGGTCGAGAATGCGGCGGGCGCGGCTCGTCGGCTTGCTCGTCGCCGTCGCGACCGGAACGCCGTCGGCCTGGAGCGACTGCAGCAGGCCCAGGATGCCGGGGAACACGGCGTTGTCGACGAGATCGGATTCCTCGGCGAAGCCGCGGTACACCTCGAGGGCGTGCGCCGCCTCGGCCTCGGTGAAGTCCTCGCGGGCACGCAGCGCCGTGACGAGCGGCGGCCCGACGTAGGCCTTCAGCTCGTCCTCCGTGTGCACGGGCCGACCGATGGCCTCGAACATGCGCTCGAGCGAGCGCATGATGCCGGGCGCGGAGTCGGTGAGGGTGCCGTCGAGGTCGAACAGCACGCAGCTCCAGCTGCGGAGAACCTCTGAGGTTTCGAAAGTCATAGCCAGAACAGTGTAGGGGGACGTCACTGAACGACGTACGACGCGAGCGCGCTTTGAACGGATGCCGCGACCGAGGCCGACCCGCCGATGACGATGATCGACTTCGGCTTGAGCGTCTTCAGAGCGGCGCTCACCGACGAGGGGATCGTCGTGCGTTGCGTGAGGAGCACGGGCGCGCCGGCCGTCAGCGCAGAGAGCGGGGCAGCGGACAGGGCGTCGGGGAAGTCGACGCCGGAGACCACGTAGGCGACCGAGACGCCGACCGGGAACTTCGAGGTGGCGATCGCGGCGCTCGTGGCGAAGCGGTCCGCGCCCGAGAGCCGCGCGACGGTACTCGTGGTGTACTTCGCGAGCTGGCTCGCCACGCCCGCGGACACCGCGGTGGGGCCGCCGAGAATCGTGATCTTCTTCGGCTTGAGCGTGGTCAGCGCGGCGGCCGTCGCAGCCGGGATCGAACCGGGTTGGACGAGCAGGATCGGGCCGCTCGTCGAGGCGGCGGCAGAGGCGGCCGCACCGGAGAGCGCGTCAGGCCAGGTCGCTCCGGAGGCGATGTAGAGGTTGGCGACGCCCGGCGAGAACTTCGAGGTCGCGACCGCGGCGCTCGTCGCGAAGCGATCGGCTCCGCCGATGCGGGTGACGGCGGAGGCGGACTTCGACTTCGTCAGGCCGACGAGCGCTGAAGACACCGAGGAGCTGACCGAGGTGGTGCCGCCGAGGATCACGATGTTCGTCGGCGAGAGCGCCGTGATCTCCCTGCGGACCGTCGTCGGGATCGACGTCGCGCTCACGAGCAGGATCGGCGCGTTGACGAGTCCCGCCGCCGCTCCGCCGGAGAGCGCGTCGGGGAAGGACCAGCCGTTCGCGACGTACACCGTCCCGCCCGGAGTCGGAGTCGTTGTTCCCGTTCTCGCCGCGGTGAGGAAGTTCTGCCCGATGCTCGCGCTCGTGGCGAATCGGTCCGTTCCCGACAGCCGGGGGTACCGCGCGACGGACTGCAGCGCGCTCAGCGCCGAGCCGTTGAACACGTCGATGTCACCGCCGGTGGGGTTGTCGGTGAGCGCGTCGCTGTACTGCCAGAACGTCCAGCTGCTCCAGCCAGGGAACGGCGTCGGGTTCGTCACGCCGGTGACCCAGTTCGCGATCCACAGCTTGGCTCGGCTCGCGAAGGCGGTGGTGTTGCCGGTGCAGGTGCTCCACCAGTTTGCGTTCGAGTAGATGAGCGGCTGCCGGCCCGTCAGCGAGGTCAGCGTGGAGATGTAGCTCGAGATCCACGACACCATGCCGCTCTGGCTGAGGTTCGAGCAGGCCGGGGTGCCCGCCGACGGTGTCTCGAGGTCGATGACGGGCGGCAGGGTGCCGGCGTCGCCGGCCGCCATCGCCGCGCCGTTCTGGTAGAAGGCGTTGGCCTCGGCCGCGCCGCTGACGAGGTCGGGGCGCGCGAAGTCGTACACCCCGCGGATGAGCCCGGCCGCGCCGGCGTCGACCCACTGCTGCGGGAAGTAGTCGTTGTAGACCCCGGTCGCCTCGTTCGCCTTGATGAAGACGAACTTGTAGCCCTTCGCAGCGAGGCCCGACCAGTCGGGGGTCGCCCCCTGCCAGCCGCTGACGTCGAAGCCCTTGAGGAAGCCCGACGACGGGCTCGCGCCGGCGGCGGGCGCCGCGGCCGCCGAGCGCAGCTGGGGTGAGGCGGCGGGCGTGGCCTGCGCTTCGAGCGACGACCCCATGGCGTGGTCGTTGCAGGCGTCCTGCACCGCGCGGCTCGGCGTGGTGCCGTCGCCGCTCGGGGCGCACTGGCCCGAGGCATCCGTCGTGGTCGCGGCGGCTGCGCCGCCCGTCTCGGCCTGCGCGGGCAGCTCGGCGGTCAGGATTCCGGCCGCGAGCAGTGCGCTCGCCGTCAGAGCGGTGAGGGTTCGGCTCGCGAGGCGCACGAGGATTCCTCTCGGTAGGTGCCGGGGTGTCGGGGACCGGCCTTCGGCACGACGCTAACCCGCCTCGCCCGCGAACGGGGGGAGAACGACCGAAGTGTCCGGAATCCCCGAACCGGTCTTATTTCGCTTTCGCGATCGAGTTCAGCGACGACTGCACGGCGGCTCCCACGGAGGCCGGACCGCCCATGATCGCGAAGGAGGTCGCGCCCAGCTTCGTGATCTCGGCACTCGTCGACGACGAGAGGCTGGTCGGCATCGTGAGGAGTACCGGCGACGAGGTCAGCGCGGCGGTCGGCGCGCCGACGAGCGCGTCGGGGAAGTTCGTTCCAGAGGCGACGTACACCGACTTGTCCCACGCCGATCCCGCGATCGACGCGAGTTTGGCCGCGATGGTGGCGCTCGTGGCGAAGCGGTCGGCGCCCGAGATGCGCGTCACCGCCGACGCCGTCTTGCCCGCCGTGTAGCTCGCAAGCGCGTTCTGCACGCCCTGGCTGACCGCGGCCGTGCCGCCGAGGATCGTGATGTGCTGCGGCTTCAGCTTGGCGAGCGCACTGGCGACGGATGCCGGGATCGTCGTCCCCTGGACGAGCAGCATCGGGCCGCTTCCGGCCTGCGATGCGGCGAGTGCCGAGCCCGAGAGGGCGTCGGGCCAGTTGGCGCCGACGGCGATGTACGCGTTCTTGACGCCCGCCGGGAAGGAGCTCGTGGCGATCTGCGAGCTGGTCGCGAAGCGGTCGGCGCCGGAGACGCGCGTCACGTGCCCGTACTTCGCGAGGGTGCTGGAGTCGGCGCTCGAGACGGCGGTCGTGCCGCCCACGACCACGATGTTCGTCGGCTTGAGGTACTGCAGCGCCTGGATCACGCTCGCCGCCACCGAGTTCTGGTTCACCAGCAGGACGGGTGCGCCGGCCTTGCCGGCCGCAGCACCCGCCGAGAGGGCGTCAGGGAAGTTCGCGCCGCTCGCGACGTAGACGGTCGAGGTGCCGGCGGGGAAGTACGTGGAGGCCATGGCGCCGGTGTCCCAGCGCTGCGGGCCGGCGATACGCGGCGTGCCGAGGGCCTGCAGCTGAGCGAGCGTGCCGTGGAACTCGTCGTAGTCGAAGCTGCTGCTGGAGGTGATGTCGAACTGACGGAACTTCCAGGCGGTCGCACCGCCGAAGCCCGGGCTCCCGAGCGTGCCGGAGTCGACATCGGCCACCCAAAGCGGGTACTTGTTGAGCGTCAACGGGTTGCCGACGCATTGCTTCCAGTACGAGCTGGTGGTGTAGATGACCGGGGCGATTCCGCTCAGCGACTTGAACGTCGTGACGAAGCTGGTCACCCAATCCTGCTGCTGGGCGACCGAGAGGTTCCAGCACGATGCGGCGTTGGTCGTCGCGCCCGATTGTTCCTCGAGATCGAGCACGGGTGGCAGCGAGAACTTGTTCGCTGTGCTGAATTGTGCGCCGTGGTTGTAGAAATACGTGGCCTGCGTGGCGCCGTTCGACGCGGTCTTGTTGGGCTGCCCGAACGCATACGCGCCGCGGGGGATCCCCGCCTGCGTGGCTCCCGCCCAGTTGCTGAAGAAGCTCGAGTTCTGCGCGCCGTTGACGGTCGCCTCGATGTAGGCGAACTGCGTGTTCGACGGCGCGGTCGACCAGTCGACCGCCTTGCTGGCGTCGACACCGCCGATGGTGCCGCTGTCCGGAAGCGACATCGCCGCGCCCTGAGGCGGCGTCGTGGCCGCCTGCGCGGGCGTGGCGACGAGCGCCGACGCGCCCAGGGCGAGCGCCGCGGCGACGGCGAGAGAGAGGGCGGTGCGGCGGCGGGCGGTGGAGCGCACGGCGGATCCTTCGAGTACACCGTCTCCCGGATAAGACGGACGTCTAGACCCTAGGGGTGAAACTTATGAATCCGCTACAACTACTTTTCGCCCAGCGCCCGCAGCACGTGGTCGCGGGCGACGATGCCGCCCGGTTTGCGCGGGTCGAACTGCACGGCGACGAAGTCGGCGGTCTCGATGAAGCCGAGTGCCTGACGGCCGGGGACGATGATGCCGTTCACCTTCGAGCCGCCGAGACCTGCGGCATCCGCCGTCGCCTTCAGCTCTTTCATCGAGGTGAAGAGGGGCAGCACCTGCTGACCGTCGGTGGTCTGCAGGGTGCGCAGCCGAAGGTCCTGCGGGGAGGGCGAGCCGGTCACGTCGACGGTGAGTCCGCCGCGCAGGGCGGCGTCGAGCAGGGCGGCGAGCGTCTCCTCACCGGGGGTCTCGACGAGCCGGTCGAGCGCGACCGCGACAGCGCGGTTCTCGTACGACTGGGGGAATTTCGGCGCGCGCATCAGAACAGCGTCGGCACGCCGGAATCGACGCCCTTCATGGCCTCGTAGTCGAGCACGAGGCAGCGGATGCCGCGGTCCTCGGCGAGCGTGCGCGCCTGCGGCTTGATCTCCTGCGCGGCGAACACCCCGGTCACGGGTGCGAGGCGCGGGTCGCGGTTCATCAGCTCGAGGTAGCGGGTGAGCTGCTCGACGCCGTCGATGTCGCCGCGGCGCTTCAGCTCCACCGCGACGGACCGGCCCGAGGCATCCCTGGCCAGGATGTCGACCGGCCCGATCGCCGTCATGTACTCGCGGCGCACGAGCGTGTGCCCGTCGCCCAAGAGGCCGATCTGCTCGGCGAGCAGCTTCTGCAGGTGCGCCTCGACGCCGTCCTTCACGAGGCCGGGGTCGACACCGAGCTCGTGCGCGCTGTCGTGCTGCACGTCGTGGATCGAGACGATCAGCTTGTCGTCGATCTTGGTCGCGGCGACCGTCCAGACCTGGGTGACGCCGGCTGAGGCCTGCTCATCGCTCGGCTCGGAGACGGTGAGCGTGCACGGCGGGCTCATCCAGTTCAGCGGCTTGTACGAGCCGCCGTCGGAGTGCACGAGCAGCGAGCCGTCGGCCTTCAGCATGAGCAGCCGCGTCGCGAGGGGCAGGTGGGCCGAGAGCCTTCCGGCGTAGTCGACGGAACAGTTCGCGATCACCAAACGCACCCGTCGAGTTTACGAGAGGCGACCGTTCAGACCGTCACGCCATCGACCTGAAAGGCGGAGATGAGTCGATAAAACGGACAGGATCGGCAGAAGTATCCGCTCTAGCGACTCATTTCCGCTCTAGCGGCTCAGCGCTGCACGCCCGTCTCGCTCTGAACGTAGCTGCGGTGCCCCAGCGCCGGGGCGCAGAAGAACGCCGCGACGACCAGGGCGAGCACCACGAAGAGGGCGTGCAGGATGCCGACGTGATCGGCGAGGAATCCGATCACCGGCGGCCCGCCGAGGAACGAGAGGTACCCGATCATCGCGACCGCCGCAACGCGGGTGGTGGCATTGCGCTCGTCGTCGGCGGCCGCCGACATGCCGAGCGGGAAGCCCAGCGAGGCGCCGAGGCCCCAGAGCACGGCACCGATCACGAACACGACCGGGCTGCCGCCGAGGATGAACATCAGCAGCCCGATGACGCCGAGCCCCGCCGTGATGCGGATCGCCCAGACACGCCCGATGCGGTCGACGAGCGGCCCGCCGGCGATGCGCCCGAGGGTCATCGCGACGAGGAAGACGTCGAGCACGAGCGCGCCCGCGGCCTTCGTGGTGCCGTGGTCGTCGACGGCGGCCAGGGCGATCCAGTCGTTGGCCGACCCTTCCGCGAACGCCATGCCGAGCATCACGACGCCGATCATCACGAGGGTGAGGTCACGCCAGACGACGACGCGCTCCACGGCCGAGCGCCGGAAGCGCTCGCCCCTGGACAGCGGAGAGGAGCCGGTGGATGCCTGCTCGCGGGGCTCCTCGATGCGATCGGGCACGAACCGCACGGCGATGATCGCGGTGACCGCGATGCCGACGGCGATGACCGCGAGATGCAGCCAGGTCGGGATGCCCGCGGCGGCCGCCCCCGCTCCGATCGCCGCGCCCGCCACGGTGCCGATCGAGAAGCACGCGTGCATGAAGGGCAGCAGGGTGCGGCCGATGCGTCGCTCGACGGTCGCGCCCGAGACGTTCATCATGACGTCGACCGCGCCGTTTCCGAGGCCGAGCAGAACGAGCCCGACGACCGTCAGCGGAATGTTCCCCCACAGCGTCGCACCGAGGCCGGCCAGCGCGAGGCCGACGGCACCGACGGTGAGGGCGCTCGCCATGCCGCGGCGCTGGCCGAATGCGTTGGCGACGGGCGGCGCCGCGACGAGGCCGAGGATCGCCCCGAGCGAGATGCAGACGATCAGCAGGCTGATCTGGCCGGGCGTCACGTTCAGCGCATCGCGCGCCGCCGGCAGCCTGGCCGCGAAGCTGGCGAGCAGCACGCCGCTCAGTCCGAAGATCACGAAGACCGCGTTGCGCCATCTCCGCAGCTCGGGGGCGGTCGGGGGGCGGGTGCGCGAAGGGGCGGTGCTCACGGTGTTGCTCACTTGAAAGGGTCGGGGCGGAAGCTGTGAATTCGGCACTCGAATCGATTCGAGCGCATCGTCCGGCTAACCTAGCTGAAACTCTGAGCGCAGGGCAACACGCAGCAACAAGGAGAGCCGAGTGACCGCCGTCGACAACCCTGTGGAGCATCGCCCCACGCTGGCCGCCGTCGCGGCGCGCGCCGGCGTGAGCGCCTCTACGGCGTCGCTCGCGTTCAGCGGCACCGGCCCCGTCTCCGACGCGACGCGCGAGCGCGTGCTGCAGGCGGCCCGCGAGCTCAACTACGCCGGCCCCGACCCGCGCGCCCGTTCGCTGCGCCGTGGCCGCAGCGGCATCGTCGGCGTCGTGCTCGAGGAGCGCGTGCGCGACGCCTTCCGCGACCCTATCAAGATCGCGACACTCGACGGCATCTCCGAGGAGATCGGGTCGGTCGAGGCGGGCCTGCTCGTGCTCACAGAGGTGGCCGGCGAGGCGGGGGCTGACGAGGTGACCCCCGTCACCCTCAGTGACGCCCCGATCGACGCGGCGGTGCTGATGGGCTGCAGCCCGCGCTTCGAGGAATCAATCGCCACCCTGCGCGCCCGCGGCGTTCCCGTCGTCGGCATCGAGGGCGACCCGGGCGACGACGACGTCGTGATGATCCTGCAGGACAACCGCGAGGCGACCCGGCTCGGTGCAGAGCACCTCAAGGAGCTCGGGCACGAGCGCGTCGCCATCGTGGCCCTCTCGCTCGATCGCGAGCACCTGCGCGCGCCCGTCACACGCGAGCGCATCGCCCGGGGAACGGCTGCCACGACCCTCGAGCGCCTCGCCGGTGCGTGGGATGTCTTCCCCGATGCGCCCGCCTACACCGGCGCGGGCTCCTACGTCGAGGAGGGGCGGCTCGTCGCCCTCGAGCTGCTCAGCGTGGAGGCATCCGCCCGCCCCACCGCGATCATCGCGCAGAGCGACCTGCTCGCCGCCGGGGTGATCCGCGCGGCGGAGGAGCTGGGGATTCCCGTGCCGCAGCAGCTCTCGGTGATCGGGTTCGACGGGGTCAAGGTCGACGGGCTGTGGCCGTACGACCTGACGACGCTCGTGCAGCCCGCCGCCGAGAAGGGGCGCGCGGCCGGGCGGGCGATCAAGGCGATGCTCGCCGGGGAAGACGTCGAGACGCAGCTCTTCACGTCCGAGTTCCACGAGGGGAACACGACGGCTAAGCCCAGCCTGTAGGCCCGTCCGACCCCGCCGTGTACTCCTCGAGCGGCACCTTGCCCTGCTTCCACGCCTGCAGCACGGGATCGACGAGGCGCCAGCAGTCCTCGGCGGTGTCGCCGCGCACGGCGAGCATCGGGTCGCCCTCGAGCACCCCCGCGAGCACCTCGCCGTAGGCGGGCAGCTGGCCGGGATTGAGCTCCGCGCGCAGCTCGACGTGGTCGATCGTGTACGGGTCGCCGGGCCCGTTGACGTCGAGCTCGAGCGTCATCTCGAGCGTCTTGAGGTCGAGGCGCAGGCGGTTCGGGCGATCCGAGCCGCGAATGCGCTCGGGCACGTGCGCGGGCTGCCGGAAGGTGAAGACGATCTCGTGCCGGTTCGCACCGAGCGCCTTTCCGCTGCGCAGGGTGAACGGCACGCCCGCCCAGCGGTTGTTGCGCACCTCGACGGTGAGCTCGGCGAGCGTCTCCGTGTTGTTCGCGGGGTCGACGCCGTCCTCGTCGACGTACGCCGGCAGCGTGCGGCCGTCGATGGTCCCGGCGGTGTAGCGTGCGCGGCGGGAGGCCTTCGTCGGGTCGTCCGCCCACAGCCGCGTCGCGCGCAGTGCGAGCGCCTTGAGATCGCGCACGTCGTTCGCCTCGAGTGCCGCAGGCGGTTCCATTGCGGCGACCGCGAGCGTCTGCAGCAGGTGGCTCTGGATCATGTCGACGAGCGCGCCCGCGTGGTCGTAGTAGCGCGCGCGGCCCTCGAGGCCGAGCGTCTCGTCGTACACGATCTCGACCGACGCGACGTGGATGCTGTTGAGCAGCGGCTCGATGATGCGGTTCGCGAACCGCGTTCCGAGGATGTTGAGCACCCCGCTCGTGCCGAGGAAGTGGTCGACGCGGAAGACGTGGTCCTCAGGCACGAGCGTCGCGAGCTTCTGGTTGAGGGTGTGAGCGGATGCCTCATCGACGCCGAACGGCTTCTCCAGCGCCAACCGGGTGCCCTCGGGCAGCAGCCCGACCAGCGCGTCGCAGGCCTTCGCGGTGATCGCCGGGGGCAGCGCGAAGTAGATGGCGGGCGGGTTGTCGCACGCGGCCAGCAGCTTCTTCAGGTCGGCGGGCTTCGTGACGTCGGCAGTGAGATAGCTCGTGCGCTTCACGAGATCGGTGACCGCGCGCCCCTTCGCGCTTCCCGTCGTCATGGCCGTCGTGACGCGGTCCTTCCACTCGGCATCCGTATACGTCTCGACACCTGAGCCGATGAGCTGCACCCGGCGCTCGGGCTGCACCGTGAGCAGGCCGCCGAGGCCCGGCATCAGCAGGCGCGAGGCGAGATCACCGCTCGCCCCCAGGATCAGCAGCGTCGCTGCGTCAGTTTTTTGCGAGGACTGCGCAGACTTCTTCGTCGTGGCCACGCCCCTGAACGTACCCGCGCACGCCCCGGTCGGCACGCCCCAGGTGGTGGTTGCGGGGGTCTCGTCCAAAACTCAGGGGAGATTGCTGGATTGGAGCCTGAATCGGGCGGATTCCGGCTCGGGGCGGAAATCGCCCCTGAGTTTTGCGCAGAGGGGCTAGGCGCCCGTGACCAGCCAGCGGGGCGAGCGGGCGCGCAGGCCGAGCGTGACCGCGCGAGCGCCGAGATAGACGAAGGCGAAGGATGCCGTGAGCAGCGCGAACCCCGGCACACCGGGCTCCGCGAAGCGGGCGACGAGCAGCGCGCACGGAACGAAGCACGCGAGATTGAGCAGCCCCGTGAGGGCGAGGTAGCGCGCGTCGCCCGCCCCGATCAGCACTCCGTCGAGCACGAACACGTAGCCGTCGAGCGGCGCCGCGATCGCGATCAGCACCACGCCGGCCGGCAGCACCGCGAGCACGCGCGCGTCGCCCGTGAAGACGTGCCCGAGCCACGGCGACAGGACGAGCACAACCGCCCCGAGGGCGACGCCTGCGCCGATTCCCCACTGGAGGCAGCGCCGCAGCACGGCGCGCACCCGCGGGACATCCGCTGCCCCGAGCCCGTGCCCGATCAGCGCCTGCGCCGCGATCGCGAGCGCGTCGAGCGCGAACGCGATCGTGGTGAACACCGTCATCACGAGCTGCCAGCCCGCGAGCTCGACCGAGCCGAGCCGGGTCGCCGCCCAGGTGGCGAGCAGCAGCGCGGCGCGCAGGGCGGCGGTCCTGATGAGCAGCCACCAACCGGCGCCCGCCACCCCGAGCACTCCGCGCGCATGCGGCCGCAGCGACGCGTGCTCGGCCCGCGCCCTGCGCCGGATCACGACGATGTACGCCGCGACCATGCCCCATTGCGCGACGTCCGTGCCGACGGCTGAGCCGACCATGCCGAGGTGCAGCCCGTAGATGAGGAATCCGTTCAGTCCCGCATTCGCGACGAACCCGGCGACCGCCACGGCGAGGGGCGTGCGCGTGTCCTGCAGCCCGCGCAGCAAGCCCGTCGCGGCGAAGACGATGAGCATGGCCGGCAGCCCGATCATGGCGACGCGGAGATAGACGGATGCCTGAGCCGTGACATCCCCCGCAGCGCCGAACGGCCTCACCAGAAGCGGTGCGGTGAGGAATCCGATCGCCCCCAGCAGCAGGCCGAGCGCTGTCGCCAGCCAGGTGCCGTCGACGCCGAGCGAGATCGCTCCCGGGCGGTCGCCCGCGCCGAGCCGGCGCGCGACGGCGGGCGTCGTGCCGTAGGCGAGGAAGACCATGAGTCCGACGACCGTCTGGATGACGGCGCTCGCGAGACCGAGCCCGGCGAGCGGCACGCGGCCCAGGTGGCCCACGAGCGCGCTGTCGACGAGCAGGAACACCGGCTCGGCCACGAGCGCGCCGAGCGCAGGCACCGCGAGCGCGAGGATCTCGCGGTCTGCGGCGCGCGCCTTTATCACGGGCATCGTTCGATCTTGGCAGGGTCGGGAAGAATGCCAGCATGACCGACGCTCCCGACCGTGTGCCGGTGCCGCCCGAGCAGCCGTGGCAGCCGCCGCAACCGCAGTGGCCTCAGCCGCAGCCCGGACCGCAGCCCCCGCAGAACCCCGAGGACTGGCGTCGGATGTACCCGCCGCAGCCCCCCGCGCCCGCGGCTTCGCCGCTCGCGGCGGCTCCGAAGCCCCCGAAGCCGCCGCGCAAGTGGCTCGGGGCGTGGGGCGGCCTCTGGATCGCGCTCGGCGCGATCGGCATCATCGGTCTCGAGTTCCTGGTCGCGTGGCTGCTGCGCGACGTGCAGCGCCCGTCGCCGCGCGACGACGACGTGCTCGACCCGATCCTGCTGCTGGTCGGCAGCGGCTGCGTCATCGCCGGCTTCCTGTACACGATGGCGTACCGCGTGCCCGCTCGCTGGGGCCTCTCGATCGGCCGGCTCGTGGGCGGCGGGCTGCTCGCGGGCTTCCTGGCGGCGGTGGCCGCCGGCCTGGCGAACGGCACCATCGACGCGTTCAGCGGCGGAACCCCGGCCTCGCCCAGCACGCTCACCCTCGTGCTGGTCGGCGCGGTCGAGGAATCCTGCAAACTCGCCGCGGCGCTCGTGCTCGGCCGCTCGCTGCCCGTCAAGAACGGCCGCGTCGGGCTGTTCGTGGGCGCAGCCGTGGGCATCGGCTTCGCCGCGGTCGAGAACCTGGGCTACCTCGAGACGGCGTGGTCGGTCGGCCTCGCTCACGGCAGCGGCCTCGTCGGGGTGCTCGGCACCTCGATCACGCGCCAGCTGCTCGGCCCGTTCCTGCACCCGGTACTCACCGGTATGTCGACGGCGGCGGCCTTCGCGGTGGCGCGGAACGGCCGCTACCGCCTGACGCTCGGCGCCGTCGGGGCGTGGCTCGCCGTGGCCGTCGCGCACAGCCTCTTCGACCTCGGGGCGAGCGCCGTCGACAGCTTCGATGACCAGTACCTCGGCGGCGGCATCACGCTGCTCACGATCGCCGCCTATGTGATCGCATCCTTCCTCGCGTGGCTGCTGATCTCGCGGGCGCTCAAGCGCCGCGACCTCGCTCGCGCCACACCCGCCCCGCCCACCCCACCCGCCGCACCCGCCGAACCCGCGAGTACGGAGTAATCGCGCTCAACGGGCTCGCTTTTCCGCATCGAGTCCGTACTCGCGGCCGCAGCCGGGTCAGCAGGTTTTGAATCTTCACAAAAACGTGAATACGGCGTACAGTCGCCGCCGTGACAGACAACAGCGCCCCGGTCATCGAGACGCGGGGCCTCGTCAAGCACTTCGGCTCCGTCCACGCCCTCGACGGGCTCGACCTCACAGTGCACCCCGGTGAGGTGCACGGCTACCTCGGCCCCAACGGTGCGGGCAAGTCGACGACGATCCGCGTGCTGCTCGGGCTCGCGCGCGCGAGCGGCGGCGAGGCGCGCGTCTTCGGGCGGGATCCGTGGCGTGAGGCATCCGTTCTCCATCGTCGCATCTCGACGATCCCCGGCGATGTCGCGCTGTGGCCCAATCTCTCCGGCGGCGAGACCATCGACCTGCTCGTCAGGCTGCGCGGCGGCGACACGACGTCTGTCGCCTACACGACAGCCCGCGCGGACCTGATCGACGAGTTCCAGTTCGACCCGAGCAAGAAGGCCCGCAGCTACTCCAAGGGCAACCGGCAGAAGGTCGCGCTGATCGCGGCCTTCGCGCACCCGGCCGAGCTGTACATCTTCGACGAGCCGACGAGCGGCCTCGACCCGCTGATGGAGTCGGTGTTCACCCGCCAGGTCGGCCGCGCGGCCGAGGCGGGCGGCACGGTGCTGCTCAGCTCGCACATCCTCAGCGAGGTCGAGAAGCTGTGCACGCGCATCTCGATCGTGCGCGCCGGCTGCGTGGTCGAGAGCGGCACGCTGACCGAGCTGAGGCATCTCACGCGCACCTCGTTCAGCTTCGAACGGGACGGGTTGACCGATGCCCGACTGCGCGCGCTGCCCGGCGTGCACGACCTCGCCGAGGCGTCTGGCCGCGTCTCGTTCACGGTGGACTCCGACCAGGTGGCCGGCATCCTGCCCGAGCTCGGCGCCCTCGGCGTGCAGGGCCTGCAGGTCGCCCCGCCGTCGCTTGAGGAGCTGTTCCTCAGGCACTACGGCGATGTCGTCGCGCCGGTGGAAGCGTAGGCACCGCCGTGTTCGGAACCCTGCTGCGCTTCCGCTTGCGCCGCGACCGCACCCAGCTGACCGTCTGGGCCGTCGTCCACTTCCTCGTCGCCTACATGGTGGTCGCCGCCGTCAACACCACCTACGGCACGCCGGCCGAGCGCGCGGCGACCGTCAAGGTGCTCATGGTGACGCCGGCGATCCTGCTGTTCCGTGGCACCCCGCAGGGCACCAGCGCCGGCGACTTCATGGCGCTGCTCGGCCTGACTTTCATGGCCGTGTTGGTCGCGTTCCAGTCGACCTTCCTCGTGGTGCGGCACACCCGTGCGGAGGAGGCCACCGGCCAGACCGAGACGGTCGCCGCGACCGCCGCGGGGCGCTGGGCGCCGTCGTTCGCGGTGATCGCGCTGGGCGTGATCGCGAACGTGATCGCGATGATCGCGGTGGCGATCGGATGCCTGGCCGGCGGTCTTCCCGCCGGGGGCTCGTGGCTCTTCGGCGCGGGGCTCGGCATGGTCGGCCTCACTTTCGTGGGCGTCGCGTTCCTGCTCGCGCAGCTCTTCCCCGCCTCCCGTTCGGCGAACGGCTGGTCCGCGACCCTCGTGCTGGTCGCCTATGTCGTGCGTGGGCTCGGCGATGCGACGGGCACCCCGCACCTCGACACGCTCACGCTCACCCCGACGGCCTGGATCTGGGCGAGCCCGATCGGCTGGGCGCAGCGCACCCTGCCCTGGTCGGGGTACAGCCGCGGCTGGCCGCTGCTGCTCGGCGTGGCGAGCTTCCTCATCCTCACCGCCGTCGCGCTGCTGATTCAGGACAGGCGCGACGTCGGCGCGGGCATCCTCGCCGAGCGCCGCGGGCGCCCGACGGCATCGGCCGCGCTCGCCGGCGCCGTCGGGCTCGCGCTGCGGCTGCAGCGCGGAGTGCTGACGGGCTGGGTCCTCGCCGTCGTCGCGGGCGCCCTGCTGCTCGGCTCCCTCGCCGGCGTCATGGTCGACCAGCTGCAGACCGCGGGAAGCGGCGTCACGAACGCGCTCGAGGAGATCGGCGGCGGCGGTTCGATGCTGCAGGCCTTCGCCAACATCGGAGCCATCTTCTCGGGGCTGCTCGCCTCGGCGATCTGCGTGCAGGGGGCGATGCGCCTGCGGCAGGAGGAGGCGGCGGGCGGCCTCGACGCCGTGCTCAGCACGGCCACCGCCCGCACCCGCTGGATGCTCTCCTTCGTCGTGGTCGCCGCTGTCGGGGCGGTCGTGAGCCTCGTGCTCGGCGGCGTCGTGGCCGGCGCCGTCGCGGGCTCGGCCGGCGGCGGCTTCGCCACCTGGTTCTGGGCGATCGTGTGGGAGACGCCGGCGGTGCTCGTCTTCCTCGGCGTCGTCGCCCTGGTGTTCGCGGTGCTTCCGCAGGCCACGGTCGGCGTCGGCTGGGCGGTGTTCGGGCTCGGCGCGATCCTCGGCCTGTTCGGGCCGCTGTTCGGCCTGCCGCAGTGGGCGCGCGACCTGGCCCCGTTCGCGCACACCCCCGCGGTCGCGCTGCCGCACCCGAACTTCACCGGCGGCTGGGTGATGGCCGTCATCGCGGTGGCGCTCATCGGGGCATCCGTTTATCTGTTCAGATTGAGGGACACGAGACCGGGAGCCTGATGTCGGAGTTGCAGGAGTTCGCGGAGCGCATGGCGGCGCTCTTCACCGCTGCGGGCTTCCCGCGCATGGCCGCGCGCGTGCTGATGACTCTGATGCTCTCGACGGATGCCGCGCTGACCACCGACCAGCTGAGGGAGCGCCTCGGCATCAGCTCGGGCGCGGTCTCCGGCGCGGTGAAGTACCTCGAGCGACTCGGCATGGTGCGCCGCCGCGCCCACCGCGGCTCGCGGCGCGAGCTCTACGAGCTGCCCGAGCAGGCGTGGTACACCTCGACGCTGCGGCAGCCGCCGTTCTACGGCGAGATCGCGGCGCTCCTGCCCGACGGCCTCGCGATCGCCGAGCACGCCGGCGCGACGGGGCCGCACGAGCGGCTCGCCGAGATGCAGGACTTCTTCGTGTTCCTGCGCAGGCGGATGCCCGAGCTCTACGACGAGTGGCGCGCCCAGCGGGCCGACGGTCCACCCGCGTCGAGTACGGGGTAGTGGGGCTTATCGGCGCCGTATTCGCGCAACGACTCCGTTCTCGATCACGGGCACGGTCGCACCCGCGGTGTGCAGCCGCCGGGCGATGCGCGCGAGAGTCTCGAGCGGGCGCTTCTCGAGGTCGTCGCTGCTGATGTCGAGCTGACTCCAGCCGAGGTCTTCGACCCGCGCACGGCGCACCATGTCGTAGCGGTAGGTCGAGCGGTCCTTGCGGTGGTGGTCGCCCATGTACTCATAGCCGACCAGTTGCTCCGGAAAGGCGCCGTCGAGCATCGCGACGAGGTTGCCGCGCGCGTCATACACCCGATGGTTGAGCACCGGCGACGGAAGCCCGGCCCTCTCCACGAGCAACCGCAGCCGCGTCTCCTGCGGCGAAAGGCACCCGTACCGGATCTCCGTGAGGGCTGCACGAGCCGTGCGGACCCCGCGAGCTCCTGGCGTGGACTCGACCGCCGCGCGCAGCTCATCGCTCGTCGTCCACGGGCGGCGCCCGTCGAATGGCTTGGTGCCGGTGATCAGGAAGTCGCCCGCGACGACGAGGTCGTCGAGACTCAGCAGCTCGGCAAGCTGCACCCAGACGAACGCCGGGTGGATGACCGGTGACCCGCTCACCGTTGCCACGCGCTGGCCCCTGAGCATGAGCTCGTGGTGCACGATGCCACGCACCTGTGGTGCGCGCTGCGGTCGGAAGACACTGACGTGGATCGGGCCGGTGAGCGACTCCTCAGGCAGGGGCACGCCGAACAGCTCCGCGGCCGTGACGTGGCTGAAGTATTCGCCGACGCCGAGTCGGACGGAATAGTCCGCGCGGCGTTGCGCGTGCGTGCGCTCGCCGACGGGCGCACGCACGCCGCGGTGCGGGGCCGCGAGATCGCCTCCGCGCAGGCGGCTCGGCGTGACGCCTGCTGCAACGCCGTCCTTCACGGAGAACGCATGCCCGATGAGCTCCGCGGGCAGTGGTGAGCGACGTCTCATGGTTCATGAGGATGCTCCGGCGAGGCATCCGTCGGCGTCAGCCATCCACAGCCTGCGGCGAGTACGGAGTAGCCGCTCTCAAGAGCACCGCTTTCGAGCGACGAGTCCGTACTCGATGCGTGGAGGCAACGAGTGCGCGAAGCAAAGGTCAGCCCGCTCATAAGGCGCTCACTAAGGTTGACCGCATGACCGAGTCAGCCCCCTCAGGCATCCGTACCGACGAACTCGACCCGGAGATCCGGCCGCAGGACGACCTGTTCCGGCACGTCAACGGGAAGTGGCTGGAGCGCACCGAGATCCCGGCCGACAAGGCCCGCTGGGGCTCGTTCTACGAGCTGGCCGAAGAGGCAGAGAAGGCCGTGCGCGAGATCATCGGCGAGGCGCAGCACGCCGAGATCGGCACGGAGGCGCGGAAGTTCGGCGACCTCTTCACGAGCTTCATGGACACCGAGCGCATCGAGGAACTCGGCGCGACCCCGCTCGCGGGCTCGCTCGCGATGATCGACAACGTCCACTCGATCCCGCAGTTCCTCGAGACCCTGGCGCACTTCGAGCGCAACGGCATCGGCGGCTTCTACCAGCTGTTCGTCGACAACGACCCGGGCGACCCCGAGCGCTACCTGGTCTTCTTCGAGCAGGCGGGCCTGTCGCTGCCCGACGAGTCCTACTACCGGGAAGAGACCTTCGCGGGTCTGCGCAAGACCTTCGTCACGCACATCCAGACCATGTTCGAGCTGGCGGGAGTGGCGGATGCCGCGCGCAAGGCCGAGAACGTGT
The DNA here is from genome assembly GCF_039538185.1 of Gryllotalpicola koreensis. Classification (NCBI taxonomy): domain Bacteria; kingdom Bacillati; phylum Actinomycetota; class Actinomycetes; order Micrococcales; family Microbacteriaceae; genus Gryllotalpicola; species Gryllotalpicola koreensis. The sequence continues at coordinate 743,450 of NZ_BAABBW010000001.1, forward strand.
TCGCCCTCGAGACCGAGCTCGCGAAGCACCACTGGGACAATGTGAAGTCCCGCGACAGCGAGAAGACCTACAACCTCTTCACGTGGGAGGACCTGCGCGGTCTCGCCAAGTCCGAGGGAGCCGACCTGCAGCTATGGCTCGACGCGCTGAAGGCGCCGCACGGGGCGCTGCGCGAGCTCGTGCTGCGGCAGCCGTCGTTCACCGCCGGCCTCGCCGGGCTGCTCACCCAGAGCCGGCTGTCGGCGTGGAAGGACTGGCTGGTGTGGCAGAACATCCACGCCCGCGCGCCGTACCTCAGCTCCGACTTCGTGCAGGCGAACTTCGACTTCTACGGCCGCGCGCTGACCGGCACGCCCCAGCTGCGCGAGCGCTGGAAGCGCGGTGTCTCGTTCGTCGAGGGCGGCATGGGCGAGGCCGTCGGCCGCGAGTACGTGAAGAGCCACTTCCCACACGGATCGAAGGCGCTCATGGACGAGCTGGTCGCCAATCTCATCGAGGCGTATCGGGAAAGCATCCGTTCGCTGTCCTGGATGGGCGACGACACGAAGAAGCGCGCCCTCGAGAAGCTGGGCAAGTTCACGCCCAAGATCGGCTACCCGGTGAAGTGGCGCGACTACTCGAAGCTGCACGTCACCGCCGACGACCTGCTCGGCAACGTGCGCTCGATCGCCGCCTTCGAGTTCCACCGCGAGCTGTCGAAGATCGGCAAGCCGATCGACCGCGACGAGTGGTTCATGACGCCGCAGACCATCAACGCGTACTACAACCCGGGGTTCAACGAGATCGTCTTCCCCGCCGCGATCCTGCAGTACCCGTTCTTCGAGCCGACCCGCGACGCCGCCGCCAACTACGGCGCCATCGGCGCGGTCATCGGGCACGAGATCGGCCACGGATTCGACGACCAAGGCTCCAAGTTCGACGGGGACGGCAAGCTCGAGTCCTGGTGGACGGATGCCGACCGCGCGGCTTTCGAGAAGCTGACGAGCGCTCTCATCGCGCAGTACGACGCGCTCACCCCCGCGCAGCTGCCCGAGGGATCGCCGCACGTCAACGGCGCGCTCACGATCGGCGAGAACATCGGCGACCTGGGCGGCCTCGGCATCGCGTGGAAGGCGTATGTGCGGTCGTTGGGGGGCGCCGAGCCGCCCGTGATCGACGGGCTCACGGGAGCGCAGCGCTTCTTCCTGTCGTGGGCGCAGGCGTGGCAGCAGAAGAGCCGGGATGCCGAGGTGATCCGGCTGCTCACGATCGACCCGCACTCGCCGAACGAGTTCCGCTGCAATCAGATCGTGCGCAACATCGACGAGTTCTACGCGGCGTTCTCGGTGCAGGAATCCGACGACCTGTACCTGCCGAAGGAATCCCGCGTCGCCATCTGGTAGCACTTTTGTGCCTCCGCCCGACTGTTGCGCCTGCCACCGGGGACGCAACCGTCGGCGGGGGGCGCAAAAGCGGCGTCAGTGGACGTACTCCAAGAGGTCCAGGCCGAAGGTGCGCATGCCCTCGAGTACGCGCAGCCGGATGGGCAGCCCCGAGTCGTCGAAGTACATCGACACGGCATACGCCACGCCGGCGCGCGGACCGCGCAGCACGCCGACCTCGCTGCGCACGCCGGCGTCGGTTCCCGTCTTGTTGACGAGCAGGATGCCGTGGTCGGCGCCCCGGTGGGCGAGCGGGTCGAGGCCGAAGGAGCCCGCGACCATGGTGAGGTCGGCGTTCAGCGAGAGCCACTGCACGACCCGCTGGCTCGTGGCGCGGTCGACGATCTCGCCGCGGGCGAGGGCCGCGAACAGCCAGGTCAGCTCAGCGGCCGAGCCGATCGACAGCTGAGGCGCGTCGTCGGGACCGCGGTGGTCGCGCACGAGGTCGAGCAGGCCGGTGCGGGTGAGGCCGAGCTGCTCGGTGCGGGCGCTCACGGCCTCGAGCCCGACGCGGCGCAGCAGCACGTTCGTGGCGAGGTTGTCGCTCGCGGCGCCGACGAGCGCGGCGAGGTCGGCGAGGGGGAGTGACGGGACGGCGAGGTGCTGCCAGATGCCCGAGTCGCCCACGGCATCCCGCGCCTCCCGGTCGAGCAGCGTGAGCCCGCTCACCTGCCGCTGCTCGAGCTGTGCGGCCACCTCGATCAGCAGCAGCACCTTGCCGATCGACGCGGTCGGCATGACCACGTGGTCGTCGACCGAGAACACCACCTGACCCGTGGCGAGATCGACCGCCCGCGCAGAGACCTGGACCCCCGCGAGAGCGAGCTCGGCGAGGGCTGCGAAACCGCGGTCGAAGGAATCCGCCGTCTCCTCGCCGCGATGCCGGCCGAGCGCCACGGCAGTGTGCCGAGCACGTCTGCCTGAGGCCTGCTGGGCGGCGGAGGACACGGTGCGGAGATCTCCCTCTGGGCGATGGAACATCTCGGGCCCCCTCCCTCGATAGGTCGATCCTATGGTGTGGACGGCCCCCCAAAATGCGTGCCAGGACGCCCCAGATAGAATTGATCGGATTCCTCATCTCACGTCCCCCTCCAGGAGATCTGCCACATGGCCGAACAGTCCCGCCTCGAGTCCGTCATCGCCCTCGCACAGCACCGCGGATTCGTGTTCCAGTCAGGCGAGATCTACGGCGGGACCCGCAGCGCGTGGGACTACGGCCCCCTCGGCACCGAGCTGAAGGAGAACATCAAGCGGCAGTGGTGGAAGACCTTCGTGCGCGGCCGCGGCGACATGATCGGCCTCGACTCGTCGGTCATCCTGCCCCCGAAGACGTGGGAGGCATCCGGCCACCTCGCGACCTTCAACGACCCGCTCACCGAGTCGCTCGTGACCCACAAGCGCTACCGCGCCGACCACCTCTTCGAGGCGTACGAGAAAGAGCACGGCCACCCGCCCGTGAACGGCCTCGACGACATCCCCGACCCCGACAACCCCAAGGTCGTCGGCAAGTGGACCCCGATCCGGCAGTTCAACGGCATGCTCAAGACCTACCTCGGCGTCGTCGAGGACGAGTCGGGCCTCGCCTACCTGCGCCCCGAGACCGCGCAGGGCATCTTCACCAACTTCCTCAACCTGCTGCAGACGAGCCGCAAGAAGCCGCCGTTCGGCGTCGGCCAGATCGGCAAGGCGTTCCGCAACGAGATCACGCCGGGGAACTTCATCTTCCGCACCCGCGAGTTCGAGCAGATGGAGATCGAGTACTTCGTGCCGCCGGCCGACGCCCCCGCGCACTTCGACAAGTGGGTCGAGGACTGCGTGAACTGGTTCGTCGACCTCGGCGTCTCCCGCGACAGCATCCGTCTCTTCGACGTGCCGGACGGCGACCGCGCGCACTACAGCGACCGCACGATCGACATCGAGTACGACTTCGGCTTCGAGGGCGAGCCGTGGGGCGAGCTCATGGGCATCGCGAACCGCACCGACTTCGACCTCAAGAGCCACGCCGAGGTCTCGGGCCGCGACCTGTCCTACTTCGACCCGACGACCAACGAGCGCTGGGTGCCCTACGTCATCGAGCCGTCCTTCGGCCTCACCCGCTCACTCATGGCGTTCCTGCTCTCGGCCTACGACGAGGAGCAGGTGACCACCGCGAAGGGCGACACCGAGACCCGCACCGTGCTGCGCCTCGATCCGCGCCTCGCGCCCTTCAAGGCCGCCGTGCTGCCGCTGTCGAAGAAGGAGACGCTGACGCCGCTCGCGCAGAGGATCGCCGACGAGCTGCGCGGCGACTGGAACGTCGACTACGACGAGACCCAGGCGATCGGCCGCCGCTACCGCCGACAGGACGAGATCGGCACCCCGTTCTGCGTCACGGTCGACTTCGACAGTCTGGAAGACAGCGCGGTGACGGTGCGCGATCGCGACACGATGGCGCAAGAACGGATTCCGGTGGCCGGTCTCAAGGCATACCTGGCCGAGCGCCTCGTCGGGGCGTAGCGCTCGAGCGGCAGAGCCCGCATGTGCGGATAAGGTTTCGGCAGGCGCCGACGTGGTTGCGGCGCCTTCAGGAGCGCATCGCCGGCAGCCGCCCGGCGATCCGAGCACAACGGGCTGGGGGTATCGGTGGCCGCACGCCGCGTGACCATCATCGACGTCGCCCGCAGGGCAGGGGTCGCGGTCAGCTCCGTCTCGAGCGCGCTGAACGGGCGCCCAGGCGTCTCGGAGTCCACGCGTGAGCGCATCGTGCAAGTGGCGAACGAGCTCGGCTTCGTCCCGTCGCTGCGGGCGAAGAGCCTGTCGGGGCGCCGCGCGTTCACGGTCGGGCTCGTCGTCCACCGCGACCCCGACGTGCTCGAGCTCGATCCGTTCTTCGGCGGGTTCATCGCGGGCATCGAAGAGGCGATCGACCCGCGTGGCTACGCCCTCGTCCTGCAGGTCGGTGCCCGGGGGGATGAGGTCCACCAGCGCTATCGGAAGCTCGCCGCCGACCGGCGCGTCGACGGCGTCTTCATGGTCGACCTGGAGGTCGATGACCCCCTCATCGCTCTCGTGCAGGAGCTGCAGGTCCCTGCCGTCGCGGTCAACTCAGGCGACGATTCTCCGCTGCCGGCGGTGCGTCAGGACGCGAACGCCGGGATCCGCGAGACCGTCCAGCACCTCGCCGCACTGGGGCATCGTCGCGTCGCCTACGTCGGAGGGCGGCCGCACCTGCTGCACTCCCTGCAGCGCGAGAACGCGTGGAGAGCGGCGCTCGCGGAGTCGGGGTTGACGCCCGGGCCCGTGGTCACGGGGGACTTCACCTACCTCGGCGGCGCAGCTGCTGCCGCGACCTTGCTCGCGCTGCCTGATCCGCCGACCGCGGTGATGTGCGCGAACGACCTCTCCGCGATCGGGTTCATCACTCAGGCGGAGTCGATGGGCATCGATGTGCCGGGAAAGGTCTCGGTCGCGGGATTCGACGACATCCAGTTCGGAACGTATGTGCGCCCCGCGCTCACGACGGTGCGAACCACTCCGCGCGAGCTCGGTCGGGAGTCGGGGCGGATGCTCATCGACCTGATCGAGACGGGGGAGGTCGACGACGTCACGGTCCCCGACGCGCGGCTGGTCGTGAGGGATTCCACAGCGCCGGTTCCTCCGGGCCGCTGACGCGCGGCGACGCGACTTGCAGCGTCTGCAGCGATATGTCATGCTTCGGGAACCGAAACGTTTCGGTTCCTGTGCAATCACCCGAGGAGACCCACACATGGCAACAACGAAGTTGCGGGGCAGCACCCTGACCCGGCGGCTTTTCACCGGACTCGCGGCCGCGGCGGCGATCGGCGTGCTGGCCGCATGCTCGAGCGCGACGCCCCAGTCGTCGGACGGCAAGCCGAGCGGAAAGCTGCAGATGCTGGTCTCCAGCAGCGATGCGACGGACGCCGGCTTCCGCGCCATCAACGCCGCGTTCGAGAAGCAGTATCCGGATGTCGACGTGGTGTTCTCCACCGTGTCGAACGACAACTACCCCGCCACCAAGTCCTCGCGTCTCACCGCGGGCAACCTCGACCTCTTCGTCGTCAAGGGCATGATGGAGACCCCGTCGTATGCGAAGGACGCGGCGACGGACGACGCCCGGCTCGCCCAGGCGGGGGGCCTCGTCGACCTCACCCACGAGTCCTTCCTCGCGAAGTACACGTCGTCGCTGCTCGACGCGCAGGCCATCGGCGGCAAGCAGTACTCCGTTCCGACCGGCGTGAGCTACTACACCGGCGTGTTCTACAACAAGAAGATCTTCGCGGACAACGGCCTGAAGGTGCCGACGACCTGGAGCGAGTTCACCGCCGTGGTCGACGCGCTCAAGGCGAAGGGCATCACCCCGTTCGGCGTCGGCGGCAAGGACAGCTGGCCTGCCGGCCTGCCGATGCTGGCTTCCGTCGCGTCCCTCTACCCGCACGCGACGGACAAGCAGCAGCTCGCCAAGGACCTCTGGACGAACCAGGCGAAGCTCACCGACCCGACCGAGGTCAAGGTCCTGCAGCAGACCGAGTACGTGCTGCAGAACGCGCAGCAGGGCGCGGCCGGGGCCGACTACACCTCCATTCCGTCCGGCTTCGCGGGCGGGAAGTTCGCCATGACCGTCGACGGCACCTGGGATCAGCCGACGATCGAGACCGCCGTCGGCGGCAAGTTCGACTACGGCTACTTCCCGTTCCCCGGCTCGGACAACGCGGCCGACAACGCGCTGCTGAACGGGAAGACGGAGCTCCAGCTGGCGATCCCGAGCTCTGCCAAGAACAAGACCGCCGCCCTCGCCTGGCTGAAGTTCTTCTCCGAGAAGAAGAACTACGAGACCTTCCTGGCGAAGTCCGGGTTCTCGTCGGCGCAGCCCGGCATCTCGACCAGCACCTTCCTGCAGTCCATCGGCGAGTACACGAAGTCCTACGAGCCGGCGTGGGATCAGATCTGGTTCGCGAACAACAAGGCCGGTCAGGACGCGGTGTTCCCCTTCGACTACCCGGCGCTGAAGCCGCTCGGCTCGAAGACGCCCGAGCAGGCCGCCGAGGCCGCCCAGAAGGCCTGGTCCGCCGCAGGCTGACCCGATCTTCGCCCAGGGTGGTGTGCGGGACCCGTCACCGCGTCCCGCACACCACCCGGCCTTGACGTGAGAGAGACATGACTCAATCCTTTCCCTTCCCGCGGCGAATGCCCGTCCGCATCACCTTCGGCCTCGGGATGCTTCTTCTGGGGATCTTCGGCTTCGTGCCCGCCGTGGGCGTGCTGGTGGCGTCGTTCACCGACCTGCGCGGCATCCCCGGCCTGCCGATCGACTTCGTCGGGATCCAGAACTACGTCGACTTCTTCTCACCGGCGAAGTGGGCCGACAGTGCGAACGCGCTGAAGAACACGATCATCTTCGCCGTGGCCAGCACCGTCGTCCAGATCGTGCTCGCACTGGGCATCGCCGTTCTCCTGAACCGCTCGATCAAGGGCCGGGCGTTCTATCGCGCCGTCGTCTTCATGCCGACGATCCTCGGCGTGACCGTGACCGGGCTGATCTGGTCGCTGATCTTCAACGTCAGCGGGGGGCCCGCGGCGTCGGTGCTGAACCTCTTCGGGAAGCATTCCGCCTTCTTCGGCGACCCGAAGCTCGCGCTGGCCCTCGTCATCCTCGTGCAGGTCTGGATGGTCATCGGGATCTCGGTGATCATCTTCCTCTCCGGGCTGCAAGCGGTGCCCGAGGAGCTCGAAGAGGCCGCCGAGATCGACGGGGCCAGCTCGTGGCAGCGCTTCCGCAACGTCACCGTGCCGCTGCTCGCGCCGTCGATCACGGCGAATGTGCTGCTCGGCATCGTGAACGCCCTGCAGAGCTACCAGCTCATCTACGTGCTGAGCGGTCCGAACAACCGCTCGACGCAGGTGCTGTCCCTGCTCGTCTACGTGCAGGGCTTCGGCGGGGCATCCGGCACCACGCTCTCGCAGTCGCAGGGGTACGCGGCCGCGGTCTCGATGGTGCAGTTCGTCCTGGTCGCGATCGTCTCCCTGATCGCCTTGGCCATCCTCCGCCGACGGGAGGCCAAGCTGTGACCAGCACGGCATCCCCTCGACTCGAGCGCGGCGCGCGGTCGCTCACGCGCTCGCGCTCGCGCCGGCGCATCCCGATCGGCGCCTACATCTGCGCCTTCGTTCTGCTCGTCGTGTTCCTGTTCCCGCTGCTCTACCTGCTCAACACGGCGCTGAAGTCGCAGGCCGAGTTCGTCTCGAACCCGGTCGGCATCGTCACCGATCCCCAGTGGGGCAACTTCACGACGGCGTGGCACAAGGGCGACTTCGGCGCCTACATCCTCAACAGCGTGCTGTACACGCTCGCCGGATCGATCATCGGCACCCTGCTGACCCTCGTGCTGGCGTTCCCGGTCGCGCGCGGCTACATCCGCGGGGCCAAATACTGGTCGGTGGTCTTCGTCCTCGTGCTGTTCCTGCCGAACGCGCTGATCACTCAGTTCCAGCTCCTGCTGCGGCTCGGGCTGTACGACACCCAGCTCGGCTACATCCTTCTCGTCGGGGTCGGCGTCGGCGTCGGGCCACTGCTTCTGAGCGGATTCGTGCGGTCGATCCCCCGCGAGCTCGACGAGGCCGCCGCGATGGACGGCATCGGGTACTGGCGGTACCTGTTCACCTTCATCCTGCCGCTGGCGCGCCCGGCGCTGGTGACCGTCTTCATCCTGCAGGCGGTCTGGATCTGGAACGAGATCATCCTCGCCACGGTCCTGCTGGCCGACCCGACGAAGTTCCCCGTCACCGTTGGGCTCTACGCGTTCAAGGGGACCTACGGCAACCAATGGCCGCTGCTGGCCGCCGCCACCTTCATCGTCGCCGCGCCCCTGATCGTCGGCTACGTCTTCATCCAGCGCTACTTGGTCAACGGCGTCGTCGGCGCCGTCAAGGGCTGAGCTCGCGCCGTTCGCACATCCGCATTCACCTGAGGGGTTTCGTGTCCGACATCACCACCGCCACCGTTCCGTATGCGCTCCACCGTGTCGGCACGGTCATGGAGCCCGACCCCGCCGACCCCCGGCAGGCGGAGGGCGTGCTCAACCCCGCGACGGTGCAGGACGCCGACGGCACGGTGCACCTCTTCCCGCGGATGGTCGCCGCGAGCAATGTCTCCCGGATCGGGCGCGGCCGGGTCGTGCTCACCGACGGTGTGCCCACGGCGATCGACGAGCTCGAGATCGCCCTCGAGGCCGATCGCGGGTGGGAGCACGGAACTGCCCACGGAGGCGTGGAGGACCCGAGGATCACGACGCTCACGGATCTCGGAATCCATGTCATGACCTACGTGGCGTTCGGCCCGCTCGGCCCGAAGCCCGCCGTGGCGGTCTCCACCGACGGCGTGCAGTGGCGACGTCTCGGCCCGCTGCAGTTCGCGTACGACGACGCGCTCGACACCGACCTGAATCTGTTCCCCAACAAGGACGTCGTCTTCTTCCCGGAGATCGTGCCCGGCCCGGACGGCGAGCCGAGTTTCGCGCTGCTGCACCGGCCGATGTGGGACTTCGGGTTCGTCCGCCCCGCGGAGCAGCCGCCGTTGCCCGCAGGGGTCACGGACGAGCGCGCGAGCATCTGGATCTCCTACGTTCCGGCGCGTGAGGCCATGCGGGATCTCAGCGCACTCGTGCGCCCCCACGGCCACCGCTTCGTCGCCGGCCCGGAGTATGACTGGGAGGCCCTCAAGATCGGCGCGGGGCCTGCACCGCTGCGGGTGCCGGAGGGCTGGCTGCTGCTCCACCACGGTGTGACCGGATCGCTCGAGGGGGGCGCCTTCGCCCCCCAGTCGTTCAACGTGCGCTACGTGGTCGGCGGGATGCTTCTGGACGCCGAGGACCCCGCCCGCGTTCTCGCCAGGACGAGCGAGCCGCTGCTCGCCCCGGAGACGGTCGAAGAGACCGCAGGAACCGTCGCGAACGTGCTGTTCCCGACCGCCATCGAGAAGATCGGCGACGAGCATTTCGTGTTCTACGGTGCGGCAGACAGCCGCATCGCCGTCGCCCGGCTGGTGCACACCGACTGAGCGCCCTTCGTCCCACCCACCCGTCACCAAGGAGCTCTGCGCAATGACGCGCTATCCGAACACCTCAGAGAACGTCCGCACACCGTCCCGTCGCCGTCGCCTCTGGGGCGTGGTCACCGCGGCGGTCGTGATGATCGCCACGGCCCTCGGCTCTGTCGGGCTCAGCGCGCCGCCGAGCCACGCCGCCGACCTCGACTCCGACGTGAACACGATCATCGGCCGCCTGCAGGACTACTACCTGAGCCAGGGCGACGAGGTGCAGATCGCGAACGGCATCTACCTCGCGCAGACGTCGGAAGCGCTCGACTACGTCGCTTCGCAGAACCCGGACGGCTCCTGGTCCGACGTGAACTATCAGGACACGACGAGCTCCGCGAACGGCAAGACGTGGGATGCCTACAAGGCGCTCTACCGCATGGTCGCGATCGCGCAGGCCTATCAGGACAAGGACGCGCCGGGCTATCACGACGCGAGCCTGGTGACGGCGGAAGAGCACGCCCTCACGTACTGGGATCAGGTGAACCCCGGCAACACCAACTGGTGGGAGACGGAGATCGGCGAGTCGATCGCCATGGGCCGCATCTCGATCTTCCTCGGCGATGTCCTCAGCGGCGACACGGCCGCCCTGGCCATCAAGCACAACCAGGGCAAGCTGGACCCCGCCGGCGCCAACGGCGCGTGGCGCACCTCGGACTACCTCTACCGGGCGATCGCCACACGCAACGCCGACCAGATCAGGGCCGGCTTCGCGACCATGGTCAAGACCGTGGCCGTCGACGACTCCGGAACGGTGCAGGAGGCCGTCCAACCGGACGCGTCGTTCTGGGCCCACGGCGCGCAGCTGTACAGCGAGGGCTACGGCATGGCGCTGTTCACGACCGTGGCGATGTGGGCGGATGCCGCCCGCGGCACGAGCCTCGCGTTCACGCGCGATCAGCTGGACACCATCGCGTTCTACATCATCGACGGCACGCGCTGGATGATCCGCGGCGAGATCGGCATGCTCTACCTGCTGTACCGGCCGGCGACGACGGTCGACGGCATCACCACGTACAGCGACGTGTTCCTCGACCCGCTCGATCGCATGGCCCGCACCGACCCCCTGTACGCGACCGCCTACCGGCAGCTCGCGGACAACATCCGGGGCACCGCGAGCGGGAACGGCGTGACGGGAGACAAGTACTTCTGGCGCTCGGAGTTCTCGTCCCACCTGCGGGACGACTACGGCATCTTCACCAGCCTCAACTCGAGCCGGACGGTCGGCAGCGAGTACCGCTCGACGCTGCGGAAGGACGTCGGGAACGAGATCGTGTGGAGCAAGGCGGGCGCCACCGCGATCCAGGTGACGGGCAAGGAGTACACCGCTCTGGGCCCGAGCTTCGACTGGTACCACTACCCCGGGACCACTGCGCCCTATGTGAAGGAGACGACGCTCGGGCCGGACGGCCGCTCGAGCAACGGCGGCAGCTTCACCGGCGGCGTCTCCGACGGCACCTACGGCGCGAGCGTCGAGAGCCTCGACCGCGCGAACACGCAGGCGCAGAAGAGCTACTTCTCCTTCGATGACGAGATGGTCGCGCTCGGCGCAGGAATCCGATCCACCTCGACGGCCGAGGTCGACACCACCGTCAACCAGGTCGCCGCCATGGGCAACGCGTCCGTCGACGGCAAGGCCGTCGCGGCTGGCACGGACTCCCAGACCGTGGCGAACCCGTCGTGGGCGTACAACGACAAGGTCGGCTACGTCTTCCCCGGTGACAGCCCGGTCACGGTCTCGGACAAGCCGCAGACGGGCAGCTACTACGGGGGTCAGCCCGAGACCCACAACGCCTTCACCCTCTACTTCGACCACGGCGTGAATCCGACGAACGCCGGCTACGAGTACATCGTCCTTCCCGCCGCGACCGCCAAGCAGACCGCGGCGTACGCCGCCAAGCCCGCGGTGAAGATCCTGCAGAACACCACCTCGGTTCAGGCGGTGCGGGATGCCGGATCGAAGGTGACGATGGCGACCTTCTATCAGGCGGGCAAGCTCGGCCTCGGCGATGGCCGCACGCTGTCGGTCAGCCAGCCGAGCATCGTCATCCTCAACGAGTCGAGCGGCACGCCGGTCGTCAGCGTGTCGAACCCCAGTCAGCCCGGGCTCCTGGTGGACGTCGCTCTGACGGGGCCCGGCTCAGCCGCGGGCGCCACGTTCGTCCTCGGCTCCGGGGCCGAGCTGGGCAAGACCGTGACCGAGCCGCTCGCCGTCGAAGGCGCAGTCGATTCGCCGTATGCCGCGAGCGGTTCGGCCTCTAGCCACGGGCCCGCTCTCGCCGGGGACGGCGATGCGAGCACGACGTGGCAGTCGACGGGCGAGAGCCCGTGGCTCAGCGAGCGCCTCGCCGCGGGATCCGTCGCAGCGGGGATCGACATCGACTGGGGCGACGCGTATCCCGCCAGGTATCTCATCCAGACCTCGAGCGACGGTACGGACTGGACCGATCAGAAGCTGGTGCAGAACGTCACGGGCGGGCACCAGCACGTCGGTTTCCCGGCGACACCGGCGAACTTCGTGCGGATTCTGCTCGTCGACGACCCGGGCTCTGGCGGTTTCTCCGTTCGGGAGTTCGCGGCGGACGCGAGCGTGAATCTGGCTCTGGGAGCGCCGACCACGGCCTCGGACGGCACCGGCCCGGGAAGCGCCACCGATGGGAACATGACCACCCGTTGGATCGCCGACAGGACCGGGAGCCCCGACACCTCGTGGCTCCAGGTCGATCTCGGATCGGTGAGGGCGATCGGCACGGTGCGGATCTCGTGGGAGGCGTCGTACGCGAGCCAGTACAAGATCCAGGTCTCCGATGACGGGACGAGCTGGCGCGACGCCTACGCGACGCCCGCAGCAGGCAGCGACGGCGGCACCGATCTCGTCAAGGTCGATGCGACGGGACGGTACCTGCGCGTCCAGACCGTCAAGCGCGCGCTCTCCGCATACGGAGTCTCCATCTGGGAGCTCGAGGTGTACGGCGACGACCTGGTCGCGAATGCGCCGGCCGCGAGCGCTCGGGTGAACCTGGCCCTGAACCAGCCCACGACGGCCGACAGTGTCTACAACAACCTCTCCAACATCGTTCCGACCATGGCGACGGACGGCTCGACCAGCACCAAGTGGTCCTCCGCCCGGCCGACGGGAGCGGCGCCGTACTCGACGCAGAACTGGCTCCGCGTTGATCTCGGAGCCGTGAAGCCCGTGTCGCAGGCGGTCGTCGAGTGGGAGACGGGGAACTCGACGGACTACCAGATCCAGGGGTCGGTGGACGGGCAGCAGTGGACGCAGCTGGCTCACGTTCAGAACACGGGGACCGCCGATCATCGCCGGGACGTGGTCGACTTCGCGACGGCATCCGTTCGCTATGTCCGTGTCATCGGGGCGCCGGCCACCAAGTACGGCCTCAACATCTGGGAGTTCGAGGTCTACGGCGGCTACAGTCTGACGTGCCCGGCGACCGTCGCAGCCCCGCCGAACAGCGCGGCGACGGTGACCGCGAAGATCTCCCCGGCGGACAGCGGCGACACTTTCGCCGCACACGTTCTGGACAGCACGGTCGCGACGATCACCGGCGGCCCCCGCGTCGGCAGCGACGGCTCCGTCGCCTACGACCTGAAGACGGGGAAGTCCGGGTCGACCTCGGTTCTCGTGACCCATGGCAACGGGGACGAGTATGCGTGGTGCCCCATCGTGATCCCGGTCGACACGAGCGCTCTTCAGCAGCTCGTCGACCAGGCGAACGGGTTCGACAGCACGCGCTTCACGCCGGCGAGCTGGGCGCCCCTGCTGCCGGCGCTGGAAAGCGCGAAGGATGCGCTGAAGGCGACGACGCCCACGCAGACGGCGATCGACGCGGCGGCGGCGAAGCTGCGCAGCGCCATCGGCGGCCTGGCGATGCCCTCAGCGCCGGACGCACCGGCCTGGGACGCGTCGACGGTCTATCACGCAGGCGACCAGGTGAGCTTCGCCGGCTCCACGTGGCTCGCCAGCTGGTACACCCAGAACCAGAAGCCGGGGGACCCGAACGGGCCATGGCAGGAGACCCTGGTCACGCCGGGTGGAACCGCGGTCTGGACGGCATCGCGGATCTTCCAGGCGGGGGACACCGCCGTCTATCAGGGCCGGGAGTACCTCGCCAAGTGGTACACGAGGAATCAGGCGCCCGGTGACCCGAACGGTCCCTGGAAGGCCGCCAGCTGAGCCGGAGAACACGATGGGGAGGAGCGCAGCTCCTCCCCATCTTCGTGCCGAGACGGCGGCGTCGCTACGCTGCGGCGCGCGCCTTCCACTCATCTGCAGTGATCGCGTAGATGGCCACGTCGTGCCACTCGCCGTCGACGATCTCGCGCTCCTTGAGCAGCGCCTCCTGACGCATTCCGAGGATGTCGCAGAGGCGAGCGGATGCCTCGTTGCGGGCATCCAGCTCGGCGTAGACGCGGTGCGCGCCCATCTTCTCGAACGCGAGGTCGATGACGGCCGTGGTCGCCTCCGTCGCGAGCCCACGCCCGTGAATGGCGGGGTGGAACACCCAGCCGACCTCGAACTGCGCGTTGCGGACGCTCTTGGCGAAGAGGGCCACGTCGCCGATCTCGCCGCCCTGCGAGCCGTCGGCCTGCTTGAACTCGACGGCCCAGGCGAGGCCGTCGCCCTTGTCCTTGATGCTCGCGCTCTGGACGAGCCGCTTCGATGCCGAGCCGTTGCTCTGCTCGTCGTCGTGGTCGCGGACTTCCCAGCGCAGGTACTTGACGACCTTCTTGGCGAGCGCGAAGTCGCTGTGAGCGGCGGTCGCCTCGTCGATGGTCAAGGGGCGCAGCACGAGCCGGTCGGTGGTGACGATGCACGCGTCGAACGGAACAGTGGCCGGCGCGGGCTGGTCGATGGTGTCGGTCATGATGGCACTCCCTCCCGTGCGGGCGGAGTCTGGGCACCCCACCCAAGGGCAAGCCTAAGCCGTTTCGAGTCCCTGTTCCGCCACGTTGCTTTCCGCAACGGAAGCACCCGGCTCGACCCCGAACACGGCGGCGACGCCCTCGATGAACGCGGCCGCGTCGCCGTCACGGGCGAGCTCGCGCGCCTTGACGCTCGGGGTGTGCAGCAGCACGCCGACGAGGTGCCGCAGGGCGCGTTCGATGTCGCCGTTCACGTCCCGTGACGCCTGCCGCGCGATCTCGGCCTCGAGCTGTTCGAAGACGTGCTGGCGCAGGGCGACGAGCGCCGGCTCGACGTCGCGCTCGGCCGACTTCGCGGCGAACTCGGCCGCGGCGGCCCCCACGAGCTCGCGGGCGGAATCGGTCGCCTGCAGCTCCTCCAACGGAGCGTGCAGCGAGATCGTCTCGAGGTCGAGCAGCTCGACGCGCTCGAGCTCGGCGACGGCGGGCTCGACATTGCGCGGCAGGCCCAGGTCGACCACGAGCAGCCTCTTGTCGACATCTGCGAGCTCCATCGCCTCGTCGACGATCGCATGCGTCACGACGAGGGCGGGGGAGACGGTGCAGGTGATGACGAGATCGGCGGATGCCACGGCCGCGGTCAGCCCGTCGGCGGGAACGGCCGCGATGCCATGGCTCAGGGCGAAGGCCTGCGCGCGGCCGGTGCGGGACCACACCGCGGCATCCGTCACCCCGCGCTCGCGCAGCGCCGCGAGCGACGCCGCGGCGTAGCGCCCCGTGCCGACGAGCAGCACGCGCACGGCGGACCAGTCGGCGAAGCGGCTCTCGGCGAGGTCGAGTGCGAGGCGCACCATGGAGCGGCCCTGGGTCATCAGTCCGGTGGAGTTCTTGACGCCGCGGCTCGTGCGGCTCGCGCCCTGGAAGAGGCGCTCGAGCTCGTGTGTGACGGCACCGGAGCGGCGGGCGCTCGTGTAGGCGCGGCGCACCTGGCCGGCGATCTCGCCCTCGCCGACGACGACGGATTCGAGGCCGCTCGAGACGGCGAAGAGGTGCGAGGCGACGGCGTCGCCGCCGAGCAGCTCGCTGCCGTCGCGCAGCTCGTCGGCGGCCACGTCGGCGGCGCCCGCGATGAGGTCGACCAGGCCCGCAGCGGCGTGGTCGGGCAGCTGCACTTGTGCGAGATCCACGTCGAGGTAGGCCTCGAAGCGGTTGCAGGTGGCGAGCACCACAGAGCCGGTGACCGCCTGCTCTGCGCGGATCGCGTCGATCACGGCATCCGCGCCGCGCTCGAGGCGATCCAGAAGATCGAACCCCGCCGTGCGGTGGCTCGACGTGAAGCAGAACAGCATGGTCTCCGAGTTTACGCGGGACTGCTATGAGAATGCCCGACCCTTGCGCTCAGCCAGGGCTGGAAGAATCCACCCGTGAGTTCCGCGCCCGCCGCCCCGTCCCGTCTGATCTCGGCGTATCGCGGGGTGCGCCCCGCGATCACCCCTGTGTGGTTCATGCGGCAGGCGGGCCGCTCGCTGCCCGAGTACCACGAGGTGCGCAAGGGCCACTCGATGCTCGAGTCCTGCCTGACTCCCGAGCTCGCGGCCGAGATCACCCTGCAGCCCGTGCGCCGGCATGGCGTCGACGCGGCCATCTTCTACAGCGACATCGTCATCCCCCTCAAGCTCGCGGGCGTCGGCGTCGAGATCGCGCCCGGGCGCGGCCCGGTGTTCGACAAGCCCGTGCGGACGGCGGCGGATGTCGCAGCTCTGCCCACCTTGACGGTCGACGACCTCGCGCCGGTCGCCGCCGGCGTCGCCCGCACCGTCGAGGGACTCACGGCGATCGGCGACGGCTCGACGCCGCTGATCGGATTCGCCGGAGCGCCGTTCACCCTCGCCGCCTACCTCGTCGAGGGCGGCCCGTCGAAGGAGCATCTCGCCGCGCGCACGCTGATGCACGCCGATCCGGATGCCTGGGCCCAGCTCATGGCCTGGGCAGCCGACGCCTCGGGACTCTTCCTGCGTGCGCAGGTCCTCGCCGGGGCATCCGCCGCCCAGCTGTTCGACTCGTGGGCCGGCTCGCTCTCGCTCGCCGACTACGTGACGCACGTCGCACCGGCCTCCGCCCGCGCGCTGTCGCACATCGCGGACCTGCAGGTGCCCACGGTGCACTTCGGCGTCGGAACCGGCGAGCTGCTGCCCGCCATGCGCGACGTGGGCGCCGACGTCGTCGGCGTTGACTGGCGGATCCCGCTCGACGAGGGCATCCGGCGCCTCGGCGGCACGGTGCCCGTGCAGGGCAACATCGACCCCGCGCTGCTCGCGGCGCCGTGGCCGGTGCTCGAGGCGCACGTGCGCGACGTGCTGGCTCGGGGCACCGCCGCTCCCGCGCACGTGCTGAACCTCGGCCACGGCGTGCCGCCCGAGACCGACCCGGGCGTGCTCACCCGCATCGTCGAGCTGGTGCATTCGGCGCCCTCCGAGGGGCGCGAGTGACCGACCTCGACCACCTCATCAACGACGACCCCACGCGCGTCGTCATCATCGGCGGCGGCATGGGCGGCCTGGTCGCGGCCCGCGAGCTGGCACGCCCGGGCTTCGAGGTGACGCTGCTCGAGGCATCCGATCGCCTGGGCGGGTCCGTGCAACGCCTCGATCTCACGCTCGCCGACGGCGCGCAGCTCACGGTGGATGCCGGTGCCGAGAGCTTCGCCACCCGCGGCGGCCACGTCGCCGCCTATCTCGAAGAGCTGCGCCTCAGCGACCAGGTCGTGCAGCCGAATGCCGCGGGCGCGTGGCTGCAGCTGCCGGGCAGGGCGGTGCCGATGCCGAAGGGCGGCATGCTCGGCATCCCGTCCACGCCGCTCGCCGCCGACGTCATCGCCGCGATCGGCTGGCCCGGTGCGCTGCGGGCGTATCTCGACCGCATGCTGCCGCCGCTCAAGATCGGGCAGGAGCGCAACCTCGGCCGCCTCGTCGAGCGCCGCATGGGCCGCGCTGTGCTCGAGAATCTGGTCGCCCCGGTGACGACGGGGGTGTACTCGGCCGCGCCCGATCAGCTCGACGTCGCAGTCGCCGCGCCGGGGCTGAACCCGGCGCTGACGCGCACCGGCTCGCTCTCCGGCGCCGTCGCCGAGCTGCGCTCGGGCGGCCCGTCGAAGGCGGGCTCGGCGGTCGGCGGCATCGCGGGCGGCATGTGGCGCCTGCCGGACACGGTGGCGGCGGACGCCCGCCGCAGAGGTGCCGAGCTGCGCACGGGCGCCCGCGTGACGGGGCTCGAGCTGATCGACGGGGTCTATCAGGTGACGGTCGCAGGGGAAGAGGAGCCGATCGAGGCGGATGCCGTGCTGATCGACGCTCCCTCGGCCGAGGCGCTGCCGCTGCTGGCATCCGTCTCTCCCGAACTCGACGAGCTCGCGCGCGCCGCGTGGCCTGCCGCCACCAGCGTCGAGCTCGTCACCCTCGTGCTCGACGCGCCTGAGCTCGATGCGGCTCCGCGCGGCACGGGGCTGCTCGTGAGCGACCGCGTCGACCCCGCGTTCGTGACCGCGAAGGCGATGACGCATGTCACCGCGAAGTGGGCGTGGGTCGCGGAGCAGCTGCCGGAGGGACGCCACGTGATCCGGCTGTCGTACGGCCGTGCAGGTTCCGAGAACCGGTCGATCGCGATGTCGGATGCCGAGCTCAGGGCGCGTGCGTTGCAGGACGCAAGCGCGCTGACGAATATTCCGCTTTTGGAATCCTCGATCGTGGGATTCGCCCGCGTGGGGTGGAGCAACGCGCAGCCGCTCGCGGCCGTCGGGCAGCGCGAGCGGCTCGCGTCGCTGCGCGCCGAGGTCGAGAAGGTCCCGGGCCTGGAGGTTACGGGCGGGTGGGTCGCGGGTACCGGCCTGGCGTCCGTCATTCCGCACGCGAGGGAGGCGGCGGCCCGCATCCGTGGGCTACGCTGGCGAAAGCTGACCGATGTCGGCGAGAGCTGAGCTGGAAACCTGATCAGAAACCGAACGAGTAGATCGCGGGGGTGTCGATGAAGGGCAAGCTGCTTTTCGTTACAGGGCTGGCCGTCGGCTATGTGCTGGGGTCACGTGCCGGGCGAAAGAGGTACGACCAGATCGCGGCCGCCGCGAACAAGGTGTGGCAGTCGCCGGGCATCCAGAAGCAGGTGCACGCGGCGCAGGACTACGCAGCCGAGAAGGTCGGAGATATTCCCGGAGCGGTATTCGACGGCGTTCGCAAGCTGACGGGCGCGGCCATCGACCGCGCGCAGGCCAAGACCACCGAGACCCAGGCCAAGGCCAGGGCGGCACGAGCGGCGGCGGCGGAGTCGGCCGCTGAGTCGGCGTCCGGGTCGGAACCGCTCGACGGCTGAACGGCGCGGGCTGAACATGGCACAGGGAGCACGTTCTCTTCCGGAGCTCATCAGCGAGCTGCCGCAGCTGTTCATGGCGCTCGTGCGCGCCGAGGTCAACCAGCTCAAGGCCGAACTCGTCGCCAAGGGCAAGGTCGCGGGAATCGGCATCGGCCTGTTCTTCGGGGCGCTGCTGCTTCTGCTGCTGTTCGTCCCGGTGCTCATCGCGGCGGCGATCCTGGCGTTCTGCCTGATCGTGCCGCCGTGGGCCGCCGCCCTCATCGTCGCCGGCATCCTGCTGGTTCTGATCGCCATCTTGGTGATCGCGGGCATCTCCTTCTTCAAGCGCATCGGCTCGGCCACCCCCAAAGAGACGATCAGCAGCGTGAAGAGCGACGTCGACGCCGTGAAGGGGGTCGGGGACTATGACGTCTGACTACACCGGCCGCGCCGCCGAGCGCGGCGCAGCCGCCCGCACGCCCACCGAGGTCGAGCGCGCCCGCGCCGAGCTGGTCGCGGCGCTCACCGAGCTCGAGGACAAGGTCAACATCCCCAAGCGCATCCGGCGGCTGCGCGCAGAGGACCCCGGCAAGTTCCTCGCCGGGCTCTCGGCCGTCGGCACGGTGGCCGCGGGCCTGGTTGCGCTCGGCGTCACCGTGCTGGTGCGCCGCTCGCGCTGAGCAGCACGTCGTCGCCACTTTCCTGCGGCCTCATCTCTGAGGAAGCCGCGGGAACTGGCGATCACCTGAGGCCGGGCCGCCAGCCGCGGCGGCGAAGGTTCCGATCGAGTCGTTCCAGGTGGTCCTGCGAGTCCTTTCGGACCCGCGTGTTCAGCCAGCCGGCTTCGACGAGATCGTTGAGCCGATCAACGTCCCGATTCCACTGCCGCAGCTTGGTGCGGTGCTGTTCCCCGTCGAACTCCATGAGCGTGCCCCACTTCCGATAGACAAGGTCGCCCCAGGTGCGCTTCCGGTTCGGAAGGCTGATCTCGCCGTTGAGCTCGGGCTCTGGGAACCCCGCCCGCAGCGCCTGCAGCCGCAGCTTGGTCTCCCGTGGGGAGTTCGAGTTCTGCCGCACCTCGCGAAGAGCTGCCCGCGCCTTCCGGATCCCGGCCTGCTGTGTCATCCGCTGAAGCGCCTCATCGAGTTCATCTCGAGTGACGAGATGGTCGCGCCACTTGAAGAGCCGATCGCCCGCCGCAATGAGGTCGTCGATGCCGAGGAACGGTGCCAGCTGCAGCCACGTCTCAGCGGGTGCCAGCACGGGCAGACCGAGGAGAAGGCGGATGCCCGCACCTGACACGCCGCGGTGGCCGACGACTCCCTTCATCCGAGGCTCGCGCGCCGGCGCCACCGCGGACACGTGCACCGGCAGCGGCTCCTCGAGCGCGCGCGGCAGCGGGAAGCCCCAGAGCTGAGCGGCGGTCAGGTGGCTGAAGTACTGGCTCTCAGGCATCCGGGCCGCGTATGCCGTGCACAGTTCGATGACCGAATCGAGGCGGCCCGGGGCCCGAACCCCGCGGAACGGCGCCGAGAGGTCCTTGGCGCGGAGTCGGCTCTCTGAGACGCCGTGCCCCCTGGCCTCGGAGACGGTGAACGGCCCCCAGGTCAGGGGCGCAGGAAGGGGGCGGGGCGGCCTCGGCATGCCAGAACCCTGGCGGAAGCCGCCGCGGGGCTGCGTTGCTTATCCACATGCAAGAAGTCGTCGCCACTTTGCGTCACCTCCGACGAGCGGAGGCCGCAGAAAGTGGCGACGACTTGAGAACCTAGGGAAACTACGCCGCGCGAGTCACGCCTGCAGTTTGGCTTCGGGCCTGCGCGAGCTGGGCCCGGCGCTTCCACGAGACGATCAGCGCCTCGAGTTGGGCGTTGCTGAACGAGGACGGGTGGTTGGCGAGGGCGTCCGCGAACTCCTCGCGTTCGGCCGCGGAGAGGTTCCTACTCCACGGGAAGGTGATCAGCATCTGCTCCTGACCGGTCAGGTGCTCGACGAATTCGATGTTCTTGCGGCGGCGGCTGCGACGAGGAACCCTCGGCGCCCCGCCGGCGTTCGGGGTGCGCTCAGTGCTCATAACGATGGAAATAACGCTCCTTCACGTGCTTTTATTCGACGGATGCCCCGAGGGGGCCGTACGCACACGCAGAGTTACCTGAATGTGATGCCCTCTCAGGCCCCCGGATTTTTTGAACGGCGCCCTGAGGGAGAGACTGGGAGCCATGACGAACTCGGCCGTTCCGGGGGCGGCATCCGCCTCGAACCCCGCCGACGCAGCCGACCAGACCCCGGTCCAGCCCGACGGCTACACGCTGTGGGTGGTCCTGCGCCGCGACCCCGCCCGTCAGGCAACCCCCGCTCAGGCATCCGATCACTCCGCCGCCGTTGCCGAGCTCGACGCCGTCGTCGCGAACGCGAGCGCCCGCGGCGTCACCGTGCGCGGCTTCTACGACGTCTCGGGCCTCAAGGCCGACGCCGACCTGATGTTCTGGATCTGGGGCCCCGTGCCCGAAGACCTGCAGGCCGTCACGCGCGAGCTGCGCCGCACGGCCCTGCTCAAAGACCTGCTCCCCACGTGGAACGCCATGGGCGTGCACCGCGCGGCGGAGTTCAACAAAGCCCACATTCCGGGATTCCTTCGCGGCAAAGACGCCAAGCAGTGGATCACGGTCTACCCCTTCAACCGCAGCTACGACTGGTACCTGCTTCCCGATGAGGATCGGCGGCGGATGCTCGCCGATCACGGCCGCAAGGGTGCGGCCTTCACGGGGGTGCTGGCCAACACGGTCGCCGCGTTCGCGCTCGGCGACTACGAGTGGCTGCTGCCGATGGAGGCCGACGAGCTGTCGGACCTCGTCGACATGATGCGTGAGCTGCGCTACACCGAGGCGCGCCTGCACGTTCGTGAAGAGGTGCCGTTCTTCACCGGCCGACGCATCGCCACGGCGGAAATCCCGGAGGTTGTTTCTTGACCGACCATCGCTACCCATACGACGCGATCCTGCTGTCCAGCTTCGGCGGCCCCGAGGGCCAGGACGACGTCATCCCCTTCCTGCGCAACGTCACCGCGGGCCGCGGCGTGCCCGACGAGCGGCTCGAAGAGGTCGCGCACCACTACCGCCACTTCGGCGGCGTCAGCCCGATCAACGCGCAGAACCGCGCACTCAAGGCGGCGCTCGAGCGCGAGCTCGCGGCGCGGGGCATCGAGCTTCCCGTCTACTGGGGCAACCGCAACTGGGCGCCCTATTTCGCAGACACCGTGGCCGAGGCGGCCGCGAACGGCGACACCCGCCTGCTGGCCCTCGTGACCAGCGCGTACACGAGCTACTCGGGCGTCGGCCAGTACCGCGAGGACTTCGAGAAGGCGCTCGCGGTCAACGAGCTCACCGACAGAGCCTCCATCGACCGCATCCGCGAGTACTTCGACCACCCGGGCTTCGTGACGCCGCTGATCGACGGCACCGTGGCCGCGGTGCGGCGGCTGACGGATGCCGGTCACGAGGCATCCCGTGTCACGATCCTGTTCTCGACGCACTCGATCCCGACCGCGGCGGCCAAGGCCTCCGGCCCCGAGTTCGGCGAGCACGGCGCCTACGAGGCGCAGCACCTCGCCCTCGCCGAGGTCATCTCGAAGGCGGTCACCGCCTCGGTAGGCGCCGCGTCGCCGTGGCGGCTCGTGTACCAGTCCCGCTCGGGCGATCCGCGCGTGCCGTGGCTCGAGCCCGACATCAACGACGTCATCGGCGAGCTGCGCGACCAGGGCGGCACGACCGCGGTCGTCGTCGTGCCCTTCGGCTTCGTGAGCGACCACATGGAGGTCCTCTGGGATCTCGACAACGAGGCGAAGGCCAGCGCCGAGGAGGCTGGCCTCGGCTTCGAGCGCGTGCCGACCTCCGGCGTCCACCCCGCCTTCGTCGCCGGACTCGTCGACCTCGTCGAGGAGCGGCTGAACGACGTCCCGGTCGAGCAGCGCCCGCACCTGACCGCGCTCGGCCCGTGGCCCGACCATGCCGCCGTCGGCACCTACCTCGCTCCGGCGCCCGCGCAGGAGAAGGCCGAGGCGAACGCCTGATGGCCGACACGATCCGTGTCGGCACCCGCGGCAGCGCGCTCGCGCTCGCCCAGACGGAGCAGATCGCGAAGGCGCTCGGCCGGGCGGCCGGGCTCGAGGTCGAGCTCGTCACGGTGACGACGCAGGGCGACACCTCGACGGCGGCGCTCGCGAGCCTGGGCGGAACCGGCGTGTTCGCCTCGGCGCTGCGCGAGGCACTGCTGGCGGGTGACGTCGACGTGATCGTGCACTCCCTGAAAGACCTGCCCACTGCGGCCTACCCGGGCCTCGTCATCGGCGCGATCCCGCGTCGGGCCGACGCGCGGGACGTGCTCGTGGCCCGCGACGGCCTCACCCTCGACACGCTCCCCGAGGGCGCGCGGGTCGGCACCGGCTCGCCTCGTCGCGTGAGCCAGCTCGGCGCGCGGCGCCCCGACCTCGTGGTCGACCCCGGCCTGCGCGGCAACATCGACACGCGCATGTCGAAGGTCGGCGCCGGCGGGCTCGACGCGATCATCCTCGCCGCGGCCGGCCTGGACCGGCTGGGCAGGGCGGATGCCGTCACCGAGCGCTTCTCGCTGTCGGACTGGCCCACGGCTCCCGGCCAGGGCGCTCTCGCCCTGGAAGTGCGCGAGGAACGGGCATCCGACGCCGTCGGCCGCGCCCTGGCCGCGGGCCTCGGCGCGATCGACCACGCGACGACCCGCGCGACCGTCACGGCCGAGCGCGCCGTGCTCGCCGGCCTCGAGGCCGGCTGCGCGGCACCGGTCGCGGCGAGCGCGATGGTCGACGACGGCATGCTGTTCCTGACCGCGTCCGTGTACGCGCTCGACGGCTCGGCCGTGCTGACCGCGAGCCACGCCGCCGTGCCCGATTCGACCGCGGCGCTCGACCTGCTCGCCGCCGCCGAGGAGGTCGCGCAGCGCGCGGTCGACGAACTGCTCGCCGCCGGAGCGAAGGAGCTCGCATGACCGAAGCCCGCATCGCCGAGAAGCCGCTGGCCGGCTGGCGCGTCCTCGTGCCGCGGGGCGGCCCGTGGGGCGACACGGTCGCGGCCGATCTGCGCGCCCAGGGCGCCCAGCCCGTGGTCGCGCCGATGATCAACTTCGCTCCCACCGCCGACACCGAGACCCTCACCCGCGCGCTCGCGCGGCTCGCCGCGGGGGAGTACGACTGGCTGACGGTGACGAGCGCCACCACGGTCGATGTGCTGCAGAGCTATCAGGCCGTGATCCCCTCCAGCACCCGGATCGCCGCCGTCGGCGAGACGACGGCCGCCGCGCTCGCGGCCTCCGGCTACCGGGTCGACCTCGTCCCGGCCGGGGACAACTCCGCCAAGGGGCTGCTCGCCGAGTGGCCGGAGGCGACCGGCGGCGTCGCCGGGCTGCGTGTGCTGACGCTGCGCTCGGAGATCGCGAAGCCCACCCTCACCGAGGGCCTCGTGCAGCTGGGGCACCGCGTGGACCCGGTGGTCGCCTACCGCACCGTTGGCGTGCCCGTGGACGAGAAGATCGTCGCCGCCGTGCGGGCGGGGGAGGTCAACGCGATCCTCGTCACCTCCGGCTCCGTCGCCCAGCAGGTCGCCGAGCAGCTCGCCCCCATCCCGACGGGCACCCTGATCGCGGCGATCGGCCCGCAGACCGCGCGGGACGCCGGCGGCTACGGCCTCGGCGTCGACCTGGTCGCCTCGGAGCGCTCCGCGGACTCCCTCATCGACGCGATCGTGCAGGCGTCGCGCTCGGAGCTGTAGCGCCGGCATCCGTCTGGCCGGGACCCCGTCGTCAGGACCCCGCGAGCACCGTGTCGGCGAAGCCCGCCGCGCGCAGCCGCAGCTCGTCGATGCGCTGCAGGCGCGCTGCCTCGACGTCGAAGCCCTCGTATGCGAGCGGCGGGGTCTTCCGCACGTTTCGCGAGCACTCGAAGTCCTGGCAGATCAGGGTGCCGACGGTGTTGCCCTTGCGTCCGGCCGCGCCGGCGCGCCGGGCGCTGTAGAAGACCACGTCGTTCGGCAGCTTGACGTCCCGGCACCATGAGCACTGCGCCCGGGTGCGCGGCGATGCCTCGGCCCGCTGGAGCAGAATGCCGACCGGCCCGCCGTCCACGGCCGGGACCACGGCATAGGCCCGGCGTGCGATCTTCGGGTCGCGCCAGCCGAGGTAGTCGAGCACCGCCCAGTCGGCGTCATCGAACCACGTGGGAAGGGTGATGTCGGCGGTCTCCTTGCGACTGGTGTTCACGAAGGACGCGCGGAGGTCTTTCTCGGTGATCGGGAGCATGCGGTATCGCCTCTCGTCGTGCCCGGCGCGCAGGGGCGCCGGAGCGGGTGTTCGTCAGGATCGGGGAGGGGACGGCGTGGCCGTCGCCTACCTGATGCCGGCGGACGAGCCGCCGACGACCTCCTGACGCCCCGCGGGCACGACGGACGAGAAGCTCACCGCGCCAGAGTAACAAGGCGGGAGCGGTTGCGCGGACTTCTCGCACGGCGCCGCGGCGTCGGCCTCCTTAGAGCTGTCGCCCGCGGAGGTACGCGTTCAGCGACGCCGTCTCGTCGGCGTCGACGGCGAGGGCCCGGCCATCGATCGCGTTCACGGGCGCGGCCAGGCGCTGGCTGCTGGTCAGCCAGAGCGCATCGGCATGATCGAGCTCCTCGACGCGGACGTGGCGGTAGCCCGTGCGCATGCCGCGGCCGGAGCCCCATTCGAAGGTGCCGATCTGGGTCGTGCCATGCAGCACGCCGCCGCTCTGCGCGGGGGTGACGAGCTCGTCCCCGAAGCGCAGCACGAGGCTCGACGTCGGGCCCTCGAGCAGATAGCCGTCGGTGGTCGTGAAGATCACATCGTCGGCGTTGCGGCGTCCGGCCTCGCGCAGGACGGCCCGGTTGACGGCGTAGGAGAGCGTCTTGGCGCCCTGCAGCAGCCAGGGCGCCGCGGTCTGCACGTCCAACTGGTAGCCGCGGCTGAGCAGCACCACGGAGATGCCGATGGTGCGCTCGCGCGTCCAGTCGGGGTTCACGTCGAGATAGGCGTAGCCGGTGGGATCCAGCGGGCCGCCCTCGC
Source organism: Gryllotalpicola koreensis (assembly GCF_039538185.1). Lineage (NCBI taxonomy): Bacteria > Bacillati > Actinomycetota > Actinomycetes > Micrococcales > Microbacteriaceae > Gryllotalpicola > Gryllotalpicola koreensis. The sequence goes on from NZ_BAABBW010000001.1 coordinate 769,286, forward strand.
GGCCGCGGGTCAGGACGTACTTGCAGAACGCGTCGCCGACGCCGGGGAGGTGCGCGATGCCGAGCTCCACCGCCGCGCGGAAGAGCTCGGGGTTGGGGGCGGGCAGCTCGAGCAGCGCCGCGGAGCGCGCGAAGCGCCGCAGGTGCTCGTCGACCGACTGCACGCGGCCGTCGATGATTCCGACGGTCTCGAAGATGCCGTCGCCGCGGGTGATGCCGAGGTCCATGACGTCGATGTGGGGCGCGCGGGCGTCGACGAGTCGCAGTGAGTCCGCGGGGGCCGCGTCCGGGTCGGTGGGGGAGTCGATGAGCACGACCACGGGGGAGGTCACGGGGTGTTCCTTTCTGAGCGGGACGTTCACCCGCGGGCTGTCAGTCGCCCAGGGGCCGAGAGGACGCGCGATGCACGAGCTGGGCGCCGACGCGGTAGGTGCGGCGGATGCGGTCGCCGCCGAGCTCCGAGCCGCGGTTGTTGATCTGCTGCATGAGCAGATCGACGGCGAGCTCGGCGAGCTGTCGTGATCCGTTGTCCACGACGGTGATGGGCGGATGCCACATCTCCAGCCAGGGGATGTCCTCGTAGCAGATGAGGGACAGATCGTCGGGGATACGGATGCCGCGCGAGGTGAGCCCCGGCAGCATGCCGAAGACCGACTCGTGGTTGGCGGCGAACAGCGCGGTCATGTCCGGTGCCCGGTCGAGAAGGGTCTGGATCGCCTCCGCCCCGAACTCCTGCGTGAACGGGCCTCTGACCACGAGCCGCTCGTCGACCTCGATGCCTGCCTCCTTGAGCGCATCGGCGTACCCCGCGAAGCGGTCGCGTCCGGAGTCGGCGCTCTCCGGGCCGCCAATGTAGCCGATGACCCGGTGGCCCTGGGACAGGAAGTAGTCGGTCGCGTCGAAGGCTCCGTCCCGGTCGCCGGCCAGGACGGTCGGCGCGGCGCTGTCCTTGGACGAGCGGATGACGTTGACGACGGCGATGCCGTCGGCCAGGAAGCCGTTGCTGAGGTCGGCGTTCTGCCCGGTGCCGATGATGATGACGCCATCGACCCCGTGGTCGGCGAGCGTCTCGAGCAGACGTCGCTCGACCCCGGGATCGGCGTCGGTCGTTCCGAGGATGAGCTGATAGCCGTCACTGGCCAGGCGCTTCTGGACGACCTCCGCGATGGTGTGGAACGAGGCGTTGACGAGATTGTTGAGGACGAGGCCGACGAGCTGAGAGCGGTTGGACCGCAGCGCGCTGGCCGCCCTGTTGATCCGGTAGCCGAGTCCGGCGGCCGCGGCCTCCACCGTGGCCCGCGTCTCGGCCGAGATCAGTGGGGAGCCGCGCAGGGCGCGTGAGGCCGTGCTCAGCGAGACGTCCGCCGCTTCGGCGACATCCTTCAGCGTCACAGCCATGCTGCAGCCGACTCCTTCCTTGGGGTGGCTGCGTCCATGCGGCGGCGGGAGTGCCGTGCGGGGCGTCGGAGAACGCCGTGGAAATGCAACCGTTTGCATCATACGGAAGGAGGAGTGATCCGCCAAACTTCTCCCGCGGTATCGCGCCTCCCCCGATGCTGCGCGTTTCCGCCATATTTCGAGACGTAAATTTCGGATTTCGAGGGTTGGCTTTCCCAAATCGACGATGCAAGCTAATGCAATCGTTCGCACCAACTGCGATGACGCCCGCTCTCGACGGCGCCCGCGTGCATGACCCGAATGGAACCGATGAACCGCTACGACGTGGACTGGCACGGCTATTGGCCGGCATCCCCGACCCCCTTCACCGCCGACGGAGAGCTCGACGAGTCCGGGCTGCGCGAGCTTATGGAGCTGTACGTCGCCAACGGCGTGCACGGCATCCTGGTGAACGGAAGCACCGGGGAATGGTTCTCGCAGAGCCCCGACGAGCGCCGCCGGGTCGCGGAGACGGCCGTGGAAGCCGTCGCGGGTCGTACGACAGTCGTCGTCGGGGTCAGCGCCTACACGGCGGCCGAATCGGGTGCGCTGGCGAAGCACGCCGAGGCCGTGGGCGCGGACGGAGTCCTGGCGACGGTTCCGCCGTACGCGCATCCCTCGGGCGCGGAGGCCCTCGAGTTCTATCGCCGGGTGAGTAGCGCCAGCGCGCTCCCGTTCATGGTCTACAACTGGCCGCGGGGCGTCGCGGTGGACCTCGCCCGCGTGCCCGGCCTGATGCCGCAGCTCGCGGCTCTGGAGCAGGTGGCTGCGATCAAGGACAGCACCGGCGACTGGATCGCCATGCTCGACACGCTCGAGGCGACGGTGGAGCAGGTCCGCGTGTTCGGCAGCTTCATCCACCACCGCGGCCTGGCCGTGCTGCTCGGCCTCGGCGGAGATGGCGCCATCGACGGCGGAGGCATCGGGGCGCCGTACGGGGTCCCCTTCTTCGACGCCGTCGCCGCCGGCGACCGGGAGCTGGCCACCTTCTGGCTGGAGAAGTACCGCGCGATCAGCGGCCGCCTCATCAACCCCGACTACAGCGGGGTGTTCGCCTCGCCCGTGCCGCAGCTCAAGGCCGCGATGCGGCTGCTCGAGCAGCCAGGCGGGCAGGTCCGCGAACCGCTGCTCCCGCTCGCCGATCCGCGCGCGCTCGATGACATCGCGCAGATCCTGCGCGATGGCGGGCTGCTCGTCCCCGACGAAGCAGGACAGGTGGTGCTCTGATGCGCACCACGGCGGACGCCGTCGTCGTCGGCGCAGGCGTCGTGGGCGCCGCGGTGCTGTACGAGCTCACCGCCCGCGGCGTGGACGCGGTGCTCATCGAGCGCGGCGCGCCGAACCGCCAGGGCTCCGGCACGACGGCGGGCAACCTGCACATCCAGGCGATCCACTCCGGGCGCCCCGAGCAGTCGATCCCCGTCGACACCGCCGGCCTGGTGCCGTTCCAGGCGCAGGCGAGCATCCTCTGGCGGGGCCTCGAGGAACGGCTGGGACGCGAGCTGGACATCACCGTCGGAGGCGGCCTCACGGTCGCCGAGACGGCCGAGCAACTCGAGCGCTTGCGGGAGAAGGCCTCCTGGGAGGCGGCGGCGGGCATCCCCACCGAGATCCTGGACGGCGCAGCGGCACGCGAGCGCGTGCCCGAGCTCTCCGCCGATGTGCTGGCGGCGACCTGGTGCCCATGGGATGGCTGGGCCAACAATCTCGTCGTCACGCCCGCCTATCTCGAGGAGGCGCGGAAGCGCGGCGCCCGCGTCTACACCCACAGCCCCGTGGACCGCATCGAGCGCACGGCATCCGGCTGGACGGTCGAGAGCACCGCCGTGACGGTCGACACCCCGATCGTCATCGACGCGGCCGGGCCCTGGCTGGACAGGGTCGCCGTCATGGCGGGAATCGAGCTCCGCCTCGCCCCCCTGGCGATCCAGATGCTTGAGAGCGTCCGGATCCCGCGCCGGCTGAACCACCTCGTGCAGCACATCGGCGAGGGGCTTTCGGTCAAGCAGGTCGGCTCGGGGAGCATCGTCATCGGCGGCGGCTGGCCCGCTGCCCACCTCGCGCTGGGCGGCATCTCTCCCGTCAGCCCCGACAGCGTCGCCGGGAACATCGCCCAGGTGCGGCGCGTGCTGCCCGGTCTCGCGGGCACCCGGCTCTCCCGCGCCTGGGCGGGTCCCCTCGCCGCGACGCCGGATGAGATGCCGGTCGTCGGCGCGGTGGGCGGAGCGCCCGGTTTCCACATCGTCGGCGGCACCTACGCCTTCACCTTCTCCCCGTTGTGGGCCCACGCCATCGCCGACGACATCGCGGGCGCCGCGCCGATCGCCGACGTGAGCGCGTTCTCCCCGACCCGCCTGCTCGCCACCGCACCCATTGGAGCCTGAACATGCGCAACACCAACATCGCGCGCCCGCTGCCCGGTATGCCGGGGCACCCGGACTCGCTGTGGCTCGTCGGCGGTCACGTCGTCGACGTCCTGACCGGAGCCGTCCTGCGCGACCACGCCGTCGAACTGCGTGACGGGCTCATCGGCGCGGTCACGCCGCAGCCGCCCGCGGACGCGGAGCACCGGCTCCAGCTGGACGGGCGCTATGTGTTCCCCGGCCTGGTCTCGGTGCACACGCACTTCACCATCGTCTACCCCTTCTCGGAGACCGACGTGAACGAGAGCGCGGGCGACTCCGCGCTGCGCGGTGCCTCACGGGCGCGGGACGCCCTGCTGGCCGGAGTGACCACGGTCCGCACCCTCGATGAGCAGAACCAGGCCGACATCCTCATCCGGCGCGCTGTTGAGCAGGGGTGGATGGAAGCCCCCCGCATCTTCGCCTCCGGCCGCGCCATCGGGATCACCGGCGGCCATGGCAAGGGAATGGCCTGCGTGTACGCCGACGGAGCCGATGAGTTCCTCAAGGCCGCCCGCAGCGAGCTCGAAGCGGGCGCCGACCACATCAAGGTCTTCATCACCGGCGGCATCGCGCACGCCGACGAGTCGTTCAACGGGGCGCAGATGACCGCCGACGAGATGCGGGCGGTCGTGCGCGCGGCCACGGAGCAGAACACCTACGTCGTCGCCCACGCCGGTGGCGGCGAGGCGATTCGCGAGGCCCTCGAGGTCGGCATCAACGCCTTCGAGCACGGCTACGACCTCGACGAGCAGACGGTCGACGCGATGGCGGCGAAGAACGCCTATCTCACGCCGACGCTCTCCGTCACCAGCTCACCGCAGTGGATGCGCGACCACGGCTTCACCGAGTGGCAGGTCCAGCTCGCACAGCGCGTGCACCCCACCCACCTGGCGAGCATCCAGCGTGCCTTCACGCGGGCCATCACCGACGACCTGGATGCGAGCGGCATCCGCATCGTGGCCGGTACGGACTACCTGCCGGGCGAGCCGCACGCTGGCACGTCCTGCGCGGTGCGCGAGATGGAGTACCTCGAGCAGGCCGGCCTGCCGGTGGCCGCGACCCTGCGGGCCGGCACCTGGGAGGCGGCCCGCCTGCTGCGCGCCGAGGACCGTTTCGGCTCGATCCGGCCCGGACTCGCCGCGGACATCGTCCTGACCACTGAGGACCCCACCACGACCGTCTCGGCGCTGCGCACCATCGGCACCGTCATCCAGGGCGGCCGCATCGTGCGCAGCGACCTCATCGACGCCAAGACAGGAAGCAACTCATGACCGCAGCCCCGCAGCTCAAGGTCGCCGTGGACATCGGCGGCACCTTCGTGGACGCCATCTCCTACGATCCGGCGAGCGGCGCCATCGCCGTCCACAAGGTCTCCACCACGCCGGAGGAGCCCGCCCGCGGCGTCCTGGCCGCGGTGTCCGGCCTGGGCGTCGGGCTCGGTGAGGTCGACTCGTTCGCCCATGGCACGACGCTCGGGCTCAACGCCATCCTCCAGCGCAACGGCTCGCGCGTGGGGATCATCACGAACGAGGGCTTCCGCGACCTCCTCGAGATCGCCCGCGCAGCCATCCCCACCGAGCACATGTACGACTTCAGCTATCAGCGGCCGGCGCCCCTCGTGCCGCGCCGTCACCGGCTCGGGGTCCCCGGGCGGCTGGACGCGCAGGGCGACGAGGTGACGCCGCTCGACCTCGACGCCGTCGAGCGCGCCGGCCGCGTGCTCGTCGAGGAGCACGGGCTGCGGTCCCTCGCGGTGGCGTTCCTCCACTCCTACGCGAACCCCGCGCACGAGCAGGCGGCGGCCGAGCGACTCCGCGCGGCCTTCCCCGGGGTGGCCGTCTCGATCTCGAGCGACCTCACACGCGAATACCGCGAATACGAGCGCACGAGCACGGTGGTGCTCGACGCCTACATCCGACCGGTGCTCAACGACTACATCGGCGCTCTCGAGTCGGGCCTAGTCACAGCCGGCCTGCGCACCCCGCTGCACATCATGCGCTCGGGCGGCGGCGCGATGACCGCTGAGCTCGCGCGCCGTGCGCCGCTGACGACCGTGCTGTCCGGGCCCGCCGGCGGCGTGGTCGGCACGACCTTCCTCTCCCGGGAGCTCGGCATCGACAAGATCCTGTCGTTCGATGTCGGCGGCACGAGCGTCGACTCCTGCGTCATCGAGAACGGACAGCCCGGTGAGGTGCACGAGGCGGCGATCGACGGTCTGCCGCTGCTCATCCCGATCTTCGACATCCGCACCATCGGCGCCGGCGGCGGTTCGATCGCCTGGATGGACGAAGGGCTGCTCAAAGTCGGGCCGCGCTCGGCCGGCGCGGTGCCCGGCCCGGTCGCGTACGGCAAGGGCGGGACGGAGCCCACGGTCACCGACGCCGCGTTCGCGCTCGGGTACCTCGACCCCGCGCGCTTCCTCGGCGGGCAGATGGAGGTCAGCGCGGATGCCGCGCGGGCCGCGATCGCGGAGCGCATCGCCGCTCCGCTGGGCATGGACACCACGAGCGCGGCCGAGAGCATCTTCCGCATCCTGACCGCTCGGACCGTCGGTGCGCTCCGGGAGATCACCATCGAGCGCGCCCTCGACCCCCGGGAGTTCACCCTGCTCGCCTTCGGCGGTGCCGGGCCGCTCATCGGTCCCATGGTCGGACGCGAGCTGGAGATCGACACCACCCTCGTGCCGCGCGTGCCCGCGGCGTTCTCGGCATTCGGCATGCTCATGTCCGACCTGGAGCACGAGTTCGCGACCACGGCGCTGCTGCCGCTCGACGACGACGCGCTGGCGCGGATCGAGACGCGGTTCGCCGAGCTCGGGCGCACCGCGGAAGAGCTCTTCGACGAGCAGGGCGTCCCCGTGGTGCAGCGCCGGCTGGTCCGCACCCTCGATGTCCGCTATCGCGGGCAGGAGCACGCGCTGCCGGTTCAGTACGCCCCGGGCGACACCGCGGCCGAGATCCTCGCACGCTTCAACGCGCTGCACCTGAGCCGCCACGGGCACGCGATGGACGAGGAAGGCCAGATCCTCTCGATCCGGCTGCGCTCGATCGGCGAGCAGCCCAAGCCGCCGCTGAGCATGATCCCGGCGGGCGACGGCGCTCCGCGCCCGAGCGGAAGCCGCGACGCCTGGGACGTCGCCGCGTCGGAGTGGCGTGGCTTCGCCGTGTACGAGCGCGACGAGCTGCGCGCCGGCGACCGGATCGTCGGACCCGCCGTCGTGGAGGAGGGCACGAGCACGACCGTCTTCTTCAGCGACCAGCACCTGATCGTCGATGACTACGGCAACCTCGCGATCCGGCGCCTCGCGCCGGCGGACGGGGTCTCGGACGACGAACTCGCCGCAACGGCAGGAGGAGCACGATGACGGATGCACAGCGGCTCGACGGCGCGACCGTCGAGGTGATCAGGAACTACGTGGTCTCGGCCGCGGAGCAGATGCGGCGCACCCTCGTGCGCTCCGCGTTCAACCCGGTGATCTACGACGTGCTCGACTTCGGCATCTCGCTCTACACCGCGCAGCGCGAGCTGATGGCGGAGGCCAGCGGCATCACGCACTTCCTCGGCGCCAACGACCGCGCCCTCATCGAGGGCACCGACTACATCGGCATCGGGAACATGGAGCCCGGGGACGTCTACCTGCTCAACTATCCGTACTGGAGCGGGGCGCACGCCTACGATGCGATGCTCTTCGCCCCCGTGTTCCAGAGCGGCTCGACGGCCCCGTCGGCGTTCCTGGCGGTGCGCGCGCACTGGATGGACCTGGGCGCCAAGGCACCGGGCTACGTGCTCGACTCGACGGACATGCACCAGGAAGGCCTGATCTTCCCCGGCACCCGGATCGTGCGCGGCGGTGCCGTCGTGCGGGACATCGCCGAGCTGATCCGATTCAACTCGCGGCTGCCCGAGCTCACGCTCGGCGACTTCCACGCGCAGCTGGCAGCCATCCGCGTCGGAGAGCGCGCACTGCATCAGCTCTGGGCCAAGTTCGGCGTCGCCGAGGTCGAGCAGGCGATCGCGCAGGTCATCGAGCACGGTGAGGCGGTCACCCGTCGGGCCGTCGCAGCCCTGCCGGACGGCAGCTGGACGGCATCCGACTTCATCGACGACGACAACATCACCGACGAGCTGATCCCGATCACCGTGACGGTGACGATCGAGGGCGACCGCATCACGGCCGACTACACGGGCTCCTCGCCGCAGGTCGCCGGCCCCGTGAACCTGCCGATCGGTGCGACCGAGGGCATCGTCAAGGCGGTGTTCAAGAGCCTGACCACTCCGTGGGAGCCGTCCAACGCCGGGCACTTCAAGCCGCTGACGGTGATCGCCGAGCCCGGCAGCATCTTCAACGCCCAGTATCCTGCGGCGACCTTCACGCAGTGGAGCGCCATCGTGGCCACCGAGCTGATGCACAAGGCGCTCGCCCAGGCGCTCGATGAGCTGCCCGCGTCCTCGGGGGGCGATGAGCCCGGATTCATGGCGCTGGGGCACGACTCGCGCACCGACGCCGACTTCGTCATCAGCAACAACGAGGGCATCGGCTGGGGAGCGACGCGGACCCACGACGGCGGCAACGCTCAGCAGCATCCCTCGCAGACCACCGTGCGCAACACGCCCATCGAGGTGCTGGAGCACAAGTCGACGATCTTCCACGAGCGTCTCGAGCTCATCCCCGACTCCGGCGGCCCCGGAACCCACCGCGGCGGCGTCGGAGTGCTGCGCGAGGTCCGGTACACCGAGCCCGGCGAGGTGCTCTCGATGAAGAAGAAGACGAAGACCCGCCCCTGGGCGCTGGCCGGCGGCGAGGAGCCCGAGCCCAGCGAGATGGTGCTGTGGCCGGGGACCGATCGGCAGCGCCGGGTCGGGATGTTCCGGGCGACGATGGCGCCCGGCGACCGCTTCATCAACCGCACCGCGGGCGGCGGCGGCTACGGCAGCCCCCTCGATCGGGACCCGCAGGCCGTTCTGGCCGACGTGGCCGAGGGCTATGTGAGCCGTGACGCGGCACGACAGCACTACGGCGTCGTCGTCCACGACGACGGCACCTGGGAGCCCACCCCGGAGCGCGCAGCTCGCGCCGGCGGGTGATCCGCACCACCCCCTGCACCATCCATGTCCACGAAAGGTAGTCAGATGCTCTTCGCACCATCGGGGTCGACCAGGCGCAGCCGGCGACACCTCATCGCCCTCACGGGCGTCGCGATCGCGGCGGCGACCGTGCTCGCCGGATGCACCTCAGACGGCGGCTCCGGCGGCTCCGGCGCCGGGGGCTCGTCCTCCGCTCGCGCACAGACGCTGATCATCGCCGAGAACGAGGTCCCCGCCTCGTTCGACCCCGCGCAGGCGGACAACTCGACGGTCGACGAGGTCGTCCTCCCGGCCTATGACACGCTCGTCTCCTACGACGGGAACAAGCTCGGCGGCGACCTCGCCACCTCCTGGAAGGTCTCGGCGGACGGGCTCTCGATCGACGTCGTCCTGCACGACGGCGTCACCTTCCACGACGGGACGACGCTGACGGCCGACGACGTGGCGTACACACTCGACCGCCTGCACACCGTCAACATCGGTGCGGCCTCGTTCCTGACGGCCTACAAGGCCACCACGGTGACCGACCCGACGCACCTCACCATCACCCTCTCGACGCCGGATGCGACCTTTGTGCCCGCGCTGTCCCGCGTCTATGTCGTGGAGAAGGCGCTCGTCGAGAAGAACCTCGGCAGCGACAACGGCCAGGCCTGGCTCGCGACGCACGACGCCGGCTCCGGACCCTACGTGCTGCAGAAGTACGTGAGCAACCAGTCCGCGACGTATGCGCAGTATGCCAAGTATTGGAAGGGCTTCACCGGTCAGGCGAAAAAGCTCGAGTTCCACTACTTCTCCAGCGCCGCCGAGGAGAGCCAGGCGCTCAAGGCGGGCGATGTGGACATCGCGATGGACATCGCGCCGAGCGAATGGGCCGCCTACCAGAAGGACAGCGGCTTCACGGTCGACCAGGCCACGACCAACGTCGGCCTGTATGCCTTCTTCAACATGGCGGGCACCTCTACGAAGGACAAGGCCCTGCGTCAGGCGATCTCGATGGCCTACGACTACAAGTCGCACGTCTCGTCGATCCTGAAGGGCGCGGGAACCGAGATGGACGGCGTGATGCCCACCGGCTTCGGCATCCCGACCGACGGCGTCACGCAGCCGAGCTACGACCTCAAGGCGGCGAAGCAGCTCGTCGATTCGAACGGCCTCTCGGGCACGACGGTGACGATGACCTACTTCAAGGCGACGACGGAGATGGAGCAGGCCGCCACGCTGCTGCAATCGGCCCTGGACCAGATCGGCCTGAAGCTCAAGGTCCAGGCGGTGACCTATCCGGCGTACGTGACCATGGCCTCCAAGGCCTCCACCCGCCCGGACATCGCCGAGGTCTACGCCTTCCCGGCGTTCCCCGACCCGAGCGCGATCATGTACCAGAACTTCGATTCGAAGTTCATCGGAAGCGGGCAGAACTGGGGGGCATATTCCAACCCCGAGGTGGACAAGCTCGTCGAGGCTGCCCAGTCGTCCACCGATGAGAGCGCACGCAAAGCCGACTATCTCAAGGCCGAGCAGATCGTCACCGGTGACTACGTGACCATCAACATGGCGAACTCGAAGTACGTGACCGTCTTCGACAAGCGGGTGCAGGGGTACACCTACCAGCCGTCGCACCACCAGACGGTCGACGTCTACGCCATCACCCTGTCAGGCAAGTAGCCGGACTCCAGGTGCGGGCGGCTCCGGCCGCCCGCACCCACACGAATGGAAGGAAGGGAGGAGTCCAATGGCTCGCTACGTCATCAGACGGCTCGCGCTGAGCATCGTCGTCTTCGCCGGCCTGGTCGTGCTCGCTTTCGTGATGGTCCAGATCCTCCCGGGCGACCCCGCGCGCGCCGAGGCGGGCCGCAACGCCACGGCGGCGCAGCTGGCGGAGGCACGCGCTCGGCTCGGCCTGGACAAGCCCGTGATCGTCCAGTTCTTCGGATTCGTCGGACGCCTGCTCCACGGCGACCTGGGCAACTCGGTCGTCACCCACCGGCCCGTGCTCGCCGACATCGTGTCGGTGCTGCCGTCGTCCCTCGAGCTCGTCGTCGCGGCGATGGTCATCAATGTGCTCGTCGGCGTCCCGCTCGGGGTGCTCGCGGCCTATCGTCGCGGCCGTGCGGCGGACACCGCCTCGCGCATCATCGTGCTGCTCGGGGCCGCCCTGCCGGTGTTCTGGCTCGGACTTCTGCTGCAGCTGCTCTTCGCCTCCAAGCTGCACTGGCTCCCGCTGTACGGTCAGCTGGGGTTCGGCGTCAGCGTGCCCACCCTCACCGGCGTCACTTCGCTCGATGCCCTGCTCACCGGTGATCTCCCCGCTTTCGGCTCGGCGCTCGTCCATCTCGTGCTCCCCGCCGTGACGCTGTCCGCCGGCTTCATCGCAGTGGTCGCACGGACCGTGCGATCGAGCATGATCACGACCCTCGACTCCGACTACGTCATGCTCGCCCGATCCACCGGTGCCGGAGAGCTGCGAGTGATCGTTCGTCATGCCCTGCGCAACGCGTTGATCCCCGTGTCGACCATCCTGGGCATGCAGCTCGGGTGGATGCTCGGCTCCACCGTGCTCGTGGAGTCGACCTTCAACCGCACGGGCATCGGCGCCTACATGGTCACCGCGGTGCTGCAGAACGATCTCTACGCGGTCATCGGCTCGATCCTTGTGATCGGTGTGGTGTTCATCATCGTGAACTTCGTCGTCGACCTGGCCCAGCTGTGGATCAACCCGCGGCTCCGCGGAGAGCTGGCCCGCTCGCGCCGTCGTCGCCGGCCGCTGCCCGCCCTGCAGGGGAGCCCCGCATGACGCAGACGCGCACCATCGCCCTCGCCGGCCGGGTCCGTGCCCGGCGGCTCCGCCGGACCGCGCCGTCCGTGGAGATCATCGCTCTGATCGTCGCCGCGCTGATCCTGCTCGTCGGTGTGATCGGGCCCTGGGTCGCGCCGTACAACCCCGTGAAGGTCGATATCGGCAGCTCCCTGCTGCCACCGAGCGGGGCCCACCTCTTCGGCACGGATGCGACGGGTCGCGACGTGCTGAGCCGCGTTCTCACCGGGGCGCGCACGACGCTGGGCGCGACCTTCATCGTGCTCGCCATCACCGTCATCATCGGCGTGCTCATCGGCCTGTTCGCCGGGCTGGTCGGCGGAATCGTCGACGAGGTCCTGATGCGCATCACGGATGTCGCGCTGGCGTTGCCGTCGATCGCATTGGCGCTCGGCATCGCCGCGGCCCTCGGTCCGAGCCTCACGTCCACGGTGATCGCCGTCGCGGTGACCTGGTGGCCGGGCTACGCGCGCCTCATCCGGGCGGTCGTGCGGGATATCCGGGACGCGGAGTACGTCGTCAACGCGCGGGCCCTCGGCGTCGGGCCCGTCCGCCTGGTACTGCGTCACGTGCTCCCGAACGCACTTGATCCGCTGTACGTCCAGCTCACGCTGGATGTCGCCAACGTGATGCTCGTGATCTCCGGTCTCTCCTTCATCGGGGTCGGGGCCCAGGTGCCGTCCTCGGAGTGGGGCGCGATGGTCGCCTCCGCCGCGGACAATGTGACGAGCGGCTGGTGGGCTCTGGTCTTCCCCGGCGTGGCGATCGCCGTGACCGGCATCGCCTTCAATCTGGTCGGCGACTGGGTGCGCGTGCGCACGGACCCGACCCTGCGCGGGGGAGGCGCACGATGAGCGCTCCCCTGCTGGCCATCGAAGGGCTGCGTATCGCCTACCCCGGGCCCGGTGCCGAATCCGTCGAAGTGGTGCACGGCATCGACGTGACGCTCCATCGCGGCCGTCGGCTCGCGCTCGTGGGCGAGTCCGGCTCGGGCAAGTCCGTCACCGCGCGCGCCGTTCTGCAGCTGGACCTGGACGCCCGTCTCGAGGGCAGCATCCGTCTCGACGGCGAGGAGCTTGTCGGCGCGCCGTCTCGCCGGATCAGGGCCGTCCGCGGACGCCGGGTCGGCCTGGTGTTCCAGGACCCGTTGGCTGCACTCAACCCGGTCATGACGATCGGATGGCAGATCATGCAGCCGCTCCTCATCCGCGGCGTGGGGAAGCGGGAGGCCCGCCGCCGTGGGACGGAACTGCTCGAACGGCTCGGTGTGCACAATGCATCTGAGCGCTTCGACGACTATCCGCACCAGTTCTCCGGCGGCATGCGGCAGCGGGTCGTCATCGCGATCGCGGTGATCGCCGAGCCGGAGCTGCTCATCGCCGATGAGCCGACGACCGCGCTCGACGTGCGGGTGCAGGCGCAGGTGCTCGAGCTGCTCGACGAGCTGGCCGAGGAGCGCAGCATGAGTGTGCTGCTCATCACCCACGATCTGGGGATCGTCGCCGGCTTCGCCGACGAGGTCGTCGTCATGCGGCAGGGAGAGGTCGTGGAACACGCCGACGTCGACACGCTCTTCGCCTCGCCGCGGCATCCGTACACGCGTGGGCTGTTGGGAGCCGTCCCCCGCATTGACGCGGACCCGTCCGTGCGGCTGCTGTCCGTCGCGGATGTCGAGCTCGCCGAGAGGAGTGAGAGATGACTGAGCTGCTCACCGTCGATGGGCTGACCAAGTCCTTCGACCATGGGTCGACCCATGCGGTCGCGGAGGTCTCCTTCACGCTCTCCGCAGGCGGCACCTTGGGGCTCGTCGGGGAGTCGGGATCGGGGAAGTCGACGACGGCCCGGCTCGTCGCCGGGCTGTTGCATGCGGATGCCGGCAGCGCACGGCTCGATGGGCGCGAGATCGTCGGCGCGGGTCGACGTGAGCTGCATGCGCTGCGACGTGACATGCAGATGGTCTTCCAGGATCCGTACTCGTCGCTCAACCCCCGCATGACGGTGCTGGATCTCGTGGGGGAGGGGATGCTGGTGCACGGCATCGAACGCGATCCGGCGCGTCGGCGCGATCGCGTGGTGCGGCTGCTCGAGACCGTCGGCCTCGGCGGCGAGCATCTGGACAGGCATCCGCGCTCGTTCTCGGGCGGTCAGCGCCAGCGCATCGCGATCGCCCGGGCGCTCGCGGTCGGCCCCCGACTGCTCATCTGCGATGAGCCCGTCTCCTCCCTGGACGTCTCGGTGCAGGCCCAGGTCCTGAACCTGTTGCGGGACCTGCGGGAGACGCTGGGGCTCGCGATCCTGTTCATCGCCCACGATCTCGCGGTCGTGCGCTATCTGTGCGATGAGGTCGCCATCATGAGCCACGGCCGGGTCGTGGAGCACGGCCCGAGGGACGCGGTGTTCGAGCGCCCGGTCCACGAGTACACGAGGTCGCTGCTGGAGGCGGTGCCGGTTCCGGACCCGGCCGAGCAGCGGGAACGTCGGGCGCTGCGGCGCCGGGCGGCTGAGCAGGCGCGAGGAGAGCAATGAACGGATCCGATCCCGAGATCGAGATGATCGTCCGCGGCGGCACGGTCGTGGACGCGAGCTGGAGCGGTCCGGCCGACGTGCTCATCGGCGGCGGTCGCGTTCTCGCCCTCTCGGCGCCGGGGGCGCCCCTGCCACCCGGGGCCGAGGACGCGCACGTCATCGACGCGACCGGTCGGCTCGTGCTGCCGGGCGGGGTCGACGCGCACTGCCACGTCGGCTACACCTCCGGCGAGTACACCTCGCTCGACGGCTATCGCGAGTGCACGACCGCCGCCGTGTTCGGCGGCACCACGACGATCGTCGACTTCGCCATCCCCCAGCGGGGCGAGCGCACGATCGACGTGGCGCACCGGCAGCGCGAGCTGGCCGCCGAGGGACTGTGCGACAGTGCGCTGCACGCCTCGGTCATCGAGTGGGACGACACCACCGCGGAGCAGCTCGCCCAGCTCTGCGCGGAGGGCATCGTCACCGTCAAGATGTTCACGACCTACCGCGGCGAGACCATGGCGGATGCCGACACCATCCTCAACACCATGAAGGTGCTGCGCGATCACGGCGGCATGGCCGTCGTGCACTGCGAGGAGAACGCGATCATCGAGGAGGACCAGCGGCGCAGCGTGGAACGGTCGGAGATCGACGCCGCGCACATGGCCGCCACCCGCTCCGAGCTGGCCGAGCTGGCGGCCGTCTCGGAGGTCGTCGCGCTCGCCGAGTCCGTGGACGCTCCCGTCTACCTCGTCCATCAGTCCACCCCCGCGGCCGTCGAGCTGGCGGCGGCGGCACGGCGGCGGGGCGTGCGGGTCTACACGGAGGCGGTGGCGCACCACCTCGTCCTCGACGACGCCCGGTATCGCGGGGAGAACCCCGAGCGCTGGGTGTGCTGCCCGCCTCTGCGGCCGCGTGCCACCGTCGATGCGCTGGGGACGTACCTCGCCAAGGGGGAGATCACGACGGTCTCCAGCGACCACTGCTGCTACGACCTCGAGCAGAAGGAGGCGCACGTCGAGGACGTCCGTGAGATGCCCAACGGGCTTCCCGGCGTGGAGACGCGGCTTCCCGTGCTGTTCTCGCGCTACGTGAACGGAGGAGGCCTGGACCTCCGCCGCTTCGTCGAGCTGACGGCGGCGAATCCCGCCAAGGTCAACGGGATCTACCCCCGCAAGGGCGCGCTCATGCCCGGCTCCGATGCGGACATCGCGATCTGGGACCCCGCGGAGGTGTGGACCCTCGAGGCGGCGAAGCTGCACATGGCCACCGACTACACGCCCTACGAGGGTCATGAGGTGACCGGCCGCCCCACGACCGTGCTGGTCCGGGGCACGGTCGTCGTCGACGCGGGCGAGCTGGTCGACGGCACCGCGCGCGGGCGGCACGTGCCCTCCGCGCCCCTGGACCCGGCCGCCTGGCTCGTGTAGCGGCCGGCGCGGCCGTGCGGTCAGCGCGTGAGCCGGTGGCTCGCGGTCTCGTTCGCGGAGATGAACTCCTCGTCGACCTCCGCGCCGAGCCCGGGTGCGGTCGGCACCGTGACGAGGCCGCCGTGCGCGGTCACGGGCGGCACGATGACGTCGCGGGCGTAGTACTTCTGCGACGCCGAGACGTCCGAGGGCAGGGTGAAGCCGGGCAGCGCCGAGATCGCCACGTTCGCGAGGCGGCCGATCCCGAACTCGTGCATCCCGCCGCACCAGACCGGGATGCCGTTCTCCACGGCCACGTCGTGCACGCGCTGCGCCGGGCTGAGGCCGCCGAGCCGCGAGACCTTGATGTTGATGATCCGTCCCGCTCCGAGGGCGAGCATGGTGCGCGCGTCGTCGACCGTCTCGATGGACTCGTCGAGGCAGATCGGGGTGTCGATGCGCTGCTGCAGCGCGGCGTGCGAAAGGAAATCACGGGGGGCGAACGGCTGCTCGATCATGGTCAGGCCGAGTCCGTCGAGCGCGACGAGGCGCTCCACATCGCCGGGTCCGTAGACGGCATTGGCGTCCACGTGCACACGCACCGCCGGGAAGGCGGCGCGTACGGCGCGTACCGGCTCCGATTCCCAGCCCGGTGCGATCTTCAGCTTGACGCGGCCGTAGCCGGCCTCAACGTGCTGCCCGACCTGTTCGAGGAGCGCGTCGATGCTCGGCTCGATGCCGAGGGACACTCCGGCCTCCACCGTGTCGCGCGTGCCGCCGAGCGCGGCGGCCAGGGGGATGCCGGAGGCGCCGGACCAGAGCGCCCAGGCGGCCATGTCGAAGCCCGCCTTGGCGAAGTAGTTGCCGCGGATGCGGCGCCAGAGGGGTTCGACCTCGTGCGGATGCTCCCACTCCGCTCCGAGCAGGGCCGGGGCGAGGTGATCGCGGGCGACGGCCCAGGCGCTGTCCGTGCTCTCGGACGAGAAGTACGGCTGGGTGCCGACGGCGATCTCGCCCCAGGCGACGGCACCGCCGGCCTCGACGGCGCGTACGAGGATGTGCTCGAGGTGGTTCTTGCGATGCGAGCTCGTCTGGAAGCCGTGCACGAGCGGGAGGCGGACGCGGTGGAGCGAGAGCTGGTCGATGCGGAGAGTCATGTGCGTCCCTGGGGTCTGCGCCTGCCGGCCTCGCCGGGGGCTGGGGTTTCCTCTGTGTACAGTTCGAGCTCGCGCGCGACGCGGTCTCGGTCCGCGAGACGTCGGCGCGCGCCCTTCGCGCTCGCGGTGACGAGCGTGCTGAGCAGGTGGCAGACCGCGGCGACCGCTGTCGGCGAGTCGGCGAACGACGCGCTCTCGGTCGGGACGACGACGACCGACTGCGCCACTCGGGCGACCGGCGAGTCCGGTTCGTCGGTGATCGCCACGACCGTGCCGCCCGCTGCGGCGAACCCGGCTGCGAACTGCACGGTGTTGCGGCGGTAGCGACGCAGGGAGAACACGACCAGCACATCGGAGCTGCGGACCTCGGTCAGGACGTCGACCATGCGGACGGTGGCGTCGTCGACGAGCGTGACGCCCGACACCCCCGCGCCGAGGTCGGCCGCCAGCAGGGTGGCGTAGGCCAGGGACTTGCCGCTGCCGGAGACGAACCGCCGCCGTGCCGCGACGACAGCGCCTGCCGCCTGCACGACGCTGCCCTCGGCGAGCAGCCGCTGGAAGGCCGCATCGAGGTTGCTCCGCTCCTGCCGGATCAGCTTCTCCTGCAGGGCGAGGGAGGAGCGCCGCTCCGAGAGCCGCGCGGCGAAGCGATCGTCCGGGCTGCGCAGCAGGCGGTCGGATGCCGAGCCGGAGCTCATGGCTCCTCCCCGTCGGGGATGAGCAGATAGGCCGCGTCGGCATCGGTGTAGCGCGTGCAGGAGACGGCGGTCAGTCCGGCGGCGAAGAAGGACTCCAGCTGCGCGTCGAGCCGGCTGCGCAGCGGCCTTGCGAACCGGTCCTCTGCGGGAGGGGCGGCGGGGAGGGGAAGCCAGACGCGCTCGGCCTGACCGGCGATCCGGAGCGGGTGGCCCCATGCATCCGCCCCCGTGCCGAGCTCGGCCGGAACGGTCAGGGCCGGGCGGCGCCCGGCGCGCAGCAGGTCCCACTCCACGACGAGCCGGCTGGTCCCCCCGCCCGGCTCCGTCGCCTGCGTGTCGTAGTAGTCGCCGCTGTACCAGCGGGCGCGACCGCCGAGCACGTCGAGGTTGAAGTGCGCGTTGCGCGCCAGCAGCGGATCGAACGCCCAGCGCATCACCGTGACGCCGGCCTCGAGGGCGAGGGCGCGCTGCGCCTCCTTGAGGCGCCGGCCGAGCCCGCGATGCTGGTGCTCGGGCGCCACGACGACCGACTGCGAGTAGTGGAACGGCCCTTCCGCGCCGGTGCCCGTGAAGCCGTAGGCGAAGCCGATGAGCGCGCCGGAGGGGTCACGTGCGCCGATGACCGAGCCGCCGCTGCGACGCAGGGCGCTCATCAGCCGCGGGTTGATCGCGTAGGCGGGGCCGTCCAGGCCGAAGACCGAGCGATACAGCTCGTTCGCCTCGCGGTAGTCGTTCTCCGCTGTGAGGGGGACGAGCGCGAGCTGCGGCTCGGCCGACGTGTTCATCAGGGGCGGCTTCCTTCTTCGTGGGTGAGGCCTCATGGCGCGGGGCGGCGGTGCGGATGTCGCTCTGCCGTACCACGTGCTCCAAATCATGATCATACGTTTCATATCTCATCCTGACCAGAGGCCGGATTCGGTGGATATGCGCTAAAAAACAGTCTCATTGCGATCATTGCCATCCGCTCTGGTCGGGGTTACGTTACGTATGTTCCGATTCATCGGGCGGGAAGAGGAGACGATGGAGCCGGGTGCGATTCGCGCGGCCGCCGAGCGGCGTCGGTCGGAGACCGTCGAGCGCGTGCGGCAGCTGGTCGAGCTCGAGAGCCCCACCGGGGACGGCGACGCGGTCGACGCGGTCGTCGACGTCATGGCGGCGCGGCTCCAGGCGCTCGGGGCCGTCATCGCCCGCACCGCGACACCGGGCGGCTCGCACCTCGTGGCCGAGCTCCCGGGGGCCGGCGCGCTGGCCTCGGCACCCCCAGCACTGCTCCTCGGGCATTCGGACACCGTCTGGCCGGTCGGAACTCTGATCGGATCGCCCTGGTCCGCAGAACGCGGCGTCATCCGCGGACCGGGCAGCCTGGACATGAAGTCGGGGCTCGCGATCATCGAGGCGGCGCTCGCCGTCACGCACGAGCTGGGCGGTGATCGGATGCCTGCCCGCGTCGTCATCTGCTGCGATGAGGAGATCGGCTCGCCGAGCTTCGACACCGTCTTCCGGCAGGCGCTCACCGGG
Organism: Gryllotalpicola koreensis; assembly: GCF_039538185.1. Taxonomy (NCBI): domain Bacteria; kingdom Bacillati; phylum Actinomycetota; class Actinomycetes; order Micrococcales; family Microbacteriaceae; genus Gryllotalpicola; species Gryllotalpicola koreensis. The sequence goes on from NZ_BAABBW010000001.1 coordinate 788,317, forward strand.
GTGTCCTGCGTGCTGGGGTTCGAGGCGCCGCATTCCGACGGAGGCGTGAAGGTCGGTCGCTGGGGCAGCACCCGGCTCCGGCTGAGCGTGGCGGGCCGTGCCGCACATGCTGCGCTCGACCCGCAGAACGGGGTGTCGGCGATCGACGAGCTCGTCGACCAGCTCCTGAGGGTGCGTGAGATCGTCGCGGACGAAGGCGGCGCCGACGGCGGAACGCTTCTCAACACCGGTGCCGTCTCCGGCGGCGGTCGCGCGAACGTGGTCCCGGACGGAGCCGAAGCGCTGCTCGGCCTGCGGTTCGCCGCGCCCGACGTCGAGCGCCGGGTGCTCGATCGCATCCTGTCTCTCGCGCCGCTGCGTGCAGGGGCCGTGGTCGAGGCGGAGATCCTGTCGCAGCGGCCGGCGTGGGAGCCGGGGGAGGCCTCGGCCGGCGTCGTGAGCGCATTGGCGCGGATCTCTGCCGAGCTCGGCATGCCCTTCCGGGCTGCTGAGGCACGGGGCGCGGCGGACACCAACCTCTCCGGAGCGATGGGCGTGCCGACGATCGATGGGCTGGGCCCGATCGGGGGCGGAGCCCACGCGCTCAGCGAGCGTGCGAGCATCGACGCGATCGTTGATCGCGTCGCCCTCGTCGCCGCGTTCCTGACCACCGCGGTCATGCCGACGTCGCCCGCGGAGCCGTAACCGCCGCCGCGGGCGCGAAATCTGCGAAATGCGGCTTCGACCCCGGCCTGGAGCTGCATTCGGCGGAACTCGCGGCCAGCTCCGGCCCAGCCGGCCGGAATAGGCTCGGACCGTGAGTGACGTGCTGCACCCCCGTGTCCGCCCGCGCCGTCTGCGCACCACCCCGGCGATGCGCCGACTGGTCGCCGAGACGCGCATCCATCCGGCGGAGCTGATCCTGCCGATGTTCATCCGCGAGGGCGCGAGCGAGGCCCAGCCGATCGCGAGCATGCCGGGCGTCGCGCAGCACTCCCTCGACAGCTTCCGGGCGGCGCTCCACGAGGCGGCGGAGGCCGGCATCGGCGGCGTGAACCTCTTCGGCGTGCCGGAGCACCACGACGCGATCGGCTCGGGTGCGACCGACCCGAACGGCATCCTCAACGTGGCGACCGCGATCGCACGCCAGGAGGTCGGCGACGCCCTCGTCGTCCAGACCGATCTGTGCCTCGACGAGTTCACCGATCACGGCCACTGCGGCGTGCTGGCCGCCGACGGCAGCGTCGACAACGATGCGACGCTCGTGCGCTACGCCGAGATGGCGTTGGCCCAGGCATCCGCCGGTGCCCATCTGGTCGCGCCGAGCGGCATGATGGACGGCCAGGTGGCGGTGATCCGCGAGGTGCTCGATGAGAACGGATTCCAGGACGTCGGCATCCTCGCCTACTCCGCCAAGTACGCGAGCGCCTTATACGGCCCCTTCCGCGAGGCCGTCGACAGCCAGCTGAGGGGCGACCGTCGCACCTACCAGCAGGACCCGGCGAACCGTCGCGAGGGCCTGCGCGAGGCGACGCTCGACCTCGCCGAGGGCGCCGACGTCGTGATGGTGAAGCCCGCGATGGCCTACCTCGACGTGCTCGCCGACGTCGCCGCCGTCTCGGACGTGCCGGTGTGGGCCTATCAGGTCTCCGGCGAGTACGCGATGGTCGAGGCCGCCGCCGCGAACGGCTGGATCGACCGGGACCGGGCGATCCTCGAGACGCTCACCGGCATCCGCCGCGCGGGCGCCGACGCCGTGCTCACCTACTGGGCGGTCGAGGTCGCGACCCGGCTGCTCGACCGCTGAGAGACATGAGCAAGGAACAAACCCGCGCACTCGCCACAACCAATGAGGCAGCGTACGAGCGCGCCCGGCGCGTCATCCCCGGCGGGGTCAACTCGCCCGTGCGCGCCTACCGCTCGGTGGGCGGCGCGCCCCGCTTCCTGGTGTCGGCGCGCGGCGCCTACGTCACCGATGTCGAGGGGCGCGAGTACGTCGACCTGGTCGCGTCGTGGGGGCCCGCGATCCTGGGGCATGCGCACCCCGAGGTCGTGCAGGCGGTTCAGGATGCCGCGAGCCGCGGTCTCTCGTTCGGGGCGACCACCCCCGCCGAGACGGAGCTGGCCGAGCTCGTCGTCGCCCGGCTCGGCGGCGGAACCGAGGTCGGCGGACTCGTGGACGAGGTGCGCCTCGTCTCGACCGGTACCGAGGCGACGATGACCGCGATCCGCCTCGCGCGCGGATTCACCGGCCGGTCGCTGCTCATCAAGTTCGCCGGGCACTACCACGGGCACTCCGACGGACTGCTCGCCGAGGCGGGCTCGGGCGTCGCGACACTTGCGCTGCCCGCGTCGGCGGGGGTCCCCGAGCCGATCGCGGCGCAGACGCTCGTGCTGCCGTACAACGACCTGGACGCCGTGCGCACTGCCTTCGAGGCGCACCCCGGCGAGATCGCCGCGGTCATCGTCGAGGCGGCGGCCGCGAACATGGGCGTCGTCGCCCCGCTGCCCGGCTTCAACCGGGGACTCACCGAGCTGGCGCACGAGTTCGGCGCGCTCGTCATCCTCGACGAGGTGCTGACCGGGTTCCGGGTTTCGGCGAAGGGTTACTGGGGGATCGACACCGCGCCGTTCCGCACCGAGGCGAAGCCGGGTGGGTGGCGGACCTTCAGCCAAGAGACATACCTGCCTGACCTCGTCACCTTCGGCAAGGTCATCGGCGGGGGCATGCCGCTCGCCGCGCTCGGCGGCCGTCGGGAGGTCATGGAGTACCTCGCACCGGTCGGACCCGTCTATCAGGCGGGCACCCTGTCGGGGAATCCGCTCTCCGTCGCGGCGGGGCTCGCGACGCTGCGCCTTGCTGACGAGGCCGTCTACGACCGGCTGTACCACGTCAGCGAGACGCTGCAGCGCGAGGTCTCCACGGCCCTCGCCGCTGAGGGCGTCGCGCACACGATCCAGCGCGCGGGCAACCTGTTCTCGGTGCTGTTCGCCGAGACCCCTGCCGTGAACTACGCGCAGGTGCAGGCGCAGGAGGCGTTCCGCTTCGGGCCGTTCTTCCACGCGATGCTCGAGCAGGGCGTCGCGCTGCCGCCGAGCGTCTTCGAGGCATGGTTCGTCACGGCCGCGCACGACGAGGCGGCCGTCGAGCGCATCGTCGACGCGCTCCCCGCCGCCGCGAAGGCGGCGGCTGCCGCATAGCGCTCAGCCGACGCGGCCGTCGACCACCGACATGAGGCCGGCGAACGCGAACAGGCCGGGCACCACGTAGAGCAGGATCAGCAGCGCGCCCCAGCCGATCAGGCCGAGCACCGACGCCGTCCGGCTCCAGCGCGGATTGCGGCGCTCGAGGCGGCGTCCGTCGGGCCCGATGTGCGACACGGGTTCCGACGCTGCGGCGTCCGAGTCGGCGGCGATCGCGGCGCTGATCGTCGCCGCCACACGGGGCGTGTCCTGCCCGGCGACGCGCTCGTCCCGGTACTGGCGGGCGCGGGCGATGAGTCGGGGAACGACCCGGGTGAGCAGTTCGTGCACGCCCTGCCACCGGGCGGGTTCGGCGAGGTCGTCGGTCACCCTTGTGAAGAAGACCACGGTGTCGTCGAGGATCTCGACGTTGAACCCGGCCGCCGCGTCGACGAGCACGGCCATCACATCCGGAGTGAGCACGTACAGCGCGTCGCGCTCGTAGCTGTCGGGTGCGTACAGCCGGAACGTCTTGTCGAAGTCGCCCTCGAGCGACAAGCGCTGCGCGCCGTTCAAGCGCATCGGCAGATCGCTGCGGGCGCGATCGTTCGAGCTGGCATCCAGCACGAGATGGGGCAGCGGCGCAGGCAGCCGGGCCGCGAGATACGACCACTGCAGGGCGCCGTGCCCCAGCTGGTGCAGATCGCCGAACTCGATGGTGTCGGCGACGAAGCGCGGGTATTCGCGTGCGCCGCGGGTTCCCGGGGCGATCATCGACGCGAACGTCGCCCGTGGACTCGGCTGCGGCTCGAAGCCATTGGCGAGGGCGGTCAGCGTCGCGCGCCAGTCCCGCAGCTTGGCCGCGGAGCGCGGGGGCTGCGCCGCCCAGACGTTCAGCAGATAGGTGCCGAACAGCCAGGCGAGCAGAATCGCCGCGGTGACCACGATGGCGGGCGCATCGCCGCGGGTGACGCGTCCGCTCTCGTACTCGTCCACGTGGACGCCGAGCGCGATGAACGTGATGGCGAGGTACCACAGCAGCAGGCAGAAGTTGACGTGCACGAGAACCCGGCGTTTTGTCGGCACCCAGCGCGGCCGGGAGCTGTGCCGGAGCCGAGCCATCGCGTGAGCCACCTCACTGTCCGCAGCGCTCAGCCAGTGCAGATCGATCCCATGTTTCTGCCACCCCCGGCCCAAGGCTATGGGGGACGGCGACCGGGCACCTGCGTGACCTCGCAAATCAGCCATAGCGATCCGGCGGCGTGTACGCCGGATCGCGCAACGACCCGCGCCTGGCGAGGACAGGCGCGGCAATAAACTCAGGTGCATGGCCGATCTGCATGTGCACCGCGACCGCCTCGAAGTGCGCCTGAGCGCCGCCGAGAAGGTGCTGGCACTGCGGAAGAGCGACCTCGTGATCCCGCGCGGTGCGATCCGCTCGGTCGCGATCACGCAGGACCCGTGGATCTGGGTGCGCGGCGTGCGCGTTCCCGGCGCCGCGATTCCCCTGACGCTCGCGATCGGCACCTGGAAGTACCACGGCGGCAAGGACTTCCTCATCGTCAAGGGCAAGTCCCGCCCGGCCGTCGTCATCGACATCGACCAGAGCGGCGCGGAGGGCGCGGAGATCGCCGACGGCTACGACCGCGTGATCGTCTCGACGACGCACGCGACCAAGCTCATCGAGGCGCTCCGCGAGAGCCCCGTCGCCGACTGAGCGTCAGGCGGTCGAGACCGCGATGACGCTCAGCACCAGGCCGATCAGCGGTGCGAGACCCTGCGTCAGCGCGGCGGCGGCGAACTTCCGCCCGAGGGTGAGCAGGACGAGGGATGCCGCGAGCATGCTGCCCACGCTGAGGAACACCAGCGCCCAACCCGCAGAGCGCACATCGGCCGCGATCAGCACGACCCCGATGATCGCCCCGAGCGCGAGGAACAGGTTGTAATACCCCTGGTTGTAGGCGAGGTCTCGGTTGGAATCCGCCTGCGCCTGATCCGCGACGTTGAACCGCTTCCACACGGCAGGGCGGCGCCAGCCGAAGCTCTCCATCCAGAAGATGTACACGTGCAGCAGCGCGGCGAGCACGACGACGATGCAGGCGATGACGAGAACGACCATGCCTCAGCTTGGCATGGGGGCTAGGACACGTCGCGGCGCCACGTCGTGAGGCATCCGATCACCGTCACTGCCGCGCCATAGATCACGAGCATCAGGCCGCCGTACTGCCCGTCGAGCTGGGCGACGACGATCGTGCCCTCCGCGTTGTTCTGCAGATCGAGGAAGCTCGCGCCGACGAGCGCGTCGCTCGCCGCGCCCGGCAGGAACTTGGCGGCGTTGGCGGTCTCGCTCGAGAACGCCGAGGCGAGCCGCAGCAACGGCTCGACGAACTGCGTGAACGCGAGGACGGTCACGATCACCGCGGCCTGGTTGGGAACGAGCACGCCGAGCCCCACGCCCACGAAGCCCCACAGTGCCATGGCGAGCACCGCGCGGGCGAACAGGTGCCAGGTCGCCGCGTCGTGCAGCTCGGTGTCGACGCCGAAGTGCTGCAGGGCGGCCACCGTCCCGGCGGCGGAGGTCGCGACTGCGACCGCTCCGTAGGCCGCGCCGAACACGACGGCCGACCAGATCTTCGCCCAGAGCACGGTGTAGCGATGCGGGTTCGCGAGGAACGTCGGCGTGATGGTCTGGTGCCGCCACTCGCCGGCGGTGAGCAGGGCGCCGAACAGGATCGGGAAGACGTAGCCGATCGAGGTCGCGAAGCTGTACAGCGGCGGGGCGAGGTCGCCGAACCGCGGCACATGGCCCGCGCTCGCGCGGATCGCGCCGGTCTGCAGCCCGGCGAACAGCGTGCCGAGCCCGCCCGTGAGCGCGCCGAGATAGACGATCATCACGAGCGCGAGCACCCACCACAGCCGGGTGGTGAAGACCTTGGTGAACTCGGCCCGCAGGCCGGCGATGAAGCCCATCACAGGCCGCCCTCGCCGACGAGGTCGATGAAGGCCTCCTCGATGCCGCCGGCCTCGGTGCGCAGCTGCGACAGCTCGACGCCGGCGGTGAAGGCCGCGTGGCCGACGGCCGCGGCGTCGGCACCGGGACCGCTGACCAGGAATCCGTCGGGTCCGGCCTCGAAGGCGAGCCGCGCATCGCCGAGTGCCTGCGCGAGCCGCTGCCGCGTCGGCGAGTCGGCGACGACCCGGGCGCTGCCGCCGCCGATGCCGGCGACGTCGCCCTGGTAGACGAGGCGGCCGCGGGAGATGACGACGACCTCGTCGACGCTGCGCTGCACCTCGCTGAGCAGGTGCGAGCTGACGAGCACGGTGCGGCCTTCGGCGGCGAGGCGGCGCAGGAACTGGCGGATCCAGCGGATGCCCTCCGGGTCGAGCCCGTTGATCGGCTCGTCGAGCACGAGTACCCCGGGGTCGCCGAGCAGCGCGAACGCGAGCCCGAGCCGCTGCCGCATGCCTATCGAGTAGCCGCCGACCCGCCGATCGGCGTAGTCGCTGAGCCCCACGGTCGCGAGCACCGCCGCGACCCGGCGCGCCGGCACTCGCGCGGCCTGCGCGTAGACCCGCAGGTGGTCGCGGGCGCTGCGCCCCGGATGGAAGCTCGACGCCTCGAGCGGGCGGCGCAGGCGGCGGTAGCGCACGCCGTCGAAGGTCGCTGTGCCGGCGGAGGAGCGCTCCAGTCCGAGCAGCATGCGCAGGGTCGTCGTCTTGCCGGCGCCGTTCGGCCCGAGGAATCCGGTGACCCGGCCCGGGCGCACGGTGAACGTGAGGTCGTCGACGGCCGTCACGCGGCCGAAGCGCTTGGTGAGACCTGCGAACTCGATGGTGGCGCCGGTCGGCACGGGTCCTCCTCACGTCGGGTCGGCGGCGGGGGTGGAGCATCTCCACCCTAGCGGCACGACCCCCGAAAGGGGGCCACGGGCGCACGTCAGCGCATCAGAGCGCCGAGATCGTCCAGCCCGCCGTGTGCGACTCGCCGGGCGCGAGCACGACGAGGTCGGTGCCCGAGTTGAAGGCGTCGGGCGGGCAGGTCATGGGCTCGACGGCGAGGCCGATGCGGTGCAGCTCAGGCTCGAGAGCGGGGTCGGGGCGATCGGCGGTGTGCACCTGCACCCACGGGCAGGCGCGGTCCCACGAGATGGCCACGCCTTCGCCGGTCGACGTGCGGACCTCGACGGATGCCGTGCCCGAGGCATCCCGTGAAAGAGAAGTGAATGCGTGGTCGATGAAGACGTCGCCGATCGTGCGCGCCTCGCGGAAGTCCCAGGCGCTGTCGTTGGCCTCGTCGACCGAGCTCACACGCACCGGCAGCAGCGTGTCGGGCGTGACCTCGAGCACCTCGTCGGCGGGCAGCAGCAGCGACCAGTCGTCGACCCGGCCGGGGCCCGCCACGAGGTAGGGGTGCGGGCCGGTGCCCCACGGTGCGGCATCCGTGCCCGTGTTCACGCCCGTGATCGAGGAGTACAGGCCATCGGCGGTCAGCTCGTAGACGACCTCGACATCGATGCGGTGCGGGTAGCCGGCCTGCGCGACGATCGTCGCGCCGAGCGTCACCCGCGACGGCGTCTGCTCGATGGCGCCGAAGTCGAGCCAGGCGGCGAGGCCGTGCAGCGCGTTGCCCCGCTCAGGCTCGGTGAGCGGCACCTGGAACAGCTCGCCGCCGAACTCGTAGGCGCCGCCTGCGATGCGGTTCGGCCACGGCGCGAGGACCGCGCCGCGGAAGGCGGGGCGCACCTCGTCGGCATCGAAGGGCACGACCAGATCGCGGCCGCGGAAGGTGAGGGAGCGCAGCGTGGCGCCGACGGAGGCGACGGTGGCGGCGTAGTCGCCGAAGCGCAGCTCGTACGGGGTGCCGGACAGGGGTCGCGTCATGTCTCCACGGTATCGGGCGCCGCCGCGGCGCGTGACCGCCGCTCGCACGGAGCAGGAATCCCTTCCGCCGCCCGGGCTGGTCTGCCACCATGGAATGAACGTCGTTCATTTATGGATGCAGAAGGAGCCGCAGCATGCCCGAGCCCCGTCACGGCGGCCTCGCCCGCCCCGAGGTGACCGCAGCCGAGGCGGCGGAGGTCGCTGCCCGCCGGTGGGGGCTCGTCGGCGAGGTCCGCGAGCTGGGCAGCCAGCAGGATCGCAACTACCTCATCGCGACGAGCGACGGCGCTCGCGTGCTCAAGTTCGCGAACGCCGAGACGCGCCGCGCCGAGCTGGAGGCCCAGAGTGCCGCGCTGGAGCGGCTGGCGCTTGCCGGCCTGCGCGTGCCGGCCACGGTTCCGAGCCTGTCGGGCGCCGACGTCGAGAGCGTCGACGTCGCAGGCGGCACCCTGCTCGTGCGCGTCCTGGAATATGTCGAGGGGGCCACTCTTCTGGAGAGCGGCGGCTTCGGCGCCGATGACGCGCGCCTGATCGGGGACACCGCGGGGCGCATCGCCGCAGCGCTCTCCGACTTCGCGCACCCGGGCACCGAGCGCGTGAGCCAGTGGGATTCCCGCGCGGCGGCCGCCGTGGTCGACGAACTGCTCCCGCACGTCTCCGACGCAGGCCAGCGCGCGGCCATCGCGTCCGCCCGCGAGGCCGCGGCGCGACGGCTCGAGGCCGTCGCACCGGAGCTGCCCGTGCAGGTCATCCACGCCGACGTGACCGGCGACAACGTCGTCCGCACGCCGGGCGGGGACGCCGGCGTGATCGACTTCGGCGATCTGCAGCAGGGCTGGCGCGTGGCCGAGCTCGCGGCCGCCTGCGCCGGCATCCTTATCGAGGACGCCGCGGACCTCTGCGGGCTCATGCTCGAGACGGTCAGCGCCTTCAGCGCTCGACTGAGGCTGACGGATGCCGAGCTCACGGCGCTCTGGCCCCTCGTGGTCCTCCGCACCGCGGTGCTCGTCGTCAGCAGCGCGGAGCAGCGCGAGCTCGACGGCGACAACGACTACGCCGAGGCGCGCGCGGCGGCCGAGTGGCGGTCCTTCCGGCGGGCATCCGGCTGGGACGCGGACGAGCTGGAGGCGCTGATCAGCGCGGCGGCGCGGGGCGCAGGGGATTCCGCTCGGGCATCCGTCGAGCTCCGGCGGATGCTGCCGGCGGCCCTGACGCCGACGCCCGTCGACCTCTCGGTGCTCAGCCCCGAGCTGGACGCCGGCGCGTGGCTCGAGGCCGGCACGGAGGAGCGCATCCTGCGCGCCGCAGCCGGCCGCTCAGGCGCCGCGACGACCCGCTGGGGCGAGTACCGCCTCACGCGGGCCCGCCCTCGCGCGCCGCGCGGCTCAGCCAAGACGCTCGCCACGGGCGTCGAGCTCGTGCTGCCTGCGGGGACCGAGCTGTCCGCGCCCTTCGCGGGGAGCGTCCACACCGAGGACGGCGGCCTCGCCCTGCACGGCGAGCAGGTGAGCCTGCGCCTGGAGGGCGCCGCGGCGGCCGCGGACGGCCCGGTCGAGGCCGGGGCACGCCTCGCCGTGGCGGCAGGCGGCAGCGACGAGCGCCATCTCGCCATCGTCAGGGTCCAGCTCGCGACCGTCCCCGGCATCCACCCGCCCTTCTTCGTCACGCCCCTCGCCGATGCCGCCTGGCGGCGCATCTGCCCCGACCCCTCCGCCCTTCTCGGCGTCGACGCCGCGGTCGCAGCACCGGACGCCGACGCGCTGCTCGCCCGCCGGGACGCGAGCTTCGCGCCCGTTCAGGAGCACTACTACGCGCGGCCGCCGCAGATCGAGCGCGGCTGGCGCGAGCATCTGATCGACACGACCGCGCAGGTGTACGTCGACGGCGTGAACAACGTCGCGACGCTGGGGCACTCCCACCCGCGGCTGGTCGAGGCGGCCGCGCGGCAGTGGGCGCTGCTCAACACGAACTCGCGCTTCCACTACGCGGCGGCCACCGAGCTGTCGGAGCGCCTCGCGGAGCTCGCGCCCGCGGGCCTCGACGCCGTGTTCCTCGTCAACAGCGGCAGCGAGGCCGTCGACCTGGCGCTGCGGCTCGCCTTCACGGCGACGGGCCGCTCCCGCATCCTCGCAGCCCGCGAGGCGTACCACGGCTGGACGATCGGCTCCGACGCCGTCTCGACCTCCCTCGGCGACAATCCGCGGGCACTCGAGAGCCGGCCCGACTGGGTCGAGCTGATCGAGGCGCCGAATCCGCTGCGCGGGCGCCACCGCGGACCGGATGCGGGTGCCGCCTACCTCGCCGACCTGGACGCCCAGCTCGAGGGCCTCGGAGCGGAGGGGCGCGCCGCCCTCGCCGGCGTCATCCTCGAGCCGATCTTCGGCAACGGCGGCGGGGTGCTCCTTCCCGATGGCTATCTCGCCGGGGTCTACGACCGCGTCCGGGCGCTCGGCGGCGTGTGCATCGCCGACGAGGTGCAGCTCGGCTACGGTCGCCTCGGCCGGCACTTCTGGGGCTTCGAGCAGCAGGGAGCCGTGCCGGACATCATCACGGTCGCGAAGGCGATGGGCAACGGCCAGCCGCTCGGCGCGGTGATCACCACGCAGGAGATCGCCGCCGCCTTCGCCGCGGAGGGCAGCTTCTTCTCGTCGGCGGGTGGCAGCCCCGTCAGTTCGCGCATCGGCCTCGCCGTGCTCGACGTGCTGCGCGAGGAGGGGCTGCAGGAGAACGCGCGCCTCGTGGGCGAGGCGTTCAAGGCTGCGCTCGAGGGGCTGGCCACGCGGCATCCGTCGATCGGCGCCGTGCACGGCCTCGGCCTCTATCTCGGCGTCGAGCTCGTCACCGACCGCGCGAGCTTCGAGCCCGCGACGCGGCTGGCGGATGCCGTCTGCGAGGCGCTCCTCGAGGAGGGCTGCGTCGTGCAGCCCACCGGCGACCACAAGAACGTGCTGAAGCTCAAGCCGCCGCTGTGCATCACGGCCGAGAGCGCGCGGTTCGTGACCGGATGCCTCGACCGGGTGCTCACCGAGCTCGGCGCCTGAGCGCGGGGCCGCGGTCGGGCTTGCGGCCCCCGCGGCCCCGTCGGCTCACTCGGCCGATGCCGGCGCGGCCGCCGGGTCGACCAGCTCGGTCTCGCTGAAGTCGAGCGTCGGCGGCCGCCTGCGGAAGAACCGCGTCGACACGGCGAGGTAGATGAAGCCGAGCGCGACCCAGGACAGTCCGACGATGAAGGTCACCTGGGACAACGAGGTCCACAGCCACACCGTCAGCGCGAAGCCGATCGCAGGCAGGAGTCCGTACACGATCCACTCCCGCGGGCCGCGACGGGCGGCGCCGCCGCGCGGGAAGAGGAAGTGCCGGATCACGGCGAGGTTCACCATCGAGAAAGCGACGAGCGCGCCGAAGCTGATCATCTCGGCGGCGACGCCCAGGGAGACGACGAGCGCGAGCAGCGAGATCGCCGAGACGAGGACGGCGGCGACCCACGGGGTCTTGAAGCGCGGGTGCAGGCGCCCGAACACCCGCGGCAGAATGCCGTCGCGGCCCATCGAGAAGATGATGCGCGAGACGCTCACCTGGGTCGTCATACCGGACCCGAACGCGCCGACCACGTAGACCGCCACGAAGAAGTCGGTGAGCAGGGTGCCGCCGACCTTCGCCATCAGGTCCACGCCGGCGTTGTCGAGGTCGTGGAAGGCGTGCCAGTCGGGCACCACCAGCGCGCCGAGCCACGAGACGACGATGAAGATGACACCGCCGATCAGGGTGGTGAGCAGAATGGCGCGGGGGATGTCGCGCACCGGGTTCTTCGCCTCTTCCGCCAGCGTCGACACGGCGTCGAAGCCGAGGAAGCTGAGCGCGAGGACGGCCGCGCCGGCGAACACGGGGCCGAGGCCGTCAGGTCCTGGGAGGAACGGCGTCAGCGGATTGGGCACGCCGGCGCCGGGGTTCGTCGCGAGGTGCCCGATCGACAGGGCGGCGAACACGACGACGAGCAGCACCGAGAGGCTGACGATCGCGACGTTCAGCTTGTTCACCAGGGTGATGCCGAGCACGTTGAAGACGAGCGTCACGAGGAGCGCCGCGAGCGCGAAGACCCACTGCGGCACCGCGGGGAACTGGGTGTTCAGGTAGATCCCGATCAACAGGAAGTTGATCATCGGCAGCAGCAGGTAGTCGAGCATGAGCGTCCACCCGGTGAGGAATCCGAGGTGCGCGCCGAAGCTCTGCTGCGTGTAGGTGTACGCCGATCCGGAGACCGGGAACGCCCGCGCCATCCGTCCGTAGCTGAACGCCGTGAAGAGCATCGCGACGAGCGCGACGACGTAGGCGGAGGGCAGGTGGTTGTCGGTCTGCTGGGTGACGATGCCGTACGTCGTGAAGACGGTGACGGGTGCGAGGTACGTCAGCCCGAAGAGGACCAGGGCGGTCGGGCCGAGCGCACGGCTGAGTCGGCGAGGCGTCATCGTCTCGGTGGTGGTTGCCATATGAGCTCCAAGAAGTGGGATGAGTGCGGGTGGGGTGGTGGGGGGTCAGTGCCGGCGCCGCCCCGCGACCCACGTGCCGTGGATCCGCAGGGCGGGAAGCGCGTCGGGGTCGGCGGTGCGGGGGTCGGCATCGAGCCAGGCGAGGTCGGCGTCGAAGCCGGGGGCGAGGCGCCCGCGCCGGTCCTCGGCGAACGCCTGCCAGGCTGTCCCGTGCGTGTAGCCATCGAGTACGTCGAGGATGCCGACCCGCTGCTCGGGCAGCCAGGCGGCGTCCTCGGGGTGGCCGGGGGCCCGCCGCAGCACCGCGGTGGCGGCGGCAGGGCGCCAGTCGGCCGAGGTGACCGGCCAGTCGCTGCCGAAGGCGAGTCGGGCGCCGCTGTCACGCAGGCTGCGCAGGGAGTACTGCCACTCCGCGCGCACGGGGCCGAGGTGGGGCACGGTGAGCTCGCGCATGACGTCGTCGTTGCGCGCCCAGAGCGGCTGCAGGTTCGCGACGACGCCGAGCGCGGCGAAGCGGGGCACGTCGTCCGGGTGCAGGACGTGCGCGTGCGCGATGACCGGGCGCCGGTCGCGCGGCCCGTTCGCCCGCTCGACCGCCTCGAAGACGTCGAGCGCGAGCCGGTTGGCGGCGTCGCCGATCGCGTGCAGGTGGAGCTGGAAGCCGAGCGCGTCGAACGCGGTCGCTGCGGCCACGAGCTCGGCCTCGCTCCAGTTCGGCAGCCCGCGGTCGCCGGGCCGGTCGCTGTAGTCGTCGAGCATCGAGGCCGTGTGGCTCTCGACGATGCCGTCGACGAAGAACTTCACCGTGCGGGCGGTGAGCAGGGGGTGGCCCAGGGCCTGCACACGGTCGCGCGCCGCGGCGAAGGGCTGGCGCTGGCTGCGCCAGGCGGCCGGGTCGGCGCGCTGGGCCAGGTCGACGCGGATGGCGAGTGCGTCCTGCCCGGCCGCCGCCAGGTAGGCCGCGACGTCGGCGGGCTCGGCCCAGGCATCCTGCGCCCACGCGATGCCGAGCGCGGCGTACGCGGCGGTCGCGAGGCGGATCGCCTCCACACGCTCGGCGAGACTGCGGGGCGGCGCGACGGCGTCGAGGAGCGCCACCGCGCCGGGCTCCTGCAGCACGCCGAGCGGGCTCCCGTCGGCGCGGCGCGGGATGCGGCCGAGCGCGGGCTCCGGCGTGCTCGCGTCGATGCCCGCGCGCCGCAGCGCCGCCGAGTTCGCCCACACGGTGTGGTAGTCCCAGGAGTGCAGCACGACCGGCCGCTCGGGGCAGGCCTCGTCGAGCCAGCGCGCGTCGAACAGGCCGTCGGGGGCGAGCGTGGCGTCGTAGCTGCCGCCGCGGATCCACTCCTGCTCGGGGTGGGCGGCGGCCCAGTCGGCGACGGCGGCGACGATCCCCGCGACGTCCCGTGCGCCGCGGATCGCCGGGCCCAGCTTCTCGAGGCCGCCTTGGGGGAGGTGCGCGTGACCGTCGCCGAAGGCGGGCACCAGGGTGCCGCCGGCGAGGTCCACGAGCTCGGCGTCCGGGCGGGCCGCAGCCGCCTCGGCCGCCCCCGGCCCCGTCGCGACCACCTTGCCGTCGGCGACGACGAGCACCGGGCCCGCGGAGGCGAAGGGGGCGGCGGCCGAGCCCAGCTCGGCGACGAGTGATCCGTTGCGGAAGACGGTGGCGGGCATGGGGTCCTTTAAATGAATGGCATTCGTTATAAGTCGCGATAATAGGATCAACAGCGCCCGAAGGGGAAGCGAATTCTTCGCGATCAGGCGAAAGGGGCCGGATGACCGGGGATGCCAGGCGCCGCGCCGGCCGCCCTGCCGACCCCGTGCTCACGCCCGAGCTCATCGCCCAAGCGGGTCTCCGGCTCCTCGACGAGAGCGCGACGGGCGACTTCACGATGGTCGAGCTCGCCACGAGCCTCGGGGTGCGCGCCTCGGCGATCTACAACCACGTGGCCGGCAAGGACGAGGTCCTCGCGCGGGTGCGCGAGCTGGTGAGCGACCGCATCGACGTGAGCGCCTTCGAGCGGATGCCGTGGGACGAGGCCGTCGCCGTGTGGGCGCGTTCCTACCGCATCGCCTTCGCGACGCATCCGCGCACCATCGCCCTGTTCGCGATCACCCCGGTGGCCGGCGCCCGGCGGACGGTCGGGATGTACGAGGCCGTCACCCGCGCCTTCCGCGAGGCCGGCTGGCCCCCCGATCGCATTCTCACGGCGGTCGTGGCGCTGGAGAACTTCATCCTCGGCGCCGCCCTCGACCTCGTCGCCCCCGGCGACATCCTCGACCCGGCAGGCGACGAGGCTGCCCCCGCCCTGGCCGAGGCCTACGCGCGCCAGCGTGAGGCGCTCGGCGGCGAGCCGCCCGCCGACGCCGCCTTCGAACTCGGCCTCGCGGCGCTGATCGCCGGCCTGCGCGCCTGGCGCGACGCCTGAGGCGATCCGCGGCGCTTATGGCACCCAAATGGGTGGTGTGCGCGGCGACGCGCCTTCCCTACCATCTGAGGGTGCCTCGTGTTCGCGCCCGACTCGCGCTCGCCGCAGCGGCCACCGCCCTGATCACGCTCGGGACTGCCGGGGTCGCCGCGGCGACCCCGTCGCCGAGCCCGTCGTGGCAGCAGGTGCCCTCCGGCCCGACCGGCTCCCAGCTTCCCGGCGCGACGGCCTTCGGCGACACCCCAGGCGACACCCCCGAGCAGGTCTCGTTCGTGCTCGCGGGCCGGCGCATCGAGCAGCTGAAGCAGGCCGTGCTGCGCGGGGCGCAGCCGCAGCTGTCGGTGGCGCAGTTCGCGAACTCGTACGGGCAGCCGACGCACGACATCACCGCGCTGACGGGCTACCTCGCCCGCTTCGGCATCCACTCGACCGTCGCTCCGAGCCGCCTGAACGTGGTGACCACGGGCACGGCATCCGCCTACAACCGCGCCCTCAACGTGAGCCAGAAGCAGTACCGTGTGCCTCCGCAGCGCGGTCGGAACGGGAAGCCGGGCCGGCAGCAGAACGTGCACGCCCCCACCGGTGCGCCGCAGCTGCCGCCGCAGCTCGCGCGCGACGTGACCGCCATCTTCGGTCTGAGCAACTACGCGCCGTTCTCGAGCAGCGCGGTCACGCCGTCGTCGCAGAGACTCAGCCCCGCCCGAGTCGAGGCGGCCGCCGCGAACCCGGCCGACGATCTGCAGTGGGGCAATGAGCTCTGCTTCGAGATCCTCGGCAGGTTCCCGACCGAGTGCAACCTGCCGAGCGACTTCGCCGCGCGCTACGACCTTGACGAGGTCACGGTGACGGGACGGCCGGGGGATGCCGCGGCCGACGGCACCGGCCAGACGATCGGCATCGTGACCTTCGCGCCCTACGAGACGAGCGCCGCCGAGGAGTTCTGGTACGAGCAGACGCTCACCCCGCAGCGGCCGCGCACCGTCACCGTGCGCGACGTCGACGGCGGAGCGGGTCCCGTGACGGACGACTCGGCCGAGACCGACCTCGACGTCGAGCAGGCGGGCGGCGTCGCGCCCGGCGCGGACATCGTGGTGTATCAGGCGCCGAACACGGATGCCGGGGCGATCGACGCCCTCTTCCAGGCCGCCGGCGAGAACCTGGCCGGCTCGGTGAGCATGAGCTGGGCGGAATCCGAGACCTTCGTTCGGCTCGCACAGGCGAACGGCGAGGCGGGCGGCGGCTGGCACGACGCCTTCGACCTCGCCTTCCTCGAGCTGGCGGCGCAGGGCCAGTCGGCCTTCGTCCCCAGCGGCGACCAGGGCCCGTATCAGGCCGTCGCCGAAGACGGCATCAACACGACCAATCTGACGGTGTCGGCCTTCGCGGCGAGCCCCTTCGTCACGGCGGCGGGCGGCACGACCCTGCCCTACGAGGTCGACTACTCCGGGTCGACCGGCGCCACCGTGCACGTGACGGTGCCGGCCGAGCGGGCGTGGAGTTCCGATTATCTCTGGCAGGCGCAGGCCGAGACGTGGGGCATCAGCTATACGGATGCCGCGAACATGTTCCTGCTCGGCTCGCTGGGCTATTCCGTCGGAGCCTCGGGAGGGGGCTATAGCGCGGCCGAGCCGTTGCCGCCGTACCAGCGCGCCGTCTCGGGTGGCACGGGCTTCACCGCGGTGCAGCACCTCACGCCGACGACGCCGAAGACGCTGGCGCCCGGTCTCACCCTGCCGACCGCGTGGACGGTCAACGAGGATCCGGGGCTCGTGCGCGGCAGGGCGACGGGTCGCGCGGTGCCCGACCTGTCGGCGGATGCCGACGCGTACTCGGGCTACCTGTACTTCGCGCCCGTGGCGGGCGGCATCATCCCGGAGGGCGGCGGCACGAGCTTCGTCGCTCCGCAGTTCGCCGGCGCCGCAGCGGTGATCAACCAGGCGAACCGCGCACGAGGCGGCTTCTGGAATCCGGCGCTGTACGCCGCGGCATCCGGTCGCAACTCGCCCGTCACCCCCCTGAGCGCCGCAGGGGCAGGC
This sequence comes from Gryllotalpicola koreensis, assembly GCF_039538185.1. Lineage (NCBI taxonomy): Bacteria > Bacillati > Actinomycetota > Actinomycetes > Micrococcales > Microbacteriaceae > Gryllotalpicola > Gryllotalpicola koreensis. The sequence goes on from NZ_BAABBW010000001.1 coordinate 805,312, forward strand.
AACGACAACACGTATTACACGGGCACGCCCGGCACGGTCTACAACCCGGCCACCGGGCTCGGCACGCCGGACTTCGCGAAGCTCGCCGTCACGCTGCGCCGGAGATAGCTTCTCCTCAGCACCCCCATAACCGCGGCCCGATAGCGTTCTCCCTGGTGACTGCGCTTCCTGACAACGTGCCCGCCCGCGTGCTGGTGATGATCCCGACGTACAACGAGCGAGACAACGTCGACTGGATCGTCTCCCGCGTGCGCGCCGCGCAGCCCGACGCCCATGTGCTCGTGGTCGACGACGCCTCACCCGATGGCACGGGCGAGCTGGCCGATGCGCTCGCCGCAGCCGACCCGCACGTGCACGTGCTGCACCGCGCCGGCAAGGAGGGCCTCGGCCGCGCCTACATCGCCGCGATGGGCTGGGGCGTCGCGCAGGGCTTCGACGTCCTCGTCGAGCTCGACGCCGACGGATCGCATCAGCCGGAGCAGCTTTCTCGGCTTCTGGAGGTGCTGGAGCAAAGTCCATTGAGCACGCGAAGCGGGCTCAGCGACAAGGGGCGCGCCGCGGATCTCGTGCTCGGCTCGCGCTGGGTTCCCGGCGGCGCGGTCGAGAACTGGCCGTGGTACCGACGGGCGATCTCGCGCGGCGGCAGCGCCTACGCCCGCGTCGTGCTCGGGCTCAGGGTGCAGGACGTCACGGGCGGGTATCGCGCGTTCCGGGCGTCCGCTCTCGAATCCCTCGATCTCGACGCCGTCCACAGCCACGGCTACGCGTTCCAGGTCGACATGCTCGCGCGGGCCGTGCGCGCAGGGCTCACGGTGGTCGAGGTGCCGATCACCTTCGTCGAGCGCGAGCGCGGGGCGTCCAAGATGTCGCTCGGCATCGTCGCCGAGGCGATGCTGCGGGTGACGTGGTGGGCGTTCAGCCGCCGGCTCATGGGCCGGTGAACGTAGGCTCGCACCATGACTGAAAACTGGCACGACCCCTACGCAGAGCTCGCGCAGCTTCGCGACTTCGGGTCCTTCTCCGTCACCAGCTCCTCTGTCGCCGACGGCCGGCCGATTCCGGCGCTCTACCGTTCGTCCGGCCAGGGCGGCTCGTCCGTCTCTCCGCAGCTGTCGTGGACGGGCTTCCCCGCCGAGACCCGGAGCTTCGCCGTCACCCAGTTCGACCCGGACGCGCCCACGACCTCGGGTTTCTGGCACTGGGCCGTGTTCAACATTCCCACGACGGTCACCGAGCTGCCCGAGAACGCGGGTGCCGAGGGCGGCGCGGGCCTGCCCGCCGGCTCCGTGATGCTGCGCAACGAGCTCGGCCAGCGCGCCTACACGGGCGCCGAGCCGCCCGCCGGCACGGGCACGCACCGCTACTTCACGGTGGTGCACGCCGTCGACGTCGAGACCCTGCCGGTGCCGGAGGACGCGAGCCCCGCGATCCTCGGCTTCAACCTGCACTTCCACACGCTGGCGCGCGCGATCATCGTGCCGACGGCGACCTCGGAGGACTGGAAGTAGCGGGTCTCTGTGGCCACTCTGGTCGCAGAAGGCCCTCTACTCGGTCGCGTATGGCTCCCTTCTTGCGAGTGAGCGGGCCATACGCGACCAAACGGCCGCCGTCGGTAGGGTGACCACGTGGAAACGCATCACGTCCGAGTGCACCGCAGCGACGAGAACCTCGCCAAAGAGGACCAGCTCGCCTGGAAGATCGCACAGCTCGCCGCCGACCAGACCCCGATCGACGACGACGTCACCGAGATGGTCGTGAACCGGGTGATCGACAACGCGGCGGTGGCGGCGGCATCCCTGGTCCGCGCTGCTCCGGCGGCCGCCCGCAGCCAGGCGCTCGCGCACCCGGTCTCGATCGGGGGAGCCGGCGCGACCGTGTTCGGCGCGGCGCTGAACCGGCGGGCATCGGTCGAGTGGGCCGCGTGGGCGAACGGGGTCGCCGTGCGCGAGCTGGACTACCACGACACCTTCCTCGCGGCGGAGTACTCGCACCCCGGCGACAACATCCCGCCCGTGGTGGCCGTCGCCCAGCACGCGGCGGCCCGCGGCCTGACCGGGGCCGACGTGGTGCGCGGCATCGCGACCGGCTACGAGGTGCAGATCGACCTCGCCCGCGCGATCAGCCTGCACGCGCACAAGATCGACCACGTCGCGCACCTCGGCCCGAGCGCGGCGGCGGGCATCGGCGCACTGCTGGGACTGCCCGTCGACACGATCTACCAGGCCATCGGCCAGGCGCTGCACACGACGACCGCGACGCGACAGTCGCGCAAGGGCGAGATCTCGTCGTGGAAGGCGTTCGCGCCGGCCTTCGCGGGGAAGATGGCCGTCGAGGCGATCGACCGCGCGATGCGCGGGCAGACCTCGCCGACGCCGATCTGGGAGGGCGAGGACGGCGTCATCGCGTGGCTCTTGGACGGGCCGGATGCCTCATACGACGTCTCGCTTCCCGGACCGGGCGAGGCGAAGCGGGCGATCCTCGACTCGTTCACGAAGGAGCACTCGGCCGAGTACCAGGCGCAGGCCTGGATCGACCTCGCCAGGAAGCTGCACGACGAGTACCCGTTGATCTTCGACGACGTCGAGCGGGTGGAATCCGTCGTTCTCACGACCTCGCATCACACGCACTTCGTGATCGGAAGCGGGGCGAACGACCCGCAGAAGTACTCGCCGGACGCCTCGCGCGAGACCCTCGACCACTCCATTCCGTACATCTTCACGGTCGCGCTGCAGGACGGCGGCTTCGACCACGAGACGTCCTACGCGCCAGAGCGCGCCCACCGGCCCGACACGGTCGCCCTGTGGCAGAAGGTCACGACCGTCGAGGACCCGGAGTGGACCCGGCGCTACCACTCACTCGACCCTGCAGAACAAGCGTTCGGCGGCGCGATCGAGGTGAGATTCACCGACGGCTCGGTGATCAAGGACGAGATCGCGGTCGCCGACGCGCACCCGAACGGTGCCCGGCCGTTCGCCCGCGAGGACTACGTGCGCAAGTTCCGCACGCTCGCCGCCGCGGCCCTCGAGCCGGAGGAGATCGACCGCTTCCTCGACGTCGCGCAGCGCTTGCCCTCTCTGTCCGCCGAAGAGCTCGGCGAGCTGAGCTTCACGGCGAAGTACGGGTATCTGGCGCAGACATCCGTTCCCGACGGGCTGTTCTAGGGGGCCGGATGCTGTACGCCAGGTCGACCGCAGCGGCGAAGCGCGCCGCCTTCCGCGAGCGGCTGGCTTCTGGCGAGTTGCTGCGCTTCCCCGGCGCGTTCAACGCGCTGTCCGCGCGGCTGATCGAGCAGCGCGGCTTCGACGGCGTGTACGTCTCGGGCGCGGTGCTGTCCGCCGATCTCGGCCTGCCCGACATCGGGCTGACGACGCTGACCGAGGTCGCGACCCGCACGCATCAGATCGCGCGGATGACCGAGCTGCCGGCCCTCGTCGACGTCGACACCGGCTTCGGCGAGCCGATGAACGTCGCGCGCACGGTGCAGGAGCTCGAGGATGCCGGGGCGGCCGGCATCCACATCGAGGACCAGGTGAACCCGAAGCGCTGCGGGCACCTCGACGGCAAGGAGATCGTCGACGACGAGACGGCCGTCAAGCGCGTGCGCGCCGCCGTCGACGCGCGCTGCGACCCGAATCTGCTGATCATGGCGCGCACGGATGCCCGGGGCGTCGTGGGCTTGGAAGCGGCGATCGACCGCATGAAGGCCCTGGTGGATGCCGGAGCCGAGGCGATCTTCCCCGAGGCGATGACCTCGCTCGAGGAGTTCGCTGCGGTGCGGGCGGCGATCGACGTGCCGATCCTGGCGAACATGACCGAGTTCGGGAAGTCCGAGCTGTTCACGGTGGCGCAGCTGCGCGACGTCGGGGTCAACCTCGTGATCTGGCCGGTGTCGCTGCTGCGGCTCGCCATGGGCGCCGCCCTGCGAGGACTCGACGAACTCGACGCCGCGGGTTCGCTCTCCGGTCTCACCGGGCAGATGCAGCACCGGGCAGACTTGTACGAGCTGATCGACTACGAGGGCTACAGCGCCTTCGACGCGAGCGTCTTCAACTTCAACGTCCAGAGGTAATCCGGCGGTCGAGTAGCGCACAGCGCGTATCGAGACCCCTCAGCTCAAGGAGGAGCAATGACCGACACCGAGATCCACAAGGGCCTGGCCGGCGTCGTCGTCGACACGACCGAGATCTCCTCCGTCAACCAGGAGACGAACTCGCTGCTCTACCGCGGCTACCCCGTGCAGGAGCTCGCCGCGAAGTGTTCGTTCGAGCAGGTCGCCTACCTCATCTGGCACGGCGAGCTGCCGAGCGACGAGGAGCTCGGCGCCTTCGAGGCCGTCGAGCGCGGTCAGCGCGAGCTGCGCCCCGAGATCAGGGAGCTCATCGAGCAGACGCCCGTCTCGGGGCATCCGATGGACGTCCTGCGCACCGCGGTCAGCAGGCTCGGGTCGCTCGAGACGAGGTTCCCCGACGACGAGCAGAGCGACTACGAGAAGGCCGTGCGCCTGTTCGCCCAGCTGCCGGCGATCGTCGCCTACGACCAGCGGCACCGCCACGGCATGGACCCGATCCCGGCCCGCGAGGACCTCGACTACGCGTCCAACTTCCTCTGGATGACCTTCGGCGAACTGCCTGATCCGGTCGTGATCGACGCGTTCGGGCAGTCGCTGGTGCTGTACGCCGAGCACTCCTTCAACGCGTCGACGTTCACGGCGCGGGTCGTCGCCTCGACGCTGTCGGATCTGCACTCCGGCGTGGTCGCCGCCATCGGCGCGCTCAAGGGTCCGCTGCACGGTGGCGCGAATGAGGCGGTCATGGCGACCTTCGCCGAGATCGGCTCGGCGTCGCGGGTCGAGGTGTGGCTCGACGACGCCCTCGCGAGCAAGAAGAAGATCATGGGCTTCGGCCATCGGGTCTACAAGAACGGCGACTCGCGGGTGCCGACCATGAAGGCGGCACTCGACGCGCTCGTCGAGCACTACAACCGGCCAGACGTGCTCGAGCTCTACACGGCGCTCGAGCAGGCGATGGGGGAACGGAAGAACATCAAGCCGAACCTCGACTACCCCTCGGGCCCCGCATATCACCTGATGGGCTTCGACACCCCGACCTTCACCCCGCTGTTCGCGGCGGCGCGCGTCACCGGCTGGACGGCGCACTTCATCGAGCAGCAGGCCCACAACTCGCTGATCCGCCCGTTGTCGGTCTATACGGGCACGCCGCAGCGCGCGGTGTGAACTGAGTCGGCCGGGGTGACGCTGGCCGGGGTGTCAGAATGAGCAGCGCAATGGTCACGCACACCGACTCGCCGCGTACACTCCGCGTCGCCGTCGTCGAGGATCAGCCGCTGTTCCGGAAGATGCTCTCCGTGCTGCTCGACGCCACCGACGGCCTGGTCGTGGCCGGGGAGTACGCGAGCGCCGCCGAGGCGTCGCAGGGGCTGGATGCCCGGGCCGTCGACGTCGCGCTGCTCGACCTGCGGCTCGGCGACGGTGACGGGCTCGCGCTCGGGCGCGATCTGCGTCGTCGCAACCCCTCCCTGGGGGTCCTCGTGCTCTCGGCTTCGGACTCCATGCACGTGCTGCTGGAGATCCCGCGACACGAAGCGGGCGGGTGGGGCTACCTGTCCAAGACGTCGTCGTTGTCGGCGCCTGCGCTGGTGTTCGCGATCCGCTCCGTCGCCGAGGGACGTGCCGTGCTCGACCCGGCGATCCGAGCGCAGCGCGAGGTGCGCAGGCAGAGCCCCCTGGCACAGCTGAGCGCGCGGCAGCGGGAGGTGCTCGCGCTCGTCGCGGACGGGCTGACCAACTCCGCCATCGCCGCTCAGCTGGGGATCTCGCCACGCTCCGTGGACGGGCATCTGAACGCCGCCTATGCAGGTCTCGGCCTGCAGGCCAGCCCCGACCGGAATCCCCGGGTGGAGGCGGTGCGGGCCTACCTCGCGCACACGGTTCCGGGCCCGTCATGAGCGACCTCGCCGAGCTCGACCCCCGCGGCGAGCAGCGGGTCATGCTCGTGACCACGGTGCTGGTCGCCGGCATCCTCTCCATCTACACGAGCACGCAGTCGGTGCTCGTGCTGGGGGTTTTCTCCCATGCGCTCAGCGGGAGCACGCCGTCGCAGCCGTTGGAGCTCACCGTCCGCACCGCCGTCAACCTCGCCACGGTCGCCGTGGTCGCAGCCGCCGCCTCCGCGGTGCGCCCGCAGCGGTTCCGAGCCGCCGGTCGCGCGCTCTCCGTCTGCGCACTCGCCGTCGGGGGCGCGCTGGTGCGTGGCGTGCTGCAGGCCGCGACCGGCATCTACGCGCTCCCCGATTCGGGGAGCCGGCACGCGCTGCTCGTCGAGCTGCTCACATCGTCCTGCCTTCTCGCGCTGTCGCTCGGCGTCGGCCTGCTCTTCGTCGGGGTGGCACGACAGGCGCGCCGGGGGGACCTGCTGCGTCTCGCCGCCCAGCAACGGGTCGTGCAGCTGCTGCGCGAGGTCCAGGACGAGGAGCTGCGGGTGCGGCGCGAGCTGGCCGAGACCATCCACGGCAGCGTCCAGGGCACCTTCGTGGTCATCGAGGCACAGCTGCACCGCCTCGCGCAGGAGGCGGCCGATCCCTCCGGAGCCGAGCTGCGCATGCTCGCCGCTCAGCTCGGCACCTTGCGCGAGGGCGAGCTGCGTCGCATGAGCGCGGAGCTCTACCCCGTCGACCTCGACAGGGGGCCGGATGCCGCCCTTCGGGCATTGCTGGCGCGACTGCCCAGCTGGGTGGCGGTGACCGACGAGGCCTCTGCGGTGCTCGCCGACCTCGCGCTGTCGCAGGAAGCCCAGGTGCTGATCATCCGGGTCGTCGAGGACGGCCTGTCCAACGCGCTGCGGCACGGGCACGCCCGCGCCATCCGCGTCGTCGCCGCCGCCGACGACCACGCGCTGACGGTCACCGTTTCGGACGACGGCGACGGGCCGGAGGACGGCGCGAGCTGGTCAGGGCTGGCACGGCTCGGTCGTCGCGCCGAGGCGATCGGCGGCACGCTACGGCTCGCGGCAGGACGTGACGGCGGCGTGCTCACCCTCGTGCTTCCCCGGTAGGTAGAACCACCTGTTCGACTGCCGGCGGTTCATAGGATCGCCCCCGGGATGGCACACCCGTGCCCGTCGCGCCATACCGGAAGGCATCCGTGAACATCAGCATTCGTCCTGCGCTGGCCGCGCTCGTCGTCGCGGCCGTGACCGCGGCGGGCGCGCTCGTCGCCTCGCCCGCGACCGCCGCGGTCCCCACCGCCACCGCGGTCGGCTCGGTCGCCGATTTCGTCGGCACGAGTCCCGCACGCATCGCGGTGACTCCGAACGGCCGCACGGCGTATGTCACGAACTGGATCTCGCACACGGTGTCGATCGTCGACACGGCCACGATGAGGCAGACGGGCACTGTCAGCGGCTACACGGGAACCGGGCCCTACGGCGCCATCGTCTCCGCGGACGGCCAGACCCTGTATGTCGCCGACTGGGGATCGAACTCGGTCATCGTCGTGAACACGGCCACGAACACGCAGACCGGCGTCATCTCCGGGTACACCGGAAAAGGACCCCGTCAGCTCGCGCTCTCGCCCGACGGCACGACCCTCTACGTGACGAACTACAGCAACGACTCCGTCTCGGTGATCAGCACCGCGACCAAGAAGCAGACCGCCACGATCGCCTCATTCACCGGTCAGACCCCGGACTCGATCGCGCTCTCGCCCGATGGCCGCACGCTCTACGTCGGCAGCATCGGCTCGCAGGGGCGTGGCCTGGAAGTCATCAGCACGGCGTCCAAGAAGCAGACCGGCGTGGTCTCGAGCCTGAGCAGCACCCCCGTGACAGGACTCGCCCTGAGCTCGAACGGCGCCAAGCTGTATGCCTCCGGCAACTCGACCATCTCCGTCGTGGACACGGAGATGCTGACGAAGGCGGCCACGGTGTCCGGCGTCTCCGCGGACTCGTACGGCATGGCCCTCTCTCCTGACGGGTCCACCCTCTATGCCTCCCTGCAGGGGCCCTCGTACCTCGCCGGCACCGTCGCGATCATCGACACCGCCACCGAGACCAGCAGCACCGTCGTCGCCGGCTACACCGGTCGCTCACCTTTGGGCATCGCGGCACTGCCCGACGGCACATCGCTGCTGATCGCGAACAACGACTCCAACAGCGTGTCTGTGGTCCGCACCTCTGCGGCATCCCTGTCTCCGACGACGCAGACGGTGACCGCGACCGTCGGCACCGCGATCACCCCCACCACGGCGCTCACTCCGAGCGGGTTCTCCGGCGCCGTGAGCTACTCCGTGTCTCCGGCGCTGCCGGCCGGGCTCTCGCTGGACACCGCGACCGGCGTGATCAGCGGATCGCCGACGCGTGCCATGGCCGCCACCTCCTACACCGTGACCGGCACCGACGGTTCGCTCAGCGCGACCTCGACCGTCTCCATCTCGGCTGCCGCCGTCATCTCCCCAGCCACGCAGACCGCGTCCGGCGTGGTCGGCACCCCGCTGACGCCGACCACCGCGTTGACCGGCGCCGGGTTGGGCGGACAGGTCAGCTATACGCTGTCGCCTGCCGTGCTGCCCAGCGGCCTCAGCTTCGACGCCGCGACGGGGGTGATCAGCGGCACGCCGACGACGGTGATCTCGCCGCTGCAGTACACCGTCACCGGCACCGACGGCCAGAACAGCGCGACCGCGCAGATCACCCTGCGCGTGGATCCCTATCTGACCCCCGCCACCCAATCACGGACGGGATCGGTCGGCGTGCCCCTCGCGCCCACCTCTCCGCTGGTCGCCACCGGCTTCCCGGCGACGCCGAGCTACAGCTTCTCGGTCTCGCCGGAACTGCCCGACGGCTTGAAACTGGATGCCGAGACCGGTGTGGTCAGCGGCATCCCCACAGCCTCGGCTGCGGCGAAGGACTATACGATCACCGCCTCGAACGGGTATTTCTCGGCGGCCACCACGGTCACGATCTCGATCGCCGGGCTCGCTCCCGCGAAGCAGACCATCACGGCCGGGTACGGAACGGCGATCACCCCCACGCAGGCGCTGACGCCCTCCGGCCTCGGGGGAACGGTCTCCTACACGGTTTCACCTGCGTTGCCCGCGGGCCTCGTGATGGACACGGCGACGGGCGTCATCAGCGGCACGCCGCGGGCTGACGCGCAGACCGCGACCGACTACACGATCACCGGCACCGGCGAACTCGGGGGCGAGGCGGTGGCGTCCGTGACGATCAGCATCGCCCCCGCCCTCGTGGTGACGGGGACGGCGCTGCAGGGCACCGTCGGCACGGCGATCACTCCCGTGAAGGCGCCCATCGCATCCGGGTTCCCCGGCGCCGTGACGTACACGGTGTCGCCCGCGTTGCCGGCCGGGCTCTCGCTGGACACCGCGACGGGCGTGATCAGCGGAACGCCGCAGACCGCGCAGAACGCCGCTTCGTACACGCTCAGCGCCACGGCCGGCGGGTTCTCCGCGACGGCTTCCGTGTCGGTCGCCGTGGCGGGCCTCTCTCCGGACGGGCAGCCGCTCCTCGCCGAGCACGGCACCGCCATCACGCCGACCCAGGCGCTGACCGCCACCGGTTTCACGGGAGCCGTGAGCTATGCGGTCTCGCCCGCCCTTCCCGAGGGACTCACGCTGGACTCGGCGACGGGCGTGATCAGTGGCACCCCGACCGGCCACGCCATCGAGAAGACCGGATATACGATCACGGCGACCGGGGCGGATGCCGGAACGGCGACGGCCGTCGTCAAGCTCACGGTGCTCGCCGTCGCGCCGGCTGCGCCTGCCGACGCGGTCGCGGTGCCGGGGGCGAAGCAGGCATACGTCTCGTGGACGGCTTCGGCCGATGACGGCGGGGCCGGCCCGCTGAGCTACACCGTCACCGCGCTGCCGAGTGGCCAGAGCTGCACCACGACGGCGACCTCGTGCATCCTCACCGGCGTGTCACCCGGCACCGAGAGCTTCCAGGTGGTGGCCTCGACACCCGCCGGGTCCTCCTCGGCATCGTCCGTGACCGCGGACGTGGTCTCGTCGATCGCTCCCGACACGGTGCCGCAGGCGACGGCCGGAACCTCCGTGACCTTCCGCGACAGCCACGGGAAGGCCGTCACCATGGTGACGCCCGGCGAGAAGGTGACCGTCGAAGCGACCGGATTCGCCCCGAAGTCCTTCGTCGACGCGTACCTCTACTCGACTCCGACGGCGCTCGGTTCGGGGACGACGGGTGCCACAGGCTCCGTGTCGTTCTCCGTCACGGTCCCGACCACGATGCCGGTCGGTGCGCACACCCTGGTCGCGACCGGGTTCGCCCCCGACGGCACCGTCGCGTTCGCGACCTCGGGCCTGCGGGTCTCCACCGCAGCGGCAGCCGCCGCCGCAGCGCCCCCTTCGACGACGGCCAGCTCAGCCCCCGCGACCTCCCTCGGGCTGGCCGTCACCGGCTCCGACGCGCTGCCGTGGCTGTGGCTCGCAGCCGGCCTCCTGCTCGCGGGTGCTCTCGCCGGAGCGGCCCACCGACTCCGGCCGCGCAAGCGGAGCCGCTGACCCTGCGCTCCTGAGGTGGGGCGCCGTCTGCGGCCTCACCTCAGGAGCGTGCCCGCTCAAGCTACGCCGAGTACGGAATCGCCGTGCTTTCGAGGCCGTCTTTCGCGCAACGAGTCCGTATTCGCGCGCGCCGAGCGGCGCTGTCAGTCGGGCGGGTTAGCGTGTGCGCATGACGTTGACGGATGCCCGGGCCGAAGCATCCGTCGACGACCGCGACGCTTCGGGCGACTCGGTCGTCACCACCGTCTACGACCCGGCGCTGCCCGTCGATCTGCGGGCGACGCTCGGGCCGCTCGGGCGCGGGCCGTACGACCCGACGACCCAGTGGCAGGGCAGCGTGCTCTGGCGCACCTTCACCAGCCCCGACGGCCCGGTCACCCTGCGCCTCGAGCAGCGCGGCGCCGGCGGCCCGATCGCCGCCAGAGCCTGGGGCCGCGGCGCCGAATGGGCGATCGACGGCGTCCCGGCGCTTCTCGGGAAGCACGACGACTGGTCGCAGCTCGACCTCGGCAGGCATCCGTTCTTGTCCGAGACGCTGCGCCGCAATCCCGGCCTGCGCCTGCCCGCGACCCGCCGTGTCTTCGAGGCGATGGCGCCCGCGATCATCGAGCAGAAGGTGACGAGCCTCGAGGCCTACCGCGAGTGGGCGCGGCTCGTGACCCGATTCGGCACGCGGCCGCCCGGCCCGACCCACCTCATGCCCCGCAACCTGCGCGTCGCGCCGGCGCCAAGCGTGTGGCGCGCGATCCCGAGCTGGGAATGGCACCAGGCCGGTGTCGATCCGACCCGCAGTCGCACGCTGGTGAACACGGCGACGCGCGCGCAGGCGATCGAGCGGGTGACGGATGCCGCGACGCTCACGACCCTGCCGGGCATCGGCCCGTGGACCGCGGCCGAGACCTTCCAGCGCAGCCACGGCGACCCCGACCAGGTCTCGGTCGGGGACTACAACGTGTCGCATTTCGTGGGCTACGCCCTCGCAGGCGACCGAGACTGCGACGACACCGGCATGCTCGAGCTGCTCGCCCCGTGGGCTGGGCAGCGGCAGCGGGTGGTGCGGCTGATCCTCGCGAGCGGCCGCCTGCCCGAGAGGCGCGGCCCGCGGGCGACGATCACCGATCATCGGCGTCGCTAGAAATATCCTCGACAGCATGGGGACCGAGCCGGAAGACGGCAGCGCTGACGTGAGCGAGCTGCGGGCCGTCGCCGCGGCCGCGGTGGACCAGGTGCGCGCGTGGCTCGCCGAGCCCGCGCAGCAGTGGCCGACCGGCGCACGCCGCCTCGCCGAGCTGCTGCGGGAAGAGGGCGGCCTCGACTTCGCGGTGCAGTTCGTCGACGGGGTCGCTCGGCCCCGCGACCTCGGCGTCGCGGCCAGGAAGCTGCACGAGCTCGCCGGCCGGGTGCCCGCGAGCCTGCACGGCGGCCTGCGCACCGCGCTCGAACTCGGCGGCGGGGTCGGCCCCGTGCTGCCGTGGGCGGTTGTGCCTGCGGCACGAGCGGCGCTCAGGCGGCTCGTCGGCCACCTCGTCGTCGATGCCACCCCCGCCAAGCTCGGGCCGGCGCTCGCGAAGCTGCGCGCGGGGGGTCACAGGCTCAATCTCAACCTGCTCGGCGAGGCCGTGCTCGGCGAAGAGGAGGCGGGGAACCGACTCGCCGGCATCCGCGAACTCCTCGAGCGCCCCGACGTCGACTACGTGAGCGTCAAGGTGAGCAACGTCGTCAGCAACGTCAACCTGTGGGGCTTCGACGACGCGGTCGCGCGCATCGCGCAGCGCCTGACCCCGCTCTACGAGCTCGCGGGCGCGGGCGGCGAGACGAGCGTCGCCCCCGGTCGCACGAAGTTCATCAACCTCGACATGGAGGAGTACAAGGACCTCGACCTCACGGTCGCGGTCTTCAAGCGGGTGCTCTCGAACCCGCGGCTCGCCCACCTCGAGGCGGGCATCGTGCTGCAGGCGTACCTGCCCGACGCGCTCGACGCCCTGCAGGACCTCACCGAGTGGGCCCAGGCCCGCCGCGCAGCGGGCGGCGCCCCGATCAAGGTGCGCCTCGTCAAGGGCGCCAACCTGCCGATGGAGCGCGTCGACGCCGAGCTGCACGGCTGGCCGCTCGCGACCTGGGGCAGCAAGCTCGACACCGACGCCAACTACAAGCGGGTGCTCGACTGGGCGCTGACGGTGGAGCATACGGATGCCGTGCGCCTCGGCGTCGCCGGGCACAACCTCTTCGACGTCGCGTTCGCGTGGGAGCTGGCCGGCGTGCGCGGGGTACGTGACCGCATCGACGTCGAGATGCTGCTCGGCATGGCGACGGATGCCGTGGCGAGGACCGTCGGCGGACTGACGCTGTACACCCCCGTGGTCAGGCCGGAGGAGTTCGACGTCGCGATCTCGTACCTCGTGCGCCGTCTCGAGGAGAACGGCTCGCCCGACAACTTCATGTCGGCCCTCTTCGAGCTGAGCGGCGCCGGGCCGAACGCGGACCAGCTGTTCGAGCGCGAATGCGCGCGCTTCCTCGACGCGGTCGAGCGCTACGAGGCCGTGCGCGAGCCGGTCGGGGTCGCCCCGCTGCCGAACCGCCGCCAGGACCGCGCCCGCGAGTGGCAGGACGAGAACGCGACGGCGCTCTTCCACCCGCGCATCGACCCCGTCGACCCGGCGGGGCAGGCCGCGGGCGACGCGGGCCTCACCGTCGCCGTGCTGGGGCTGCCGCAGCAGGAGGGCTGGGTCGCGGCATCCCCCGCGGCCCGCAAGGCCGCGGCGTTCGCGCCGCCGCTTCCCGCGGAGTGGCAGGCGCGCGGCGACCGCCAGACCTTCCGCAACGAGTCCGACAGCGACCCCTCGCGGGCGGCGAACCGGGCGTGGGCGAAGCGCGTCCTCGCCAGGGCGCAGGGCACAGACCTGGGAATGGCGGCGGTGATCGCGGCCCGCGTCTCGGAGGAGCGCAAGCTCGACCAGCTCATCGCCGCCGTCCGCGCCGCAGGCGTGCGCTGGGCGCAGGCGCCCGGCAGCGAGCGCGCCGACGTGCTCGACTTCGCCGGCCTCGCGATCTCGGCGAACCGCGACCAGCTCATCGAGGTGATGGTCGCCGAGACCGGCAAGACCTTCGCAGAGGCCGACGTCGAGGTCACCGAGGCAGCCGACTTCGCGCACTACTACGCGGCGCTCGCCCGTGAGCTCGACACCGTGCAGGGCGCCCGCTTCCAGTCGAACGCGCTCACCGTCGTCACCCCGCCGTGGAACTTCCCGGTCTCCATCCCCGCAGGCGGGGTGCTCAGCGCGCTCGCCGCGGGCAGCGGGGTCATCATCAAGCCTGCTCCGCAAGCGAAGCGCTGCGCGGCGGTGCTGGTCGACGTGCTGCACCGGGCCGGCATCCCGCGCGACGCGCTCGCCCTCGTCGATGTCGACGAAGAGCACGAGGTGAGCAGGCAGCTCATCACCGACGACCGTGTCGACCGGGTGATCCTGACCGGCTCGTTCGAGACCGCGCAGCTGTTCCGTTCGTGGCGCCCCGATCTGCCGCTGCTCGCCGAGACGAGCGGCAAGAACGCGATCGTCGTCACGCCGAGCGCCGACTACGACCTCGCGGTCGCGGACATCGTGAAGAGCGCCTTCGGCAATGCGGGGCAGAAGTGCTCCGCGGCATCCCTCGTCATCCTCGTCGGGTCTGTCGCCGATGACGCGCGCTTCCGCCGCCAGCTGATCGACGCCACGCGCAGCCTGGGCGTCGGGCCCGCGACGGATGCCGCGACGGAAGTCGGCCCGCTCGTGCAGCCCCCGAGCGGGAAGCTCGAATGGGCGCTCACCGAGCTCGACGACGGCGAGACGTGGCTCGTGCGGCCCCGGCCGCTCAGCGAGGACGGCCGGCTCTGGTCGCCCGGCATCAAGACCGGCGTCGCGCCGGGCAGCCGGACGCACCTCACCGAGTTCTTCGGCCCCGTGCTCGGCGTCATGCGCGCCCGCACCCTCGCCGAGGCGATCCAGCTGCAGAACGCCGTCGACTACGGTCTCACGGCCGGCCTGCACGCGCTCGAGGAGCGCGAGATCCGCCAGTGGGTCGCGTCGGTCGAGGCGGGCAACCTCTACGTCAACCGGCACATCACGGGCGCGATCGTGCAGCGGCAGTCCTTCGGCGGCTGGAAGAAGTCGGCGGTCGGCCCGACCGTGAAGACCGGCGGCCCCAACACGCTGTTCCCGCTCGGCACCTGGGTGAGCGTGCCGGGCGAGCAGAGCAACAGCCTGCACCTGCGCGGACTCGACCCCGACGTGCAGCAGTTGATCGAGCTCAGCCAGTCGGCGCTCGACTACGCCGATTTCGACCTCGTGCGCCGCTCGGCCCTGTCCGACGCGATCGCCTACGCGACGGAGTACGGGAGGACGACGGATGCCGCGGGGCTGAAGTCCGAGCGCAACCTGTTCCGCTACCGGCCGGTGCCCGTCAGCATCCGTCTCGGCCCGGGCGGGACGCTTCCCGAGCTGCTGCGCGTTCTCGCTGCGGCATCCGTCTCACGCACGCGCTACGACGTGTCGACGCACCTGGCGCTGCCCGACGGAATCGCCGCGTGGCTCGACGCGCACAGCGTGCCTGTGAAGGTCGAGGACGACGATGCGTGGCTCGCGCGCCTCACCTTCCGCCCCGAGACGATCGAGGTCGGCGGCCCGGCGACGCACCCGAAGCCGATCCACCGCATCCGCCTGATCGGCGGCAACGGGCTCGCAGCGGCGCGGGCCTTGCGCGGCGACCCCGAGGTCGCGATCTACGACGGGCCGGTCACCGCCTCGGGCCGGGTCGAGCTGCTGCCGTTCTTCCGCGAGCAGTCCATCTCGATCACGAACCACCGGTACGGAGCGGTGCTGGCGGAGCCGGTGCTCTAGCTCAGTTCTGCTCTGAGCGCCGCGATGACCGCCTTCTCTGCGTCCTTCGCGCTCACGCCGAGGCTCGCCGCTTTGCGCGCGTATTGCGTGGCAGCCGACTGCAGCTGCTGCTGGATCGCATCGCCCTGATTCGCGATGAACGAGCCGCGGCGGCCGAAGGTCTCGACGATGCCGTCGTCCTCCAAGAGGCGGTACGCGCGGGCGACGGTGTTGACCGCGATGCCGAGCTGGTCCGCGAGTCGGCGCACCGTCGGCAGCTTCGCGCCGGGCGCCAGCGAGCCCTCCCGCACCGCGGTCAACAGCTGGGATCGCACCTGCTCCGATGCCGGTGCAGGGTTTGTGGCGTCAATTCTCAGTTCCATGCCAGATTCCCCCGATTGATGGTTTCCACACTCACAAGGCGGTTCTCCGGCACGCGCGTCCCCACGCCGACGTGCACGCCCCGTTTGTGCAGGTCACTCCGCATATCCAACAGGGCATGAGCCCGCGCCTGCAACCCGCAGCCTGGGAATCAACGGTGAATGGGGCTGATATCCCGACGCGGATGCCGATGCATGGGGCAACACGCGCGCACGGCCTGTCCGCCCTGGGACTTTCGGCCCAGGCCGGCTGCATAAAGTCCCTCGCGGCCCCGACCGCGGGCTCCGGCTCCCCGAAGCCTTCCCCACCCCGACCCGAACGACCCGAAACGACATGCGCTCCTCCCTGCACGCCCACCCGCATCACAGCTGGTTGCGCAGGCGCTCCGCTCGCCTGCTCGCCGGTACGACTCTCGCGATCACCGGATGCCTCGCCATCGCCCTGCCCGCCCACGCCGCGACCCTGAACGCGGCGGCGGGTTCCGCTCAGGCATCCGTCTCGTCATCGCTCTCCTCATCGGCCGCCGCGTCGGTCGTCCAATCACTCGACGTCTCCGACACGGTCGCCGCGCCGAAGATCGCGCGCGAGACCTTCACGGCGCTCCCGCCCGACGTCCCCGCCCTGTTGCAGCAGGCCGCCCCGCAGACGGATGCCGCCACGCTCGCCTCGACCGCGTCGGCGCTCGGCGCGACGCCGGGGCAGCGCCTCAAGATCGTCAGCACCGCGCTCAGCTACCTCGGCACGCCGTACGTGCTGGGCGGCGCGAGCCACTCCGGCATCGACTGCTCCGGTCTCACGATGCAGGCGTATGCCTCTGTCGGCATCGGCCTGTCCCACGGCGTCGGTTCGCAGGACCGCGTGGGACACACCATCTCGGCCGCCGAGGCCAAGCCGGGCGACCTGCTCGTGTTCGACAACGAGCAGCACGTGACGCTCTATCTCGGCAACGGGCTGATGGTCGCGGCACGCGAGCCGGGCACCCAGGTGCAGATCGAGCCGCTCAGCGCGTGGTCGGGAATCGGCTATCACTTCACCCGCCTGCTCGGCGACTGATCCTCACTTGTTGCGCGGCTCCCGAAACTGGGAGCGTTCCCTGCGGCCCTCCTCGAGGGGTCTGATATGTTCGCCGGGTCGACTTTTTGTCGGCGCTTCGGGGGACTGAGCACCACGGGCCGTAACGCCCCGACGGCAATGGGAGAAGAGCTATGGCGAGACAGAGGATCGACGCGTCACTCGATGCATTCGATGCTCTGATCGCCGGACTGGCGGATGCCGGTCAGATCGCCCCCTCCGAAGTGCGCGCCCTGCGCGAGCAGGACGAAGCTCCCCAGACGGGGCAGATCCCGGTTCCGGGAAGCCGTTGGGCTGTGAAGAACGTGGACGCGCCGGCTCCTGCGGCTTCCGCGCAGCCCATGACCCGCCGCGAGGCACGCGCCCTGCGCGAGGCGCTCGAGGCGCAGCAGCGCTCGGCCGCAGACGTCGCGCACGAGGCCGCTGCGCCCGAAGCCGCCGCCCCCGAAAGCACCGTCGCGTCGGCCGTCGAGGCCGAGAACGCGCGCCGCACGGAAGACCTGATCCACTCGCACCGCGTGCGCCCGACCTCCGAGCCGAAGCGCCCCGTGGTCGCCGCCGCACCGAAGCCCGCGCGCGGCAGCGCCCGCCGATCGCTCGCGGCCGTCCTGGGCGCCGTTGTGCTGATCCCCTCGCTGTGGATCGTCGTCCCCGCCACGGCCGACACCACGCCCGGCCCGGCGACCGCCGACGCGCACGGGCGCACGGCGCAGCAGATCATGCAGGTCGCCGACGACGTGCAGGGCCCGACGGTGCAGAACCCCGACTACGTCGCGACCGCCATCGCCGCGATCGTCACGAAGATCGGCGGCGCCGACGCGGCCGCCGCCGCCCCGGCGATCGTCGACGCCATCGCCGCCGGCGGCGAGCGCGCCACGATCGTCGAGACCGCCCTCGGCTACATCGGCACGCCCTATGTGCTCGGCGGCTCGAGCCACACCGGCATCGACTGCTCCGGCCTGACGATGGTCGCGTATGCGGCGATCGGCGTCGATCTGTTCCACGGCGTCATCGCCCAAGACAAGATCGGCACCCACATCCCGCAGTCCGAGGCGAAGCCGGGTGACGTGGTCGTGTTCGACGACCTGGACCACATCGGCATCTACCTCGGCGACAACCAGGTGCTCGCGGCGCCGGCTCCGGGCCGCCGCGTCTCGATCGAGTCCGTCGACGTGTGGCGCCCGGTGGGCATCCACTTCACGCGCCTGCTTCCGGCTGGCCGATAGGCCGCAAGAATTGCAGGTATGACGGATGTCTCAGGTGCACCCACCCCGCGCCTGACCCCGCGCTGGCGCGACCTGCTCGAGCTGCGCCCCTATGACCGCGATCACTGGGCCGCGCTGCGGGTCGGGCTCTCGACCGCGATCCCGCTCCTCACGCTCTGGGCCACCGGGCGCGCCGACCTCGCCGTGTTCGCCGTCTTCGGCGCGTTCACGAGCGTGTACGGCCGCAACTTCCCGCACGTCTCGCGGTTGCGGTTGCAACTCGTCGCCGGTGTCGCGCAGCTCCTGTCGATCGCGGTCGGCGGCGCGATCGCACTGTCGCCGCAGCGGAACCTGCTCGTCATCCCCATCGCGGCGCTCTGGGCCTTCGGGGCGTCACTGCTCGCCGACCGGGTGCGCTGGACCCCGCCGGGGCCGATGTTCCAGGTGTTCGCCCTCGCCGGGGTCGCCTTCGCGCCGCTCACGCCGGCCGGCTACGCCGCGGGACTCGTCGCAGCTGCGGCATCCGTCGCCCTCGCCCTGCTCATCGGCTATGTCGGCCGGCTGATCTGGCGGGCGCAGGAGGGCCGGCTGCACAACCCGTACACCAAGCCGATCGTCGTTCCCCCGCCGGTGCACGGCTACCTCGAGCACGCGACGATGTTCTTGATTGGTACGGCGGTCGCGGGGGCGATCCCCGCGCTCGTCGGCATCGGGCACCCGTACTGGGCGATGGTCTCCGCGATCGCCGCGCTCTCCGTGCCCGGCGGCTACAACCGGGTGCTGCGGGCGACGCACCGCTTCGTGGGAACGCTCATCGGGCTCGGCATCGGCGCGCTGCTGCTCCTGTTCCACCCGACCGGGCTCGCCGCGATCGTCATCATCATCGTGCTGCAGGCCGGGGTGGAGCTCGTCGTGGTGCGCAACTACTCGCTCGCGCTCATCGTGCTGACGCCGCTCGTGCTCGTGATCGGCGAGCTGGGCGGGCCGCAGCCGATCGGCGAGCTGATCTGGCAGCGCGGCGTCGAGACGTTCATCGGGATCGCCGTCGCCGTGGCCGTCGCCGTCGTGATGGAGCTCTTCGTCGTGCGCAGGCGTGCCCGTATGACGGATGCCTGAGCGGCGACGATCTCGATAGCATCCGTTCATGACCTCCACCCCCACCGCGCCTGCCTCGACGCTGATCGAGGCGGGCGGCATCGAGGCGATCCCAGCCGATCGCCGGCACGGCTCGCCGTGGCAGCTCTTCGCGACCTGGAGCTCGCCGAACCTCGAGTTCGCGACCGTCTACGTCGGCCTCATCGCCGTCGCCTTCTTCGGGCTGAACCTTCCCGCCGCGATCCTCGCGATCGTGATCGGCAACGCGCTGGGGTCCCTGACCCACGGCATCCTGTCGACATGGGGCCCGCGCGAAGGGCTCGCCCAGCTGGTGCTGAGCCGCACGGCGTTCGGAACCCGCGGCAACATCCTGCCGGCGGCGCTCAACACCGTCATGGCGGGCCTCGGCTGGTTCGCGACCAACTCGGTCAGCGGCACGCTCGCCCTCTCGGCGCTCACCGGCATGCCCGCCTGGCTCGCGCTCGTCATCGTGGTCGTCGTGCAGGTGGGGCTGGCGTTCGTCGGTCACAACCTGGTGCAGCAGTTCGAGCGCTACGCGGCGATCGTGCTCGGCATCATCTTCCTGGTCGCCTGCATCGTGATCTTCGCCCACGTCGGCGACGGCGCGGCGCCGAAGGGCGCGGGCTGGCCGTTCGGCGGCTTCACGCTCACCGTCGCCGCGGCGTTCGGCTATGCGGCGGGCTGGAACCCGTACGCGAGCGACTACACGCGTTACCAGAAGAAGGGCGTCTCGAAGCTGCAGCTCGGCCTCGCCGCCGGCCTCGGGGACTTCGTGAGCTGCACCGTGCTGATGATCGCCGGTGCGGCATCCGTCTACGTCCTGTTCCCCGGCGAGAACCCGACCGACAGCTTCGTGCACTCGCTGCCCACGTGGCTGCGCGACCTGACCCTGCTCGCGATCGCCGTCGGGGCGATCGCGGCGAACGCGCTGAACATCTACTCGGGCGCGATGTCGTTCCTCGCGGCCGGCATCAAGATCCCGTTCGCGCTGCGCCGGGCGATCATCGCGCTCGGCTTCGGCGCCGTCGGCTTCGTGATCGCCCTCATCGCGGTGCTCAACGAGCACTTCGAGACCTGGTACGAGAACTTCCTGCTGGTGATCGCGTACTGGATCGCGCCGTGGCTCGGCGTCGTCCTCGTCGACCGCTTCCTGCGCCGCGGCACGTCGATCGCCGAGCTCGTGCCCGACGGGGCGAAGTACCGCAACTGGGCCGGCCCGATCGCGCTCGTGGTCGGCGGCGCGCTCTCGATCTGGCAGCTGTCGAACCAGTCGTTCTATGTCGGGCCGATCGCGAAGACGACGGGGGTCGGCGACATCACGCCGTTCGTCGGCTTCGTGCTCGCCGGGGCGATCTACTGGGTCCTGTTCACGATGCCCAAGGTCGCACTCGGCGGCCCGCTCGCGAGCGAGCCCGAGCTGGTGGTCGGCATCGACGCGGCGGACCGGGTGGCGTAACCGATGACTGAACTGCGTTATGAGACGGATGCCGCGAAGCTCGCCGTCGCCATCGAGGAGGCGCGCGCGGGGCTCGCGGAGGGCGGCATCCCGATCGGCGCCGCCCTGTTCACCCGCGAGGGCGAGCTGCTCGGCCGGGGTCACAACCGGCGCGTGCAGCAGGACGACCCGTCGGTGCACGGCGAGACGGATGCCTTCCGCAACGCCGGCCGCCAGACGAGCTACCGCGACACGGTGATGGTGACCACGCTCTCGCCGTGCTGGTACTGCTCGGGGCTCGTGCGGCAGTTCGGCATCGGCCGCGTGATCGTCGGCGACGACCGCAATTTCCTCGGCGGGCAGGACTGGCTCGCCGAGAACGGCGTCGAGGTCACGGTCGTGAACGACCCCGAGTTGATCGCTCTCATGGGCGGATGGATCGAGGCCCACCCGCACCTCTGGAACGAGGACATAGGCGAGGAGTGATCGTTTCGAGACAGCCGCTGCGCGGCTTCCGGGGCGATCGGGTGGCGGCGAGGACGAGGTGATCGACGCGCGGGCGATCCTGCTCTCCCTCGTCGGGGTGCTCGCACTGACGGCGCTCGCGACGGGGGTGCTGGTCTACGCGCGTGCGCCGAAGCCGTTCGCTCCAGCGCTCGCGGTGCTGCGCGGCACCCTGCAGCTCGCGGCGATCAGCCTCGTGCTGGCCGGCATCATCCGCAGCCCGTTCTGGATCGGTGTCGCGCTCGTCGTGATGTTCTCGGTCGCGGCGTGGACGGCGGCGCGCCGCCTCGGAGCTCTGCGCGAGCGGTTCGCGCCGGTCGCGACGGCGATGGCAGCCGGCATCCTGATCGCCCTCGGCATCATCTTCGCCACCGGCGCGATCGCGTTCACGCCGCGCTACGTGCTCGCGATCGGCGGCATCGTCATCGGGAACGCCATGACGATCGCGACCCTCAGCGGGCGGCGCTTCGTCGAACTCCTCGACGACCGGTGGGAGGACGTCGAGGGGTGGCTGGCGCTCGGCGCGCGGCCGCGCGACGCGACCCGCGACCTCGTCAGACGGGCGATCCACGCGGCGATGGTGCCGACGACCGATCAGACGCGCACCACCGGGCTCGTCACCCTGCCCGGGGCGTTCGTCGGAGCCGTGTTCGGGGGCGTCTCGCCGCTCGAAGCCGGCCGCTTCCAGATCGTCGTGCTCGCCGCGATCATCGGGGCCGGAGCGGTCGTGGCGGTGGTGCTCACGGCGTGGCTCGCGCCGGTGCGGGTGCGCCCGGCCACGATGAGTTCATGACCCGTTCTGTGCAGATCCTCGCGTTCGACGGCATGGAGGTGCTCGACTACGCGGGGCCCTACGAGGTCTTCAACGTGGCGGGCGAGCTCACCGATCCGCGAGAGTTCGCGGTGAGCTCGGTCGGCGTGACCGCGAGCCCGGCCGGCCGCGGCGGGTTCCGCGTCGTGCCCGACTTCAGCCTCGACGACGCGCCGGCGGCCGACATCGTGATCATCCCGGGTGGCCGCGGCACGCGCGTGCTGCAGCATGACGAGCGCGTGCTCGCCTGGGCGCGGCAGCGGGCGACGGATGCCGCGCTGCTGCTCACCGTCTGCACGGGTGCCCTCATCGCGGGCTCAGCCGGGCTGCTCGCCGGGCTCGAGGCCACCACGCACCACAGTGCCTTCGATGAGCTCGCCGCCGCCTCGCCGACCACGACGATCGTGCGCGGCCGGCGCTTCGTGCGCTCGTCCGACCGGATCCGCACCTCGGCCGGGGTGTCCGCGGGCACTGACCTCGCCCTCGCGATCGTGGAGGAGCTCGCGGGGCCGGAGGTGCGCGCGGCCACCGAGGCCGAGATGGAATGGATGTGGCCGGACGGCCCGACTCAGTAGCCGCTCAATAGCCGCTCGATGAACCCGACGCCGCGCTTGTGATCTTCGAGCCGTCGGGTGCGACCGCCCACCAGACGTTCCCCACGAGCTGGCCGCTCACGTCGCCCGCCTTGCTGTCGCCGGCGAAGTAGTAGATCGGCAGGCCGTCGATCGTCACCTGCTTGGTGCCGTTCGCACCCGTGATCGTGCCGACCGCTCCCGAGATCCCGGTGACCGAGGGAGTCCCGGATGCCACGACCGGCGGCCACTGCGTGAGGCACTGCCCGGTGCAGGCCGACGCGGTCTCGCCCTTCGTGTCCTTGCCGTAGTAGTAGACGGTCATCCCCTTGCCGTCGACCACGATCTGCCCGAGCGAGCTGGAGGCGGTCTTCAAGGTGTTGCCCGCGTCGGATCCGGTGCCGGAGGCTGACGAGGCGCTGGTCTTCGGCGCGTTCCCGCCGTATGCCCCGCCGGTGCTGCCTGAGCCGCCGGAGCAGCCCGCGAGCGCGAGGGCGGCGAGCGCTGCGCCGGCGAGGGCGAATGCAATCCTGTTCTTTCTCATGCCTGTGTCACGGAGCGCGGGCGCGGCGGGTTCACCCCACGGGGGAAATCAGTTCACGGGGGAGCTGAGCAGCACGGCATCCGTCGCCACGTCCCGCACCTGCACCGAGCGCAGCTGCGACGTCGGCAGATCGACGGCGCCCGTGGTGCGGATGTCGGAGCCCGGCCACGCGGACCACGACGACACGCGGGTCGCGTCGC
The DNA here is from genome assembly GCF_039538185.1 of Gryllotalpicola koreensis. NCBI lineage: Bacteria > Bacillati > Actinomycetota > Actinomycetes > Micrococcales > Microbacteriaceae > Gryllotalpicola > Gryllotalpicola koreensis. Next base: position 828,559 of record NZ_BAABBW010000001.1, read on the forward strand.
CCGCGGCATCCGTCACGTACAGCGCGTACGCGCGGGTCGCCCGGTAGCTCGACGGCTCGTAGCGGCAGCGCATCGTGATCTCGGTGCCCCAGCGCTTCGAGCTCAGCGTCACGGACGCGCTCAGCGGGCTCGGCGTCGTCTGGCTCAGGGCGAGGTGCGTGCCCTCGGGCGGCGGCGAACCGAGGGTCGTCGGCAGCACGACGGCGGCCGCGATCACGGCGGCGGCGAGCACGGATGCCCCGGCCGTCACGGATGCCCCGGCCGTGATCCAGCGTCTGGCGAGGCGGCGGCGGCGCACGCGGCGGGCGAGCGCCTGCAGAGAATTCTGCGCCCTCGCGAGCGCAGCTCGCTCGGCGTCCGCCGCGCGACGACCCACTGGGTCGTCGCCGCTTAGCGGCGAACGCTCAATGACCGGAGCGGGCGCACGCGACAGCAGCGCCGGCATGCCGGCCAGCTCGCCGACCGAGGCGCGGCACTCCGGGCAGACCTCGAGGTGCTCCTCGAAGCGTCGCCGGTCGTCGGGCGAGAGCGCGCCGAGCACATAGGCGGCGTCCCACTCGTGAATCGACTCCTCGCTCATCGCGTCACTCCCTTCTCCTGCAGCGCGAGCCGCAGCGCGCGCAGCCCGTAGTGCAGCCGGCTCTTCACGGTGCCCTCCGGCACGCCGACCGCCTCGGCGATCTCGGCGACCGACCTGCTGCCGTAATACGCCAGCGTGATCACCTGCCGGTGCTCGGCGCTCAGCCCGGCGAGCGCGTCGCCGATGAGCCAGGCGTCGAGCATCCGCTCGGTCTCGTCCGCCGTCACGCGCTCGGGCATCGTCTCGGTGGCCGTCGGGGTCTCGTGCCGCCGCCGCGCGCTGCGCGCCTCGTCGATCACGAGGTTGCGGGCGACGGTGAACAGCCAGGCACGGGCGGATGCCTCGCGCTGGTCGAGCACGGCAGGCTTCTTCCACGCCCGCAGCAGCGTCTCCTGCACGATGTCCTCCGACTGCGCGGCATCGCCCGTGAGCGACATCACATAGCGCCACAGCGGGCGCGCATGCTCGTCGTGCAGCGCGCGCAGCAGTGCGTCCTCGTCGTTCGGCACGGACACCTCCTCATGAGGACACGTGGCTCACCGGCATCCGGTTCACCTGTTTCGTCATTCTCAGAATGAACCTCAGCTGCGTCGATATCGTGCGGTCATCGTGAACCTCGACACCTTCGCGGGCCTGCCCCTGCACATCCTTCTCGTGCACGTCATGGTCGTGCTCGGGCCGCTCGCCGCTCTCGCCGTCATCCTGCACGCGTTCTGGCCGGCCGCGCGTCGACGCCTCGGCGTCGTGACGCCGCTCGCCGGGCTCGTCATCCTCGTGGCGACGCCCATCACGGTCTCGGCCGGCGAGTACCTGCAGACCGTCGTCGGCACGACGCCCGCCCTCGCGACGCACGTCGAGCGCGGCGAGGGGCTGCTGCCCTGGTCGATCGCGCTGTTCGCGGTCGGGCTCGCCGAATGGGTGTGGTGGCGGTTCGCCGTCGGCCCCGAGTTCGGCGCGCGGCTCACTTCGACGGTGCGCTGGGGCGGCACGGTCGTGCTGTGGGTCGCGGCGGCGGTGGTCGGCGTCGCGTTCATCGTCGAGATCGTGCTGATCGGCGACTCGGGCGCGCGCGCCGTCTGGGGTGGGCTGCACCTCTAGCGGTGGGCGGCTACGGCTCCAGCAGCCGCGCGCAGCTGATCCACCAGTAGCCGAGCTCGTTGTAGAGGCGGTCGGCGACGGCCTCCGGCGAGTGCTGGGCGACGACGCCGAGCTGATACGGGAAGGCGTCGGCCACGTCTACGAGCGCGCCGTCCTGCTCGGCGAGCGGCCGCACGGACCAGTGCACGCCCTGCAACGCGGGCGGGGTCGCGTAGAGCCACAGCCTGCCGTTCACGCGAATACGGATGCCTGCACTGTCCGCACCTGCCGAAGCCTCCGGCCAATGCACCCGGAGCCGGACGAGGGCGGCCTCGGCGAAGGCATCCGTCACCGCGAAGTCCGACGGCGCGCCGCTCGTCGCGACCGTCGGCTGCGAGCCGGGTGACGCCGGTGCGTCAAGATCCGCGAACGGGCCGATCAGCGCGGGTGGCGGAGCTGCGTGCACGTCGAGCGCGCCGCGCACGAGCTCGAGCACAGCCGGGGTGAGTGCGGGCGTGCCGGCGAGCCGCAGCCCCGTGGTGACGGCGGCGAAGTCGCGCAGGGCGATGAGCCAGGCGCCATGCAGGCGGCGCATGCCCCGCCAGTCGTCGGCGAGACGCCGGGCACTCGCATCGTCGAGCACGACGCCGAGCGAGCGGCGCCCCCAGTAGCTCGCGAACGCCCGGTCGAAATCCTCGAAGGACAGCGCGCTGATCAGTACGGCCACGCCTCGACGCTACGGCCATCCGGCCCCGCCGCGCGTTCCGTGAGAGGGGTGTTTCGGGCGAGTAAACATTTGTGAGCGTCCCTCACTGTGGTCACGGCGGCTGACCTATCCTCAGGGCATGCCCGTCGACCTCCTCAAGCTGGTGCAGACCGCGCGCGACGCGGCGTTCAGCCTGCTGGCGGCGCCGGGCTTTGCCCGCTTCGGGCGCGGCAGCCGCATTCTGCTGCCGTTCCGCTGGGGCAATCGCGACAAGGTCGCGATCGGCGCGGACTGCCTGATCGCCGCCGGCTCGTGGCTGCTCGTGCCCGATCGCGCGACTCCCGGCCCCGTGATCGTGATCGGCGACCGGGTGCGGATGCACCAGACCTCGATCACGGGCGTCATGAGTGTGGTCATCGAAGACGGGGTCGAGCTCGCGCGCGGGGTCTACATCTCCGACCACATGCACGGCTTCGCCGACCCCGAGGCGTACATCCGCGACCAGCCGCTCGAGCGGGTGGCGCCCGTGCGCATCTGCCAGGGCGCCTGGCTCGGGCAGAACGTCGTCGTCCTCCCCGGTGTGACCATCGGCGCCGGTGCCGTGGTCGGCGCCAACAGCGTCGTGCGTGAAGACGTGCCCGCCCGCAGTGTCGCGGTCGGCGCTCCGGCCCGCGTCGTCCGCCGACTCGCCGTCTAGGGGCAGCGCCGGTGCCGGTCGACGCGGTGTTCACCTTCTCGTACGAGACCTACGCCGATGCGCGGGCACGCGAGATGATGCGGCCGCCCGACCGCATCCTTGAGACCCTGATCGCCGAGCAGGACGAGGGCGGCATCGGCCGCCTGCTCGTGGCGAACCCGTTCCGCTCGGTCGTGACGGTGGCCGCCCATCGCCTGCTGCGCGATCAGCCCGCCTTCCCCGCGACCGACGTCAGGCAGCTGTTCGAGCCGATGCGGCTCGCGCGCTCCGACGCAGCGGACCCCGCGGAGGTCGCGCGGCAGTACGCGGCCTATGACCGGGCGCTGCGCAGGGCGGCGGCGCGGTTCGGGCTCGAGCGCCCCGCCGTGATCACCACGAATCCCGTGATCGCCGGCTTCGCGCCGCTCGCGTGGGCGGGCTCGGTCACCTACTTCGGCCGGGACGACTGGCTCACGACGCCGGCCAAGCGGCGCTGGTGGCCGGTCTACGCGGAGGCCTACGCCCGCATCGCCCGCAGCGGCATCGCCGTCACGGCGGTCAGCCGGCAGATCATCGACCGCATCGCGGCGTCCGGCGTCGACGCAGGCGGGCTGCGCGGGGCATCCGCCGTCGTGCCCAACGGCGTCGACCCGCGCGAGTGGCTCGGCCCCGCCGCCGCGCCGCCCGCGTGGTTCGCCGCACTGCCCGCGCCGCGCGCGGTTCACGTCGGAACCCTCGACACCCGCATCGACGTCGAGGGCATCGCGGCGCTCGCCGCGGCGCGGCCCGAGCTGTCGATCGTGCTGCTCGGCTCGGTGCCCGACGAGCGCGACGTCGCCCCCCTGCGCCCTGTTCCGAACATCACGATCGCCCCGCACGTCGGCCGCGCCGAGCTGGTCGCGGTGCTGCGGGCGACCGAGATCACCCTGCTCGCGCATCGCCGCACGCCGCTCACCGAGGCGATGAGCCCGCTCAAGCTCTACGAGTACCTCGCCGCGGGGGCGCCCGTGCTCGCGGTCGACCTGCCGCCGGTGCGCGGCCTCGGTCCGCGCGTGCTGCTCACCGAGGACGTGGCCGGATTCGCGGGGGCGACGGATGCCGCACTGGCGCTCGGACGCGCCCCGGAATCCGACCGCGAGCGCTTCGTCGATGACAACTCCTGGCGCTCGCGCCACCGTGCGCTGCTCGAGCTCGCGCTGCCCGCCGGCGCGAACATTTCGCCGCGATGACAAGTGACAAACGCTCACGTAAAAACCTGACGATCACTCTATTTACCACCGCGGCGTGAACCTACTCTGGGGGACAACACCCCAGGCAACACCCCCCAGACGGCACCCGATGCGTGGAGGACGTCATGTCCGAATCCGCAGTACCTGTCCACATCGCCGTGGCCCCGCAACCGCTCCGCCTCGCCTGGCAGAAGCGCCTGCAGCTCGCTCTCGTCGCGACGGATTCCGCCGCCATCGTCGTCGCGATCGCGGTCGCCCAGCTGGGCCGCTTCGGCACCGTGGGCTTGCAGGGCACGGCGCCGCACTCGATCGAGTTCCGCGCGCTCGCCCTCATCGTGGCGGTCGCCTGGCTGCTCGGCCTGTGGGCCACCAGGTCGCGCGACCGCCGCATCCTCGGCGTCGGCCTCGTCGAGTACGGTCGCGTCGCGAACGCGACCTTCATCACCTTCGGGCTGCTGGCGATCCTCGCCTACCTCGCCCAGCTCACCATCGCCCGCGGCTACCTCGCCATCGCGCTGCCGCTGGGGCTCGCCCTGCTGCTCGCCGGCCGGCTGTACTGGCGCGGGCGGGTCCACGTCATGCGGCGCGCCGGCCGCTGCCTCACGGGGGCCGTCGTGGTCGGGGGAGCCGCCGAGGTCGAGCGCGCCGTCGCCGAGCTGCGCGGCCAGCTGCGGGCGGGCTACAAGGCCATCGCCGTGGTGCTCACCGATGGCGGGGTGCTCACCGGTCCGGCATCCGTTCTCCCGCGCGTCGGGCTCGACGAGCTGGTCGAGACGGTGCACGACTCCCGCACCCGTGCCGTGATGATCGCGGGCGGGCTGCCGGGCGGCAACGAGCAGATCCGCGAGCTGGGCTGGGCGTTCGAGGACTCGGGCGTCGAGCTCATCCTCGTCTCGCGGCTGATCGAGGTCGCCGGGCCTCGCATGCACTGGCGACCCGTCGAGGGGCTGCCGATGGTGCACGTCGACCTGCCCCGGTTCTCGGGTTTCAACTACACCGTGAAGCGCGCCTTCGACCTCGTCGTCGGGACGCTCGCGCTCATCGTCGCGAGCCCGCTGATGCTCGCCGTGGCGCTCGCGGTGAAGACCGACGGCGGCCCCGTGCTCTTCCGCCAGCAGCGGGTCGGCATGCGCGGCGGACGGTTCGCGATGCTGAAATTCCGCTCCATGGTGGTCGACGCCGAGGCGCGGCTCGCGGAGCTGGTGCATCGCAACGAAGGCGCGGGGCTGCTGTTCAAGCTGAAAGACGACCCGCGGGTGACGCGCGTGGGCCGCGTCATCCGGCGGCTCTCCCTCGACGAGCTGCCTCAGCTGTTCAACGTGCTGCGGGGCGAGATGAGCCTCGTCGGCCCTCGGCCGCCGCTGCCGGCCGAGGTCACCAGGTACGAGGGCAGGGTCAACCGCCGCCTGTTGATCAAGCCGGGCATCACGGGGCTGTGGCAGGTCTCGGGCCGCAGCGGGCTGAGCTGGGAGGAGAGCGTCAAGCTCGACCTCTGGTACGTCGAGAACTGGTCGCTCACCAACGACCTGATGATCCTGCTGCGCACGGCGCGCACGGTGTTCGCACACGAGGGGGCCTACTGATGTCGAAGGAACGCGTGCTGCTGGTCTGTTCGGGCGGCGGCCACCTGAAGCAGCTGTTCACGCTCGCCGAGCGCATCGGCATCGCGCCGGACGAGCAGCTCTGGCTGACCTTCCGCAACGGGCTGAGCGAGTCGCTGCTCGCCGAGCGCGAGGTGATCTTCACGCCGTTCGCGGCGCCGCGCGACGCGACGAACATTCTGCGGCTGCGCGCCTTCGCCGAGCTGCTGCTCGCGACGAACCACTTCTCGATGGCGGTCTCGACGGGGTCGAGCCCCGCGGTCGCGGTGCTGCCGGTGGCGATCAAGCACGGCATCCCCGCGCACTACATCGAGTCGGCGGCGCGCGCCGACGGGCCGTCGCTCTCGGGCCGGCTGATCGCGCGCAACGGGCACATCCCGACCTACACGCAGTATCCGGTGTGGCAGAACGAGCGGTGGAAGTACCGCGGGTCGATCTTCGACGCGTTCCGGCCGACGGATGCCGCGGGCGCACGCCGCATCGCGCGCGTGGTCGTCTCCGTCGGAACCCAGGAGGGGTATCCGTTCCACCGCCTGTACCGCTCGCTCGCGCCGCTGCTCGACGGCTGCGACGTGCTGTGGCAGACGGGTACGGAGGACGTGTCGGGCTTCGGCATCCCCGGTCGTCCCATGGTGCCGCACGCCGAGCTGGCGCAGGCCATCGCCGAGGCCGATGTGGTGATCGCGCACGCGGGCACCGGCACGGCGCTCACGGCCCTCGAGAACGGCAAGGTGCCGGTGCTCGTGCCGCGGCTCGCGAAGTTCCACGAGCACGTCGACGACCACCAGGTGCAGATCGCGCGCGAACTCGAGAGTCGCGGTCTCGCCCTGATGCGGCATGCCGAGGATCTCACCATGGAGGACCTGGTGCACGCGGCCTCGCTCGGGGCGGCCGTCGCGGCGCCGCCGCGCTTCGAGCTCGTCGCGTAGCGGGCGGCGCCCCCGGGGATCCGCGTGCGCTACCAGGATCCGGGTTGCGCTACTCGGATCCGAGTAGCGCACTGCGGAAACTAGTGGCGCAAACGGGCGGGGCGGGAGGCGGGCGGAAGGCGCGATGCCGCCTCAGGGCGCGGCGGCGCCCGCCACGTCAGCGGGGAGCGCACGGCCGAAGAGGTCCTTCGGCACCGGGCCGAGGGAGCCCTGCGGCGAGATACGGATGCCGGAGGCATCCGTCGGCCGCAGGTCGCCCGTCGCCTGATTGTGGAAGCCGACTTTGCCCGCCCGGTTGCCGTCGCGCGTGACGACGGCCGGGGTGCCGCACATCTTCGTGTTCCACGACGCGACGATCGAGTTCGTCATGGGGGCGTCGCAGGTGGAGATGTAGGCGACGATGTTGCGGTCGAAGACCAGGCCCGGCGTCGGCTCGAGCCGCACCGCGCCGTTCGCGAAGGTGTTGTTCCGCACCACGAGGTCGGTCGCGCTCTTCTCTTGCAGGGCGGCCGACGAGCCGCCGCCGCAGTGCGGCGTGACGACGATGCAGCCCTGGATGAAGTTCGACTCGACCGTGAGGTGGTGGATGCCCTTGCCCGCGCCGACCGAGATGATGAGGCCCGTGTTGTAGCAGTTCTTCAGCCGGTTGCCCCTGATCGTCACGTTCGACGAGTCGAACACCTGGATGCAGTCGGCGTGCAGATTGTCGTTCTTGTCCTGGTTGTAGTCGTGCACCGAGTTGCCCTCGATCAGCACGTTGTTCGCGAGCCCGACCTGGATGCCGTCGATCGAGGACCCGTTCTTGAACTCCGAGTTCTTCACCGTGATGTCGGAGGAGCGCACGAACAGCCCGCCGCCGTCGACTGTGATGTCGTCGAGCACGGTGCCGACGGCGCCGCCGTTCAGGTACCACTGCACGGTGACGGTGACGCCGGTCCAGGTGAGGTGCGGCGCGGCATCCGTGATCGCTCCGAAGACCGGGTGCGCGCCGGGCTCAGGCTTCACGAATGCGTTGGAGTCGGCGCCGTCGAGGTGCGGGGCGCCGTCCGCGGCGAGGCGCGTCGTCGGGTAGGTGCCGCCGGCGAGGCGGATCGTCGTGCCGGGGGCGGCGCGCGCGACGGCCGTCGCGAGTTCACACGGCTTGGCCTTCGTGCAGTCGCGCCCCGTGCCGTTCGGCGCCGCATGGCTGTCTTTCAGCGGCGAGCCCGCCGTGAGCGGCTTCGCGTGCGACTCGGCCTCGTGCCCGGCCTTCTGCAGCGTGCCGAACAGGCCAGAGGAGCACCCCGATGCGCCGAGCGCCACCGCGACCGCAATGGCCACAGCGGCGGCGAGGCGGCGCCCCCGGGTCATCCGCGCGGTCATCCGCCGGCCTTCGCGAGCGCCGCCCACGCCAGCCGCGCGATCGCGGCCTGCCCCTCGGCCGACGGGTGGAAGAAGTCGACGCGCGAGATCTCCGCCGCGGTGAAGACGTGGTCGTGCACCGCGTTCCGATCCCAGATGCAGTTCGGATGCTGCGCGCAGACCGTCTCGATCGCGTCGTCGTACTGCTCGACGAGCTTCCCGACCGCGGCGCGCCGCTCGACGTCGGCCGCGGCGGTCGAGCTCGGGTTGCCGAGCAGCGAGCGGCAGCCCGGCGCCGTGCTCCACGCCTTCGCGACGGGGCCGATGCCGTGGCCGAGCTCCCACAGTCGGTTCAGGTCGGGCACCGAGAGCGCCAGGATGTGCGCGCCGGGCAGCCCCGCCGTGAGCTGGTCCATGAGCGTGCCGTAATCGGCCTGGAACCGCGCGGCCGGCGTCATCTCGTCGAAGCTCGGGCGGCAGGCGTCGTTCGCGCCGATCATGATCACGACGAGCTGCGGCTTCGCGGCGATCACCTTCGACGCCGTGCCGAGCATGGTGGCCACGGACCCGCCGTTCACGGCGCCGTTCGCGATCGCGGGGGTGCGGCCGTTCGCCGCGCCGATGCGGCGGGCGAGCGAGTCGACGTCGGCGTCGGTGCCCATCGCCCACGACGCCTGCGTGCACACCCCGCTGCGGCCGCACGCGTTCACGCCGAGGCTCATCGAGTCGCCCAGCACGCCGAGGGTCGTGACACCGGCAAGCAGGCCGACAGACACCGACGGCTGCGGCTCGGCGGCCCGGCCCATCGCCGAGCAGCCGCCGAGGGCAAGGAGGAGCACGGATGCCGCGAGCGCGGCCGCCGCGCGGGCGGCGCGCCCCGACAGCCCGGGCCTCCCCGAGCTCACACGCGGCTCGACTCGTCGCGGTTCCACAGCACCGGCAGCCCGGCCCGCACCCGCAGCCGGGCCCGCACCCGCGGCACGGCCTTGCCGTAGCAGTACACCGCGAGCGCCGGCCACAGCCGCGGCCGCCGGGCGACCCGGCCGAGCAGGGCGCGCGGCGAGCTCGTGCCCGCCCGCGCCTGGGCCTCGGGCACGAGTCCCGCGCGGCGCAGCTCGGCGTTGCCCGCCGCGATGCGCGTCGAGCGGGCGATCTCCGCGGCGAGCGTCGCGGGCGCCGAGATCGAGAAAGTGTGGTCGGGCAGGCTCCGGCGCTCGTCCACCGTGAACAGCTGCTGCACATAGCGGTCGTCGGCGATGATCGACGGGAACGCGCCGAAGCGCGCCCGCCCCGCCTGCGACAGCACGTACACGCCCGATCCGAGGTGCGCCTCGCGGCGGTAGTCGCTCAGCGACCAGATGCGGTAATGCAGTCGCACCGCGCGGCTGGCGTGGCTCAGGTCGATCGACAGGGTGGGCGATGCGGCCAGCACCCCCGGCTCGCGCGCCATCAGCTCGGCGACGGCGAGCAGCGCGCCCGCCTCGAGGCGCACGTCGGCGTCGACGTAGGCGCGCGGGAAGACCGTCGCGGCCGCGTCGCCGGCGTTCAGCGCGGCCGGCTTGGACGCGGTCGGGATCTCGACGACGCGCACGCGGGGGTCGGCGGATGCCGCGACCTCGGCCGTGGCATCTGTGCACCCGTTCGCGACCACCACGAGTTCGAGCCGCTGCTCGCGGTCGCCCGCGATGAGGCGGTCGAGCAGGCGGCCGATCACGGCCGCCTCGTCGTGCGCGGGGATGACGACGCTCATCACGGGCCGGTCGGGGCTCTCGGTCATGCGGGCACCTCCTCAGGGGCGGCAGTGCGGGTCGGGGCGGGGGAGAGGGCGGGCGCCGGGTCGTCGTCGATCGCGGTCGCCCTCGGCCGGAGGCCGGCGACGCCGCCGACCCGCGGCGACTCGCTGAGCAGCCACGCGCCGATCGCCCACACCCAGCACAGGACGAAGAAGGTCTGCAGGAATCCGAACGCGTCGTAGAAGAACAGGGCGGCGATGTACCCGGCGCACGACACCGCGCAGGTGAAGGCGAGGTGCGCATAGCGCGGCGGCACGTCCTTCCGCAGCGCGAAGCCGATGAGGCGCAACGGCGGCACGAGCATGAAGATCGCGAGGCCGAGCACCCCGACCGCGCCCGCCTCGAGCAGCGTGCCGAGCACCTGGTCGTCGAGGATGAACGCGTTGGCGTTCGGCCCCACGAGCACCCGCGAGCCGAAGCCGGTGCCGAAGAACGGGCTCGCCACGACCTTGCTCATCGCGGGTCCGAGGTCGGCGAGGCGCCCCGCGCCGCCCCAGCCCGCCGAGGTGTACTGCGAGGCGACGAGCTGCGCCGGGTCGAGGAACGAGCCGATCATCGTGCCGATCAGCTTGGGCAGCGCGACCGCCCCGATGAGCAGTGCCGGGACTGCGGAGCCGATCAGGATCGCGGCGAGCTTCGGGCGCAGGGCCAGCGTGAGCAGGATCATCACCGCGATGACGATGACGGCCGTGCGGCTCACGGCGGTGGTCATGCCGAGCAGGATGACCGCGATCAGGAATCCGTACACGATCGTGCGGCTGATGCGGTTGGCCGGCTTCGCGCCGTATTTCGAGAGCCAGACGGCGAACGGCAGCGCCATGCACAGCATCACGGAGAGGGCGATCGGATGCTGCGACGAGGCGTACGAGCGGTCGCCGCCCGCACGGAACGACTGGGTCTGGTCGCTGATCAGCTTGAGCGGCAGCACCTTGCCGAGGTCGAGGAACACGTTCACGTTGGTGACCTTCTCGACGACCGCGAAGAACGCGACGACCGCGGCCGACCACACGAAGAACTGGATCAGCACGAGCACGCGCCCCTCGTCGCGCAGCAGCTGCCGCACGATGAAGAACACGCTGATCAGCAGTCCGAAGTTGATGAACTGGCCGAGCACGGCGCCGCCGAGCGCGTTCTCGGAGATGGAGGCGACGTTGGTGGCGACGGAGAGCATCATCGCGAGGAAGAACGCGCCGATCGACGCGCCGAACTTGACGGGCTTCCACGTGAAGCGCGGGTCGATGAGCAGCGCCACCACCATCGCGACCAGGATCAGCACGATGACGACGCGGTACGGCTCGAGCTGGAAGGGCAGCGGGATCGGGATCGCGTAGCGCCGCACCGGGATGAACATGACGACGCTCGCGAGGATGATGAGCGCGGATGCCCACGAGAACAGCACCCTGCGGGCGAGGTACAGGAACGAGACACCGAGCAGGATGCCGCCGCCGATGAGCGGCGGAACCCAGAGCGCCGAGGCGAGCGCGATGCCCGCGAGCAGTGCCGCAGAGACGATCGCCCGTGTCTTCATGCCCGCCCCCTGGTGCTCGGGCTACGCGTCGACGACGGTGCGCGGCGGGGCGAAGCCCTCGGGGGCGCCGGGGCCGGGGCCGCCCGGCGGGATCGCCGCGGTCGCGGGCTCGCCGGTCAGCTCGGGCGCGCTGCCGCTCGCGCGGGCCGCACGAGCGCGGCGGGCCCTCGTGCGCTCCCGCGAGAGGGCGATGTTGTAGAGCACGAACGCGAGCGCGACGAACACGAGCAGCACGCCGACGCCCGTGATCACGAGCGGGATCGCCGGGTTGGATCCCGCCGCCGCCTTGGCCGCGCCGTCGGTGATGGTCGTCAGCTGGATGCGGTCGCCCGCCGCCACCTTCGCCTCGTTCTGCTGGCGCACCACGTAGCTCTGGAACTGCTCGGCGGCGGTCCGGGAGATCTTCTCGGCACGCCCGGCGTCGTCGCTCTGCCCGACGATGTCGATCATCGGCAGGGTGTACTTGCCGGGGAACTGTTCGCTGCCCGCGGGCTGCGTCGTGCGGCTGACCGCCGTGAGCTTGTCGTCGCTGCCGAAGGCACCGAGCTGGGCCTCGACCTGCTGGCGGATCGTGTCGCCCGAGATCAGGTAGGCGTAGACGACCGCCGTCTGGGCGAGATTGGTCTGCTGCACGGTCTGGCCGGGCGCCTGGGTCGGCCCGAGCTGCTGGTCGGTGTAGATCGACTGGTCGGCCGAGCCGAGCATGACCGTCGTGGCCGCCGTGTACTGCTGGGTGGTGCGCGAGACGAGCTTGCCGTCGACGAGCGTGAAGCCGGCGACCATGGCGGCGGCCGCCGCGACGACCACGCCGACGAGCAGCAGCCACTTGTAGCGCCAGAGGACCCTGAGGTACTGGGGAACGTCCATTTCGCGTCGCCTTCTCTCGGGTTGGGGGTCGATGAGGGTGGTGCGGCGCCGCACCCGAACGGGGGTCGATTTCAGGGTGCACCCGGCAGGTTGACAGTGATGTTTCCTCATGTTGCCAGGATGTAAAAGCTTCACGACGGATCCTCACATCCTCTTCCGGCCACCGGCCGACTGGCCCACCGTTGTAGCCATGGCCGAGCCATTGACCGTCTTCTACGCGTTCCCGCACGCGCTCGGCGATGCGGGAATCGGCTGGACGGCGTGGAATCAGGCGGCGGAGCTGGCCGCCGCCGGCCACCGCGTGCACGTCGTCGCGGCGTCGCTGAGTCGGCCGGTCCCGGGCGCGGCGAGCGTGCGGACGACGCTGCAGCGCGGACGGGTGCGGATGCCGCATCGGGCCATCGGCCGCGAGAACGCCTTCGCGCTGCACGACCTGCTCACCGCCCGCGCCCTCGAGCGCCGGGCTGCCGCCGAGCGCATCCATGTCGTGCACGGCTGGCCGCTGAACGGCACGCGCACCTTCGCCGCCGCGCGGCGGCTCGGCATCCCCTCGGTGCGCGAGGTGCCCAACACGCACACCGCGCACGCCTACCAGGTGGTCGCCGACGAGTATCGCGCCCTCGGCCTCGAGCAGCCCGCGGGGAAGTCGCACACCTACTCGCAGCTGCGGCTGGATCGCGAGCAGCGCGAGTACGAAACGGCCACCGCCCTGCTCACCCCATCGGATGCCGTGCGCCAGACCTTCCTCGACCGGGACTTCCCGCCCGCCCGCCTGCTGCGGCACCGCTACGGGGTGCGGCCCGAGGACGTGCGCGCCCACGTGCCGCGCCCCGCGGGCAGCGGCCTGCGCGCGGTGTTCCTCGGCCGCTGCGATCCGCGCAAGGGGCTGCACCACGCGCTGCGCGCGTGGCGCGACTCGACGGCCTCGCGGGGCGGCGCCCTCACGGTCTTCGGCGACTTCCTGCCCGCCTATCGCGAGGTGCTCGGGCCGCTGCTCGACCACCCGAGCGTCACGGTCGCGGGCTTCACCGCCGACGCGGGCGCCGCGCTCGCGAACGCCGACGTGCTGCTGCTGCCCACCGTCGAGGAGGGCAGCGCGCTCGTCACCTACGAGGCGCAGGCCGCGGGCTGCGTGCCGCTCGTGTCGAGTGCTGCGGGCGCCGACCTCGTCGAAGGGGTCACGGGCCTCACCCACGCCGTCGGCGACACGCTCACACTCACGGCGCAGCTCGACCGGCTCGCGCAGCACCCCGACGAGCTCGAGCGGATGTCCCGGGCGGCGGCGGCCCGTGCGCCCCGGCTCGGCTGGGCCGCGGCGGCCGAGCGGCTCGGCGGCGCCTATCGCGAGGCCGTGTGGCTGCACGCCGGCGCGCTCGGCGAGAGCACGGCGGCGGCCGGCACCGCGACCGGCACCGCCGCCACGGGAGAGGGGCCGCGTGTACGGGCCGGCTGACCTGACGGTCATCGTCTGCAGCCGCGACCGCGCGCCGATGCTTCGCGAGGCGCTGCGGTCGATCGCCGCCGCGACGCCCGCCGGGGTCGAGGTGCTGGTCGTGGACTCCGGCTCGCGCACGGATGAGACGCGCAGCGTCGCGCGCGAGGCATCCGTCGGCTACGTCCGCTCCGACGTTCCCGGCCTCTCGATCGCCCGCAATCTCGGGCTCGCGCACGCCGAGCGGCCGATCGTGCTGTTCACCGACGACGACTGCGTCGCGGTCCCCGGCTGGGTCGAGGGGGTGCTCGCGCACTTCGCCGACGAGCGGGTGGGCGCGGTCACCGGGCGGATGCTGGACCACACCCTCGTCGCCGGGGCCGCCCCGGGCCGCGTCGAGCGGCTCACCGGCGTGCTGCGCGGGATCGACGCCGGGCACGGCGCGTTCATGTCGTTCCGGCGCGAGCTGATGCTGCGCCTCGGCGGCTTCGACGAGGTGCTCGGCGCAGGGCGCCGCTTCGCGGGCGCCGAGGACCTCGACGCGTTCTGCCGGGTGCTCGCGGCCGGCTCCGCGATCGTGTCGGACACCACGGTGACGGTGCACCACATCTTCACGCGTGAGGACGGCGACCATGTCGCCCTGTACCGCGGCTACGGCCTCGGGGCGGGGGCGATGGCGAACAAGTGGATCCGCATCCGGCCGCTCATCGGCCTCGCCATGGCCGGGCTGCTCGTGGGCCGGGCGGCGCTCGGCGTGCTGCGCTGGCCGGAGGCGCGCGAGCGGGCCGCGCGCCGCGCACTGCTCACGGCGATCCCCCAGGGCATCGCCGCCGCGGCCCGGGTGCCGCGTCGAGGCGCGCTCTTCGTCGACGCCGACCGCCCCGCGCCGGTCACCCCGCCCGGTGTGTGGAGCACGAAGGAGCAGCAGCCGTGAGCCGCCGCACCCAGGTCGAGCTGATGCGCACCCTCGACGAGAAGTTCATCAGGACCTCGATCGAGTTCGAGACGACGTGGCCGACCGCGACGCTCGTCATCGACGGGGCGCCCTTCCGCGGGGCCGACGGTGCGATCGACCGCGAGCGGGTGGCATCCGCGCTGCTCGTGGTCGGCCGCCGTTTCACCGAGACACAGCTGAAGATCACGGATGCCCCGCTCGGCGTCACCACTCCGCTGTGGGTCCCGGCCGGCCCGCTCGACCGCGACTACCACCTGGGGTGGTTCCCGCGCGTTCCCGCCGCCGCCGAGGAGCCGGCGCTGTTCTCGGGGGCCGCCAACGTGCCGCGCCGCCGCGACCGCCCGCTGTGGCGCTACACCGTCATCGAGCGCGCCGACGGCGACCTCGCCGTCGTCGGCAGCGTGCAGCACGCGCTCGGCGACGCCCTGTTCGCCCTGAAGTTCATGGACGCGCTGATGGGCGACGGCTCTGCCGAGGTCGCCGCGCTCGGCCCGGCCCCGCGCACCCGCGTCGGCGGACTGCTCGTGGTGTGGGGGCGCTGGCTGCGCGCGCGCAGCGGCCCGCGGGACGCGTGGCGCGAGTACTGGCGCAAGCCCTTCCGGAAGCGGCTCACCCGCTGGGGCGGCCGACTGCTGCGGCCCCTGCGCAACCGTGCGATCGACCGCCGGGGGCTGCGGGCCGGGTATGCCCCGCCGATGGCCGCCGCCTACTGGAACACCGAGCTCGCCTCGGCGGCCGAGCTCGCCCGGCGCCTCGGGGGCAGCATCAGCGACCTCGTCATCGCCCTCGCGCTGCGGGCGACGGCGGCGGCCGACGGCGGGGCGCTCGCTGAGGTATCCGTCGCCGTCCCGGTCTCTCGGCGCAGCCGCGAGGGCGCCGCGGTGCGCAACAGCATCGTCATGCTGCGCATCGCCGTGCCGCGCGGCCTCCCGCTCGCCGCCGCGGTGGCCGCCGTGCACGCGCAGATCGCCGCGTTCGCACGCACGGGCGACGGTGACACGGCGCCCGCGGAGTCCGGCGCGTACGCCTCGTACCTGCCGTACCGGCGTGAGCGCGCCGCGATCGCGGGCGCGGCGGTGCGCCGCGTGCTGCTCTGGCCGGTGCCGATGCCGGGGTCGCGGCTCGGGCTGTTCGGCTCGTCCTACGCGGGCGAGCTGAGCTTCACGGCGCTGTGCGGGCCGGGCATCGATCCGGCGGTCGTGCGCGCCGTCGTCGAGCAGGAGCTGACGGATGCCGCGGCGGCGCTCGCCGCAGAACAGGGGGTGCCCTCATGAGCACGGCGAAGGACGCGATCCGCACGCTTCTGAACCCGCGCACCTATCTGCAGGCGCTGAAGCTCGCGAACTTCGCGGGCTACTCCTACGCCGACCAGCTCGCGCGGCTCCACCGCGGTGCCGGCGTGCGCATCGCGCCGAATGTGTCGTTCCGGAACGCCGAGCGGATCTGGGTGGGCGACGGCAGCCACCTCGGCGAGAACTGCGTCATCTGGGCGGGCAACTCGACCGGGCGCATCGTGTTCGGGCCGAAGTGCCTGCTCGGCCCGCACGTGACCCTGACCGCCTCGAACTACGGCATCGAGCAGGGCACACCCGTGATGGACCAGCCCAAGATCGAGCGCGACATCGTGCTCGGCGCCGACGTCTGGCTCGGTGCGAACGCGGTCGTGGTGGCCGGCGTCACGATCGGCGACGGGGCGATCGTCGGCGCGGGCGCCGTCGTCACGAGAGACGTGCCGGCGAACGCGATCGTCGGCGGGGTGCCGGCGCGGGTGCTGGGGCATCGGCCGTCTGCTCTGGTGAAGGCGGCATCATGACCTCCCTCACCGTCGTCATCGTCAGCTACAACACCCGAGAGCAGACCCTCGCCTGCCTCGACTCCCTGGCCGCAGCCGCCGAAGGGGCCCCGGGCCTCGAGCTGTCGACGATCGTGGTCGACAACGGCTCGGCCGACGGCTCGGCGGAGGCGGTACGGGTGCGGCATCCGTCTGTCCTCGTCATCGAAGCGGGCGAGAACCTCGGCTTCGCCGCCGGGGTGAACCGCGGCGTCGCGCGGGCGACGGGCGAGTACGTGCTGCTGCTCAACCCTGACACGACCGTGCTGCCCGGCGCCCTCGCGGCCCTCGTCGACTACGCCGTGGCGCACCCCGAGCACGGGCTGTACGGCGGGCGCACGCTCGCGGCCGACGGGTCCCTCGAGCCGTCATCGTGCTGGGGGGCGCCCAGCCTGTGGTCGCTGCTCTGCTTCGCGACCGGGCTGTCGACGGCGTTCGCCCGGTCGCGGGTGTTCGACCCGGAATCGCTGGGGCGCTGGGCGCGCGACACCGTGCGCGAGGTGCCGGTGATCACGGGATGCCTGCTGCTCGTGCGCCGCTCCGACTGGAACCGCCTCGGGGGCATGGACGAGCGCTTCTTCCTCTACGGCGAGGACGCCGACTTCTCGCTGCGCGCGGCTGCTGCGGGGATGCGGCCGGTGATCGTGCCGGCAGCGACCATCGTGCACACCGTCGGCGGCTCGACCTCCGAGAGCGGTCGGGAGCGGAACGGCCGCAAGATGAGCATGGTCATGGCGGGGAAGGCGACCCTGCTGAGGGCGCGCTGGTCGCCCGGCCGGGCACGCCTCGGCATCGCGCTGCTTGAGGCGGGCGCGCTCACCCGCGGCCTGCTCGAGCGCGCCGTCGGCCGCGCAGGCGGCACCTGGAGCGAGGTGTGGCGCCGCCGCGCCGACTGGGTGCCGGGTTACCCGGCGGCCCGCGCGCGCCTCTTCGACGCGCTGGGCGTGAGCTCGGGCACGGATGCCGGCCTCGTGGTCGAGGCCGAGCCGGCGTTCCGCACCGAGCACGCGAACCCCTACACGGCGCGCCTCTACCGCAGCATGGCCGGGCTCGGCGTGACGGTGCGCGACCTCAGCTATTGGCGGCTTGCGACCGCCCGCCTCGACATCGTCCACCTGCACTGGCCCGAGCTCACCTTCCTCTCCGGCCACCGCTCGTGGCGGTCCGCCGCCCGGCTCACCCTGTTCTTCGGGGCGCTGCGGCTCGCGCGGCGCCGAGGCACCCGCCTCGTGTGGACCGTGCACAACGTCGTCGACCACGAGCAGCGCTCGACCCCCGCGCTGCGGGCGCGGCTGCGCCGGCTGCTGGGGGCGAACGTCGACGGCATCCTCTCGCTGTCCGCCAGCGGGGTCGACGCCGCGCGCCGCAGCTACCCCGAGCTCGCCGGCCGGCCGGCGTTCGTCACGCCGCACGGGCACTACCGCGCCGACTACGACTTCTCGGCGACGCGCGCCGGGGCTCGGGCGCGGCTCGGCCTCGACGGCGAGGGCCTCGTCGCGGCATCCGTCGGCCAGCTGCGCCCCTATAAGAACGTGCCGCACCTGCTCGAGGTGTTCCGTGCGGCGGGCGGCGAGGCGCGGCTCGCGATCGCGGGGCGCCCGTCGAGCGACGCGGAGCGCACGGCGATCACGGATGCCGCAGCAGGCGACCCCCGCATCGTGCTCGACCTCGCCTTCCAGTCGGCCCAGCGGGTCGCGGACTGGCTGTGCGCGAGCGACCTCGTCGTGCTGCCCTACCGCGCGATCGAGAACTCGGGCTCGGCGATCCTCGCGCTGTCGGCGAGCCGGCCCGTGCTGGTGCCGCGCCTCGGCGCGATGGGCGAGCTCGCCGCGCTGGTGGGGCCGAGCTGGGTGCGCAGCTACGACGGCGAGCTCGACGCGGCTGTGCTGGCCGACGCGCTCGCGTGGGCGCGCGACGAGCCGCGCCCCGGCGTCGCCGACCTCTCCGCGCTGGAGTGGGACGCCATCGCCGCGGCCACGCTCGACGCATACCGCGCGGTGCTCGGGCGTGCGTCGGCGACCCCGGTGGCGGAGGAGACAGGGGAGTCGGAGGAGCGATCATGGGTGCCCGTCCTGGAGTGAAGCGGCGCGTCGTCGCCGTGAGCGCCGCCGCGGTGCTGGTGCTCGCCGCCGTGCTGACCGGCGAACTGCCGGCCTGGGGCGTGCAGACCGTGCCGCCCGCCGTGAAGACCGTGCAGGCGAACCTGCCGCCGGTCGGCGCGGGCACCGGGGTCAACGCGGGCGCCGGCGCGCCGGCGGTCGCGATCCTCGACTCGGGCTCCGAGCTGCGCAGCGACTACAACCTCAAGGCACAGGTGAACTGCTTCGGCTCGGGCACAGCCGGCGACGCGAACGGGCACGGCACGGCGGTCGCCGGGGTGATCGGCGCGTACGACGACAATGCGGGGGTCGTGGGCGTCGCGCCCGGCATCCCCCTCTACTCCGTGCGGATCCTCGACAGCAAGAACGCCGGCACCCTCACGACCATGCTGTGCGGCCTCAACTGGGTGATCGCGAACGCGCGGGCCGACAACATCAGGGTCGTGAACCTGAGCCTCGGCACCTCGGGCTCCGACGACGGGAACTGCGGGAAGACGAACGGCGACCCGATCCACCAGGCGATCTGCACGATCACGGGCATGGGCATCGTCGTGGTCGCCGCCGCGACGAACAACAACGTCGACATCGCGAAGGTGATCCCCGCGGCGTACGACGAGGTCCTCGCCGTGAGCAACATGGCCGACTTCGACGGGCAGCCCGGCGGGAAGGCGACCGCGCCCGCCGCGTGCACGGCGCAGTTCAGCATGCCGTGGGGCGACGACACCGCGGCGACGAACAGCGGCTACGCCGTGAGCGCGGCCGACCAGGCGCACATCATCGCCGCGCCCGGCGCGTGCCCGTACTCGACACTGAAGGGCGGCCGCATCGGCTACCTGCAGTCGGGCACGAGCATGTCGACGGCGGTGGTTTCCGGAGTCGTCGCCGACTGCCTCGAGCCGAACGGTGCGTGCGCTGGCATGACCTCGTCGCAGGCGATCATGCAGACCGTGATCGCGCAGGCCGCGGCGCAGGCGTCGCTGGGGCACGGATTCCAGGGCGACCCGCTGCACCCGATCGCGGGCAAGTACTACGGATTCCTCGCGAGCACGGTGCCCGTCGGGGGAGCGATGCCGACGCCCACACCCACGCCGACCTCGACCCCGACGGTTACGCCGACGCCGACGCCCACCCCGACCCCGACGCCGACGCCGACCCCGACGCCGACCAAGGACACCACTCCGCCCACGGTCACGATCACCGCGCCGCCCTCCGGCACGGTCTTCTCCTCGTCGGGCACGGCCACCGCGCAGGCGAGCGACAACGTCGGCGTCACGGGCGTGACCTTCTGGGTCGGCAGCTCGAAGGTCGCGACGGCGACGAAGCAGGCATCCGGTCTCTGGTCGGCGACGATCAGCACGTCTCCGTACCCGAACGGCAGCTACACCTTCATCGCCAAGGCGACGGATGCCGCAGGCAACGTCGGCACCTCACCCGGCGTCACGGTCGTGGTGAAGCACTAAGCACCGCCGCTCTGCCGCCGCCCTGCCGCTGCGCCGAGAAGTGCGCACATGTCGTGTTGACGGAACACGGGCGACATCGCCGCACTTCTCGGCACGCGCACGCTCGGCGAGACGCCGGTCGGGGCGCGTTACAGATACACCGTGCGGTGCTCGATCGACCCGGCGAGGCGGCCGGCGGCGAAGCCGAGGTCCTTCATCACGCGGTAGGCGTCATCGCGCCGGAAGCCCCTCGCGAGTAGCTTGGCGAGGTCGGTGGCGAGGCGGCGCAGGATCCGGGGGTCGACCGAGCGCGGCATCCCTCGCTCCCGATACGCGGCGAACAGCTTGACGTGGCTCTTGCCGTAGGCGACGTTCTGCCGGTACACGTCGCGCGTGCCGTCGCGCATCAGATAGTCGATCGCGGCCTCGGGCACCGCCACGAGCGCGTAGCCGGCGAGCTGCGCGCGCCAGAAGAAGTCCGTCTCGTCGCCGCCGCCGCGGTACGACTCGTCGAAGGGGCCGCAGGCCGCGAACACCTCCGTCGCGACGGCGCAGTTCGAGCCGGGCGCCCAGGGCAGGAACCGCAGCGTGTCCTGCAGCTCGGTCTGCCAGCCGAGCTCGGAGCCGTCGGCGAGCACCCGGCGCAGCGCGCCGCCCTGCAGCTTGGCGCCGCCGAGGTACGCCTGCCAGTGCGCCTCGAGCCAGCCGGGGTGCACGAGGTCGTCGGCGTCGCAGAACACGATGAGGGCGCTGCCGGGGCTCGCGCTCGCCACGCCGCGATTGCGGGCGTGGTTGATGCCGGGCACCCCCCTCGCGTCGACGACGCGCACGGCCGGGGCGACGGGCAGACCGAGCCGCCCGACGAAGCCGGCCAGGTCGTCGGACGAGCCGTTGTCGGCGAGCACCACCTCGAAGCGGGCCGCCGTCTGCTGGCCGGCCAGCGCGCGCAGCTGCCGCTCGATCACCCCGGTGACATCGCGGCAGGGGATCACGACGGTGACGTCGACGAGGGCAGTCATGTGGCCTCTTCCGCCTGCAGCGCGGTGAGCGCGGCCGGGGCATCCGCCCAGCCGTCGACGAAATGCGCGTGCGGGATGCCGGACGTCCAGGTGTCCCAGAAGGCCTGGATCTTCCCGTACTTGTCGTTGACCACCACGTGCTCGACGCCGAGCAGCGTCGCGAGGATGTGCCCGTGCAGCCGGTCGGTCACGAGCCGCCGCCCCGCGCTCAGCAGCCTGATCGCGCGCGTCACGTTGGCCGCGGCGAGCCGGTTGCCCGAGGCGAGCTCGGCTCGGCGCAGCGTCGCCGCCCCCGACTTCCGGGCCGCGCGCGCGAGCAGCAGATGCCCCTCGAGCCGCCGCCGCCGGTCCTCGGTCAGCGGCGCGGTCAGCCAGTCGAAGCGCAGGCCGTCGATCGCGGCGGCATCCGTCGCCTCGCGATCGTCGCGCACCTGCACCGCGGTCGCCACGGTGGGCGCGCGCCTCACGAGCGGCCCGAGCGCGAGCGCGGCGTCGGGCACGAGGCGCACCTCGCAGTCGAAGTCCGCCGTGGCAATGTCGAAGGAGCGGTGGTCGCGCACAAGCATCACGAAGGCGCCGTGTGCGGCGATGGCGCGCCGCAGCTCGTCGCGCTGCTCGGGGCCCGGGTACTGGATCGACTGCGGCAGCTGAATGAGCGGCCGCCCCCGCGTGCACTCGAGCAGCTTCAGCCGCAGCGCGTGGTGGGTCGGGTAGAGGCCCCCGAAGTTGCCGCCGCCCTGGATGAGCACCGTGCCGTCGGGCGACAGCGCGCCCGGGTCGAAGGAACGGCGGGACATGGCGGAGCGGATGCCGATGCCGAGGCCCTGCAGCACGGTGCGCTGCCCCTGCCAGATGGCGGCGTCGCCGCAGTTGAGGTAGTCGGGGAAGTCGACGATGTCGACGTGCGCGGCATCCTGCAGCACCTCGGCGAGCTGCGCGGTCGCCTGCTCATGCAGGCTCGCGATCGTGGTCGTCATCTGCGGCTCCGTCCTGCCCGGCCTGCCCGGCCCATCGGCGCTGCCTGCCCGGCCCCTACGCCACCGCGCGGCGCCGCACGATGTGCAGCACGTCGGTGCGCAGCTCGAGGAAGGAGCTGCGCTGCACCAGCATCCCGACGGCGAAGTAGACGGCGAGGCCCGCGACCGCCTCGAGGCCGAGATAGAGCAGTGCGGGCTGGTGGGGCAGGACGCGGCCGATGGCGACCATCGCGATGAGCATGACCCCGGCCGAGAGCGCGATGCCCGGGATGTCGCGGTAGATGCTGAGCGGCATCCGCCCGACGCGCACCAGGGCGACGACGCGCAGCGGCGCGAGCAGCACGGTGCGGGCGAGCAGGCCGACGGCGACGGCGAGCAGGCCGTACGGCGCCGTGAA
This sequence comes from Gryllotalpicola koreensis, assembly GCF_039538185.1. Taxonomy (NCBI): domain Bacteria; kingdom Bacillati; phylum Actinomycetota; class Actinomycetes; order Micrococcales; family Microbacteriaceae; genus Gryllotalpicola; species Gryllotalpicola koreensis. Next base: position 851,035 of record NZ_BAABBW010000001.1, read on the forward strand.
GAACACCACCCCGACGTGCACGGCCGAGATGACGAGCACCAGGGTGAGCTCGACGCCCGGCCGGCCGAGCGACCACCACAGGTTCCCATCGAGCCATTGCAGGGCGGTGATCGCCCCGGTGAGCGCGGTGATCTGCGCGATCTGCCCGCTCGTCGCCCACTGGCTGCCGAACAGGAACGGCACCGCGACGGGCGAGACTGCGGCGATCGCGAACAGCCCGGGCACCGCCATGCTCGCGCACACCCGCTCGGCGTGCCGCACCGCGTTGGTGAGGCGCGCGGGGTCGTCCTTGAGCTTCGCGAAGGCGGGCAACGCGACCGCGTTGACGACCGAGGCGAACAGGGTCAGCAGCTGCGAGGTGACGCGCGTCGCGATCACCCAGTAGCCGAGCGCCGAGGCGCCGAGCAGCTTGCCGAGCACAAGCTCGACCATGCGGTCGCGGCCCTCGTGCACCACCTGCGTGACGAGCGCGGGCACCCCGAACTTGAGCATCGACCACGCGTGCGCGAACGAGAACTCGAAGCGCGGCCGCCACGACACCGCACCCCACAGGATCGCGATGTCGACCAGGATGTTCCCGCCGCCCTGGAAGATCAGCGCCCACGCACCGGCGCCCAGCAGCGCGAGGACGATCGCGCCGATCGCGCCGATCGTCGCGCCCACGGCGGACCGGATTGCGAGCGGCCGCATCTTGAGCTCGCGGGTCAGCAGGATCGTGGGAATCGAGCAGAGCGCATTGAGCGGCAGGATCAGCGCCGCGACGCGGATCATGGCGGTCAGTTGCGGCTGCTCGTAGAACGCGGCGATCGCCGGCGCCGCGAGCGCGAGGGCGCCGCCGAGCACCGTGCCGACCGCGAGGCCGGTCCAGAAGGCGGTGTTGATCTGCAGGCGCGACGGCGACGTGGCGCGGATCAGGGACGGCGTGAAGCCGAGATCGCCGACGAGCGACAGGATGCCGACGAAGACCGACACCAGCGAGACGATGCCGAACGCCTCCGCGCCGACGAGCCGGGAGAGCACCGCCAGGGCGACGACGCTCAGCAGGCTGCCGTACACCCGCTGCAGCGCGGTCCAGATGCCGCCCAGCAGGCTGCGCGAGCGGAGCGAGCTGGTGCCGTCTGACATCCGGGCGGTCCCTTCGCGGAAGAGGGGTCGGAAACAGCGTGCACCCGGCAGGTTGACGGTGATGTTTCCTCACATTGCCGTGATGTAAAAGGTTCTCAGCTTTTGCGCCACCCCCTATCGGCACGATCGGTTTTGTCGCACCGTTAGCCCCATGGCTTCGGGGTGGGAACTCACTCGTGCACGCGCTCGTCTGCGCAGGGCCGCCGCGGCGACGCTCGCGGCGGCGGTCGTTCTGACCGGCATCCTCACCGCGTCCGTCGCTGCTGATGCGGCCACGACCCTCACCGCGTCGCCGACGGGAACGGGGTCGACGTGCTCGACCGCCGCGCCGTGCTCGCTGCCGACGGCGGTCGCCGCGGCGCCCGCGGGTGCGACCGTGCAGCTGCTCTCCGGAACGTACCCGTCGCTCACGGTCAGGGGCGGCCACGGCACGGCGGCGGCGCCCGTGACCGTCAAGCCGGCGTCCGGGGCGAGCCCGAGCCTCACCACCGTGACCAGTCAGGCGAACTACGTGACGTGGAGCGGCGTGCTCGTCACCGCCCCGTTCTACCTCACCGGCACGGGCGACACCGTGACCGGCTCACACGTGAACGGCGGCGGCCTGTTCGTGCGCGGCACGAACATCACGGTCACCGGCTCGCTCTTCGAGAACGGGTCGTCGATCGACGGCATCCAGGTCGGCGGCGCGTACGGCGTGCTGCTCAAGGGCAACACCGTGCGCAACTACAACCAGTCGACGAACAACGGCATGCACGCCGACTGCGTGCAGATCTTCGACTCCGCCAACGTCGTCGTGCGCCGCAACAACCTCTCCAACTGCTACAACTCCGGCCTGATCCTCTCGGTCGGCGCGGGCGACGGCATCTACGGCGTGACGATCGAGGACAATTTCATCAGCGGATGCCTGGTCGTGTCATCCGCGTGCGGCGGCGGCTCCTCGGTGGATCTGCGGGAGGCGAGCACGGTGGGGCTCGTCGTGCGGAACAACACCATCGGCGCGGGCTCGGCGCGGCTCGGCACGCAGCCGGGCACCGTCGCCGACCGCAACATCATTTCCTACCTCTCCGACTGCAGCGTGCCGCTCACCAACTCGGTCGTCGCCTCGTGGAACACCAAGCTGTGCGGCACGACGCTGCCGCTGCTGCAGTCGGGCGGCAACAAGGCGGGCACGGTGCGGTACGCGAACGCCGCGAGCAACGATCTGCACCTGACGGCGGCGGGGGCGACGGATGCCACCATCAAGCCGGTCGCGACGACCGTGCCCCGGGCGCCGACCGACATCGACGGCGACGCGACGTCGGCGACCATCGCCGGGGCGGATACGCCTGCGGGCACGGGTGCTGCGACCACCGCCGACACCACCGCGCCGAAGACGGCGATCTCGTCTCCGAAGTCGGGCTCGACGGTCAGCGGCACCGTGACGCTCGTCGCCACCGCGTCGGACAACGTGGGTCTCACCGACGTGATCTTCCGCGCCGCGGGTCTCACGCTGGGGGCGGCGACCAAGGCCTCCGACGGCAGCTACCGCCTCACCGCCTCGACGGCATCGTTCCCGAAGGGCGTCTACACGGTGACGTCGGTCGCCCGCGACGCGGCGGGAAACGTCGCGACGAGCGTGTCGGTGACCCTGACCCTGAAGTGACGCCGGCCCGAGCCGCGCTGCACCTCGCCACTCCCCGGTGCCGCGCCGCACCTCGGTACCCCCCCGGGCGCGCTACAGCTGCGGATCAGCGCGCCCGCGGTACGAGGCGCGCGCTCCCGTAGCTGGAGCGCGGCGCGCGTGGCTCGGCGGGGTCAGCTGCGGAGCACCACGTTCTCGGGGGATTCGCCGGCGAGCAGGTGGCCGATCTGGCGGCGCAGCAGGCGCGCCATGCGCGGCTCCATCGCCGAGGCGGCGCCGCCCACGTGCGGGCTGATGAGCACTCCCGGTGCCGACCACAGCGGGTGGCCGACGGGCAGCGGCTCCGGATCGGTCACGTCGAGGGCGAACCGCAGCCGGCCCGCTTCGGCCAGCGCGGCGTCGGTGACGAGCACCGGGCCGCGCGCGACGTTCACGACGAGGGCGTCGTCGGGCAGCAGGGCGAGCTCCGCGGCGCCGACGAGGCCGCGTGTGGCATCCGTCAGCGGCGTGCCGATGACCACGATCTCGGCCTGCGGCAGCAGGACCGGTAGCTCGTCGATGCCGTGCACGTGGCCTGCCGGGTCCTCGCGTGCGCTCGACGCGACGCGGATCACGCGTGCGACCTCGAAGCCCGCCAGTCGCGCCTCGACCGCTTTGCCGACGCCGCCGTAGCCGAGGATCAGCACGGTGCGATCGGCGAGTGACGGGCGGCGGCCGCCCTTCCAGAGCCCGTGCTCCGCGTTCCGGGCGAACACGTCGATGCCGCGCTGCGAGGCGAGCATCAGCGCCAGCGCGAGCTCGGAGGTCGCGGCCTCGTGCACGCTCGACGCATTGGCGAAGACCAGCCCGGGCGGCAGCGCCGCGGCGACCCCGTCATAGCCGATCGACTGCGACTGCACGAGCCCGATCTCGGCCTCGGCGAGCCACCGGTACTGCGAAGGGCCGCCCGACATGTACGGCAGCACGACGATGTCGACCCGGGCGGCGGGCGGCGGGCCGTCGACGGGCCAGGTCACCCAGTCGACGGAGCCGGCGGGCACCGGGTCGGCGAGGCGGTCGAGATACGGCGGCAGGAGGTCATCGGGAAGGCTGACGACGAGGCGCTCGGGCATGTGGCCAGCCTACGGTTCGAGACGTGGGGCTTCGAGGCGCTCGGAGGCCCGCATGTGTGGGATCATGTGTGAGGAGGCGCACATGGCGACGAATCTTGCGATCGATCCCGACCTGCTCGAGCGGGCCCTGCGTGTCGGCGGCGAGGCGACGAAAAAGGCCACCGTGACGGCAGCTCTGCAGGAGTACATCGCCCGCCGGGAGCGCGCACGCATCGTCGAGGCGTTCGGCACCCTCGAGTGGGACCCGGGCTATGACTACAAGGAAGACCGGAGCAGCCGCGACCGCAAGCTCGACTCGGCGTCGTGACGTTTCTCGTCGACACGAGCGTGTGGTCGCTCGCCTTCCGTCGGGACACTCCGTCGGAGCAGCCTGAGGTGCAGGCGCTTCGTGAGGCGCTTGTGGGCGGTGAGCCCGTCGCGGCGACCGGTCTGATTCTCACGGAGCTGCTGCGGGGGTTCGTGCCGAAGCGTGCTCAGGCCGTGATCCGCGAGCAGTTCGCCTATGTCGAGCTGATCGAGCCGGCCCGTGCCGACTACGAGGCGGCGGCCGAGCTGGCGAACACCTGCCGATCCCACGGCGTGCAGCTCGGCACAGTCGACGCGCTCATCGCGCAGCTGGCGGTCTCGCGCGAGCTGACTCTGCTCACCACCGACGGCGACTTCGCGCACGCCGCCGCCTTCATCCCCCTCCGGCTCTGGGGCCAGAGATAGCGGTTCTTCACGCCCTGGAGCGAGGAGGCGACCCGACGGGTCGCGAGTCGCACGCGGAATGCCGCTGTGCGTGCAGAACTGCAAGATGAGAGCGCATCTCCTCGGCGCTGACCGCCTGCGACGGGTTGGCCCGCAGCTGGTCATGGGCCGTCACGACCTCGCTGCGCAGCCACTCTTCAACGGCCTCATCACATGTGTTGAGATGCTGCTCGGGTGTACACAGTTGCATATGCGGTTACCATGGATACATGGAGACGGTGACAACGGAGGTCTCGACCCGGGAGCTACGCAGTCAGCTCTCCGATGTCTTGGGGCGCGCGATGTACGCCGGCGAGCGCATCGGAGTCACCCGGAACGGCAAGCTCGCCGCCGTCGTCATCGGTGTTGCGGATCTGGAGGCGCTCGAGGCCTTCGAGATGGCGCAGGACGTCGCTTCCTACCGTGAGGCGAAGGCGGCAGACGACGGCAGCCGCATCGCCCTCGATGAACTGCGGCGCGATCTCGCCTCGTGAGCTATCGGGTCGACTTCACCACGGCGGCGGCCCGACAGATCAAGAAGCTTCCGCGCCCGGCACGTGACCGTGTCCTTGACGCGATCGAGGACCTCTCCGACGAGCCCCGCCCGCGCGGCGCGAAGAAGCTCGTGGGAGAAGAGACCGCCTGGCGCATCCGCGTGGGGGACTACCGCGTCATCTATGACGTCTTCGACGCTGAACTGACGGTCACGGTCGTGCGCGCCGCTCACCGCCGCGAGGTCTACGAGAGGTAGCCCTTGCCTCTACGCGGGAACCGAGGTCGCCTCTAGGGCGGTGAACTCGGGGGTGAGGTCCCTCAGACGCCGGGCCGGCGAGGCCAGGAGGATGGGCAGGCTGCACAGCATGGCGGCGGCGCCGACCCAGAGCGCGGTGTCGGCGCCGGCGGCCGAGCCGATGATGCCGCCCGCGAGCGTGCCCAAGGGCACCGCGCCGATCGAGACGACCCGGCGGGCTGACGTGACCCGGCCGAGCAGGGGCGCGGGGGTCATGCGCGCGTTCACGCCGCTCGAGCAGATGGCCGCGACCGTGATCGCGAAGGCGATGAAGAACTCCGCGACGGTGATCGTGGCGACCGGTGGCCACGGCAGGTACGGGCTGAGCGGCACGAACGCGGTCGCGGCGCCCATCAGCGCGTAGCAGGGGAACTGCGCGCGGACCTCGCCGAGGCGCCGCCGGATCGGAAGGCCGATGACCGCGCCGACGATCCCCCCGATGGCCGCGATCGACATCATCAGGCCGAGCGTCGCCGAGGTCTGGTGCAGGGTCCGCAGGAAGAACACGGCGAAGACGCCGCCGACGATCCCGGCGCCGAAGTTGTAGACGGCGGTGGCGGCCATGAAGGCGCGCAGCAGCGCGTGCCGGCCGATGAAGGCGATGCCGGTTCGGACCGCGGCGAAGAACGGCTCGCCCTTCTCGCCCGGCGCGCTCGCGCGCGTCGACGCGGCGGTGATGCGGGCAGCGAACAGCGTCGAGAGCAGGTGCGCGGCCGCCGTCGCGATGTACGGCACCGGCGCGGCGGTGACGGCGATGAGCCAGCCTGAGGCGCCAGGCATGATGACGGATGCCGTCGAGTCCACCGTCTGCATCCGGGCGGATGCCTCATGCACGCGCCCGCGCCCGACGACCTCGGGCAGCACCGTCGTATGCGTCACGTCGTAGAAGATGTTCCCGATGCCGATCAGCAGCGCCACGATCATGAGCTGCACCACGGTGAGGTGCCCGACCCAGAACGCCACGGGGATCGAGGCCGCCGCGGCGAAGCGCAGCAGATCCGCCCCGAACAGCAGCCTGCGCTGCGGAAGGCGATCCACCCACACGCCGATCGGGATGCCGAGGATCAGATAGGCGGCGCGCTCGAGCCCCGCGACGATCGCCGCCTCGAACGTCGTCGCATGCAGGAACTGCACCGCGGTCACGGCGAGAGCGACGTCCGCGAACCCTGCGCCGACATCGCCGAGCAGGTTCGACGCCCAGAGCTTCCGGAAGTTCGCGATGCGGAAGACGCCGCTCGTCATCGCCGCGGCATCCGTCATAGCTGACGAAGCTAGCGCGCAACCCGCCTTGCCCTCTGCAACGCCACGAGCACGAGCGCTCGGGGCCTGGCCGCGCCCCGCGAGTGAGTGACACAATTCGAACCACTGCCGGAAACGCACCGGCAACACTCGGTTCCTAGATTTCAGCCATGGGTGATCTGTTCGCAGGGTACGGCGCAACGCTGCCGCCAGGAGGGCCGAGCGTCGCCTTCGACGAGATGTTCGCCGGCCCCGCCGAAGACGGCAGCACGAAGGCGCGCGAGCCGTACCGCGAACTGCACACGGCGCTCAGCCGCATGACGCAGGACGAGCTGCGCGGCCGTGCGGATGCCCTTGCGAACTCCTACCTCGCCCAGGGGGTCACCTTCGACTTCGCCGGCGAGGAGCGCCCTTTCCCCCTCGACGCCGTGCCGCGGATCATCCCCGAGGACGAATGGGTCGACGTCGAGGCCGGCGTCAGGCAGCGGGTGCGCGCGCTCGAAGCGTTCCTCGGCGACGCCTACGGCAGGCAGCGGGCGGTCGCCGACGGCGTCATCCCGGCATCCCTCATCGCCACCTCTGCCAACTTCTACCGCCAGGCCGCGGGCATCGAGAGTGCCAACGGGGTGCGCGTGCACGTCGCCGGCATCGATCTGATCCGCGACGAGAAGGGCGCGTGGCGGGTGCTCGAGGACAACGTGCGCGTGCCCTCCGGCGTCTCCTACATCATCTCCAACCGCCGCGTCATGGCGCAGACGCTGCCCGAGCTGTTCGTCGAGATGCCCGTGCGGCCCGTCGGCGAGTACCCCTACCGACTGCTGCAGGCGCTGCGCGCCTCTGCGCCCGCCGGAGTCGAGGACCCGGTCGTCGTCGTGCTCACCCCCGGTGTCTACAACTCGGCGTACTTCGAGCACACCCTGCTCGCCCGTCTCATGGGCGTCGAACTGGTCGAGGGCCGCGACCTCTACGTCTCCGGCGGCTACGTGTGGATGCGCACGACCGGCGGCCCGACCCGCGTCGACGTCATCTACCGCCGCATCGACGACGACTTCCTCGACCCGCTGCAGTTCCGCGCGGACTCGGTGCTCGGCACGCCCGGACTGCTCGCCGCCGCCCGGCTCGGCAACGTCACCATCGCGAACGCGGTCGGCAACGGCGTCGCCGACGACAAGCTCACCTACACCTACGTGCCCGAGCTGATCAGGTACTTCCTCGGCGAAGAGCCGATCATCCCGAACGTCGACACCTGGCGCCTCGAGGACCCGGGCGCGCTCGAAGAGGTGCTCGACCGCCTCGACGAGCTCGTCGTGAAGCCGGTCGACGGCTCGGGCGGCAAGGGCCTCGTGATCGGGCCGTCCGCGTCGCGCACGGAACTCGACGTGCTGCGAGCCAAGCTCATCGACGACCCGCGCGGCTGGATCGCCCAGCCGGTCGTGCAGCTGTCGACGATCCCCACGCTCACCGACGACGGCATGCAGCCGCGGCACACCGACCTGCGGCCCTTCGCGGTCAACTCGGGCGACGACATCTGGGTGCTTCCGGGCGGCCTCACGCGCGTCGCGCTGCCGGCCGGCCAGCTCGTCGTGAACTCCTCGCAGGGCGGCGGCTCGAAGGACACCTGGGTGCTCGGCCGGGGGGCAGCGCCGAGCTCGGGCCCGATCCCGGTGCAGGCAGTGCACCCGCCGACGAGCGCGATCGACGTCTCGGCTATCACCGCCGAGCAAGCGGCGCCGATGGAGCTGGCAGCGGGGTCGCCGCCGCTCGCGGAGGTCGCCCCGAAGGGGAAGCTCGGCCCGCAGTACGCGCCGGAGGATCAGCAGGGCGCGACCCAGCAGCAACAGCAACAACAACAAGCGCAACACCTGCGACAAGCCCACAAGGCGACGCCGCACAATGGGGGAGGAATCCGTGCTCTCTAGAATCGCCGAGAGTCTTTTTTGGATCGGCCGCTATCTCGAGCGGGCCGACGGCACCGCGCGCATCCTCGACGTGCAGCTCCAGCTGCTGCTCGAGGACCCGTGGGTCGATGAGGACACCGCCTGCCGCGCCCTGCTCGGCGTGATGGGCTCCGATGTGCCGGCCGACACCCCGCTCGACCGCGAGGGGGTGCTCAGCCTGCTGGCGGTGAACCGCCAGAATCCGGCATCCATCGCCTACTCGCTCAACGCCGCGCGCGAGAACGCGAGGCGCGCGCGCGAGATCGTGTCGAGCGAGCTGTGGGAGTGCCTGAACACGACGACGACACGGATGCCCCGCAAGGTCGCGAGCGAGCGCGTGCACGACTTCTTCCACTGGGTGCGCGAGCGCACCGCCCTCGCCGTGGGCACCAACGAGACCGTGATGAGCCGCGACGACGCCTACCACTTCTTCTCGCTCGGCCTCGCGCTTGAACGCGCCGACATGACCGCCCGGCTGCTCGCGACGCGCGCGCTGACCGAGGTGTCCGGGCCGAGCTGGACGACGATCCTGCGCTCCTGCGGCGCCTACGAGGCGTACCTGCGCACGTACCGCGGCGTCTCGTCGCTGCGCAACGCGGCCGAGTTCCTGCTCGTCGACCGGGTCTTCCCGCGCTCGGTGCTGTTCTCGATGAACCGCGCGATCGCCAGCCTCAACGCGCTCGAGCCGCGCACCGAGCGCATCGGCGCGGTCGACCAGGCGCTGCGCGTGCTCGGCCAGGCGGTCTCGAGCCTCGAGTACCGGCCGATCTCCGAGATCCTCGACGACCTGCCGCACGCCATGGAGGGCGTGCAGCGGGCGACGAGCGCCGCGAGCGAAGCGGTCAAGCAGCGGTACTTCCCCGAGCAGGTGGTGCCGACATGGGCAGGGGAGCGGGTATGAAACGACTGCGCGTGACGCACACGACCGGCTTCCGGTACGAGGGCGAGGCATCCGCCTCGTACAACGAGGCACGGATGCTTCCCGCATCGCGCGACGGCCAGTGGGTGCTCTCCGCCCACATCGACACGCGGCCGAACGCGTCGCAGCACACCTACACCGACTACTGGGGCACCCGCGTCACGTCGTTCGAGGTGCTCTCGCCGCACCGCGAGCTCACCCTCTCGGCGAGCAGCCTCATCGAGGTCGACGAGCGCCCCCACGTCGACTGCTCGATCGGCTGGGACGAGCTGCGCGCGGCGAGCCAGCGCACCGTCGAGGCGGTCGAGCAGCTGCGCCAGAGCCGGCGCACCGAGCCGCCGGCCGAGGTGGCCGCGCTCGCCGCGAGGGCCGCCGCCGGTGCCGCGACCCCGTGCGAGGCGGCCGAGGCGATCTGCCGGGCGATCGGCGGCGAGATGGAGTACGTGCAGGGCGTCACCCGCGTCGACGACACCGCCGCCGAGGCGTGGGCCGCGCGCCGCGGCGTCTGCCAGGACATCGTGCACGTCACCCTCGGGGCGCTGCGCTCGGTGGGCATCCCGGCCCGCTATGTCTCGGGCTACCTGCACCCGAAGCCGGACGCCGAGCTGCACGAGACCGTGGCGGGCGAGTCGCACGCGTGGGTCGAGTGGTACTGCGGGCCGAGCGCCGCCGACGGCGCGGGCGCCTGGCGCGGCTGGGACCCCACGAACCTGACCGAGGCGGGTGACCGGCACGTCTACGTCGGGCACGGGCGCGACTACGACGACATCGCGCCGATCCGCGGCGTCTACGCGGGCGCGGGCGCCGCGGAGATCTTCGTGAAGGTCGAGATCACCCGCGAGGCGTAGGCGCTACGCCGCCGCGGCCTCGGGGCGGGCGGTCTCAGGCTCTTCCAATACAAACGCCGGCCTCCCGCCGCGCACGCGCAGCCGCAGCCCGCGCCAGCGCACGAGGTAGTACACCCCGACGGCCCCGGCGACGATGCCCGACGCGGCGCCCACTCCGAGCCCCCACCGCGGCCCGAGCGTGTCGGCGACCCAGCCGACGATGGGCGCCCCGATGGGCGTTCCGCCCATGAAGATCGCCATGTAGATCGCCATCACGCGCCCCCGCACCTGCGGGTCTGTGGCGAGCTGCACCGTCCCATTCGCGGTCGTCATGAGCGTCTGCGAGAAGAGGCCGATGAGCGCGAGAGCGGCCCCGAAGAGCCAGAAGTTCGGCATGAGCGCGGCGATCAGGCATCCGATGCCGAACATCAGCGCACCCGCGAACAGGAGCGAGACGCGTGGCTTCTCGCGCCGCGCGGACAGCAGCGCTCCGATCACCGAGCCGACGGCCATGATCGACGAGAGGATGCCGAACTCGCCTGCTCCCTTGTGGAACACCGTCGAGGCCATCGTCGAGGTGTAGATCGGGAAGTTGAGCCCGAAGGTGCCAATGAGGAACACCATCACGAGGATCACCATGATGTCGGGGCGGCGCCTGACGTAGCGGAAGCCGTCGACGAGGCCGCCCCGGCGCGACGACCGCGACCGCGGCGTCAGCTGGTCCTTCTTCATGAGCTGCAGCGAGATCAGCACGGCGACGAAGGTCACCGCGTTGATGAGGAACACCCAGCCCGCGCCGACGACGGCGGTCAAGAGGCCGGCAACGGCGGGGCCGATCGTGCGCGCGGCGTTGAAGGATGCCGAGTTGAGCGCCACCGCGTTCGAGAGGTTGCGCGCATCGACGAGGTCGCCGACGAAAGTCTGCCGGGCCGGCGCGTCGAAGGCGGCCACGACGCCGAGCAGCAGTGCGAACACGTACACGTGCCACAGCTCGACGACGCCGGTCACGGTCATCACGCCGAGGCCCGCGCCGAGCAGGCCCATCGCGCCCTGCGTCGCCATGAGCAGGCGGCGCCGGTCGAAGCGGTCGGCCGCCCAGCCGGTCACGGGCAGCAGCACGAGCTGCGGGCCGAACTGCAGCGCCATCGTCACGCCGACGGCTGTCGCGTTGTTGTGGGTGAGCTCGGTGAGGACGATCCAGTCCTGTGCGGTGCGCTGCATCCAGGTGCCGACGTTCGAGACGATCGCGCCGAGGAACCAGATGCGGTAGTTGAGCGCCGAGAGGGACCGGAAGAGATTGTTCAAATCGATGCGCCTACCCGTCGGCCAGTTCGCGCATGATGACGGATGCCTGGCGCAGCGTCTCCCGCTGGGCATCCGTGAGCTCGCTCGTGCGCTTGCCGAGCCACTGCTCGCGGCGTCGGCGGGTCTCGGTCACGAACGACGCTCCCGCCGGCGTCACGCGGACGACGACCTTGCGGCCGTCGTCGGGGGAGCCCTCGCGCGTGACGTAGCCGCCCGCCTCGAGCGAGTTCACCCGGCGGTTCATCGACGGCGGGGTCACGTGCTCGGCCTCGGCGAGCTGGCCGACCGTGTGGGGTCCGTCGCGGAAGAGCAGGGCGAGCACGCTGAACTGCCCGTCGGAGAGGTCGTCGCTCGCCTTCTCGGCACGGATGCGCCGGTTGAGCCGCCCCACCGCGATGCGCAGCTGGGCGTCCAGGTCGAGCTCTTCCGTCACGCGTCTCACCTTACTCCTTAGCCTTGCTAATTACCTGCTAGCAACGATCCACTCGTGCCCGTTCCGGACGTCTGCGCCCGGGGCCGTGGGCTCGAATGTCCGGAACGGGCACGAGTTCCGGCGACTTCCGCCGAGTTCCGCGATGATGGGCGCATGGCGCCGACGACGTCCACCTTCACCGACGACTACGGAGTCGTGGTCACCTACTACGAGTACCCGCTGCCCGAGGGGCAGACCTCGAAGGGCGTCGTGCAGCTCGCGCACGGCATCGGCGAGCACGCCGGCCGCTACGCGCACGTCGCGCAGGCGCTGAACGACGCCGGCTACGTCGTCTTCGCCGACGACCACCGCGGCCACGGCCAGACCGGCCTCACGCAGTGGGGCGGCGACGTGGCGCAGCTCGGCAGGCTCGGCCCGGGCGGGCTGCGGGCGGCCATCGAGGACCTGCGCCAGCTGGGTCGGCTGATCAGGGCGAAGCATCCGTCGCTCCCCGTCGTCCTGCTCGGGCACAGCTGGGGCTCGCTCATGGCGCAGCGGCTCATCAACGAGCACGCCGCCGACTACGACGCGGTCGTGCTCACAGGGACGGCGTACCGGATGCTCGGCTCGATGCGCTCCGGAAACCTGAACGCGCGGCACAGGCACCTCGGCACGACCGGCCACGAGTGGCTGTCGCGCGACGTCGCGGTGCAGACCGCGTTCGGCGAGGACCCGCTCAACTTCGCCGCCGAGACGATCGCGAAGTTCGGCGTGCTCGACGCGATGCGCCTGCTCGGGCGGCCCGCGCGCAACCTCGAGCGCGACGTGCCGCTGCTCATCCAGATCGGCTCGGACGACTCGCTCGGCGGCGAGAAGTCCGTCGTGAAGCTTGCGAACGCATACCGCACGCGCAGCGGGCTGAGCGACGTGACGGTGCACATCTACACGGATGCCCGCCACGAGGTCTTCAACGAGCTCAACAGGGACGAGGTGCTCGCTGACCTGGTGACATGGCTCGACGAACGGTTCGCGCCCGCGCCCGCTTAGGCTCATAAGCATGCACGGCGAGTACAAGGTTCCTGGGGGCAAGCTGGTCGTCGTCGACCTCGACGCGGTCGAGGGCCGCATCGCGAACTTCCACCTGGCCGGTGACTTCTTCCTCGAGCCCGACGAGGCCCTTGCCGACATCGACGCCGCGATCACCGGCCTGCCCGTCGAATCGGATACGCGCGTGATCGCGGATGCCGTGCGCCGCGCGCTTCCCGAGGGGGCCGTGCTGCTCGGCTTCACTCCGGAGTCCGTCGGCGTGGCGATCCGCCGCAGCCTCGCGAACGCGACCACGTGGAGCGACTACGACTGGGAGATCGTGCACCCCGGCCCGCTGCCTCCGGTGACGCATCTCGCGCTCGACGAGGTGCTCACGGCATCCGTCGCCACGGGCGCGCGCAAGCCGACCCTGCGCTTCTGGGAGTGGGAGGAGAACGCGGTCGTCATCGGCAGCTTCCAGTCGGTGAAGAACGAGGTCGACCCCGAGGGCGCCGCGAAGCACGGCTTCGACGTCGTGCGCCGCATCACCGGCGGCGGCGCGATGATGATGGAGAAGGGCTCGGTCGTCACCTACTCGCTGTACGTGCCGATCGACCTCGTGCAGGGCATGACCTTCGCCGACAGCTACGCCTACCTCGACGAGTGGGCGATCCTCGCGCTGCAGGGCATGGGCATCGACGCGTCGTACGTGCCGCTCAACGACATCACGAGCCCCAAGGGCAAGATCGGCGGCGCCGCACAGAAGCGGCTCGGCTCGGGCGCGGTGCTGCACCACGTCACGATGAGCTACGACATGGACGGCCAGAAGATGACCGAGGTGCTGCGCATCGGCCGCGAGAAGATCAGCGACAAGGGCATCGCGTCGGCGGCCAAGCGGGTCGACCCGCTGCGCTCGCAGACCGGGCTCTCGCGCGCCGAGATCATCGAGCGGATGACGCAGCAGTTCTCGAGCATGTACCGCGCGACCCCGGGCGACATCACCCCGGCGGAATACGCCGCCGCCGAGCGCCTCGTCACCGAGAAGTTCTCGACCCCGGAATGGCTCTACCGAGTTCCTTAGCGCGCCGGTCCGAGCAGGCACAGCCTGCTCGGCGTTGATCGCAGCGACGATCCACCGGATCGTCGCGCCCAGCGATCAACGCCGGCACGCCGCAGTCGGCTTGTCGAGTCCCCCGCGTTCGCGGGCGAGCAAGTCGCCCGCTCGTAGAGCGTCTTGCGACTCGGCTGCGCGTTCAGCCCCACTTGCTACCCTGGCGCGCGTGAAGCCCCTGATCATCGCGACCGCCATCATCGGCGTGCTCCTGCTGCTCTGGGCGCTCCACAAGACCGGCGTCATCGACCTCAGCGACAAGACGCAGAAGCGCGGCTCAGGCTCGATCGGCAGCGGCATGCTCGGCGCCGCCTTCGACGAGGTGTTCCACCCCGTGCGCTACGAGTCGCAGCTCGAGCTCGAGCGCCAGACGACGCTGCCCGCCCCCTCGCCGGAGGCCGACGGGGACCCACTCGGCATCGGCGCCGGAGCGGGTGCGGCCAAGCCGGGGCGCGTCGTCATCGAGCTCGACCAGTGGGGCAACACCACGGCCAAGTACTGACGCGCCGCTAGGCTCGTCGCGTGATTCAGCGGTGGGGCATCCGGATCGTTCTCGCACTCGTGCTCGGCGCGCTCGGGGCGCTGAGCGGGGGCGGATTCCTCGCGGCGGCGTCGGCGCAGGCATCCGTTCGCGCGGTCTCTGTTCAGGCAGACACCAGTGATTTCAGCTTCACGAGCCTGCACACCGACTACCGCCTCACGCGCGCCGCAGACCATCGCGCGAGGCTCGCCGTCACCGAGACCTTTGTCGCCCAGTTCCCGGACTTCGACCAGAACCACGGCATCGAGCGCGCGATCCCGACGACGGCCGACGGCCGGTCCCTGCACGTCCAGATCCAAGGAGTGACGGATGCCGCGGGCGCGCCCATCGGCTACGAGGTGAACAACGACCAGGCGGGCTTCACGGTGCTCCGCATCGGCGATCCGCTCAGCTTCGTGCACGGCGCGCAGACCTACGTGGTGAAGTACACGATGCGCGACGTCATCCACCAGACGGGGCCGGGCGGTGCGCAGCAGTTCCTCTTCGACGTGAACGGCACGGGCTGGTCGCAGCCCTTCGGCGAGGTGACGGCGACGCTGCACCTCCCCGCCGACCTCACCGGCGCGCTGAGCGGCGACAGGCAGTGCTTCACCGGCGGCCAAGGCTCCACGGCGAGCGACTGCGACATCACCGTGTCGGGCGGAACCGCGACCGCGAGTGCCCGGAACCTGGCGGCGGGCGAGAACCTCACGATGCTGGTCGGCTTCCATGCGGGCACCTTCGCGGTGCCGGTGTCGGTGCTGCGCGTGCTCGTCTGGGTGCTGCTGCCGATCGCGATCCTGCTGCTGATCGGCGCCATCATCGTGCGGGTCGTGCGGCTCGGGCATCCCAAGGGCACCGGCATCATCGTGCCGCAGTACCAGGCGTTCCCCGGCATCGGGGTCATGGAGGCGGCCGAGCTGCTGGACGAGCGCGACCGGGCATTCCCGGCTCTCATCACGCAGCTCGTCGTGAGTCGCGCGGCCACCATGACGCGCGACGACCGGGGCACGAAGAAGACCAGCGACGACCTCTACACGCTGCAGCTGCACGACGCGACGGTGCTCGACGACGAGGATGCGGATGCCGTGCACACCCTGTTCGGCTCGATCAAGCCGGATGCCACCGTGACGCTCGACCCGAAGAAGCCGAAGATCGGCGACCGCATCGCGAAGCTGCTGCAGGCGGCGAAGGACTCCGTGCGCGCGCAGGGGCTGATCAAGCGCAAGCACACGCGCGCCGGCTCGATCGTGCTCGGCGTGGCCGCCCTGGTGATCATCGCCGCGATCGTGCTGCTCTACCTGCTCGTCTCGCGGGCGCTCGGCTCGTGGCAGCACGACCTCGCCCTCGTGGGAGCGCTCGCGTGCGGCGTGGCGGCGTTCGCGCTGTGCGTTCCGCCCGAGCGCCGCACGGATGCCTCGACCCCGGCGTACGAGCACCTGCTCGGCATCCGCGACTACCTGCGCCTCGCCGAGGCCGACCGCATCCGCATGCTGCAGAGCCCGAGCGGCGCCGAGACGCAGACCGCGCCGAGCGGAGAGCAGGTGGTGAAGCTGTACGAGAAGCTGCTGCCCTACGCGATCCTCTTCAACATCGAGAAGGAGTGGCGCGAGGTGCTCGGCCGCTACTGGGCGACGACGCCCACCGACGTGTCGCCGACCCTGCTGCCGCTGCAGACGCTGCTGTTCGCGAACGCCTTCGCCTCGCACAACTACGCGACGACGGCGAGCACGCAGAGTGGCTCGCACTCGTGGTCGAGCTCGGGCGGCAGCGGCTTCTCGGGCGGGTTCTCGGGCGGCGGCTTCGGCGGCGGCGGTGGCGGCGGCTGGTAGGCCCCGGTCGGCCGCGCTACAGTTCCGGATCCGCGCGCCTCGGATCACGAGCGCGCGGATCCGGAACTGTAGCGCGGCAGCCTAGGCGACCACGCGCAGCGTCGCGACCGCCGGGTCGACCGCCCCGCGCACGAAGCCCGTCGGCGCGGCGGCCACGTGCTGCAGGAACCGCACCGTCTCGGCGGTGATCTCCTCACCGGGCATCACATTCGGGATCCCGGGCGGGTAGGCGGCCAGCGAGTCGGCAGAGACGCGCCCGATCGCCTCGTCCGCAGGGACGACGACGGATGCCGCGAAGGCGGCCTCTCGCACGAGCATCCGCTTCGGCCCGGGCTCCGGCAGCGGCACGCGCACGAAGCCGGCGGCGGCCACCTCGGGGTCGTCGGCGGAGAGCCCGTGCAGGGCGTCGGCGATGCGGGCGATGTCGGGATGCGCGCCGGGGCCGACGATGGCGAGCACGCAGGCGTCCGTCGACAGCTCGAACTGGATGCCGTGGTCGCGCAGCATCACCTCGCGCACCGCGTGGCCGAGCAGGCCGCCCGCGCCCACGTCGATCGAGACGCGCGAGGCGTCCACGGCGGCCACGTCGTCGCCGGAGAACCCGTCGCTTGCGATCCGGAACCGGCCGCCCGCCCTGATCGCCTCACGCAGCTGCTCGGCCGCCTCGAGCGAAGCGCCGATGCGCTCGGCGCCCGTCTGCAGCTGATGGCGGGCGAGGTCGAGGGATGCCAGCAGCAGCGCACTCTCGGACGTCGACTGCTCGAGCACGAAGGCCCGGTCGACGAACGGCTCGAGCGCCGCCGCGAACTCACCGTGCCCGAGGTGCAGCATCGCGCTCTGCGTGAGGGAGCCGCCGAGCTTGTGCGTCGACATGATGACGAGGTCGGCGCCGTGCCCGACTCTGCCTGCCTCAGCTGGGCCGAGAGCCACGGGCGACGGCGGCAGCTCTGGGTGGAATCCGTAGTGCGCGCCCCAGGCCGCGTCGACGACGAGCGGCACGCCGTGCTCGTGCGCGATCTGCGCGAGCGCCGGCACGTCGACGGTCGCCCCGAAGTACGACGGGCTCACGAGGTACGCGGCCTTCGCGTCGGGCGTGCGGTCGAGCGCCTCGACGAGCCGCTCGGGCGAGACGCCGTGGGCGATGCCGAGGGCGTGATCGATGGTCGGCTGCACGAACACGGCGTCGAGCCCGGCGATGATCATGCCGTCGATGAAGCTCGAGTGCGTGCTGCGCTGCGCGACGACGGGCTGCGAGCGCTCGCCGAAGAAGCCCAGCGCGAGCGCCGCGATGCGGTTCGCCTGCGATGAGCCGTTGGTGAGGAACCAGCTGCGCTTCGCGCTCCACGCCTCGGCGGCGAGCTCGAGCGCCCGCTCGTACGGCGTGTACAGGCCGAGGTCGATGCCCGAGACCAGCGGCGCCACGTCGAGGCGCAGCAGCTGCTCCCCGAAGAAGTCGGTGAGATCGGGGGAGGAGCTCGGATCGCCCGAGTGCCCGGGCACGATCAGGCGCACGGTGTCGCGGGCGGCGAAGCGGCGCAGCGCCTCCGCGTACGGCGTGGGCGAGTCCATCGGGTCGGTGTGCGCCTCGTGGGCTGGAATGATCGACACCATGCCATTGTGGACGCCGCCCTGGGACCCGTCAGGCCCTGACACGGTGATCCACGCCGACAACCTCGCCGTGCTGCCGAGCCTGCCCGACGAGGCGTTCACCGTCGTCTACCTCGACCCGCCGTTCAACACGGGCCGCGTGCAGCGCCGGCAGTCGACCACCGCGGTGCGAGTGAGCGACGGCGAGGCATCCGTCAGGTCCGTCAAATCGATCGTCGGATTCGCCGGCCAGAGCTACGAGCGCATCAAGGGCGATCTGCTGGGCTACGACGACGTGTTCGACGACTACTGGGCGTTCCTCGAGCCGCGGCTCGCCGAGGCATGGCGGCTGCTCGCGCCCGACGGCACGCTCTATCTGCACCTCGACTACCGCGAGGCGCACTACGCGAAGGTGCTGCTCGACGCGCTGTTCGGCCGCGAGTGCTTCATCAACGAGCTGATCTGGGCGTACGACTACGGCGGCAAGTCGAAGCGCCGCTGGCCGACGAAGCACGACACGATCCTGATGTACGTGAAGGACCCGGCCCGCTACTTCTTCGACTCGGAGGCCGTCGACCGCGAGCCCTACATGGCCCCCGGCCTCGTCACGCCTGAGAAGGCCGCGCGCGGCAAGCTGCCCACCGACGTGTGGTGGCACACGATCGTCTCGCCGACCGGCAAGGAGAAGACGGGCTACCCGACGCAGAAACCGGCAGGGTTGATCAGACGGATGCTTCAGGCCTCGTCGCGCCCCGGCGACTGGGTGCTCGACTTCTTCGCCGGCTCGGGAACCACGGGCGCGGTGGCGGCGTCGCTCGGCCGCCGCTTCCTCCTGATCGACGAGAACCCCGAGGCGATCCGCGTGATGCGTGACCGCCTCGGGGCTGAGGTCGACTTCCGGGGGGTTACTTCTTCTCGGTCGTGAGGTCCATCGAGCCGGTGGTGCTCGGGGCGACGAAGGCGCCCGCGGTGTTGGCCGCGGCGACCGCCTCGATCTCGATCTCCTCGGCGGGCGAGCGCTCGGCGTCGTCCGGGCCGGCCGCGGCGTTCTCGGCCGCAGCCGCGTCGGCCTGCTGCTGCAGGGCCGAGACCTTGCGCAGCGGCGGCACCCGGAAGAACCAGGTGAGCACGAACGCCACCAGGATGACGAGCATGCCGACCCAGTAGATCTCGATGGTCGAGGCGTTGAAGCCCTTGAGGAACGGGCGCTTCAGCGCGTCATCGGCGTTGTTCAGGAATGAGGTGTTGCTCGTGTCGATGTTGGTGGAGCTCTTCGACGACGTGCCGCCCTCGACCTGCTTGATGATGCTCGGCACGACCTCGTTCACGACCGCCTTGCGCTGTGCGGCGTCGCTGTAGTCGACCTGCACCGTGCCGTTCACCACCGAGGCGTTGGCCTTCTCGGCGACCGTCCGCAGCGCCTGCTGCTGGGCGGCGGGCAGGGCGGCCTGGACCTGCTGGTCGATGACCGACTGCGCGGCCGCCTCGGGGATGGCGCCTGCGGCGACCTGGGCGTTCACCGCGGCCGTGACCTGCGCCGTGACGGCCTGCTTCGCGGCATCCGTCGCCTGCTGAGCGCCCTTGGTGAGCTGCTGCTGGACGTTCTCCTTGACAGGTCCGACGATCGGCGTCCAGAACTGCTTCATGATGCCCGCGTTGTGCGGCGCGCTCGCGACGGCCGGGTTGAGGGCGGAGTTCAGCGCGGCGGTCAGATCGGCTTTGTTCGTGGTCGCCGTCTGGATGTTGCCGGGCAGCACGGAGAACAGCACGGAGAGCAGCACGGCGGTGCCGAGCGTTCCACCGATCTGGCGGAAGAACGTCGAGGCGGCGGTCGCCACACCCATGTCACGCGGCTCGACCGAGTTCTGGCTGGCGAGCGTCAGCGTCTGCATCAGCTGGCCGAGGCCGAGGCCGATCGCGAACATGGCGAGCAGCATGAACCACAGCGGCCGGTCGATCGTCATGAAGGTCAGCAGGTAGAAGCCGATCGCCGTGAAGAACGTGCCGGTGACGGGGAAGATGCGGTACTGGCCGGTGCGCGCGATCAGCTGGCCGGAGACGATCGAGGCGATCATGAGCCCCAGCACCATCGGCAGCGTCGCGAAGCCGGACTCGGTCGGCGAGAGGCCCGTGACGATCTGCAGGTAGAGCGGGATGGTCAGCATCGCGCCGAACATGCCGAAGCCGACGAGCACGCCGAGGATGGTCGCCATCGAGAAGACACCCGAGCGGAACAGCTTCATCGGAATGATCGCGTCGTCGCCCATGAGGTTCTCGATGATGAGGAAGGCGACGAGGCCGACCGCCGAGATCACGTAGCAGCTGATCGAGGCGGCCGAGCCCCAGCCCCAGGTGCGCCCCTGCTCGGCGACGAGCAGCAGCGGAACGAGCGTGGCGACGACGGCGGTCGCACCCCACCAGTCGATGCGCGGCGCCGTGTGGCGGTCGAACTTCGGCAGGTGCAGGAACGCGATGACCATGAGCAGCGCGGCGATGCCGATCGGCACGTTGATGAGGAACACCCAGCGCCAGCCGGAGATCCAGAGGATCTGGTGCGCGCCGGAGAACAGGCCGCCGACGAGCGGGCCGATGACGGAGGAGATGCCGAAGACGGCGAGGAAGTAGCCCTGGTACTTCGCGCGCTCACGCGGCGAGAGCATGTCGCCCATGATGGCGAGCGGCAGGGACATCAGGCCGCCGGCGCCGAGGCCCTGGAAGGCGCGGAACGCCGCGAGCATGATCATCGAGGTCGAGAACGACGACGCGGCCGAGCCCACGATGAACACGACGATCGCGAAGATGAAGAGCGGGCGGCGGCCGAAGATGTCGGAGAGCTTGCCGTAGATCGGCGTCGCGATCGTCGACGTGATCAGGTACGCCGTCGTGACCCACGCCTGCTGGTTCAGGCCGTGCAGGTCGTCGCCGATGGTGCGGATCGCAGTACCGACGATCGTCTGGTCGAGCGCGCCGAGGAACATGCCGGCCATGAGGCCGTAGATGACCAGCAGGATCTGCTGGTGCGACATCACGGCCTTGGAGCCACCGTGAGCGCTCGCAGGAGCGACAGCTTCTGACATTGAAGTCCTTCAGTTGAGACGGAACCTGCTGATTCAGGTTCGAGAGGGTGCCGGACAGGCGGCTCGCCGACATCGCCGACGCCGCCGGCATTGGCGATAGAAATTTGCGGTGACTGCAAATTTACACCCTGCGAAGCAGTTGCGCCAATCGGCGGAATGTGATTCAGGCCGCTTCGTTGACCTGGGCGAGGCCGGCCTCGATCGCCGCGACGACCGCCGGGTCGTCGGGCACCGTGCGCGGGCGGAAGCGGATGACCGTGTCATCCGGGTAGATGAGGAACTTCTCGAAGTTCCACTGCACGGGCCCCGCGAGGTGCATGTGGTCGCGAGTGTGCTTGAGCTCCTTGTACAGCGGGTGCACGCCGCGGCCGTTGACCTTGATCTTCTCCATCAGGGGGAAGGTCACGCCGTAGGTGGCCGAGCAGAACTCGACGATCTCCTCGGCGGTGCCGGGCTCCTGGCCGGCGAACTGGTTGCACGGGAATCCGATCACCGTGAAGCCGCGCGCCTCGTACGTCTTCTGCAGCTGCTCCAGCTGCTCGTACTGCGGCGTCAGACCGCACTTCGACGCCACGTTCACCACCATGACGACCTTGTCGGAGTAATCGGCGAGCGAGGTCGTGCCCCCGTCGATCGTCGTGACCGGAATCGAGCGCAGATCGGTGCTTGCCATGGACTGAGCGTAACTCTCTTGCGAAGAGGCGTGTCCGTGTCTCGGGGGTGAACAGCTTCTGAACTCGCCGAGGGCCGCCCTGGCGCGCCCCTAGCCTCATTTGAGGGCCAGCGCACGCCCGAGTGTGCGTCGAGCCCTCAGCCGTAGCTCATCCTGAAAAGGCTCCCCACACCATGTCGAAGCGGTCGCAGTTCGCCCTGTTCTGGGCGGTGGTCGCGGTCATCATCGCCGTGGGGGTCGTCGCCACGGTGGTGAAGGGGCCCGGGCAGGCGAGCGCGGTCCACACCGGTGCCTCGGCGGCGTCTTCTGAATACCAGCTCACCGCGAACCGCAGTACCTGTGGCGTCGGCTGGGGGGAGCCGGGCGCCGTGGTGCCCGGCGGCACCCAGGACTTCACGATCGCCAACGGCAACGACGCCCCGATGGACATCCAGTTGCAGGAGCAGGACAGCAAGAAGGTCTTCCTCGAGCTGGACGGCGTCGGCCCCGGTGCGAAGGCCACCGCCCACGTCGTGCTCGCCAAGGGGCGCTACCGCTTCGCGTGCTACCCGGAGGACGAGCCGGCCGCCGTCGGCCAGACCGTCAGGGTCGGCGCCGCACCGCCGGGCGCCGTGCTGAGCGCGGGGGTGCAGCCGCTGACGCGCAATCAGCTCAACACGGTCGCCATCGCCTACGGCAGATGGGTGAACGGCAGGCTGCCCACGCTGCAGCAGCAGGTCGGCCGGCTCGACGCCGACGCAGAGGAGGGCGATTTATCGGCCGCGAAGGCCGACTGGCTCACCGCGCACCTGACGTACGAGACGCTCGGCGCCGCCTATGACGCGTTCGGCGACCATGACGCCGAGATCAACGGGATGCCGGCGTCCGGCCGGACCGCGCTCAGCGATCCCCACCTCACCGGGTTCCACAAGATCGAGGCGCTCCTCTGGTCCGGTGCGCCCGCCTCAGCCGTCGCAGCGCAGACCCGGGCACTCGTGCAGGCGATGGCGTCGCTCGCCGCCGACCCCGGCACCGCGCAGATCGACCCGCTGCAGGTCGGCCTGCGCTCGCACGAGATCGTCGAGAACGCGATCCAGTTCGAGCTGACCGGGGCGACGGATGCCGGCAGCCACACGAACCTCGCGACGATCGACGCGAACCTCACGGGTGCGACGACCGCGCTCGGGTTCCTCAAGGCCGATCTCGCGTCGCGGTATGCCGCGCTGCCGGACGCCGAGGCGGCGCTCGCCGCGGCGCAGAAGCTCGTCGAGGGCTATCGCGGCGCAGGCGGCGCGTGGACCCCGCTGCAGTCGCTCACTTGGGCGCAGCGGGAGCAGCTCGATGCGGCGCTGAACGGCCTGGTCGAGCTGCTCGCTCCCGTCGCCGAGATCGCAGAGCCGAGGTTCACGCCCGATGAATGAGACGCAGCCGAGTGAGCAGCCGTTGAGGGGGACGCCGATGCGCGAGACGACGGGGAGTGGGAAGCCGGTGCGTGAGACGCCGACCCGCCGCGGGTTCCTGCTGGGCGCCGTCGGAGCCGCGGCGGGTGCCGCAGCCACCGCGGCCGCGAGCGCCGCCGTCGAGGCCACCACCACGGCGACTCCGGCCGCCGCCGCACCCGCCCGCGCGGCCGGCTACGCCTTCCACGGCGCGCACCAGGCCGGGGTGCTCGCACCGGTGCGGCGCTCGACCTCGCTGCTCGCGCTCGACGTCACGGCGGTCGGCGCAGACGGACTGCAGGAGCTGCTGCAGACGATCACCGAGAAGCTCCGCTTCCTCGCCGCGGGCGGAACGCCGCAGGAGCTCGGCATCACCGCGGCGCCGAGCGACTCGGGCGTGCTCGGGCCCGAGGTCGTCGCCGGGGATCTCACTGCCACGCTCGCCGTCGGGGCCTCGCTGTTCGACGGGCGCTTCGGTCTGGCATCCGTCAAGCCCTCCAAATTGCGCACGATGGAGGACTTCCCCAACGACGCGCTCGACCGCACGATCTGCGACGGCGACCTGCTGCTGCAGTTCGAGGCCGACGACAACGACGTGGTGGTGCACGCGGTGCGCGAGGTGCTGCGGGCGACCCGTGCGGGCATGCAGCTGCGCTGGCGGCAGGACGGCTTTGCGTCGCCGCCGCGGCCGAGCGGCACCCCGCGCAACCTGATGGGCTTCAAGGACGGCACGGCGAATCCCGACCGCACCGACGCGAAGCTGATGAGTCAGCTCGTGTGGGCGCACGGCGGAGCGAACGGCGAGCCGGCCTGGGTCGAGGGCGGCAGCTATCTGGCGGTGCGGAAGATCCGCATGCTCGTCGAGTTCTGGGACCGCGTCGGCATCGAAGAGCAGCAGCAGATGTTCGGCCGCTACAAGGGCAGCGGCGCGCCGTTGACCGGCAGCAAGGAATTCGACGACCCGCACTACGAGCGCGACCCCAACGGCGGCTCGATCCCGCTGAGCGCGCACATGCGGGTCGCGAATCCGCGCACGCCCGGCACGGACAACCAGCGGATGCTGCGCCGCGCCTTCAACTACGACGGCGGCATCGACGCGAACGGCAATCTCGACCAGGGGTCGATCTTCACCGCGTTCAACCAGGACATCGAGCGGCAGTTCGTGACGGTGCAGAAGCGCCTCGTCGATGAGCCGCTCGTCGACTACATCTCCCCGGTCGGTGGCGGCTATTTCTTCGCGTTGCCCGGTGTGAAGAACGCCTCCGACTGGCTGGGGAAGGGAATGTTCGCGTGAGACGGATGCCTTCGGGCGCGTCGCCCGCGATTTCAGACTCGACGCAAGAGGGCGTCGGGAACCATGAGAGGAAGAAGAGTCAACCGTGTTCCAGAAAGCACGTTTGAAGCGCCTCGGCATCGCCGGTGGCGCTCTGGCCGTCGCGGCCGGCTTCGCTGTGGCGACCGCGTTCGCGGCCGCTCCGGCAGATGCCCATGAGACGCCGAACAACTCTGCGCATACCACCACCCCCATCAAGCACCTGGTCGTGATCTTCGACGAGAACGTCTCGTTCGATCACTACTTCGGCACCTACCCGAACGCCGCGAACACCGACGGCACGAAGTTCACGGCGTCGAAGAGCACGCCGAAGGTCAACACCCTGGTCACCTCGGGCACCCTGAAGAACAACCCGAACCAGTACCAGCCGACGCGGCTCACCCCCGCCCAGGCCGACACCTGCGATCAGAACCACGGCTACCTTCCCGAGCAGAAGGCGGTCGACGGCGGCAAGATGGACCTCTTTGTTCAGAGCACGTCGGTCGACAAGTGCGCCGCGCCGCTGTACTCGGCGCCGGGCCTCGCCATGGACTACTACGACGGCAACACGGTCACCGGGCTGTGGAACTACGCGCAGAACTACGCCATGAGCGACAACAGCTGGGACGCGACCTTCGGGCCGTCGACCCCGGGCGCGCTGAACCTGATCTCGGGGCAGACGCACGGCGTCACCTCGTATGACCCGACCTCGGGCACGACGAACCCCAAGGCGACCGCGACGCCGGATTCCTACACCGTCGTCGACCCGAACGCGAAGGGCGTCGGCACCGTCACCAATGACCCCGACCCCGTGTACGACGACTGCGCCGACAGCAACCACACCTCGACCAACGCGCTCGCCGGGCTGTCCGGCAAGAACGTCGGCGACCTGCTGAACGCGAAGGGCGTCACGTGGGGCTGGTTCCAGGGCGGCTTCGCACCGACCACCACGGCGAAGGCATCCTCGACCGGCTACGCCGTCTGCGGCACCACGCACACCAACGTGTCCGGCACCTCGGTCGTCGACTACTCGCCGCACCACAACCCGTTCGCATACTACAAGTCGACGTCGAACCCGCACCACCTGCCGCCGTCGTCCGAGAAGGCGATCGGGCACACCGACCAGGCGAACCACCAGTACGACCTGAGCGACTTCTACGACACGGTGCAGGACGGCAACATCCCGGCGGTCTCGTTCCTCAAGGCTCCGGAGTACCAGGACGGTCACGCCAGCTACTCCGACCCGATCGATGAGCAGACGTTCCTCGTGAACACGATCAACAAGCTCGAGCAGTCGCCGGAGTGGTCGAGCACGGCCGTCGTGATCTCGTACGACGACTCGGACGGTTGGTACGACCACGTCGCGCCGAAGATCACCAACGGCTCGACCGACACCGCCAACAACACGACGATCTGCACCACGGCGGCGAAGAACCCGGCGAACGGCGGCTACGAGGACCGCTGCGGCCCGAGCCAGCGCCTGCCGCTGCTCGTCATCTCGCCGTACACCAAGGCGAACTCGGTCGACCACACGGCGACCTCGCAGCCCTCGATCCTGAAGTTCGTCGAGGACAACTGGTCGACGGGCAGGATCGGCGACGGCTCGTTCGACAAGACCGCCGGCTCGCTGAACGGACTGTTCGACTTCCAGCACCCGCAGAACCGCAGCGTTCTGCTGGACCCGAAGACGGGCGCCGTCTCGAAGGTCGTGCCGATCAAGACCTGGCCGGGTCGCGGTCACGGTCACGGCAAGCCGGGTAAGCCCGGTCACAAGTAGGCGGCGGCACTCCGAACCGCTCTGCAGGAGGGGCCCCGGCGATCCCGGGGCCCCTTCCCGTTGCTCGCGGGCGGTTCTAGCCTGACCGCATGATCGACATCGAAGCCGTGCCCATCGCCAAGCCGGACGACGTGAACGTCATCATCGGCCAGTCCCACTTCATCAAGACGGTCGAGGATCTGCACGAGGCGCTCGCCGGCGTCGGGGGAGCGCTGCGCTTCGGAGTGGCGTTCTGCGAGGCATCCGGCCCGCGTCTCATCCGCCGCACGGGCAACGACCCCGAGCTCGTCGGGCTCGCGATCGCCGCCGCAGAGGCTCTCGCGGCCGGTCACGTGTTCGTGATCATGCTGCGCGACGGATTCCCGGTCAGCGTGCTGAACCAGGTGAAGTCCGTGCCTGAGGTGTGCTCGATCTACTGCGCGACGGCGAACCCGCTTGAGGTGCTCGTGGCCGTCACGCCGGCGGGTCGGGGCGTCACGGGAGTCATCGACGGCGAGCCGCCGCTCGGAGTCGAGACGGATGCCGACGCCGCAGACCGCCACGCGCTGCTGCGCGCCATCGGCTACAAGCTGTAGGCGGGTCCCGATACGCGGTTACGCGATCGCCCGGTCGACGATCTCCTTCGCCTCGGCCTGCACCTGCTTCAGGTGCTCCGGCCCCTTGAAGGACTCCGCATAGATCTTGTACACGTCCTCGGTGCCGGAGGGGCGCGCCGCGAACCAGGCGTTCTCGGTCACGACCTTCACGCCGCCGACGGCCGCGCCGTTCCCCGGCGCCTCCGAGAGCTTCGCCACGATCGGCTCGCCTGCGAGCTCGGTGGCCGTGATCGCGTCGCCCGACAGCTTCGAGAGCTTCGCCTTCTGCTCCTTGCTGGCGGCGGCGTCGATGCGCTCGTACACCGGGTCGCCGAACTTCTCGGTCAGCTCGCGGTAGAGCTGCGACGGGCTCTTCCCGGTCACGGCGATGATCTCGCTGGCGAGCAGTGCGAGCAGGATGCCGTCTTTGTCGGTCGTCCAGGCGGTGCCGTCCTTGCGCAGGAACGACGCCCCGGCGGATTCCTCGCCGCCGAAGCCGATCGAGCCGTCGACGAGCCCCGGCACGAACCACTTGAAGCCGACGGGCACCTCCCACAGTTTCCGCTTCAGCGACTCGGCGACTCGGTCGATGATCGAGGACGACACGAGGGTCTTCCCCACGGCGGCATCCGCTCGCCATTCGGGCCGGTGCGTGTAGAGGTACTGGATCGCGACCGCCAGATAGTGGTTCGGGTTCAGCAGCCCGCCGTCGGGCGTGACGATGCCGTGCCGGTCGGCATCCGCGTCGTTGCCGGTGACGACCTGGAACTCGTCCTTGTGCTCGAGCACGCTTGCCATGACGTTCTTGCTGGACGGATCCATCCGGATCTTCTCGTCCCAGTCGAGCGTCATGAAGGACCACTTCGGGTCGACCCGCGGGTTCACGACGGTCAGGTCGAGCCCGTACTTCTCGCCGATCAGCTGCCAGTAGGCGACGGATGCCCCGCCGAGCGGGTCGGCCCCGATCTTCACGCCGGCGGACTTGATCGCGTCGATGTCGACGATGTTGACGAGGTCGGCGACGTATTCCTCGCGGAAGTCGTAGCCTTCGACGGCGCTCGGCTCGGCGCGCTCGACGCCCTTGAGGCCATCGGCGATGAGCTCGTTGGCGCGGTTCGCGATCCAGCTGGTGGCATCCGTGTCAGCCGGCCCGCCGTGCGGAGGGTTGTACTTGAAGCCGCCGTCGCGCGGGGGGTTGTGCGATGGGGTCACGACGATGCCGTCGGCCTGGGGCGAGCCGGGGTGCTCCTTGTTGTACTTGATGATCGCGTGGCTGACCGCGGGCGTCGGCACATAGCCGTCGTGGGCGTCGGTGTAGACCTCGACCTGGTTGCCGATCAGCACCTCGAGCGCCGTCGTCAGGGCGGGGCCGGAGAGCACGTGGGTGTCGGCGCCGATGAACAGCGGGCCGGTGATGCCCTGCGTCTCGCGGTACTCGACGATCGCCTGGGTGCAGGCGGCGATGTGGTCCTCGTTGAACGCAGTGTCGAGCGACGAGCCGCGGTGCCCTGAGGTGCCGAAGACGACGCGCTGTGCCGGGATCGAGGCGTCGGGCTTGAGCTCGTAATAGGCCCTCACGACCGCCTCGTCATCGATGAGATCGGATTCCTGCGCGTACGTCCCTGCACGTGAACTCATGCGCCCATCCTGGCAGGGGGAGACGGCATGCGTCACCCCGTTGAACGCGATGACTGGCGTGCTCATGGGAGTTCTCCTTGGGTGCGGAGTTGGGTGGTGAGGCTGTGTTTGGGCAGGAGTCGGACGGGTTCTTCGCCGGGCCAGTGGAGCCAGTAGGTGTTTCCGCGTCTCTCGATGCGGCCGCCGTGGTTGTGCAGGTTGAGGTGGTCGAATTTGCAGAGCAGGACGCCGTCTTTCGTCTCGGTCTTGTGGTTGGCCTCGTTCTCGCCCCAGGGGTTGAGGTGGTGGGCTTCGGTGGCGTCGGGGGGCATGGGGCAGCCGGGGATGAGGCAGCCGCCGTCGCGGAGGGCCATGGCGCGGCGTTGCCGGGTGGAGAAGGTTCTTTCTGCTTTGGTGGCGTCGAGGGTCTGACCGGTCTCGTCGAGGAGGGCTGCGGCGGCGTCTCCGTCGCAGAGCGCGGTGATGAGTTGCGCCCCGGTGAGGGGTTCGGGCCTCCCGTCGAGCCAGGCGATGCCGTCGGCTCCGGGTGGGGGTGTGGCGGGTGGCCGGTGCGTGCTCGTGCCCGAGGCGGCGTCGGGTGGCTGACCGGGCGGTCCGTCGTGCGGTGGGCTGTTTCTGCGTGCGGCATCCGCGGTGATCGCTTTCTTCAGCTCACTCGTGGTGACGGCGATGGTCACGGTGGGGGTGTACTTCCCGAACACGCCGGAGGAGGTGACGCCGGCGGTGAGGAACGCCGTGAAGGTGTCGGCGAGGAGCTGTTCGTTGGTGCGGGCGTCCTGTTGGAGTTCTTCCGCGCGGGCGCGTTCCTCGTCGGTCATGAACCTGGGGCCGCCGAGGCGGGGGGAGAGGTGGCGGCGGATGGGGGTCCAGATCTGGGCGTCGGTGGCGGGGTCGACGAGGAGGTCGTACTTCACCATCCCGTCGCCGCGGACGGTGCGTTTCAGGGACCGCTGCTCGTAGAGGCGCTGTGCGTTCTGCTGCGCCCATTCCCGGTCGAGGACCGCCCGGGTGGCTTTGGCGGCACGCCCGGCGTCTTCGGGGGTGAGCTCGCCGTCCCAGCAGTCGGCGATGAGCCGCAGGACCGCCTGCCGGTAGGCGGGGGTGGAGGCGTCGTCGCGGGGCTGCCCGAGTCCGGAGGTGATCCGGTCGGCGTGCTCGGCCGGCAGCCACCCGTTTCTGACCGCGACGGCGATCGGCGCCGACCACGCACCCGGCAGTGCGGCGAGGACCTCGATCGACCGGGGCCCGGCATCGGCCGGCTCAGGTGCGACAGCCTGCGCGGTCTCGAGCAGGACGCCCACCCGCACGGCCTTCCGCGCATCCGTGAGAGACGACCCGGTCAGGCGCTGCACGAGCTCGGCCCCCGACTTGACGCCTGCTTTCCTGGCGAGTGACTCGGGACCCAGCTCGCGCCGTGACCGCGTCTCGATCTCGGCCGCGGCGATCGCCGCGGAGCTCTGCATCACGGCGGCCGCCTGCCCGAGGAGCCGCACGAACTCCGTGAGCTCGCCGTCGCTCAGCCTCTCGATGTCGCAGGCATGCGGAAGCATTCCGGCCACGAGGCCGGGAAGCTCACGAACACCTGAACTGATCGACATGACCCCAAGCTACAACCCGCCACCGACATTCAAGGCCGAACATTCAAATATGTGTACAACCCGCCGAAACCACACCTGTGAACGCAGAGACCCACCCCACCCCGCGCTAGCGTGACCTCGTGAGCGACAACCCCCTACAGCGCTTCTGGGTCGCCGCCCGCGCCGCGGTTCCACGACTCCCCGAAGAGCGCCCCGAAGCCTGGGCCTTCGGCGCGAGCTCCGACCCCGCTCAGGCCGACAGACTGCTAACACTCGTGCTCGACGGCGTGAAGACGGCCACCTCGTCGTCCGCGTGGGACTACGAAGCGGCGCAGGAACCGCTCCCCGAGCCGGGAGACTTCAGCATCATCTGCGACAGCACGGGTCGACCGCGCGCCGTGATCGAGACCACCGCCGTCGAGGTGACGCCGTTCAACGAGGTCGACGCAGCGCACGCGGCGGCTGAGGGCGAAGGCGATCGCACCCTCGCGTACTGGCGCCGCGAGCACGAGCGGTTCTGGCGCGCGCACTCCGAGAACGATCGCGGCTTCGCGGCGGACATGCCCGTTGTCTGCGAGCGCTTCGTCGTCGTCTTCGCACTGCGGCCCTGAACACTACCGGCGAAGACCTGGTCGCCGTCGCCGACATCCACAGCCACCTTGGCCCGGACGCCGCATGCATGCAGCAGAAGTGCGACGACTCTTCCCTTGCACCGCGACGGATGTCGAGAGGAGTCCACATTCTGCAGCACCTGTGTCGCTTCCTCGCCGGCCCCCGCGACAGGCTTGACGTGCGATCGCGCATCATGCATCTGATGCTCGATGACCTACTCTGGAAGGGTGAGGACGACATTGGATATCGACAAGCACGTCCTCGACTTCGCTCGCGGTCGAGCGCGGTTGAAGGGCATCACGCTGGGGCAGGCGATCTCGGAGCTTGCCTCGGCGGGCATCTCCCAACTCGGCGCCGATTCTTCGGGCGCGTCTTCACCCCGCACCGTCCGTCATCCCAACGGGCTGGTGACGTTCAGCCCCGTCCCGGGGCACGTCATCACTCAAGAACTGATCGACCACGTCCAAGACGAGATGGACGAAGAAGAGGCCCGTGTCCCTCGAGCTTCCTGACGTCAATGTGCTGTTCGCTCTGGCCTTCGTGGAGCACGAGCATCATGCGCGCGCAGAGAACTGGTGGGTGAACAGCACCCGCTACGCGACGACGCCCATCACCGAATCAGGGCTGGTGCGGATGGCGCTCAACCCGCGGGTCTCGGGGCAACCGCTAACCTGGGCGGATGCCGCGGCGGTTCTGGAAAGCGTCCGGAATCGCTCCGGTGCGGAGTTCCTCGAAGATGACGCCACCTTGGTGCAGCCGCGCGTCGACCCGAAGCTCATCAGGGGCCACCGGCAGGTCACGGACTTTCATCTGCTCGGCCTCGCGGTGCGTCACGACGCGGTGCTGGTCACCTTCGACCGGGGCATTGAGGAGGCCTTCGGCAAGCAGCACGGCGACTCGATCCGCGTCCTCTAACCTGAATCGCATGAGCGACGCCCCGGCCACCCCCACCGAGACCTACAGCTACCTGGGCCCGGCCGGAACCTTCACCGAGCTCGCCCTCAAACAGGTCGAGGAAGCCCAGGGCAAGCCGTGGCGCGCGGTCAACAACGTCGGCGAGGCCCTCGACGACGTCGTCACCGGCCGCTCGAAGGCGGCGGTCATCGCGATCGAGAACTCGATCGACGGCGGCGTCTCCGCCACGCAGGACGCCCTCGCCACCATCCCCGGCCTCCGCATCACGGGCGAGTACCTCGTTCCCGTCGGCTTCGTCCTCGTCGCGCGCCCCGGCACCAGGCTGCAAGACGTCAAGACCGTCGCCGCCCACCCGGTCGCCTACGCCCAGTGCCGCGGCTGGCTCGACAGGAACCTTCCAGAGCACGCGCACCTGCCCGCGGGCAGCAACGTGCAGGCGGCGACGCAGCTGCTCGAGCGCGACGAGGCGGGCAACAAGGCATCCGTCGCCGACGCCGCCATCGCACCGCCCACGATCGTCGACCACCACGCGCTCGAGGTGCTCGCCGAGAACATCATCGACAACGACAACGCGGTCACCCGTTTCGCGCTGGTGAGCCGCACCACGGCCATACCCGCACCCACCGGAGCCGACAAGACGAGCCTCATCGCCGAGCTCCCGGCAGATCAGCCAGGGTCCCTCGTCGAACTCCTCGAGCAGTTCTCCACCCGCGGCGTCAACATGAGCCTGCTCGAGTCGCGCCCCATCGGCGACGCGCTCGGGCGGCACCGCTTCATCATCGACCTCGAGGGCCACATCACCGACGAGCGCATCGCGGATGCCCTGCTCGGCGTCTACCGCTTCACGCCGCGCGTGATCTTCCTCGGCTCCTACCCCCGCGCCGACCGCCAGCCGGCCGACTTCGACCAGCGCTACGCCGACGAGGTGTTCGTCGAGGCGCGCGATTGGCTGCGCGGGCTGCTTTCTGCAGAGCCAGAACCGGACGACGATACGGATTCCTGAGCCGAGAGCACCTGCTCGAGCCGGTCCTCCACAGCGGGCTCGAAGGCGTTCGCCCACACGTCGTACCCCCGGTCGTTGGGGTGGAACAGGTCGCCGGCGAACTGCGTCGCGACGCCGAGCATGCCCTCGTGCTTCATGGTGTCGTGCAGGTCGACGACGCGCAGCCCATGGCGGGCGGCCGCGGCCCGAAGAATCCGATTCGCCTGCACGGCTTTGCGCTCGCCTGGCAGGAAGTAGAAGCTCGGCAGGTCGGCCACGATCGCGTGCGCGGGCAGCTGCGCGAACAGCTTCTCGACCTGGGTCGCGAACCGCGCAGCATCCCACGAGGCGATGTCGTTCGCGCCGATGCACACGGTGACGATCGCGTTCTCGATGAGCTCGGGCTTCAGCCGCAGGAACCGCGGCAGCTCCTTCTCGAGCGCCGTCGACAGCGTCGCGCCCGAGATGCCGAGATTGACGACACGGATGCTTTTCCCGGACAGCTTCTCGAGCCGCTTCGCGATCACGCCGACGTAGCTGCGCGCGGGTCGCGAGGCCCCGATGCCCTGCGCAGCCGAGTCGCCGATCGCCACGTACAACAACTCGCCGGGCAGCTCGCGCCGCGCCCGCCAATAGGCGCTGTGCACGGGGATGTTGTCGGCGAGGATCCGCTGCCACGTCACCTGCCGCCGCATCAGCCAGCGGTACCACGCGAGACCGCCGCCCACGGCTGCGGCCGTCGCGCCCACGGCGATCAGGGCCTTCGTGCTTCGGCGCATGCTGCCAGGTTACGCGGGCACCCGCACGACGAGTGACCCGGAATCCGTGCGGAACACCGCCTTGCGCACGACGCCGAACGCGTCACCGTCGAGCTCGGCCTCGACGGGCTGCTCGAGCCGCACGGCGATCACGGGCCCGCGCGCGTACTCGAGCACGTTCGGCGAGAACTTCGACCGGTAGTGCACGAGCTTCCGCCCGAGCTTCGTGTGCGGCAGCAGCTGGTTCTCCCACAGGATCGTCCGGCCGATGTACAGCCAGCCGAACAGCGTGCGCGGGTGCATGATCGCGACGTCGAGCACCCCGTCGTCGATCTGGGCGCTCGGCAGCAGCTCGCCGCCGCCGGGCAGCCCGCCGACGTTCCCGACGACGACCGAGTGCACGTCGAAGCCGAAGGCCTGGTAGTCCGCCCCTGGCCCTTCGATGCGGATCTTCGCCTTCACGGGCTTCGACGTGATCACCGAGCGCAGAATGCCGTCGACGTAGGCGATCCACCCGAACCGCTCCTTCAGGAAGGGGCTGGTGTTCGCGATCATGGCGGCGTCGACGCCGACGCCGGCGAAGACGGTGAACGGATGCTCGGTCGCGATGTCCTCGGGCGAGGTGAACTCGGCGAGGCCGACGTCGATGACCCGGTCGGCCCCGTGGAAGGCCACCTCGACCGCGGCGTCCGGGTTGCCGATCGGCACGCCGAGGTTCCGCGCCAGCAGGTTCCCCGTGCCGCTCGGCACCACGCCGAGCGCGACGCCCGTGTTGCGCAGTGCGCCGGCGACCGCGCGCACGGTGCCGTCCCCGCCGGAGGCGATGACGAGGCGCGCCCCGCCCGCGACGGCGCGCCGCGCGGCATCCGCCCCGTCGTCGTCGACCGTGGTCTCGAACCAGAGCGGCTTGCCCGCGCCCGTCGAGTACGCGTGTCGCGAGATCGCCTGACGCACGCGCATCGGATCGCCCTTGACGGGGTTCACGACGGCGGCGACCGTGGTCACGACGGCGTCAGCGCCCACCTCTGGGCGCGCGTCGGCGCGCTCGGTCTCGGGCGCTGGGTCGCTCATTCGACCAAATTACCCCGGCATCTAGACTTAACGGCGTGATCGACCCCGTTCTGCTGCGCGAGAATCCCGACATCCTCAGAGCCTCGCAGGTGGCGAGGGGCGAGTCGCCGGAGACGGTCGATGCGGCGCTCGCCGCCGACACCGCCCGGCGCGCCGCGATCACAGAGTTCGAAAGACTGCGCGCCGAGCAGAACGCCCACGGCAAGCTCGTCGCGAAGGCCCCGAAGGACGAGAAGCAGGCGCTCGTCGCCCAGGCGCAGGAGCTCGCGGCGCGGGTGAAGGCGGCGCAGGCCGCCGTCACCGCGGCGGAGGCCGAGTTCGAGGCATCCGTTCGCAAGCTCGGCAATGTCATCCTTGACGGTGTGCCGTCGGGCGGCGAGGACGACTACGTGGTCGTCAAGACCGTCGGCGAGATCCCGAGCTTCGACTTCGAGCCGCGCGACCACCTCGAGCTGGGCGAGCTGCTCGGTGCGATCGACATGGCGCGCGGCGCGAAGGTCTCCGGCGCGCGCTTCGACTTCCTGCGCGGCATCGGCGCCCGCCTCGAGCTCGCGATCATGAACCTCGCGCTCGACAAAGCGCTCGCCAATGACTTCGTGCCGCTCATCACCCCGACGCTCGTCAAGCCCGAGATCATGCAGGGCACCGGATTCCTGGGGGCGCACGCCGACGAGATCTATCGTCTCGAGGCCGATGACCTCTACCTCACGGGCACCAGCGAGGTGGCGCTCGCCGGCTACCACTCCGACGAGATCATCGACCTTGAGAGCGGGCCGCTGCGCTACGCCGGCTGGTCGACCTGCTACCGGCGCGAGGCGGGCTCGGCCGGCAAGGACACCCGGGGCATCATCCGCGTGCACCAGTTCAACAAGCTCGAGATGTTCGTCTACACGAGGCCGGAGGACGCCGAGGCCGAGCACGCCCGGCTGCTCGCCTGGCAGGAGGAGATGATGAACGCGCTCGAGCTGAGCTACCGCGTCATCGACACCGCCGCGGGCGACCTCGGCTCGAGCGCCGCGCGCAAGTACGACGTCGAGGCGTGGGTGCCCACGCAGGGCGCGTACCGCGAGCTCACCTCGACCTCGAACTGCACCACCTTCCAGGCGCGCCGGCTCGGCATCCGCTATCGCCCGGGCGGCGACGGCGCCAAGACCGCGCCCGTCGCGACGCTCAATGGCACACTCGCCACGACCCGCTGGATCGTCGCGCTGTTCGAGACCCACCAGCAGGCCGACGGCTCGGTGCGCGTGCCCGAGGCGCTGCGGCCGTACCTCGGCGGGCTCGAGGTGCTGACGCCGATCGCCGCCGCGCAGGCGAAGTAGTGGAGCCGCAACGCCGTCTGTTGATCGGCCTCGACGTCGACGGCACGCTCATTCGCATGGACGAGACCATCTCGCCCGCCGTCCACGAGCAGGTCGAGCGGCTGCAGCGCCTCGGCCATGAGGTGACCCTCGCGACGGGCCGCAGCTGGGAGACCGCGGCGCCCATCCTCGAAAGGCTCGGCCTGACCCCCGAGTTCGTGGTGTGCGCGAACGGCGCGCTCACCATGCAGCGCGACGCCGCGGAGCCGAGCGGCTACCGCCGCGAGTGGGTCGAGACCTTCGACCCCACCGAGGTGTTGCGCACCATCCGCGGCCACCTGCCGCGGGGCAGCTACATGGTCGAGGACGCCATGGGCTTCCGCCGCTACACCGAGGGCATGGACAACTGGGAGCTGAGCAACGCCGAGCAGGTCGACTTCGACCAGCTCGCCGGCTTCCCGGCGACCCGCGTCGTGGTCGTCGCCCCCGAGCTCGGCAACGACGAGTTCCTCGAGATCGTGCGCTCGATGGGCCTGAACGAGGTCTCGTACTCGATCGGCTGGACGGCGTGGCTCGACATCGCGCCGATGGGTGTGAACAAGGGCACCGCGCTGGAGCGCGTGCGGGACGAATTACGGATGCCGGGCAGCGACGTCCTCGTCGCGGGGGACGGCCGCAACGACCTCGAGATGTTCGAGTGGGCCGTCGCCGGCGGCGGCCGCGCCGTCGCGATGGGCCAAGCGCCCGACGAGCTCAAGGCGATCGCGAGCGAGGTCACCGCGACCGTGGACGAGGACGGGCTCGCTCAGGTCCTGCGCCAGATCTGACCCGCCGCACTCTGAGGTCATTGCCAGGGCCGGTCTGGCAGGCTGAAAAGCCTATGACCGACTCGACGAACGCGCCGCTGCGCCCCCGGCATGGCCGCCCCGGCCGCCCGACGTCGATCGCCCGTCACGGGCGACTCGCGCGCAGGCATCCGTTCGTCGCACTCGGAAAGATCCTCGCGGGCGTGGCCGTCGTTGCCTCGGTGAGCGCCTTCTCTCTCGCCGGAATCGCCGTCGGCGACGTCGTGACGTCGACCAAGCCTGCCGTCGTGCTGGTCGACCCGACGACGCACAAAGAGGTCACCAAGCAGCAGGGCATCGATGCGATGCAGGGCTCGTTCAACGTGCTGCTCGCGGGCTCGGACTCCGGCGACGGCAACGCCGCCTACGGCAAGCGCGGTGAGAACCTCAACGATGTGACGATGCTCATGCACGTCTCGCAGGACCACCAGCACATCACCGTCGTCAGCTTCCCGCGCGACATGCTCGTGCCGATCCCGTCCTGCCCGAAGGAGGACGGCAGCGGCGACTACTCGGCGATGAGCTCGCAGAAGATCAACGTCTCGCTGTCGTACGGCGGCCTCGCCTGCACGGTGCTCACGGTCGAGAACCTCACCGGGCTGTCGATCCCGTATGCCGCGGTGATTCAGTTCGACGGGGTCGTCGACATGTCGAACGCGGTCGGCGGCGTCCCGGTCTGTCTGTCCGGCCCCATCAAGGACCCGTACACGGGCCTGGACCTGCCCGCCGGCACGAGCACGATCGAGGGCCAGCAGGCGCTCGCCTTCCTGCGCACCCGGCACGGCGTCGGCGACGGCAGCGACCTCGGCCGCATCAGCAACCAGCAGGTGTTCCTCTCGTCGCTCGTGCGCACGATCAAG
Organism: Gryllotalpicola koreensis; assembly: GCF_039538185.1. NCBI lineage: Bacteria > Bacillati > Actinomycetota > Actinomycetes > Micrococcales > Microbacteriaceae > Gryllotalpicola > Gryllotalpicola koreensis. Next base: position 888,518 of record NZ_BAABBW010000001.1, read on the forward strand.
TCGGCTGACACCCTGGGCAACCCGGTGAAGGTGTACTCCCTGGCGAAGGCGGCCGCGTCGAACATGCAGCTGTCGACCTCGCTGTCGAACGTCCAGACCCTGGCGTCGATGGCGGTCGCGCTCAAGGGCGCCGATCTCGCGAACATCGTGTTCGTGCAGTTCCCGACCAACTACGTCGCAGGCGGCGGCGCGGTCGCGCCGGACCCCACCGGTGAGAAGGCGCTCCTGACCGCGCTGCAGAACGACGAGGCGGTGCAGGTCACGGGCAACACCGGCATCGGCTCGGTGCAGGACCCCTCGCATCCGACGACGGATGCCGGCGCTACCGCTGCGCCCACGACGGCGCCCTCCACGGCACCGACCGCGCCGACCACGGCGCCGACGGCGGGCACGGATTCCGGCTCCACGGTCGCCCTGCCCGACCAGGTCCACGGCCAGAGCGCGAGCGACTACACCTGCTCGAAGCCGTTCAGCGGCTAGTCGGCGGCTCGGTAGACTCGACGCGGATGTGTGGCAGAGCGGCCTAATGCGGCGGTCTTGAAAACCGCTGACGAGCAATCGTCCGGGGGTTCAAATCCCTCCACATCCGCGTTCCGATTCGAGATGCGACTCTGCGTTCTGTCCCCCGATCAGGGGAAGCATCCGTTACACCCCTGATATTCGGCTCCTACGACCGTGAGCCATAATGACCACGGGGCGCCGCCATTCCCGGCGCAGTGATCTTGTGGGGTGCGCATGGCAGAGCCGCGTCAGAGGACGGTGCTGCGGCATGCGCGCGCCACCGCGCGGCATCCGCTCGCCCTGGCCGGAAAGATCGTGGCATCCGTCGTCAGCGTGGCCGTCGTCAGCACGCTCGGAATCGCCGCCATCGCGGTCGCCGACATCAGCCACAACGTGCAGGCGAACTCGCAGGTGCACCTCGTGCAGCAGAAGGATGCCGGCCAGAGCGCGCCGCCGGTCACCAAGTCCATCCAGCCGGAGGCGACGGCGCTCGCCGGCGCGTTCAACGTGCTGCTCGTCGGCACCGACACCCGCACCGGCCAGGGCGCGCAGTTCCAGAACAAGGCGGATCTCAAGGCATCGAGCGGTGCGGGCAACAACGACGTCACCATGCTGCTGCACGTGAACGCGGCGCACACGGCGGCGACCGTGGTCAGCTTCCCGCGCGACCTCGTCATCCCGATTCCCTCCTGCCCGAGCCCGAAGGGCGGCTGGTACAGCGCGATGTCGGCGCAGATGCTGAACACCTCGCTGACCTACGGCGGCCTGACGTGCCCCGTGCTGACGATCGAGAAGCTGGTCGGCATCGACGACATCAACTACGCCGCGGAGATCAGCTTCGACGGCGTCGCGCAGATGTCGGATGCCGTCGGCGGCGTGCCCGTCTGCCTCGCCACCCCGATCAACGACCCCTACGTCGGGCTCAAGCTGCCTGCGGGTATCTCGACGATCCAGGGTCAGGAGGCGCTCGCGTTCCTGCGTTCGCGCCACGGGGTCGAAGACGGCAGCGACCTCGCCCGCATCAGCAACCAGCAGAACTTCCTGTCGTCGCTGCTGCGCACGATCACCTCGGCCGGCACGCTCAGCAACCCGATCAAGCTCTACCAGCTGGCCGCGGCAGCGACCGAGAACATGACGCTGTCCGACACCATGGGCGACGCGAAGACGATGGTCGGCATGGCGGTCGCCTTGAAGAACATCCCGCTGTCGCAGATCACCTTCGTGCAGTACCCGGTGCTCACCGACCCGAGCAACCCGAACCGCGTCATTCCCGACACCTATGGCGCGCGGATCCTCGACGAGGCGATCCAGAACGACCAGCCGGTCGTGCTCTCGGCGTCGACGGGTCGCGGCACCGTGGTGGCGCCGGGGTCGACGTCGTCGCCGACCCCGACCTCGACCGGGTCGACGGGCACTACTCCGCCTGCCACCGGCACCGCGAGCGCCCCACCCGGTGACGTGACTTTGAGCAAGAACGCGACGGGGCAGACGGCCGCTCAGGAGACCTGCACCAAGGGCGTCACGGGCCGCGCCGGCGAGTGAGCGGCGTGGGCCGCGAGCCGGTGCAGCGCACGCAGGGCGAGCCCGGCCTCGGCCTCGGCCTGCTTGTCGCCCTCGGCGTCCTCGCTGCGGCCGGCCCGCTGTCCGTCGACTTCTACCTGCCGTCTTTCCCGCAGGTCCTCGAATCACTGCATACGGATGCCACCAGCGTCCAGCTCACCCTCACCGGCTTCCTCGTCGGGTTGGGCGTCGGGCAGGTCGCGTGGGGCCCGCTCTCCGACCGCTTCGGCCGGCGGCGCCCGCTGCTGATCGGCAGCTCTGCCGCCGTCGTCGCGGCAGCGGTCGCGGTGTGCGCGCCCAACGTCGAGGTGCTGATCGCGGCGCGCTTCGTGCAGGCGGTCGCCGGCGCCGCGGGTGTCGTGCTGAGCCGGGCGGTCATCACCGATCGTGCGCAGGGCTTCGTCGCCGCGCGCATGCTCGCGGTGCTGCAGACGATCACGATGGTCGCGCCGATCATCGCCCCAATCGTCGGGGGACTGCTCGCGGGCCGGGTGTCGTGGCGCGGGGTGCTTGCGATCGTGCTCGCGGTGACCGTGCTGCAGGCGGTCGGCGCGTTCGTGTTCGTGCGCGAATCGCTGCCCGCCGCGGATCGCGCCCCACGGCTGCGCTACACCTACGTCTGGCAGTTGTTCGCGCGCCCCGGATTCCTCGGCTACGCGGCCACGGTCGCGTTCACCTTCGGCACGATGATGGCCTACATCTCGTCGTCGTCGTTCGTGTACCAGCGCGTGCTCGGGCTGCCGCCATGGGCCTACGGCCTCGGCTTCGCGCTCAACGCCGTCGGGCTGCTGATCGGCGGGGCGACCTCGGTGCGGCTCGCGCGGCGGAAGGTGCACCCGGCGCGCGTCATCGCGGTCGCGCTTCCGGTGGCGCTTGCGGGGTCGCTCGCAATCCTCGGGATCGTGCTCGCGGCACAGGCGGGCGGGGCGCCGGCGTGGCTGCTCGTGATTCCGCTCTGGTTCGCGATCACGGCGGTCGGCTTCACCCAGGGCAACGCGACCGCGCTCGCGATGGAACAGAGCCGGGGCATCGCCGGTGCGGGCAGCGCCGTCGTGGGCGGGCTGATGTTCCTCGTCGGCGGAATCGTCTCGCCCCTCGGCGGGCTGGCCGGTGACGACACGGCGCTGCCGTTCGCGATTGTGATGGCGTCGAGCGCGGTGTGCGCGGTCATCGCCTTCGCCGTCGCGCGGGGCGTCGTGCGGCGCCATCCCGAGCTCGAAGAGGGCTACTCGATCGGCTGATCGCCACGCTCACGCCTGATAAGGTGTAACGGATGTCCGCTCAGGCGGGCACTGGAGACGTCGCATAGTCCGGTCGAGTGCACCACCCTGCTAAGGTGGAGTCCCCTTCTTGGGGACCGAGGGTTCAAATCCCTCCGTCTCCGCACTTGTGATGTGTCGCGACATGGGTGTCACCTGAGTCGCGTCATGGGTTACTTCTTTGAAGAGCCCGGTCTTTGGCCGGGCTCTTTGCTTTGTCTTGGCCAGTAGCTCTTGTTGGGTTGGATGGGGTGGGTGGAGAGCACTTCGCCGGTGGGCAGGTCGATGACGGTGATCTCGTGTTCGTCGGCCAGGGCGATGGCGCGGCGTCCGGCGTGGGCGCGGCCGATGCCGATGTGGTGCATGCGTCCGCCGCGGCTGATCTGCCGAACGTGCAGTCCCTCGTACACGGAATCCGCAAAGACCACGTCGCCGCGACCGCCGCAGTCACGCCCCACACCACAACGGCCGCACCGAGGGCGTCAACACGAGAACCAACATGATCAAACGCCAGATGCACGGCCGAACGGGCTTCGAACTCCTCCATCACCGCATCCTCCTCGGCTAACCTCCGAAAGCACGCCAGAGCCGTTATTCGGACAGACCCCGACGTGGTGACGATCGCGGCGCCGGAGCTTGGCGCCCTCGTTAACGAGGTGACGACCGCTGAGGATGCAGAAGACTGGGACTTCGGCATCCGCGCCCTGATGGTCAACCTCGCAGGGCGTGGCCTGCCGAAGGAGCACGAATGAGCGAGGTCGTCGTCACCGACCAGGCCTTCGGCGGGGTCGATCGAGACCGCCGCGCTCGCCGAGCGGCACGGCTGCAGCTTCGCCGAGCACGACGTGCGGGGCGAGGAGGAGACGGCGCGTGCCGTACGTGGCAGTCGCGTCGTCTTCGTCAACTTCGCCCGATCACCCGGTCGCCCTCCTGCTCGCGCTTCTGCGCCGAGTTGTCGCCTACATGGATCGCATTCGGTCAGCAGGGTGGGTTCAGCCCGCCGACGTCGGACGGATCACGGGCTTCGCGGACACAACAGTCGGCCTGATCGGCACCGGTCGCATCGGCCGATCCGTCGGGGCGCGTCGCGTGCCCTTCGGATTCCGTATCGTCGCGTTCGACCCCTTCATCGATCCGGACTCAATGCGAACGTCGGGCATCACCCCTCTCTCCCTCGGCGAGCTCCTCCGCAGGGCGGACGCGATTTCCTTGCACGCGCCGTTGACCGAGGCGAACCGGCGCCTCATCGATGCTGGCCGCCTTGCCGAGCTCAAAGCTGGCGCTGTCGTGGTCAACACGTCACGCGGCGTTCTACTCCGACGCGTCGTTGGCAAATTTACAGCGCCTGGCAGCCGACGAAGCCGACCGCGCGCTATCGGGATTCCCGCTGCGCTGCGCCGTCACCGGCTGATCGCACTCAGCGGTAGATCGCCGGCATCCGATCGGAGAAGCGGATGAACGGGTCGGCGGCGAGCTTGCGGAAGTCGGGCGCCGTCGATTCGTCGGCCGTGGGTGTTCCGAGACCGCTGCTGCCGGTGTCTCCCGACGCGTTGCGCCACGCGAGGTACCAGAGGATGCGACGTGTGAGGGGCGTCGCGGCCGCGGCACGCGCCAAGAATCCGGTCCAGGGATCGTCGGCGTTGCCCGTGAGCGCACCGGCGTTGCCCAGTTCGGTCTGCGCGGCCAGCTTGCCTCGCGCTTGGGCCAACGCGGCGACCTTCTCGAGTACGGCGATGAAGTTCGCGAAGTGCTGTTCCGGTGGGATCGGGTTGTCGGCGCGGCCGGTATCGAAGTAGTTGTCGATGCCCAGCACGTCGACCCACTCGTCGCCGGGGTAGCCGCGCAGGTAGTGCTCTTCGAAGCCGTCGAGCGGCAGGCGGCTGCGGTCGGGCGAGATCGCGTAGATCAGATTGTGCTGCTGCCGCTCGTCGCGCAGCTCCCGGACGGTCATCCGCCACAGTTCGGCGAATTCGTCGGCGCTGGCGCTTCCCGGATGGTTCTCGTCGCCGACACCCCACCAGAACCAGGAGCCGGAATGCTCGTGGAACGGACGGAACACGATCGGGATGGGTCGCCCCGTGTCGTCGACGAGGCGCCGGTTGAACGCTGCGAGCCGGTCGAGCCACTCGAGGAAAAGCGCGTGCTGCGGGCCGTCCGGCAGAACCGCAGCGACCGACCCCGGCGCGGTGTTCTCGTCGTAGCCGCCTCCTGTGAGGGGATTCACGCTGTGCCAGCTCAGTGTGATCAGGCACCCGTTCGCATGGCCCTCTCGGATCCACGTGACCATGTCGTCGAAGAGCACCCCGTCGATGTTGGCGGCGTTCCCGAGCTCGAGGCGGCCGAGGTCGAACCCGATGACGGCCGGGTGAGCGCCGACGGTGTCGTGCACGTCGGAGCGGCCGCCGTGGCCGCCGCTCCAGGTTCGCCCGTATGCGAGTGCGTCCTGCTGACCGAACAGGGCCGCGGTTCCGGTCAGCGCGTGCAGCTTGTCGAAGAGCGCGTGAGCCTCCGGGGTCAGGGCGGGATCGGCGGGACGGGGGTCATTCCTGTGCATCGGAGTCCTCGGCCACGGCGTGCAGGATCATGGCCTGAGCAGGCCAGAGCGCGGGGATCTGGAGGCCGAATTCGGTCAGCGCGCGGCCGGACATCGTGACCCCGTCGGCGAGCCATGGCGGCGCGATCCAGCTCGTGTGGCGCGCCGCGCCGATCTCGTCGCGCACCCGTACGCGATAGCGCCGGTCCGGGTCGAGGCCGGGCAGCGGAACGCGCTCGGGCTGGGAGTCCTCCAGCGTGGCGACGGAGGCGATCGTGAAGACCCCGGATGACCCGTCCTGCGCGACCGCGCCGACGAAGCGCAGGGCCGGGTCGGCCAGGTCTACGTGCACCGCGTCGCCCGTGTGGATGACGGGCCTCAGCTCGCGGTAGAGCGCGGCGAACCGGGCGATCGTCGCGAGCTCCTCGGGCGTGCACTCTGCGATGTTCCACTCGAAGCCGGCCGAAGCCATCAGGCTCGTCGCCATGCGGAACGACAGCTCTGTGACCCGCCCCGAGCTGTGCGACGCGGTCGGCCCGACGTGACCGCCGACGAGCTCGGGCGGCAGCAGCAGCTGGGTCCACCGTTGGATGTCTTGGCGCTCGACCGGGTCGTTGGAGTCGCTCGCCCAGACTCGATCGGCCACGTCGAGCACTCCGAGATCGCTGCGAGCGCCCCCGCTGGAGCACGATTCGATCTCAAGGCCGGGATGCCGCCGCTTGAGCTCGCCCATCAGCGCGTACATCGCGCGCGTCTGAGCATGGGTTCCTGGTCGTCCGGCATGCACGGGCTCGATGAGATCGCGGTTGTGGTCCCACTTGATGAAGTCGATTCCGAGGGTGGTCACGAGCGCGTCCATCTGCCCACGCAGGTGCGCGTATGCATCCGCATTCGCGATGTCGAGCACGTACTGGGACCGCCACGACAGGCGCTCGGGCGCGGCGAGGTGTGCCGGGTTGTGCAGGAGCCAGTCGGGATGCTGCCGAGCGAGGTCGGAGTCGAGGTTGACCATCTCGGGCTCGAACCAGAGCCCGAACTGCATGCCGAGATCGTGGACGCGCTGCGAGAGCGGCTCGAGCCCGTCGGGCCAGACGGCGGGGTCGACGACCCAGTCCCCGAGTCCGCGCGTGTCGTCGCGCCGGCCCAGGAACCAGCCGTCGTCGAGGACGAAGCGCTCGACGCCGACGCTCGCGGCCAGCTCGGCGAGCGCGATGAGATTGGCCGGTTGATGATCGAAGTAGACCGCCTCCCAGGTGTTCAGCACGAGCGGGCGCGGCGAGCGCGGATGCTGCGGGCGGGAGCGCAGGTAGCGGTGGAACTGCGCGCTGATGCCGTCGAGGCCGGTCTCGCTGAACGCGAAGTGCGTCGTGGGCGCCGCGTAGGTCTCGCCGCTGGCCAGCGCGATCTCTCCCGGGCGCAGCAGCTCGCCCGCGCCGAGGACCGTGGTGTTCTCGGCCAAGCGGTCGACGCGGTAGCTCACGTCGGCGCTCCACGCCGTGTGCACAGCCCAGACGCGGCCCGAGCGCGAGCGGGGATGCCCGATGGAGAGCATCGCGACGGTCGGCGCGTCGTGGCCGTCGCGACCGCGACGCGTCTGGCGAACGGTGGCTCCCCGCGGTATGGCCTGCGTGTGGGGCGCTTTCTCGCGCGTCCACCGGCCGGAGAGCTGCGTCAGCGTGTCCGCGGTCTTCGGCACGGGAAGCGTGGCCTCGAGCCAGTGCACGTCCAGCTCGCCGTCGCCGGTGTTCGCGATCGCGTACGAGGCGCTGAGCAGGCCGCCGGGCTGGATGCGCAGTTCCAGTTCGATGCTCAGCCCGTTGGCCTCATCGACCGCGTGGATCGTGAGCAGATCCTCGGCCTCATCGAGGCCGGCGAGAGTCCACCTGGGGTAGACCGGTGTGCCGCCGCGGGTGGCGAGCAGGCCGGGCCGGCCGGCCCAGCCGTCGGATTCCTGCGGCACGAGCGGGACCTGCCACGCGGCGTCCAGTGTCGCCGGAGGCGTCTGGCGGCTCGCCGCGCGCGACAGTTCGCGAAGCGCCGACGCGTCGAGAGCGCCGAGCGACGGGCCCCAGTGCAGCACGGCGGGGAAGCCGTCAGGATGGAGCTCAAGCACGACCTGGGTGCCGTGGGACTCCAGGACGGTGAACGGTTCGTTCGCGGGGCGGATGCTCATGGGCGGATTCCTGCGTCGTTGCGGGTCGATTGAGGGAGGTGGGCGGGTCGCGGGCGCCTCAGGCCAGTGACAGGGGGGCGCTCAGCCCCATGGTGCGCGGCGCGAGCTCCGACTGCAGAATCAGCGTCGCTGCCCCCACGGCCGCGGCATCCTGAGTGTGTGGGGACAGCCGCACGCGGATGCCGTGCTGCGGTCGAGCGAAGAAGTCGCGGTTCACCTGAGAGTCGATCACCTGCAGATAGATCGATCCGGCCGTCGCGAAGGCGGGACCGGCCAGCGAGATCGAGTCGAGATCGAACAGGTTCGCCAGCGACGTCACCGCGGTTGCGAGGTGGCGTGCGGATTGTTCGATGAGACCGGTCGCGAACGTGTCGCCTCGGGCGGATGCCTTGGCGATCGCGCTGAACTGAGCGAACTCGTCGCCGGCGAGACCCAGCCGTTCGGCCTCGCCCGGATGGGCATGCGCGGTTCGGACGACCGCGGTCGGGTCGGCCACGTCTTCGGCGATGACCGGGCGCCCGTCTGCCCCGCTGGCGACGACGATGTGACCGATCTCGGCCGTGTTCGAGCTGGCTCCGCGAAACACCGTCCCGTCGATGAGGACGCCGGCGCCCGCGCCGAGCCCCATGTAGACCGTCGCGTGCGAGTGCGCACCCTCGACCGCTCCGCCCCAGAAGTCGCCGATCGCAGCGGCGGTGGCGTCGTTGTCGAGCACGACCGGCAGTCCTGTCGACGCGGTGATCATGTCGCGCAGCGGCACCCGGTGCCACGCTGCCATGTGAGAGGGGCCGAGGACCATGCCGCGTGCGACGTCGACCGGGCCGGGGGCTACGACTCCGATGCCGACCACCCGCTCCTCGTCGATTCCGAGTCCGGTCAGCAGATCGTGGATCTGCGCGACGACGCCCGCGGCCATCGCCTCTGGCGCGCGGCCGCCCACACCCCGCGTGCGCAGTCGCCCGACGAGCGCACCGCGCAGGTTCACGGCGACGTAGGTGATCGACTCCCTGCCGAGCTGCACGCCGACGGCGTAGCGCGCGGAGGTGTCGACCTCGAGCAAGACCACGGGGCGACCCCCATTGGGACGACCGAGGCCGGACTCCCGCACCAGGCCGTCGGCGAGCAGCTGTCGAACGACCGTCGACATGGTCGCGGCGGTCAGTCCGGTGAGGGCCGCCAGGTCGGTGCGGCCGATGGGTCCGTGGGTGCGGATCAAGTCGAGCACGAGGCCTTTGCTGGTACCGGATGCGAGTGAAACCCGCGCTCGTGCCATGTGCCCTCCTTGCGCCATGTTCGTGACGTTATCCGATCTTGACCTCAGGGAGGAGCCTACTAACTTGACACGCTTTAGAAAGCCATCTAAGAAAGACCCAGCACCGCGCGAGCCGAGGGTCAGCGTTGTTCCCTCGGGCGTGTGCCGGACGCATTCGCCTCCACACCACCGAAGGGTCAATGATGACAATCACTCGAAAGCGGCTGCTGTTCGGCGCCGCTGCGGTCGCGGCATCCGCTGCGCTCGCGCTCACGGGCTGCACCAGCGGCAGCAACGGCAACTCCTCTAAGGCGGGCGGTACCACCTCGGTCACGCTGTTCAGCGGCCAGGTCGGAAACTTCACGGAGAACTTCAACCCGCTCAACAACACGGGCGCGTATCTGCAGCCCACGAACGGCGTGATCTACGAGCCGCTGTTCTACTACAACAAGGCGAAGGCCGGGAAGCCGGTGCCGCTGCTCGGCACGTCATACTCCTGGAACACGGACGGCACCGAGCTCACCGTCAAGGTGCGCCAGGGTGTGAAGTGGTCGGACGGGTCGGCTGAGACGACCGACGACGTCGTGTACTCGCTGAACCTCGTCTCGAACAACCCTGGCCTCAACACCTCGGGGACCGAGTGGGTGGCGAAGAAGACCGCCGCTGACACCGTCGTCATCGACTTCCCGACGACCTCCTTCACCCTCGAGCCGCAGATCCTCGGCAACGAGCCGATCGTTCCGCAGAAGATCTGGAAGAACATCTCCGACCCGACCAAGGTGACCAACGACAAGCCCGTCGGCACCGGTCCGTATGAGCTCAAGAGCTTCACGCCGCAGAGCTTCGTCCTCGAGAAGAACCCGCACTACTGGGGCACCGGCGACAACGCCCCGAAGGTCGACCAGGTGCGATACGTCTCCCTGGCGAACGCGGATGCCGCGACATCCGCTCTCGAGGCCGGACAGACCGATTACATGGGCGCCTTCCTGCCCACGCTGAAGAGCATCATGTCCAAGCACAAGAACCTCAGCTACTCGAACTCGCCGCAGGCGACCACCGCGCTGTTCACGTGCGCTAACGTCGACCTCGGGTGCACCGGCCCGCAGACGGACCCCGCCGTGCGCCAGGCTCTGTACAACGCGATGGACCGCACCCAGCTCGACAAGCAGGCGGCCGCAGGATTCAGCGCGCCGGCCTCCTCCTCGCTGCTCCTTAACACGGTCAACAAGTCGCAGATCACGGACCCCAGCTACCTCGAGGTGCCGCAGACCGCGAACGTGTCGAAGGCGAAGAGCACCCTCGAGGCCGATGGCTGGAAGCTGAACTCGGACGGCTACTACGCGAAGGACGGCCAGGAGCTCGACCTCACGGTCAACGTGGTCTCCGGCTGGACCGACTACGACACCATCTGCCAGCTGCTGCAGGGTCAGTTCAAGGCGGCGGGAATCAAGCTCGCCGTGAACCAGATGGCCCAGAACGCCTGGAGCCAGGCGGAGTCAACGGGCAAGTTCGAGATGTCGATGAACTCGATCAACATGGGCGTCTCGTCCGACCCGTACTACCAGTACAGCGCGTACCTCGCCTCGTCGGCCACGGCCAAGGTCGGCACCCCCGCGCCGTCGACCAACACCTCGCGGTACTCGAACGCTGCGGTCGACGCGGCGATCAAGCAGCTCGCGACCACCAACGACGACTCCGCCAAGCAGGCGGCCTACAAGACGATCCAGGACCAGATCGTCAAGGACATGCCGTACGTGCCGATCTACGTGAACTCCGCTCTCGCCGAGTACAACAACAGCCGTGCGACGGGCTGGCCGACCCAGGACAACCAGTACGCCTTCCCGCTTCCCTGGGGTGGCAACTGGGGCGTGGGAATCGTGCTCAAGACCATCCGCCCGGTCAAGTAGACGCAACGCGATAGCGGTCGGAGTCGGGCGGATGCCTTCCAGCATCCGCCCGACTCCGGCCACGCAGAAAGCAGACAGAGATGCGGTTCTACCTGCAGAAAATCGTGTTCTACGTCGTCGCCCTGTGGGCGGCGGTGACCCTCAACTTCCTGATCCCCCGGCTCATGCCCGGCAACCCCGTCGACATCATGATCGCCAAGATGGGTGCGGCGGGCCAGCCCATCACGGCAGGCACCCGGCACGCCCTGGAGGTCGAGCTCGGGGGTTCCGGTGGCAGCCTCATCCAGCAGTACGGCGCCTACATCGTCAATCTGCTGCACGGCAACCTCGGGATCTCGTTGACGAACTTCCCTGAGAAGGTCACCACGGTCATCGGCCAGGCGTTGCCGTGGACGATCGCCCTGGTCGGCATGGCCACCATCATCTCCTTCATCCTCGGCATCGGCCTCGGCATGCTGGCGGGCTGGAAGCGCGGTTCGTGGCTCGACAATCTCATTCCCGTCACCACGATGTTCCAGGCGGTGCCGTATTTCTGGCTCGCGCTCATCCTGGTGCTCGTGCTCACGCGCGTCCTCAGCCTGTTCCCCTACGCGGGCGGCTACAACGTCGCGACGACGGTTCCTGGGCTGTCGTTCCAGTTCATCGGGAGCGCCCTGTACTACGGCTTCCTTCCGGCCGTGACGATCGTCATCTCGTCGGTCGGCGGCTGGATGCTCGGCATGCGCAACATGATGGTCGCGACGTTGTCCGAGGACTACATCGTCACGGCCGAGGCGAAGGGCCTCAAGCCGAGCCGCGTGCGCATGACCTACGCGGCCCGCAACGCGGTGCTCCCCTCGCTTTCCGGGTTCGCGATCTCCCTCGGCTTCGTCGTCGCCGGCTCGATCGTCACCGAGCAGGTGTTCAGCTACCCCGGCATCGGCCAACTGCTCTTCACCGCGGTCTCCAACGACGACTACGCCCTGATGCAGGGCGTCTTCCTCGTGATCTCACTCTCGGTGCTCGCGGCGAACCTCGTCGTCGACGTGCTGTACGGACTCATCGACCCGCGCACCCGCGCGCGGTCCTAGAAGGGCGCGGTCATGACATCCACTCTCTCTGTCACTGATGCTGCCGCTCCGGCGACCACCGGCGGCACCCGCAGCTTCGCTCGGCTGCTGCCATCGAGCTCGCCGAAGCTCATCGTCGGCCTGATCATCGCGGGCGTCGTCATCGTGTGGGGGATCGTCGGGCCCCTGCTCGTCGGCGACCCTCACGCCATCAGCACGAATGCCTTCGCGCCCCCCGGGCCGGAGCATTGGCTGGGCACCACGCAGGTCGGCCAGGACGTCTGGGCTCAGATCGCATACGGCACGCGCGGCTCGCTCGTCATCGGGTTCGTCGTCGGCCTGCTGGCGACGGTGCTGTCCGCGTTCTTCGGGGTGCTCGGCGCGTACATCGGTGGCGTCATCGACGAGGGCTTCGCGCTCTTCACGAACGTGGTCCTCGTCATCCCCGGCCTGCCGCTCGTCATCGTGATCGGCAACTACGTTCCGCAGAACCAGCGCGGTCTGTTCCTGATCGCGGTTGTCCTGGCGATCACCAGCTGGGCGGGGTCGGCACGCGTGCTCAGATCCGTCACGCTCTCCCTCCGCAACCGTGACTATGTCGCCGCATCGAAAGTCTCGGGCGAGAAGACCTGGCGAGTGCTCGCGGTGGAGATCCTGCCCAACCTCATCCCGGTCATGGCGTCCCAGTTCGTGTTCGCCATCATCTTCGCCATCCTCGGCGAGGCCGGGCTGTCGTTCCTCGGCCTCGGCGCGAACAACTCGTTCACGCTCGGGACGATCCTGTTCCAGGCCTACAACGACCTCGCGCTCACACAGGGAGCCTGGTGGTGGTTCGTTCCGCCTGGGCTCGTCATCGCGCTATTCGGGTGCGCGCTCTCGCTGATCAACTTCTCGATCGACGAGATCATCAACCCCAAGCTGCGCAATCAGACCAGGGCCTCGCGCAAGGCATGGGGGCTCACCGCCGATCAGATCCAGCGCCTTGAGAAGGAAGACATCAAATGAACACGGCGATGGACGCCCGTCCCCCTCGCCACGAGGCCGACCCCGTCCTGACGATCGAGGACTTCAGTGTCGATTATCTCGGCGCGAATACGACCCATGCGGTGAAGAACGTGTCACTCACCCTCGGGCGCGGCGAGATCCTCGGGCTCGCGGGCGAGTCGGGCTGTGGCAAATCGACGCTCGCCTACGGGGTGACGCGACTGCTGAAGCCGCCTGCGCTCATCACCTCGGGTTCGGCGACGTTCCACTCCCGCGAGGGGTTCAGCGTCGATCTCGCGACGCTCGGCGGCGCGGATCTGCGGGCATTCCGCTGGGACAAGATCTCGATGGTGTTCCAGGGTGCGATGAACTCGCTCAACCCCGTCATCTCGATCCAGGCGCAAATCGAGGACATCTTCACCACTCACCGCCCCGAGATGAAGAAGGCGGAGAGGGTGGAGCGCTGCGGCGATCTGCTCGAGCGCGTCGGCGTGGACCGCTCGCGCCTCAAATCGTTCCCGCACGAGCTCTCCGGGGGTATGCGGCAGCGCATGATGATCGCGATGGCGATGGCGCTCGACCCCCAGGTGATGATCATGGACGAGCCGACCACCGCGCTCGACGTGGTGGTGCAGAGGGAGATCCTGGACGAGATCACGCGGCTGCGTTCCGAGCTCGGCTTCGCCGTGATCTTCATCACCCATGATCTCCCGCTGCTGCTCGAGATCAGCGACAGGATCGCGGTGATGAAGGCGGGCGAGATCGTCGAGCTGAACGACGCGTACCAGCTGTACACGAATCCTCGCGACGAGTACACGAAACGACTGCTCGCATCGTTCCCGTCGCTGACCGGGAAACGCGGCGACTTCATCCGCACCGGCATCGCCGATGACCGACTCACGGAGACCGACCAGGAGGTGGTGGCGTCATGAGCACGCTCGAATTCCGCAACGTGACCAAGCAGTACCGCATCCGTGGGGAGCGTGGGCGGTCAGGGAGACTGCTCGCGGTCAACGATGTGAGCTTCACGATCGAATCGGGCAAGACCGTCGCACTGGTGGGTCAGTCCGGCTCTGGCAAGTCGACGATCGCGAAGCTCCTGCTGCAGCTCGAGCGGCCGTCGTCTGGCGAGATCCTGCTCGACGGGCGCCCGATCGAGCGCCACGGCGGCGGACTGCGCGCCTACCGCAATCAGGTTCAGATGGTCTTCCAGGACCCCTTCGCCTCGCTCAACCCCTATCACTCGATCGCGCATCACCTGGCGCGGCCGCTCAAGATCCACAAGCGGGCGACGAGCAAGTCGGATGTCGACGAAAAGGTCAGCCACCTGCTCGAGCGCGTACGCCTCACCCCCGCCGACGAGATCGCGGCGAAGCATCCGCACGAGCTGTCGGGTGGGCAACGTCAGCGCGTCGCGATTGCCCGTGCCCTCGCGCCCGAGCCCACGATGCTGATCGCGGACGAGCCGGTGTCGATGCTCGACGTGTCGATCAGGCTCGGCGTGCTGAACCTCCTCGCGCAGCTGCAGCGCGAAGACAACCTCGGCGTGCTCTACATCACGCACGACCTCGCGACCGCGCGGCACTTCAGCGACGAGATCCTCGTGATGTACAAGGGCGAGATCGTCGAGCGCGGTCCGTCGGACGAGGTCATCCTGAACCCCCAGCACGAATACACCAAGAAGCTCGCCGCGGCAGCGCCGAACCCCGAGCTGCGACTGAAGCAGATTGCAGGAGCATGAGCCAGCACCCTCCCCTCACCTTCACCCCGATCACGGCCGGCTGGACGGTCGCGCCGCTCGCGGGCCCGGTGCCCGACGGCTTCCCCGACGCGGCGCTGCCGGCCACGGTGCCGGGAGTGATCCACACCGACCTGCTGCGCGCCGGTCTCATCTCCGACCCCTTCGACGGCGACAACGAGGCCGCGCAGCAGTGGATCGGCGACACTTCATGGCGCTACGTCACGAGCTTCGAGTGGCACGACGACGGCAGTGCGCGGCACGACCTCGTCGCCTTCGGGCTCGACACGGTGGCAACCGTGCGGCTCAACGGGCACGAGGTGGCGCGCACCGAGAATCAGCACCGCTCCTATCGTTGGCCGGTCGCCGAGCTGCTGCGCGACGGCGCCAACGAGCTGGTCGTCGACTTCGCGGCGCCGGTGCCCGAGGTGAACGCGCGTGCCGAGCGCTACGGCGCGTTGCCGCGCGTGAACCACCACGAGTTCAACCAGCTGCGCAAGACGGCGTCGCATTTTGGCTGGGACTGGGGTGTCGACGTCGCCGGGGTCGGCATCTGGCAGCCCATCGGCATCGACTCGTGGTCAGGCGTGCGCATCGACTCGGTGCGTCCCCTGGTCTCGGTCGACAGCGACGCCGCCGGCGTTCTCACCGCTCACGTGAAGCTCGAGCGCGACGGGGCCGGTGCGTCCGAGGCGCTCGCAGTGGTGGTGAAGGTCGCAGGCCTGGGGCAGGGCGTCACGGCGGTCGCCGATGTCGCTGCGGATGCCCGGGTCGTGGCCGTCGAGGTGCGGGTGCCCGACGCACGGCTGTGGTGGCCGGTCGGTCACGGCGAGCAGTCGCTCTACGACGTCACCGTGTCGGTAGGCGACGCGCAGTGGACGGGCCGCGTCGGCTTCCGCACGGTGCGCGTCGACACCGCCCCGGATGTCGCCGGCCGTCCGTTCAACGTCTATGTCAACGACGAGCTCGTGCTCGTGCGCGGCGTGAACTGGATTCCCGACCATGCCTTCCTGACCGAGATCGACCGGGCGCGCTACACGCGCAGGCTCGCCGACGCGGTGGAGGCGAACGTGAACCTGATCAGGGTCTGGGGCGGCGGCATCTACGAGTCCGACGCGTTCTACGACCGGGCGGACGAGCTGGGCCTGCTCGTGTGGCAGGACTTCCTGTTCGCCTGCGCGGCGTATGCGGAGGAGGAGCACCTCGCCCTCGAGGTCGAGGCCGAAGCACGCGAGCAGATCACGCGGCTCTCCCAGCATCCGTCTCTGATCATCTGGAACGGCAGCAATGAGAACATCTGGGCCTACGCCGACTGGGGCTGGCCGGCGACGCTCGACGGCCGCAGCTGGGGTGACGGGTACTACCGCGGCCTCTTCCCGCGGCTGCTCGCCGAGCTCGACCCGACGCGCGCCTACTCACCGGCATCGCCGTTCAGCTTCGGCGAGTACCTGCACCCGAACGATCCGCGCAATGGCACGATGCACATCTGGGACGTCTGGAACCAGCGCGACTACGTCGCGTACCGCGACTATGCGCCGCGTTTCCTCTCGGAGTTCGGCTTCCAGGGTCCCCCGGCGTGGTCGACGCTGGCGCGCGTGGTGCACGATCAGCCGCTCGACCCCTTCGGTCATGAGATGCTCGTGCACCAGAAGGCGCACCTCGGCAACGAGAAGCTCGCGCGCGGCATCGTCGGGCATCTGCCTGCGCCGACGTCGATCGAGGCCTGGCATTGGGCCACTCAACTGAACCAGGCCCACGCAATCGCCAGCGGCATCGCCCACTTCCGCTCGCTCACGCCGCACAACACCGGCACGATCCTGTGGCAGCTGAACGACAACTGGCCGGTCGTCTCGTGGGCGGCGGTCGACTTCGACGAGCACCGCAAACCGCTGTGGTACGCGCTGCGCGACGCCTACGCGCCGCAGCTCGCGACCATCCAGCCGCGCTCGTCCGCTGCGGCGGTCGAGGCGGCATTCGAGGGCGCCGCGCCCGAGAAGGACGTCCTGTCGCTCGTGCTGGTGAACGACACGGATGCCGGGTTCGATGGTGCCTTCGACGTTGCTCGCCAGAGGTTCGACGGCACGGTGCTCGCGACCGCCACGCTGTCGGCGACGATTCCCGCGCGCGGCTGGCTCGAGCTTGAGCTGCCGCCCGACGTGCGCGCCGTGGGCGACTCGTCGCGCGAGGTCATCGTCGCCCGGGCCACGACGCGGGACTCCGCCTTCACCACGGCTCTGTGGCACCCCGCCGAGGTCGTCGATCAAGCGCTGGACCCCGAGCCGTTCGACGTCTCGGCCGAGCGGACCGAGGGCGGCTACGCTGTGACAGTGACAGCCCGTTCATTCGTGCGTGACGTCTTCCTGCAGGTCGACCGGGTCGACCCGCAGGCGCGGGTCGACCGCGGGCTCGTCTCGCTGCTCGCGGGAGAGAGCGTTCGCTTCGAGATCGCGTCTTCTCGTGACGTGGACCCCGCGGCCTTCACGCAGTGGCCGGTGCTCAGCAGCGCGAACGTTCTGCACGCCCCGCGTGCCTCGTAGAGAACCAGAGAAAGAAAGACCGATGCGCCTGACCGACCCGACCGCGACGACGGTCGGCATCGTGTTGCGCCGCTCGCCCAGGCAGCTCGCCGCGGAGCCCTTCTACGGAGAGCTGATCGGTGGCATCGAGGAGGTGCTCGAACCGTGGGGGCTGCAGGTTCTCATGCAGATCGTCGACGGCATGCCGCGCGAGTTGAACAGCTACCGGCACTGGGCGAAGACGGGCGTCGTGCGCGCCGTCGTGCTCGTCGACCTCGTGGCGCAGGACCCGCGGCCAGCGTTGCTCGCCGAGCTGGGGCTGCCTGGCCTCATTCTCGGCGAGCCGGATGACGGGGCTCCGCTGCCCGCTCTTCGCACCGACGGTTATCGGCCCATTCGCGACGCGGTCAGCCGTCTGGCGGAGCTCGGCCATCGCCGGATCGCCCGTGTCGCCGGGCCTGCAACGTTCAAGCACACCCTCGAGCGCACGCGCGGCTTCATCGACGCCACGGCTGAGTTGGGGATCGAGCCGCTGCTGGAGGAAGGCGATTACTCCGGGGAAAGCGGCGCCGCCGCGACCGCGCGACTGCTGCGGGCGGACGATGCGCCCACCGCGATCGTGTACGACAACGACACCATGGCGATCGCCGGGCTCGGTGCCGCGCGCGACCTCGGCGTCGAGGTCCCGAGCCGGCTGTCGATCCTCGCGTGGGACGACTCACAGCACTGTCGGCTCGCGACGCCGGCGGTCTCGGCGATGAGCTACGACGTGCATCTGCGCGGGCAGCTTGCGGCGCGCACTCTGCTGGAGGTGCTCGACGGCGCGACTCCGGGCGACACCTGGTCGGAGCCGCCCGTGCTGGTCGAACGCGGTTCCACCGCGCCATATGACGGAACTGACGCAGGCGCCACGCTGCTCGAGCAGATGGCCGAGTGATCGCCGCCGCTGGGAAACCCGCGGAGCCTCCCGTGACGTCGCCCCCGATGCCGTCGGGTCAACCCGCGAGCGCCGCGGCGGCGGTCTTCATCAGCGCGGCCGTCGAACTCGGGAACACGACTCGGAATCCGTCGTAGTCGCCGTAGAGCACGCCGTCGTCGGTCAGCGCCGTCAGCAGCCAGAACTGGAAGCCGTTGACTCCGGCGGAGTCGACCGTGCCGAGCCAGCTCTGATACGACGCGTCCCTGGTCGCCTCATCGGCACTCGCGGGCGACTTGCCGATCGGCAGGCCGAACTCCTCGAGCACGACCGGCTTGCCGATCTTCGCGGCGGCTGCCGCGTGGGCGGTGATCCACGCGTTGCCCCAGCCGACCGGGTCGCTCGTCTCACCCCAGCCGACGGGGTACATGTGGAAGGTGCCGTAGTCGATCGCGGGCAGTGAGGTGAGCGCCACCCAGTCATTGCCCTCATAGCCGCCGTACGGGTAGTCGCTCGAGCTCTTGTCAAGCCCGAGGCCCTCGTCGCCGAGCGCGACGAGCTGGTGCGGAGCCAGTCGTTTCACGAGCTGGCTCGCCGCGTCTGCTCACTTCAGAAGCGCAGCGCCGTCAGTGTTCCCGAACCCGGTGCCCGCTGATCGATTGCGTGGCTCGTTGGCGAGTTCCCAGGTCATGATCGTCGGGTCGTCCCGGTAGGCGAGTCCCGTGTAGCGGTTCACTCGGGTGATCACATGGGCCACGTAGGCCGAGTACGCCGCCCGGATCTGCGGGTCGGTGTAGAAGAGATCGTGATTCGGCGTGTTCCCTGTCGCATCGCCGTATTCGTCGTCGCTGAGCGACGGGTGGAACCACTTCACGTATTGGGGCATGCCGCCGTAGTCGCCCCAGTTGTTGGTCAGGGCGAGCACCAGCTTGATGCCAAGCTGTCCGGCCTTGTAGACCGCGTAGTCCAGGGAGTCGAAGGCGGACTCGTCGTACTTATAAGGGGCCGACTGCAGAACGACGTTCTGGCCACCGGCCGCACCATCGCTGAACGCCCACGCACGCACGACCTTGAGCCCGAGCTGCCCGGCGTTGTCGAGGGCGCTATCGATCATGTAGTGCGAGCTGGTGTGCAGGTAGTAGGTGTTCGTTCCACCGAATCGCCACGGCTTTCCGCCTGCCAGCAGCGAGCTGCCACGCCGCGAGACGTATGCGCCGCGGCCGAAGTCCCACGGGTTGGGCAGCGATCCCTGCGCGGCCACAGCTGTCGAGGCGGAAGCGGCGAGAGGGTTCAGCAGGGCGGTCCCCGCGGCCGCGGCTGCGGCGACGCCGCCGCCGACGAGGAGGCCGCGCCGGCTGACGCCGCGGTGCGGTTCGGGAGCGCGCTCGGACATAGGAATCTCCTTTGATTCGCAATCGGTGCCACCACGACACCCGACGCGGGCGACGTTAGTGCGCGGCATCCGTTAAGTAAATAACTTTAGAAAGTGTCAGTATGAGGTGAGCCAGTGTCGGCGGCGGACCGGCGGCTCGGCTGCCGCTTCCGGGGACTCGGCCGCCGCCACCCCGCCACCGACCGAGAGAGGCTGACGATGCGAGGTCTGAGCTGGCGCCTGCTCTCGGGCACCGGGCTGATCGTCGTCGGGGTCACCGGGGTCGTGCAGGCGGCCACAGGAGCGATCGGCGCCGTCGTTGTCGGACGGCTCGCGGGGCATCCGTCGTGGCTGCTGGTGGCGGTGCTCGCCGCGGTCAACCTCGCGCAGATCGTCGCCGGCGGGGCGCAGTGGCGAGCGCTCGCGGTCGCGGTCGGCCGTGCCGAGCGAGCCGTGCGCCGCACGATGCTCACGCGTGTGCTCGGGCAGCCGATGGAGGCGTTGCAGAAGCAGGGCGCGGGCGAGCTCATCGACCGCGTCGACGATGACCCGGCGCAGCTCGGCGCGCTCGTGCGTGGGCCGGCGCTCTGGACCGGGCAGGCGGTGCTCGGCGCCGTCGCCGCGTGGATCGTGGCGGGGATTTCCTGGTGGCCTGCGTGGCCGCTGTTCCTGGTCGTCGGCACCGTCTGCGTGCTTATCGTGCGGCGGCGCGCGGGGCGGATCGCCCAGCTCAAGGTGCAGGAGGAGACCGCATGGTCGGCTCATGGAGCCGGGCTCGAAGAGGCGGTCGCTGCCGCCGACGACCTGCGAGCCGCGCAGGGGCGCGAATTCGCGGTGCAGCGCTACGCGGCGCAGGCATCCGTTCTGCTGCATCGCATCGACCGCACCGGTGCCGCCGCAGTCAGCGTGACCGCGCGGGTCGGGATGCTGCTCAACGCGCTCGTCGCGGTCGTCGTCCTGCTCGCGGCGGCGACTGCGAGCGGTGCGCCGCTGTTCGGCGGCGTGAGCACCGGCCGCATCGTCACGCTCTGGTTCCTCATCGTCGGTTTCGTCGGCGCACTCGCCAACGTCACGGGCAATCTGCCTCAGATCCAGTCCGGCCTCGGGGCAGCGCAGCGCATCAACGCGCTCCTGCGCATGCCGCAGGAGCCGGCGACGGGGGCGGAGGTGCCGCACCGCGCCGCACGGGTCGAGCTGCGTGGCCTCGTGCACGAGTTCGACCAGGGCTTCCGCCTCGGCCCGATCTCACTCACGATCGCGGCCGGCGAGACGATCGCCCTCGTCGGCCGCACCGGCTCGGGCAAGTCCACCCTCGCGAAGCTGATGGTGCGTGCAATCGAGCCGCGCGCGGGCGAGGTCCTGCTCGGCGGCCGCGACGTGCTCGATTTCGCCCTGCCTTCGTTACGCCGCCACTGCGCCGTCGTTGCGCAGAACACCGAGCTGATCGGGGGCACCATCGCGGACAACGTGCGGCTCTACGCCGACGCCTCCGACGAGGATGTGATGGACGCCTTCGAGAGGCTCGGTCTCACTGACTGGGTCGCCCGGCTGCCCGACGGACTCGACACCGTCGTCGGCGCAGGCGGAACGGGACTATCGGCGGGCGAGGCGCAGCTCGTCGCATTTGCTCGGCTGATGATCCTCGACCCCGTTCTCGTCGTCCTCGATGAGGCCAGTGCTCGGTTGGACGCTGTGACGGCTCGCCGCCTGACCACAGCGACCGAGCGGCTGCTCGAGGGCCGCACGGCGGTGGTCATCGCGCATCGCCTCGAGACGGTGCGGCATGTCGACCGTGTCGTGGTGTTGAGCGGCGGCTCGGTCGCTGAAGAGGGCACATGGGCCGAGCTTGCGGCGGCGGGGGGCGCGTTCGCGTCGTCATTGCGTGCGGCAGGCATCGTCGACGACGAGACGCCGGCCGATCCCATGGCGGCACGAGGCGACGGGAACGCTGCGACCGCTGCGACCGAGACGCCCGACGCATCGGGTGACGCTTCGACGGCGCGCACGGCCGCCGCGAACGCGCCCACCCCCTCTCCCTCGCTCGCGCGCACCGTGCTGAGTTTCCTCACGTCGTTCCCGCGCTGGGGCTTCTGTGGCGATCTCAGTTGGCTCGTCGGCTCGCTGATCGGCCCATACGGCGTCGTTACCGGAGCGCTCTGGGGCGCGCTTGCTGCGACCATCGGGCATCACGGGGACGTGTGGCCACTCGCACTGCCGCTTGCGGCCGGTCTGCTGCTGTCGCCCTGGCTGCTCGCGATCGCGGCACGGCTGCACCCGCGCTGGATGGCCGCCATCTCCCTGACCGTGCGGCTCGCGATCCTGCGCGGGCGACTCGCGCCGCGGATGCCTGCGCCCGCCGCCGCCGGCGAGGTGCTCGGCCGCGCGCTCGACTCGACGCGGCTCGCAAACTTCGCCGACGAGGCGCTCGGCATCCCCTACGGAATCCTGTTCGCGATCTTGACCGGCGTGCTCGCGGGCGGCTGGACCGCTGGCTTGATCGCTGGCGCCATCATGGTGCTATGCGCCCTGGTATCGATCACTGGGGTGGGTGTCGTCGGTCGCGCGGGACGCGCTGCCGCCGCCGCGCGGGCCGCATCGGCTCGTGCTCTCGGGTCGCTGCTCGAGGCCGCCGCGACGATCAAACAGGCGGGCGTCGTGGACGAGGCCGTCGAGCACGCGGCATCAGCCGACGCGAGTCGGATCGCAGCGTCCATCCGGGAGAACACCGTCGGCAGCATTCCCTGGCTCACAACCGGCCTGCTCGTGCAGTTCGGCGTCGTCGTCGGATGGGCGCTGCACACCTCCGGACAGTGGGCCCTTCCGACCGCGCTGCTGCTCAACACCGTGCTGGGAAACTTCTCGTGGTTCGGTTTCGTCACCGGGCAGGTGGTCACGAGCGCGCCCGCCACGAGGTCTTGGCTCCGTGCGGTCGCGCGGATTGCGGGCACTGAGCGGCTCGCCAGGCTGCCGACAGGCGTCGACCTCGGCCGCGGGCACGCACCGGCTGCGGCACCACCCAGGCCGGCAGAACTGCGGGAGCTCGTCATGCGTGACTTCACGGTGAGGCACGCCGACGGATCGAGAGGGGTGACGGATGTGAGCCTCACGATCTCCCGCGGGGAATTCATCGCCGTCATCGGGCGCGTCGGCTCGGGCAAGAGCTCGTTGCTCGCGGGACTCGCCGGGCTGCGCGGCAGCGAGGGCGCGCTGCTGTGGAACGGCAAGCCGATGGTCGCGGGCCACGCGCGCGAGTCCGGTCAGGTCGCCTACGTGGCCCAGGTTCCGGCCCTGCTGTCCGGCACCGTGGAGGAAAACGTGCACCTCGGTCGCGCTGAGAGATTCGTCGCCGTGGCGTCCGCTGCCGCAGACGCCGGCTTGAACCCCGGCATGTCTGCGGCGATCGCCGGGGCCGATCCGCTGCGGGTCGATCTGGACGCCGAGACCGGACTGCGCGGGCGCAGTCTCTCCGGCGGTCAGGCGCAGCGCGTCGCCATCGCTCGCGCGCTCGCGTCGGAGCCGCAACTGCTGATCGCCGACGACGCTGGATCGGCGCTCGACCCTGAGACCGAGCTCGCCATGTGGAGGGCACTTCGGCGCAGCGGGACGACGGTGATCGCGGCGGCGTCGCGGCGCAGCGTGCTCGAGCGTGCCGATCGCGTCGTGGTCCTTGAGCGCGGGCGCGTTGCGGCGGTGGCCCCGTGGAGGCAGCTCGAGGCGGATTGGTCAGAGCTCGCGGGCTGACCACGGCCGGCAGGGCCTAGTTCGGCTCACGGACGTGAAAACGGAGGATGAACGACGCGGGGGCAGCGACGAGGCGGTGGGCCGGCAAGACCCCTGGCCCGCACGAGGCGCTCCCCAGGCCGGTCTGGCCGAGGTCCAGGTTGAGCCAGACGCGATCGCCCGGCTCGAGTTCGCTGGTGTGTGAGGCGGCCTCGAGCTGCTCGGTCGTCCACCGCCGAGCAGCGAATTGGAACGGTTGGTCGCCGTTGATGTGAAGCATCGAGCCGGCGCTCGTGAGGTCCAGCCAGTGCACCCCGCTGCGGTTGCCGTTCTCTTGTGGGTAGACGTACGCGGTTCGCAGCTCGTCGATCGATTTCTCGAAAAGTCCCATGCGTACGGCGCGGTGGCTGTCAGCATACGACTCGCCACTCACTCATCTAGGGCCTCCGAACTCAGCACCGCGGCGCGCTTCCGTCGCTTGCCGCGAAACTCGTGGGTGGCTACGCAGTTGGAACAATCGCCTGGGTTGCGGCTCACGCGAAGAAGGGGAAGTCGATGCCCGTTCCTGCCGCGCGCGCCGCGTTGACGAAGAAACTCGCGACCGCAAGATCCTGGATTCCTGTGCCGACCGCGTCGAACACTGTGACCGCGTCGTCGTTGGTGCGCCCCGGGTGTGTCTCCGCAAGCACTTCACCGAGCGTGGCCGCCAGGTTTGACTGCCGGAAGGCTCCTTCGGAGATCGGAATGAGAATATCGCCCGACTCATGCAGAGCGGTCTCCAGATGGTCGACGAACAACTGTGCTCTTGCTGCCGCCGCGCTGTCGATCTCGCGGTAATCGGAACGCGGCGGGGCACCGATGGCATTTACGTGGGTTCCGGGGAGCCATTCTCTCCACACACCGTGGGAGTCGATCTCAAGGACGCGAAGGGCAGCCCCATCGAAGTCGGGACGACTTCGATCGCGATGTTCTTCAACACCAACGAGCGCATCATCGACTCGGTCGAGGCGAAGAGACACGCCACCGCCTCCGACCCCTACGCAACGAAGTGGCTCCGCACGCACGCCGTGGGCTCTGGTCCTTACTACGTCTCGGATTGGCAGACCGGGCAGCAAGTCGTGCTGAAGTCCCACCCGGACTACCCGAAGCAGCCTGCCTTTAAGACCGTGACGGCGCGCGTGGTAAACAACGCGAACGTGTCCTCGTTGCTTCAGAGCGGCGAGATCAACTTCGGGGAGTTCAACCTTTCTCAAAGCGATATCGACAAGCTCGACAAGGCCGGATTCAAGGTCGCCTCGGAAGCGGCAGCGACTCTGACGTACCTCACCATGGCCTCGGACACCGGGCCATTCAAGGATGAGAAGGTCCGGCAGGCGGTGGCGTACGCGATCCCCTACAAGCAGATCATCTCGTCGGTGTACTCCGGTCGAGCACAACGCGGCCTCAGCATCGTGAACAAGACCTCCAGCAGCTATGCGCCGGCCTGGAACATCTACGACACCGATCTCGGCAAGGCCAAGGAGTTGATGAGCGAGGCCGGCAACCCGTCGATCTCGGTGCCCCTGCATTATTCGACGGGTGATGCCGCCCAGGAGGACATCGCCATCTTGATCCAGGAGAACCTCAAGAAGATCGGCATCACCGTCAAGCTCACGCCGCACACCGCCGACGAGCAATGGGACGTGGTCAACGGCCGGTCCCGCGCTCCGAGCAACCCCGGTTCGCCTGACATGGTGCTCTTCAACTGGGGGCCGTGGACCGACGATCCGAAGATCCCGGTCGGCTATTCCTCGACCAAGAACGGCGTCAACAACTACGCCCTCTGGGACGACCCGAAGGTTGATCAGGTCGACGCGACCTGGCAGCTGAGGGCACCTTCGGCGGAGCGCGATGCGGCCTACAAGCAGGCGCAGGAGATCATCGCCAAGGCCGCTCCGGTCATTCCGATCACCTATGCCGAGCGCCAGTCCGTAATGGCGAAGGGAATCACCGGCGCCTCATTCGAGCAATTCGCCGGAACTCGGTTCTACCTACTCGAGCCCGACTCGAAGTAGCAGGACCGCCAGCGGGGAGGCGGCGACCCACCGCCTCCCCGCCTATGACCTATGCACGTCCGCACGAAAGGAAGAGAACGCACATGACCGCAACGATGATCGCCGAGAGACTGCTCGACGGATTCGAGCCGACCTTCGAGGCAGATCTCGCCGCGCCCATCCCCGAGTCCGAATACATCGAGCGCCTCGACAGGCTGCGCCGCGCCGCGGCGGTCGCTGAGAACGGGGTGACGCTCGTGCACGCTGATGGCGCGTCGGGGTTCCAGACGTCGAACTCCTACATCCACTGGCTTTGCGACTGGGTGCGAGAGGGCATCCTCGTCGTACCGACCGACCCGTCGCTCGACGTCCACCTCTTCTCCTTCTATACGGAGTCGGTCATCATGCCACCGCAGGGGGAGCCGATCGGCGTCGCCGAGATCTGGCAGATCAGCCCGTTCAGTATTGAATATGGCGGCCGCGCGGGAAGCCCGGTGCGCAAGACCATCGACGCAGTGGTGAAGCGCCTCGTCGAACTCGGGCTTGACACGGCGAGTGTCGGGCTGGTCGGCGACAAAACGTCCGCCGCATTCTGGACCTATCTTGAGTCCGAGCTGCCGCGGGCGCAGTTCAGCGACCGTACCGAGGTCCTCAACGACATGACTCGCATTCTCTCGTTGAATGAGCAAGCCCAGGTGCGCACGGCAGCCCAACTCGCCAGCATCGCCTACGAAGCGGCCTGCCACGTCACCAGGCCCGGCGTCACTGATTTCGAGGTCTATGCCGCATTCACCTACGCCCAGATGGCGCGCGGCGGTGAAACCGGCGACGGCTATCAGATCGGCGTGAACAAGTGGGGAACCGCGTGCGGAAAGCCATACGGGCACGTCATCCGCTCCGGTGACCTCCTCAACCTGTACGTTTCCAACGTCAAATACCACGGGTACACCGCCCAGATCGCGCGCATGATCGCGATCGGGGACATCACCGCGAGACAGGCGACCACTCTTGAGATGACCGCTGATGCAGTCCGCCGTGCGGAGGCGAAGATCCACCCCGGCGCTCGCTTCAGCGAACTGCACGATGCCGCGTTCACCGCCTACACCGATCGCGGTTACCTCTCCACGGAGCAGACAGAGACGGCGAAGATGCCGTACAACTGGGAATCTCTGACGGACGGCTCAGCGCGCAAGGTGCCGACGAAGTACGTTCCGGACGAGGACTACGAGGCCGGCGGTCGCCGCCTGAACCACGTGTACCCGGCGACCGCGGGGCCGCACAACCCCAACCTCGGCCACAGTGTCGGCAACATGGGCGGACCGAAGTTCAATGTGACCTCCCACAACACCGCGACCCTCCAGCCAGGGATGGCCTTCGTTCTACATGCGCAATGGCTCGATCCGTTGAGCGACGGGTCCAACATCGGCGATATGTACCTCGTCACCGAAGACGGCTACGAGAATCTCAGCCGGTATACACCGCTCGACGCATACCGTGTCGAGGGCTAGCAAAGTTCAGTAGCCCTGGTCCCGCACGGCCAGGGCTACCGAACGGGCCCGTGAGTGAGTTAGCTCGTAGCCTTCCGTCTCCGTAACTTTCTTCGCTGGGCTGGGCCTACTCTTCCAGGCGGAAGTAGGGGAGCACCTCGCCGCCCTCGTCGGAACCGAGCTGGGTGAACGCTACGACGACCCCCCGGCCGTCGAGGTCGGCGTCGGGGTCGGCACCTTGGATCTCGGTCCACCACCACGGCCCTTCGTCCAATTGGACGATTCCGACGGTCCGGCGGGCGGTCGAGCCGTCGGCTTGGCGCTCGTGGACCACGGCCCAGCTCACAATGGTCCCGCGGCCTGAGGCGGGCGTCCTCTCGTACCGTTTCGGATCAGCCGAGACATCGAATTGCGGCTCGTGATACTCGCCGGTCACCGAGTCCCTGACGATGAGGAACCGTCCTGCGGCGGCCGCGTCGAAGAAGTCTGCGGTGGCCTGATCGCGGGCTACGGGATACGTGGGCATGGCGTCAGCTCCTGTCGGTACCGAGGACGAGGGTCGAGTGGTAGTCGAGGATGCCGCCGTTTCCGGAGATGAGCACACGATCATGCTTCTCGACCTGGCGTTCGCCGCCGTGGCCGCGGGCTTGGATGATCGCCTCCGACACCGGAGTCATGCCCCACATGTAATAGGAGGAGAGCTCGCCGCCGCCCGTGTTGACCTTGAGTTTGCCGTTCGGGCCGATCGCGCCGGCTTCGGCGAGCGCCGGTCCGCCCTCGCCCTTGGGGAAGAATCCGTAATCCTCGAGCGTGACGAGCGCCGTATAGGTGTAGCAGTCGTACACCTCGACGACATCGATCTCGTCGAGCGTCGTATCGGCCATCCGTAATGCGCGCGGCCCCGACGTGGCGGCGCCGGTGACCAAGCCGAAGTCATCGTTGCGGATGCCCGTGCGGCCAGGGTGCCCCTGGGCCCAGCCGAGGAGCCGGACAGGAGGCTGCGTGAGATCTCGCGCGCGCTCGAGAGAGGTCACGATCACGGCGATCCCGCCGTTCGAGACGAGACAGCAGTCATAGAGGTGGAACGGCTCGGCGATGTAGCGGGACGCGTGGTATTCCTCGAGCGTCAAGGGCGTTCCGTAGAACTGGGCGAGGGGGTTCAGCTGCGCCCAATCCCGCTGGGCGACGGCGATGTGGCCCAATTGATCCTGCGTCGTCCCGAACCTCTTCATGTGGCGTCGCGCGGCCAGCGCGTACGAGGTGTTGGCCGAGTAGAGGCCGTTCGACGCCTGCAGCCCCCGCCACCCGGCGGGCACCGAGGCGTTCTGCTTGTACGCGGCCCCGCCGCCGCGGTTCGGTCGAAGCGGGTCATCGGCCCAGACGGTCGCCACGACATCCGCCGTACCCGACTGGATCGCCATCGCCGCGTACTGGATCATCTGACCCGCCGTTGAGCCATAGCCCTGCATGAAGGTGAGCAGGTTGAGATCGGTGAGTCCGAGCATGCCCTGCAGGTCGAGTCCGATCGAACTGTTCAGGCCGCCCGACATGATGAGCCCGTCGATGTCCGACAGCTCGATGCCCGCATCCGCAGCGGCGAGCCGGACGGCCTCCGCCGCGAACTGCGGGGCCGTCTTTCCGTAGACCTTGCCGAGCTCGGTCATCCCCAAGCCTGCGATTGCTGTCTCAGCAGCAGCCATAGCTGCGCGCCTCCTCGTTGAGTCCTCCTGCCGGTCTAGCCCATGGCCGGTCGCTGAGACAACGCGGCATCCGCGCATTTGGGTGCAGCCACAAAACGAAGGAACGCATTTCGGTTCGGCACCTAATGCGTGGTCGGTGTGCCGCTGATGAGAATCGGGACCCATAGATCGGCGACGCCGCCGCTCCCGGGAGCCTCCCGCAGCCGTGGCGGGCATCGCCACTGCCTGGAGGAAGCCATCCCGTGAATTTCCAGCCCCTGTCCGGCATCCGTGTACTCGACTTCACCTGGAATGTCGCCGGTCCCACCGCCACCAAGGTCCTCGCTGCGCTCGGCGCCGACGTCATCAAGGTCGAGTGGCCGCTGCGTCCGGATCCCGGTCGTGCGTTCTCGTTCTCACCGGTGACCCCGGGGGTCTTCGACAGCGGCGGCTTCTTCGCCGACTTGAACTCCGGAAAGCGCAGCTTCACCGTCGATCCGAACACGGAGGCGGGGCGGGAGATCCTCGAAGAGATCATCGCCCGCTGCAATCTGGTCATCGAGTCGTTCTCGGCACGTGTGATGAAGGGGTGGGGACTCGGCTGGGAACGCCTGCAGGAGCTGAACGAGAGCCTGGTCTATGTCAGCGTCTCGGGCTTCGGCCACACCGGCCCCCACGCGTCGTACGTCAGTTACGGGCCGACGGCGCAAGCGGTCAGCGGCGTCACCGCCGCCTCGGGCCGTCCAGGGCGCGAGCCGGCGGGGTGGGGCTACTCATATCTGGACGTCATGACCGGGTACCAGGCCGCCTTCGCGTCCGTGGCGGCGTTGAGGCAGCAGAAGGAGACCGGTTCCGGCGCTCGCGTCGACCTTTCGCAGCTCGAGACCGGCGCCTCTCTCATCGGGCCGCTGCTGATGAACGCCGATGAGCTCGAAGCGCAGGGAGAGGCTTTCCCGCCCGGCAATCACGCCGTCGAACGGTGGGGACAGGCGGGTTACCGTTACGAGGTCGGTGCGCCATACAACGTTTATCCGACCGCGCCGCAGGGCGAGGACGATACGGATGCCTTTTGCGCCATCTCCGTGCTGACGGACGCACAGTGGCAGATGCTCGCCGGACTTGCCGCGGAGCACGGTCACGCGGCGCCCGACGGCCTCGACACGGTCCGCGACCGCATCGAACGACAGGCCGAGCTCGATGCGTGGCTCAGCGATTGGACTCGGGAAGTCGAGAAGTTCGAACTGGCGGACCTCCTCCAGTCCCGCGGCATCCCCGCGGCCGCCATGGAGAGCGGCAAGGACAGGATCGAATCCGATCCGTCGCTCGCGGCCCGCGAGGTGTTCCAGGCCACCGAGCACCCCTTCGTCGGCGTCCACAGGATGTCTTCGCTGCCCGTCCTGGTCGACGGCCGGCCCCTGCCGGCGAAGGCGTCGTGGCCGTTGCTCGGCCGGCACACGGACGAGATCCTCGCTGGCGTGCTCGGCTACGACGAGGGGCGGATCACGGACCTCAGGCGAACGGGTGTGACCTGGCCGACAGGGCTGCCCCGGGCAGACAAGCCGGTCGAGGAGGTCGCGGCATGAGCGCGTACTCAGAACTGCCACTGGCCGGCATTCGTGCGATCGAGATCGAGCACGGTGTCGCTCACTACGCCGGAAAGCTTCTCTCGGACCTCGGCGCCGAGGTCATCAAGGCGGAGCCGGCAGGTGGCTCGCCGAGCCGCGCCGCAGAGCCCGTTGTCGCGGGCCGATCGGTGCCTTTCGACTACTACAACACGGGAAAGCGGTCCGTCGCGCTCGAACTGGACAGCGAGTCGGGGCGGGCGGAGCTGCGCGCGCTGATCTCTGCGGCCGACCTCGTGGTCGACGACCTCTCCGATTCCGAGTTGCAGGAGCTGGGCCTCAGCGATGAGACCCTCGGATCTCTACGACCGGGCATCGTGCATCTGAGCGTCACGCCGTTCGGCGCCTCGGGGCCCTGGCGTGAGCGTCTCGGAAGCGACCTGGTCTCACTCGCCGGCGGCGGCGTCACGGCGAGCACCGGATACGACTCGGTCGACGGCGAGCCGGGTGAGCCCATCACCCCGACCGGCGGTCACGCGGCCCACTTCGGCGGGGTCCTCGCGGCGACCTATGCCGTCGCCGCTCTCCTCGCGCCGCGGACTGAAGGCGTCCTGAGGCTGGACGTCTCCGTGCACGACGTCATCGCCGTCTCGACGGAGATCGCCGTTTCGCTGTGGGAGTTCGGCAAGCAGACCGTCGTGCGGCACACCGGCCGGCACGCCGCCGCGGACCTGCATACTCCGGAGTGGCAATTCCGCTGCGCCGATGGCCGGTACATCTCGGCGATCACGCTGTACATGAACAACCGACGCTTCGCGGCCATCAAGGAGTGGTTCGCCGAAGACGGACTGGCGCACGATCTCGAGGACGAGAAGTTCGCCACCGACAAGGGGCGCGTCGAGAACATGCACGAGATCGTCGCCGTGATGCGCAGCTTCTTCGGGGGGCACGACAGCGATTGGCTCTTCAGCGAGGCGCAGCGCCGCCAGCTGCCCTGGGCCAAAGTGCAGCTGCCGCAGGATCTCGTCGACGACCCTCAGCTGCGCGCGCGCGACTTCTTCACGAGTGTGGCGCTTCCGGACGGTCGTCTGCAGGAGATTCCGGGGCATGCCTGGGTGGGCCTGCCCACGATCTTCGATGTCCCGGAGCAGCGGATGCGTGCGCCAGAGCTCGGCGAGGACGCCGAGATCCTGGCCGTGCAGAAGCGTTCCTGATTCCTCTCCTTCATCCATCCCGCGAGATAGGACAACGCACATGAGCAACGCCGCTCAAGCGACTGCAGCCGGAAGCCAGGAAGCCTGGCGACGTGCTGCGCTGGTCAACGCACGTATCGACGCCCTGCCCAAGTTCGGGCTCAGCCTTGCGGGCGCGTTCGCGCTCCTGGTGCTCTTCTTCTTCGCCAATTACGACATCGGCGTCTTCACGATCACGATCCCGTACATCGAGACCCAATTCCATCTCCAGACGACCGATCTGAGCTGGCCGGTCACCGCCAACCTGCTCGCCTACGCGGTGGGCGCCTACCTGTGCGGCCATATCGCTGACCGGTTCGGGCGCAGACGGGGGCTGTTGGTGACCGCGCTGCTCCTGGGACTCGGCGGCCTGCTGACATCCCTCAGCTGGAATCTCGCGACCTTCACGATCTTCCGATTCGTCACCGGAGCGGGGATGGGCGCAGTCCTCGCTCTGGCCACGGCGTATCTCGGCGAGCTCGCCCCGAAGGCGAAGCGAGGTCGCATCATCAGCACGATCTACCTCGTCCAGGCGATCGTGCTGGTGGCCGTCAACTTCGCGTCGCTTCCTGTGCTGCAGATCGGAACCGGATGGCGCTTCCTGCTCGCCTTCGGGGCGCTCGTGATCTTCGTTCCGTTCGCATTCCGCGACAAGGCGATGATGGAGTCGCCCCGCTGGCTTGCCGAGAAGGGCAACCTGGATGAGGCGGAGCGGCTCGTCGGCCTCATCGAGGCGCGGCTGCGGGTGCAGGGGCCGCCGCCGGAGATCCCGCCTGCTCCGGACCTCAACGAAGCCCGGACGGAGCTTCCCATTCGTGAGTTGCTGCGTCGGCCCCTGCTCGGGCGCGTGCTCGTGGTCGTCGTCTTCTGGTTCGCCTACTATGTCGCCTTCTACGGCTTCAGCTCCTATCGGGCGATCATCCTCGGCGGCCTCGGCGTCACCGTGTCGAACGCCATCTTCATCACGGTGCTCAGCACGATAACGGGGCCGATCGCGTGCATCGTCCTGATGCTGCTCATCGAACGCATGGAACGCCGGACGATCGTGATCATCGGATGCGCGCTGCAGGTCGTCTCGCTCATCCTGCTGATGTCCGGTCTCGGCATCGTCGCCTTCACCGCGGCCAATCTCATCTACAGCTTCATGGTCTCGATCGTGACCCCGCCGGCGTTCACCTACTCGGCCGAGATGTTCCCCACCCGGGCGCGTGGAACCGCGACAGCCATCGGCGACGGTATGGGCCACATCGGCGGAGCAGTCGCCCCCTTCATCGTCCTGCCCATCCTCGCCTCGGCCGGCGCCGGATGGACGGTGATCGTCGTTGCCATCGGCGTCGCGATCGCAGCCGTCTCGCTGTTCTTCGGGCCGCGGACGAAAGAGCGCGCGTTGACCGAGATCGCCTCGTAGCCGGCCCGCCGTAGACTCGGGAGCCACCGGCATCGACGCCTGCACGAGGAGGTGCGCGTGACAATCACAACGCCGACCCCGCGCGGCGTTCAGGGGAGCGACCCGCTCGAGTGGATCACCGTGCTGAGCCGACTCAACGCTGCCGTGAACGAGTTCGATGACATCGCCGGATTCCTCGATCGGGTCGCCGAGGCGGCCGCCCAGCTCTCCGGCTCCGACTTCGCGATGGTTCGCGTGGCCGGAGCGGACGGCCGGATGCCGGTTTACGGTGCGCACGGACTCAGCAGCTTCTACGTCGCTCGGCTCATGACGGGCGGCGCCGGATCGGAGCTGCTGTGGACTCCGATCACCGAGGCGCTTCGCACGGGTGAGCCTTCTTTCGTTCCCGATCTCGACGCTGAGCCGCGCCTCGACTACTGGCAGGGCGTCGCTCGC
Organism: Gryllotalpicola koreensis; assembly: GCF_039538185.1. Taxonomy (NCBI): domain Bacteria; kingdom Bacillati; phylum Actinomycetota; class Actinomycetes; order Micrococcales; family Microbacteriaceae; genus Gryllotalpicola; species Gryllotalpicola koreensis. The sequence continues at coordinate 921,834 of NZ_BAABBW010000001.1, forward strand.
GATCAGGGGGTGAAGAGCTTCGCGAGCTTCCCCCTGATCGTCCCAGGCGGCCCGCTCGGCATCCTCAACGTCTACTACCGCCGACCGCACCGGTACGGTGCGACGGAGGTCTCGCTCGTCACCGCGATCGCCGGCTACGCGGCGGTCGCGATCGAGACGGCCGTTCTCCGCAGGGAGAAGGACGATCAGCTGGCGGCGCTCACCGCCTCGTTGCGGCGTCGCGCCCTCGTCGATGACCTCCATCGTGAGATCGCGGCCGTGGCCCTGTCCCGGAAGGGGCTCGAGGGCGCGCTCCGGGCTCTGCAGAACGTTCTGGGGGCGACGGCACTGCTGGAGGACTCATCGGGACGGGTCCTCGCGACTACCGATCTCGACGGCTTCCACAGCGAGATCCTCAGTTTGAGGGCGCTGGCGAACCGGCATCCGATCGATCCGGCGTCGGTCACCACGGAGGTGCTCGCGGATTCGGCGATCCGCGGCCGGCGCCTGTTCCGCACCCCGATCGTCATGGATGAGAAAGCCGTCGGCCGACTCTGGATGCTTGCTCCCGCTGAGATCGACGACGAGCTCGCTATCCAGGCGATCGAGAGCACCGCGATAGCGATCACGCTCGAACTGACCGGCCGCACGGTGGACGAGCAGCGGGGCGAGCGGACCTATGAGGAGATCCTCGACGACCTGTTGTCCACCAACGAGACGCAGCATCAGCATGCGATCTCGGCGGCGATGCGCCTGGGGCACGAGCTCGGTGGCCCGGTCCAGCTCGTCTTGATCGGCGACCCTCTCTCACCCGGCGGCGGCGCGCGAGCGAGGACACTCGCCGTTGAGTTGCGTCAGCGCATCGCGCGTGTCGACCCTGGAGCATTCATCTCGCGTCGCGGCGGCATCGTTGCCGTCGTCACACCGCTTGGCGGAAGCGAGCGGGAAGCGCCGGCGGACCTCGTGCAGCTCATCGAGCGGACGGTGCGAGCGTCGACGGATGCGGCATCCGAATGGCCGATCGCCATCAGCAGACCCGTCGATCGCATCGCCGAGCTGCTGCGCGCATGGAATACCTCGGAGCGGTTCCTGCGCCTCGCGCTACAGGGCACGCGGAGCGCGGTCACGATCGAGGTCAAGGACATGAACCTGATCGAGCTGCTCGTCGACGCCACGGACTCGGCGAGCCTGATCCGCTTCCGTCAGGACGTTCTGGGCCCTCTGGTCGACTACGACGCCCGGCACAACGCGGATCTGCTCAAGACGGTCAGCAGCTATTTCGCCAACGACATGCGGGCGGGCGAAACCGCGGCAGAACTCGTCGTGCATCCGAACACCCTGAGCTATCGGCTCGGCCGCGTCCACGAGATCACGGGCCATGATCCGCACTCTGCGCACGAGTCGCTGGCGCTTCGGCTGGCATTGCTGATCCACCAGATCCTCAGCTGAAACGCGAGCAGGCCGCTTCGCTTCTTCCCGCAGGGGAACCGGAACGGCATGACCACCGCAGTGCGCGGCCCGGCGATGTCCGGCCCGACCACGATCGGTGGCCTTTTGCATCTTCCCGCGGCGGCAGTCAGGGCCGGAGGGGTGGGCGGCGGCGGTATACCGCGAGGTACAGTCTCAGGGTGAGTCAAGGAAGCGAACCGACCAACCTCGGGCACCCGCGCGTGTGCTCGATCGCCGATGCGCTGCAGCTCGTGGGCGAACGGTGGTCGCTGCTCGTGGTGCGCGAGCTCGGCTTCGGGGTGCGCCGCTTCACCGACATCCAGGTCAATACGGGCGCCCCGCGCGAGACGCTCGCGCAACGGCTGCGCACGCTCGAGGAGGCCGGGGTCGTCGCGCGGCGCCGGTACTCGGATCGGCCGCCGCGTGACGAATACGTGCTGACGCCCGCCGGCGAGGATCTGCTGCCGGTGCTCTCCGGTCTGCGCGAATGGGGCGAGCGGCATGCGACGCCGTCGGTGCGCTCGGCGGGCTGAGGCGAGTCCCGCCGGGTTGAGCCGGGTCGGTTCGGATTCCGGACTGAGTCTGATACGGTGAATCCGCTCTTGTCAGTTCGATTCTCGGACTGACATCTCGGAAGGGAATCCGTATGACCTGGATCGCATCATCAGCCGCGGGGCGCCGCGAGCAGTTCGGCCGCTTCCTGCTCGGTACCGGAGGCGTCGGCGGCATCGCCGGCGCGACCGGCCCGGGCATCGGCCTGCCCGAGTCGGACGGGCTCGCGCTGATCGACCGTGCCGTCGCGGAGGGCGTGAAGATCCTCGACTCGGCCGACATCTACGCGGGCGGCGAGAGCGAGCGCATCGTCGGCGTCTGGAACCGTGCGCACGCGGGCTCCGAGGTGCTGATCCAGACCAAGACCGGCATCGCGCCCAACGGCCCAGACCTCTCGCCCGAGCGTGTTGCGCGTCAACTGCAGCACAGCCTCGACGTGATCGGCCGCGTCGATCTGTATCTCGCCCACCGCGTCGACCAGGCCACCCCGTGGGAGCAGTCGCTGCCCGTCTTCAGCGATGCGGTCGAACGCGGCACGATCAGGGCATACGGCCTCTCGAACGTCGACGGACCCTCTCTTGCCGCAGCGCTTGAGACGGCCGACCGGCTGGGGCTCGCGCGGCCCGAGGTGGTTCAGAACCAGTACTCGCTGCTCGCTCGTGAGGACGACGCCGAGGTGCTGCCGATCGCCCGCTCGGAGGGACTCGCCTACACGCCGTTCTCCCCGCTCGCCAACGGCCTGCTCGCGGGCCGCTACAGCAACGGCGAGCGGCCGCGGCCCGGTGATCGGGCGAGCGTGGCGTCGGCGGCGGCGCCGTTCCTCGATGACGCAGACGCCATGCGGAAGGTGCGTGCCTTCGACGAGCTCGCCGCGGCGCACGGCGTCTCGCAGGCCGGACTCGCGATGGCGTGGCTCTTCAACCACCCCGTCGTGACGGCTCCGATCGTCGGCCCGAGCAAAGAGCACCACTGGGCCGGCATCCACGAGGGGCTCTCCTTCGCGTGGACGCCGGCCGTGGCATCCGATCTGGCCGCGATCTTCGGCTGACCGGCTCTCCTTCGCAGGGCGCTTCACTCCCGGTCGAAGCGCGCGCTGTACACACGGCCGGCTTCGTCGACCATCGCATCCGCGATGAGCGCCAGCGGCTGCTGTCCTGCGACCAGCGGCTCACAGTCGGGCCCGCGGCCCACGACACGGCCGGTCAGCACCCAGGCGCGGCTGTCGGGATCCTCCTCCCGCAGGTGCGCGTACTGGCACAGCTGGCGTGCAAGCCAATCACGCATGGGGCGCGTCCACCATTCCTCGGGGTTCAGCGGGTTGACCGAGAGCCCCGGCAGCTCGAGGCCGCTCTCGTGGTCGATGCTGCTCTCGCTGGCATCCGCCTCCGGCCCCTTCGAGTAGCGCACGTAGACGGGCTCGCCGGTCGCGTCGATCAGCTCGGCGAGCTCGTCGATGGTGTTCAGCTCGCGCACGGTCCTCCTTCGCTCGATGAGGGGGCGTTACCCGTCTCATTTCCTGAGCAAGCGCAGGCGGTTCGCGGGCGCGCTCTTCGCGTTATCCTGTTGCGGCGCACTGTGTCAGCGTCGACGCGGCTCGTTGAGTTACCCGTTCCTGTCGACCGCGACCAGGAGGACTGCCATGTCCGTGACCCCTGCTCCAACCACGCTGCGCTGGTGGGTTCTCGCCACCGTGGCCATCGCCCAGCTGATGGTCGTTCTCGACAACTCGGTCGTGAACATCGCCCTGCCGTCCGCGCAGAAGGATCTCGGCTTCACCAACGGCGACCGTCAGTGGGTGGTCACCGCCTACTCGCTGGCGTTCGGCAGCCTGCTGCTGCTCGGGGGACGCCTCTCTGACATCGTGGGCCGCAAGACGACATTCATCGTCGGGCTCGTCGGGTTCGCCGGCTCCTCTGCCCTCGGCGGCGCAGCGGCGAGCTTCGGCATGCTGGTCGCGGCGCGCGCTCTGCAGGGAGTGTTCGGCGCGGTGCTCGCCCCGACCGCGCTGGCAGTGCTGACCACCACCTTCACCGTTCCGAAGGAGCGGGCGCGCGCCTTCGGCGTGTTCGGCGCGATCGCAGGTGCGGGCGGTGCGGTCGGACTGCTGCTGGGCGGATTCCTCACGCAGGACCTCAGCTGGCGCTGGAGCCTCTACGTGAACGTCGTCTTCGCCGTCGTCGCGGTCATCGGCGCCCTGATCTTCGTGCGCGCCCCGGGGCAGGCTGAGGCGCGTCCGCGCCTCGACGTGCCGGGCACGGCCCTGATCAGCGGCGGCCTGTTCGCCCTCGTGCTCGGCTTCTCGAATGCCGAGACCGACGGGTGGAGCGCGCCGCAGACCTGGGGGCTGCTGGTGGCCTGCGGCATCCTGCTCATCGCCTTCGTCCTCTGGCAGCTGCGCGCGTCGCATCCCCTGCTCCCGCTTGCGGTCGTGCTCGATCGCAACCGGGGCGCCTCGTACCTCTCGATTCTCATCGTGGGCTCCGGCACCTTCGCGCTGTTCCTGTTCCTGACCTACTACCTGCAGAGCTCGCTCGGCTACGACCCGATCAAGACCGGTGTCGCGTTCCTGCCGATGATCGGGATGCTGATTCTGAGCGCCCAGTTCGGCACCAACGTCTTCAACCCGCGGTTCGGGCCGAAGATCCTCGTGCCGATCGGCATGTTCGTCGTCGCCTTCGGCATGGTGCTGCTGACGCGGCTCGACGCGCACAGCACCTATGCCGCCGACGTGCTGCCGCCCCTGATGGTCATGGGCGCGGGCATGGGGTCGATCATGCCGCCGTCGATCCAGACCGCGACCCTCGGCGTCGACCGGCATTTCGCCGGCGTCGCCTCCGCGCTCGTGAACACGAGCCAGCAGGTCGGCGGCTCGATCGGGACCTCGCTGCTGAACACCATCGCGGCCAGCGCGGTGACCGCGTACCTCACGGCGCATCTGCCCACGACGCCGCAGACGGAGGTCTCGGCGACGATCCACAGCTACACGACCGTGTACTGGGTGACCGCCGCCGTCTTCGCGGGTGGCGGGCTGCTCGCCGCGTTCCTCTTCCGGCGACGGCGGGGCAACGCCCCCGTCGTCGTGCCGCAGCCGGAGGGCTCGGCGGTCACCACCTGAGGCGCATGGCGACCCGGCCGCATCATCTGGCCGGATAGCGGGAAACCGACAACGCGTCACCTGCCTAGCGTGATGGGGTGACCATCGCCGCACGGAACTCAGGCGCCGCTCGTGGCGTGCGCCCGCTGCTTCGCACCGCCGTGCTCGCCCGCCCGCGAGACCTCGTGACCGCCTGTGTGCTGTACGGCAGCCATCAGCTCGGCGAAGCCCTCGTGCCCGTGATCGTCGGCGTCACCGTCGGCGAGGCGATCGGGCGCGGAGGGCCGGCGCTGCTCGCGGGGTGGCTCGTCCTGCTCGCCGCCGACTTCGTGCTGCTCTCGCTGTCCTATCGCTTCGGCGCGCGAGCGAGCGCCAGAGCCAAGCAGTTCGCCGCGCACGAGCTGCGCCTGCGGATCGGGCGGCGTGCGCTCGACCCCACCGGCGGCGCGGATCGCGCGCCCGGCGATCTGCTGACGCGCGCATCGGCTGACGCAGACCGGGTGGGTGCCTTCGCCGGGGTGATCGCGCAGACCGTGGCATCTGCGGCCGCCGTGCTCGTGGCGGTCGTCCTGCTGCTGAGCGCCTCGGTGGTGCTTGGCCTCGCGGTCCTTGCCGGAGCGGTGTTGCTGCTGGCCGCGGCGACGCTCGTCGCACGCCGCAACGTCGCGCTCAGCCACGCGGAGCAGCAGACCGCGGGGGAGGCGACGGTCGCCGCCGAGGATCTGCTGCGCGGCATCCGCGTCGTCAAAGGCATCGGGGCGGAGGAGGCGGCCCTCGCGCGCTATCGGACCCGCAACCGGGCGGGCATCACCGCATCGCGTCGGCGGGCCGGCGCCGAGGCGTCCGTCGGCGGAGTGAACGCCCTGCTCGCCGGCTGCTACTTCACGGTCGTCGCGGGTGTCGGCGGCGCGCTCGCCCTGACCGGGGCGCTTCCCATCGGGCAGCTCGTCTCCGCGCTTGGGCTCTGCCTGTTCGTCGTGGGCCCCATGCGGTCCGTCGCGGCGTTCGCCCCCGCGCTGGCGCGTGCGCGCGCGTCGGCAGAGCGCATCTGGGCGCTGACCTCGGCGGCGCCCGCCGTGATCGAGGCGGCGGATGCCGGCGCCCAGCGTGCCTTCCCGGCTGCGCCGACCGTGGGGGTGAGCGAGCTGCGCGTCGCTTCGGGTGACGCCGTGTCGTTCTCCGTCGGGCCGGGGATCACCGGAGTGGTGTGCGCGGACGGTGCCCTGCCCGGCCGTCTCGTCGAGCTCCTCGCGCGGCAGCTGGACCTCGCCGACGGCCGGGTCTTGCTGGACGGCGTCGACGTGCGCACGCTGCCCCTCGACGTGCTGCGGCGCATCATGCTCGTCGGTGCGCACGAGCAGCCGATCTTCGCCGGGACGGTCCGTGAGAACGCCGGACTCCTGACGGCACGCGGCGACCGGGCGATCGCCGACGCGCTGCGCGCCGCCCACGCGAACGAGCTCACTCCCGATGACGCGGCGACGCCGCTCGGCGACGCAGGCGCGCGGCTCTCGGGCGGCCAACGGCAGCGGCTCGGGCTCGCTCGGCTGCTCGCTGCCGACGCGCCTGTGCTCGTGCTCGAGAACCCGACGACGGCGGTCGATGCGGTGACCGAGTCGATCATCGCGGGTCGGCTGCAGCGGCTGCGCAGAGATCGCACGACCATGATCATCACCACCTCGCCCGCACTGCTCGCGATTTGCGACCGGGTGCTGTACCTCGGTGCGGAACAGGTCGACGGCTCGCATGCGCAGCTCCTCGAGACGGATGCCTACCGGCGGGCGGTCGCGAGATGACGCCGTTGCCGGTCGCGGCGGGCCGTGAGGTCGCGCGATACGCCTGGCGCGTCGTCTCGCGTCGCCCCTGGCTCACCCTCGCCGTCGCGGCGGCCACGGTCGCGGCATCCGTCGCGGGGCTCGGCGGCCCGATCGCCGTCGGATGGATCGTGGACGGGATCGTCTCGCACGCCGGGGCGCGGGCGCTCATCGCCCCGATCGCTCTTCTCGCCGGCTGCGCCGCAGGTGGCGCCGGCGCCACCTGGGCGTCCGGGGCGCTGCTCGCCGCACTGGTGCTTCCGCCCGTCGGCGGCCTGCGCGAGGACGTCATCGACGCCGCGCTGCGGCTGCCTCTTGACCGGCTGGAAGACGCCGGGGCGGGGGACCTCGTGTCCCGCACGACGGGCGATGTCGAGCAGGTGACGGATGCCGCGACCGGGGCGCTCGGCGCCTTCCTGTCCGCCGCCGTGACGATCGCCGTGACCGTGGTGGGGCTGGGCAGCCTGGACTGGCGCTTCGCGCTTGCCGGTCTGCTCGCCGTCCCGATCCAGGCGTGGACGCTGCGGTGGTATCTGCGTGAGGCGCGGCCGATCTACGCCGCAGCGCGCGCCGCCGAAGGCGCTCGCACGGCGACGCTCATCGAGGCATTCGGCGCGCTGCCGGCGATCCGGGCGCTGCGCCTGCGCGACCGCGCACTCGGGCGCATCACGACGAGCTCGGCGGCGGCCGTCGACGTCGAGCTCGCGGCCACTCGAGCCGCGACGCGGTTCTACGGCCGGCTGAACGTCGCCGAGTTCGTCGGCCTCGGCGCCATCCTGCTCGTCGGTTACGCGCTCGTGCGGGGGCATGCGGTCGGCATCGGGGCGGCGACCACGGCTGCGCTGTTCTTCGCCGGGTTGTTCGGCCCGGTCAACACCGTGCTCGCCGTCGTCGATCAGCTGCAGCAGGCCGCGGCGGGGCTCGGGCGCCTGCTCGGCGTCACTGTCGCCGCCGGGCCGCCGATCGACGAGCGCGAGGTGGCGGGGGCTGTGGCGGGTGGAGAGCTGGTCGCGCGCGACGTCTCGTTCCGCTACCCGGGCGGGCGAACCGTCGTCGAAGGCGTGAATCTGCGGATCGAGCGGGGCCACCGCATCGCCGTGGTCGGTGCGACCGGGTCGGGGAAGTCGACGCTGGCAACGCTGATCGCGGGTCTGCGCGTCCCGGAGGCCGGCACGGTGGTGCTCGGGGGCCGATCGCCCGCCCGCCTTGCACGCGCGCGGCGTGGCCGCGCGATCGCCGCGATCAGCCAGGAGGCGCATGTGTTCGCGGGAACGGTGGCCGACAATCTACGTCTCGCCGATCCGACGGCGACGGATGCCCACCTGCGCGGTTGCCTCGTCGCCGTAGGGGCGGATGCCTGGGTCGATCGCCTGCCCGAAGGGCTGGAGACCATCGTCGGGGCAGGCGGCCGTGCGCTGTCGCGCCACGAGGCTCAGCATCTCGCCCTGGCGCGCGCCCTGCTGCTCGACCCTGCCTTCGTGATCCTCGACGAGGCGACGGCAGAGGCGGGAAGCGGCGACGCGCGCATCCTCGACGAGGCGGCGCGCGTCGTGATGCGCGGACGTGGAGCGCTCATCATCGCCCACCGGCTCGACCAGGCGGCGAGCGCTGACGAGATCCTGGTGATGTCGGAAGGCCGCATCGTGGAGCGGGGAGCCCATGCGCAGCTGCTCGCCGCAGGCGGCGGATACCACCGCCTCTGGTCGGCCTGGGCCGACGGCCGTATTCAGCTAAGGTAAGCCTTACCGAACTATGGATGACAAGCTGACGGCGATCGTGCTCACGCGGTTCCCGCTCGATGCGGGGGAGGGCTTCGACGAGCACGTCCACGACCACCATCAGCTGGCATGGGTGCGCGACGGCGTCCTCACGGTGACGGTCGGCGACCGCAATTGGGTCCTTCCGCCGAGCCTCGCGCTGTGGATTCCCGCGGGTGTGCCGCATACCTCCACCGCGGGGCGGACGGCAGCGACGATGCAGGGGATCTACCTGCCGAGCGAGATGCGCGCCGAATGGACGGCCCCGACGGTCGTCGGTGTGACCCCGTTGCTGCGCGAGCTGATCGACTTCCTCGGCGACGCCGAAGCGCCCGGCCCGGCGCGCACCAAGGCGGAGGCCCTGATCCCGGACCTCCTGGCCCCGGCTCAGACCTTCACCGTGAGCGTGCCGATGCCGCATGACGCCCGTGCGGTCCGCATCGCGCGCGAGCTTCTGCTCGACCCGGGCGACGCGCGCGATCTCGGTGAGTGGGGGCGGCACGTCGGCGCGAGCACACGGACACTGTCGCGCATCTTCGCTGCCGAGACGGGTCTCGGCTTCACGCAATGGCGGTCCCGGCTCCGGCTGCGCGCCTCGCTCGCCTACCTGGCTGACGGCGAGAGCGTCGGGACGACGGCGATGCTCGTCGGCTTCGGTTCGACCAGCGCTTTCATCGCCGCGTTCAGCGAGCTGGTGGGCGTGACGCCGGGTGCCTACTTCGCCCGAGTGGCACAGCTGGCCGATCAGCGGCACGAGTTGGCCGACTAGCGACAGACGGACGCTCGGACACCTGCCTACGCTGAGTGCGGCTGCCAGTTTGGTAAGCCTTACCTAACCCACTCTCGCCAGGAGTCCCGATCCCCATGCGCTCGACCCGTCCGCGCCGAATCCTGTCCACCCTCGCGCTCGCCGCCGCCGCGGTCGTCACGCTGGCCGCGTGCTCGGGAAGCGGAGCAGCAGCCGATGCGCCCAAGACCAAGTCCTCCTCGTACACGGTGAGCACGCTCTATGGCGACGTGTCCGTGCCGGCCGGCGCCAAGCGGATCGTCGCCTACAGCTTCCCCGAGGCGACGGCTCTCGCGGATCTCGGCATCAAGCCCGTCGGGATCGGCACGTACATCCCTGCCTTCCCCGCCTACACGAGCTTCTTCAAGGGCGTGCCGGACGTCACCGACAGCTCGGGCGCGCCCGACCTCGAGAAGGTCGCGGCGCTCAAGCCCGACCTCATCGTCGGCGACGAGTTCGAGACCGACGTCGAGAAGAACCGCGGGCTGTACGAGAAGCTCTCGTCCATCGCCCCGACCGTGATGCTCAAGTGGACGCAGGCCGCGGGGAACTGGCCGGCCGACGCAGCGGGCACGGCGCAGGCCGTCGGCAAGACGGCGGAGCTGAACAAGCTCAAGTCGGCCTATGAGGCGAAGGCCGCCGACATCAAGAGGACCTATGCGGACGTGCTCTCCAGCAAGACCGTCGACCTCATCAGCGCCAACGACAGCGCCTGGTTCCTCTACGGCGATCAGTCGTCCCACGGAAAGGTGCTCGCCGCGGCGGGCGCGCGCTTCGCCGCGGCCGCCGGCCAGAAGGACGGCTTCGCGCAGTACTCGCCCGAGAAGTACAGCGACCTCGCGAACTCGGACATCCTGGTCGTCTCCGCCAGCGCCCCCGCCGCAGCTGCGGTCGTGACGAGCAACCCGGTGTTCGCGGCGCTGCCCGCGGCGCAGGCAGGCCACGTGTACACGACCCCCTACTTCTTCCCCAGCAGCTACCGCATCGCCGACGCGCTGCTCGACGATTTCGCCGCCATGCTCGAGAAGGCGAAGTGACCGAGAGCGCGACCGCGCTCTCCGAGCGGTCGCAGCCGCGTGACGCGGCCGTCCGCGAGTCGGCTGCGCGGCCGCGCTCCCTCAGCGTGCGCGCGGCCGGCCTGCTGGCATCCGTGATCCTGCTCGCCGTGCTGGTCCTCGCCAGCGTCGCGTTCGGAGCGAAGATCATCCCGCTGCCGGAGGTCGCGCACGCGCTGCTGCACGGCGGCGGCAGCGACGATGAACTGGTCGTGACCGGCCTGCGCGTCCCGCGCACGCTGCTCGGCATCCTCGTGGGCGCCGCGCTCGGCGGGGCGGGCACGATCATCCAGGCATTCACCCGCAACCCGCTCGCCGACCCCGGCATCCTCGGAGTGAATGCGGGCTCCGCCTTCGCGGTCACGCTCGGTGTCGGGCTCCTCGGGCTGACGAGCATCAGCCAGTACCTGTGGCTCGCCTTGGCCGGTGCGGCCGCGGCGACGGTCGCGGTCTATCTGGTCGGCACGGCGAGCCGCACCGGCGCGAGCCCCGTGCGCATGACCCTGGCCGGCGTGGGCCTCGCCGCCGTGCTCGGCGGCATCACCTCGGGCATCACGCTGAGCAACCCGACGATCTTCCAGAGCATGCTCTCGTGGTCGGCGGGGTCGCTCACCGGGCCGCCGCTGTCGACGGCTGCGGCCATCGCGCCGTTCATCGTCGCCGGGCTCGTCATCGGTGCCGCGATCACGCGCCCGCTGAACGCGCTCGCACTCGGCGACGACCTCGCGGCGGCGCTCGGAAGTCGTGCCCGCCTCACCCGCACCGCGGCCGTCATCGCCGTGACGATGCTGAGCGGCGCGGCGACGGCCGCGGCAGGGCCCGTCGGATTCATCGGCCTGATGATCCCGCACCTGGCGCGCTGGATCACGGGGCCGGATCAGCGCTGGATCTTCGCCTACACGGTCGTGCTCGGCCCGTGTCTGCTGCTCGCCTCCGACGTGCTCGGCCGCATCGCGATGCGGCCGGCGGAGCTGCCCGTCGGCATCGTGACGGCCTTCGTCGGCGCCCCGGTGCTGATCCTCCTCGCGCGCCGCACGAAGGCGACAGCGCTGTGAGCCGCACGCTGATCACCGCGCCGCCCGACTTCGGGCGTCCGCAGCTCGTCGCGCGCGGGCGCCGCGCCTCCGTGCGCGTGTCCCGGCGGGCGCTCGTCGTCATCGTGGCGATCGCGGCCGTGACGCTGATCCTGGCCCTCGTCGCGCTCGCCACCGGCTCCTACTCCCTCACCCTCGGCCAGGTGATCGCCGCGCTCTCCGGGCGGGAGACCGGCATCGTCTCGACCGTCGTGCTGGACTGGCGGCTGCCGCGCGTGCTCCTCGCGATCCTGTTCGGGCTCGCGCTCGGCATCTCCGGCGCGATCTTCCAGTCGCTCACGCGCAACCCGCTCGGCAGCCCTGACATCATCGGCTTCGACACGGGCGCGTACACGGGAGCCCTGCTGGTCATGCTCGTGCTGCACCTCGGCGGCACGTACTCCATCACGATCGCCGCGATCGCGGGCGGCCTCGCGACGGCGGCGATCGTCTACCTGTTCGCCTGGCGGCGCGGGGTGCAGGGGTTCCGGCTGATCATCGCGGGCATCGGCGTCACCGCCATGCTGACCTCGTTCAACACCTGGCTGCTCCTGCGCGCGCAGACGCAGCAGGCCATCAGCGCGTCGTTCTGGGGCGCCGGCTCACTCGACAACGCCGGCTACCCGCAGCTCGTGCCCGCCGTCATCGCGTTCGCCGTGCTGTTCCCCGCCGCAGGCCTGCTGTCCCGGGGGATGCACACGCTCGAGCTCGGCGACGATGCAGCACGCCAGCTCGGCGTGAACGCCGAGCGCACCCGGCTGCTGCTCGTCATCACGGGCGTCGCCCTGTCTGCCACCGCGACGGCGCTGGCCGGCCCGATCGCCTTCATCTCGCTGTCCGCGCCGCAGATCGCCCGGCGGCTCACCCGCTCGGCCGGGGTCGGCCTGATGTCGTCGGCGGTCGTCGGCGCCGCCCTGCTGCTCGCCTCGGACTGGGTGGCGCAGCACGCGCTCCCCGTCACGATCCCGACCGGGTTGGTGACGGTCACGCTCGGCGGCGGCTATTTCATCTGGCTCCTGGTCGTGGAAGGACGGCGCCGATGAGAGCGAACCACCCGGCTGCGGGCGCACCGCTCGAAGCATCCGATGTCACGCTCGCCTACGACGGCCGCGTCATCGCCGAACATCTGCACGCCACCATCGCCGACGGCTCGTTCACCGTGATCGTGGGGCCGAACGCGTGCGGCAAGTCGACGCTCTTGCGGGCGCTCGCGCGGCTGCTCAAGCCGCAGGCCGGCCAGGTTCTGCTCGACGGCCGGGACATCCACGGCTACCGCACGAAGGACGTCGCGCGCAGGCTCGGCCTGCTGCCGCAGTCGTCGATCGCGCCGGACGGCATCACGGTCGCCGATCTGGTCGCCCGCGGCAGGCATCCGCATCAGTCCGCCTTTCAGCAGTGGTCCCGCGACGACGAGAACGCCGTGCGCGACGCGATGGATGCCACGGGCATCACGACCCTCTCCGGGCGTCGCGTCGACGAGCTCTCCGGCGGTCAGCGCCAGCGCGTCTGGGTCGCCATGGCGCTCGCGCAGGAGACCGGCGTGCTGCTGCTCGACGAGCCGACGACCTTCCTCGACATCGCGCACCAGTACGAGCTGCTCGAGCTGTTCCGCGAGCTGCACGGTCAGGGCCGCACCCTCGTCGCCGTGCTGCACGACCTGAACCAGGCGAGCCGCTACGCGACCGACATCATCGCGATGTCGAACGGGCGCATCGTCGCCCACGGCGCGCCGGCCGAGGTCGTCACCGCCGAGCTCGTCGACCACGTCTTCGGGCTGCCCGCGCACGTGCTGCCCGACCCCGTCACCGGGACCCCGCTGATCGTGCCGCTCGGCGCGCCCGGTCAGGTCTTCGCCGCACGCGGCACCGCGCAGGCATCCCCCGTCAGCGCCTGAGTTCGGCGCTTGAATCCGTCACGCCACGAGAAAGGATCACCCGACGTGACCTCTGCATCCACCACCATCCGCCGCAAGAACGGCCTGCTCGCCGCAGCCCTCGCGGCAGGCATCGCACTCGCGCTCGGCGCCTGCAGCGCCGACGGCGGCGATTCGCCCGCCAGCGAGAAGACCGCGGCCGCGAGCACACGCACCGTGAGCACGCCCGAGGGCTCGGTCAAGATCCCGGCGCACCCGACGCGGGTCGTCTCCGTGCACGCATGGAGCACCGAGTCGCTCTTCGACCTGGGCGTCACGCCGCTCGGCGTCGAGGACAGCGGCGCCGAGTATGTGCCGCCGCGCTATCTCGCCCGCTGGAGCAAGGCCGAGAAGGTCGCTCAGGGTGCCACGATCGACTTCGAGAAGATCGCAGCGCTGAAGCCCGATCTGATCGTCGGGGTCGACGTGCCGTACCTCAAGCAGGACTACGCGAAGCTCTCGGCGATCGCTCCGACCGTGCTGGCGCCGTTCGGAGGAGATGAGACCTGGCAGGACTATCCGAAGTTCACCGCCGAGTACGTCGGCGCGGGCACCGAGCTCGCCGCGCTCAAGAAGAAGTACGACGACGCCATCGCGGCGGCGAAGGAAACGTATGCCGAGCAACTCGCCACGACCAAGTGGGACGTGATCCAGGGCGGATTCGACGCAGGCAACTACTGGATCTACAGCACGACCTCGCCGGTCGGCTCGGTGCTGACCGAGTTGGGTGCGCAGTTCGCGAGCGCCACGGCCGGGGTGAAGGCCGGGGGCACGAACTCGGTCTCGTATGAGAAGACCGATCTTCTGGCCGATGCCGACGAGATCATCTACTACACGAACAACGACGGAACCCCTGCGAACAACATCGACAAGCTGTTCGCGCTGCAGGGGTACCAGAACCTCCCCGCCGTCAAGGCCGGGCACACGGTCGGCACCGCAGACTTCCTGCCCGGCTCGTACTCCGACGGCCTCGGGCTGCTGGGTTCGATCACGGATGCCTTGAAGAAGGACGCGACGCAGTGACGGTGACGCACTGAGCGCTCTCGCACGCACCCCAGCTTCGTCACCCTCGGAAGCGACTGATCCGAACGACCTGGAGAAGATAAGGAGAACCGCATGGCATTCACTGATGGGCGGAAGATCACGGGTGTGTACACCGCGGAGGTGCTGCGCGTCGGGCGGGTGACACCGCACATGGTCAGGGTGACCTTCGGCGGTGACGATCTTCGGCGGCTTCCGCTGCGCGGCTACGACCAGTGGTTCCGGTTGTTCCTGCCGCGTGTCGATGGCGAGACGGACTTTGACGCGGTTCCTGCGCAGTTCGGCCTCGGTGGTTATCTGCGCTACCTGACGGCCCGGTCAGGCACCCGGCCGCCCATGCGCAACTACACTGTTCGCGAGCTGCGGCCGGATGCGGGTGAGCTCGACGTGGATTTCGTCGCGCACGGAGACGCCGGCGTGGCCGGCCCCTGGGCGCAGCGTGCCGTGCCGGGGGAGCGGGTCGCGCTGATCGATCAGGGCCGCGGTTTCGACCCCCTTGCGGATGCTGACGCAGTGCTGCTCGTGGGCGACGAGTCGGCTCTCCCCGCGATCGGCGGGATCCTTCGCGATCTGCCTCGCGAGACGACGGGGCGCGCGATCGTGGAGCTTCCGTCGCCGGCGGACATCCAGCCGGTCGCCGCGCCTGCCGGTGTCGAGGTGAGTTGGGTCGCACGCGCCGACCCGCACGCTCGCCCGGGCGCTCTGGCGCTGGCGGCTGTGCGCGACTGCCTGCCGGAGAGACCCGCCACGTTGCACGCGTATCTCGCGGGGGAGCAGTCGCTCGTTGCGGAGAGCAGGCGGCACCTCGTCTCACTCGGGGTGCCGAAGGCGCGCATCGTTTTCACCGGCTATTGGAAGGCAGGTCGCGCCGGCTGATCACGGCACCGGTTACACGTTCCTCCGCGCCTCCGCCTCGCTCTCCTTGGCGCTGTGCGAGGCCGCCTGCTCGATGGGCTTGGCGAGCGTCCACCACAGGAACAGAGCGGCGACGACGAGCATGCCGATTCCGGCCCAGAGGTTGATGTTGACGCCGCCTGCCTTGTCGAGCTGCGACGCCGGGGTGAAGCCGGCGCCCCAGATCACGCAGATGATGCCGTAGACCGCGAACAGGATCGCGATGATCATGCGCAGGTCGAACAGGAAGTTCAGGACCTTGTTGCCATGGTTGGGCATGTCGAGCTCCTCGCCTCAGTGCCTAGACGAACATGAAG
The DNA here is from genome assembly GCF_039538185.1 of Gryllotalpicola koreensis. Taxonomy (NCBI): domain Bacteria; kingdom Bacillati; phylum Actinomycetota; class Actinomycetes; order Micrococcales; family Microbacteriaceae; genus Gryllotalpicola; species Gryllotalpicola koreensis. Next base: position 937,558 of record NZ_BAABBW010000001.1, read on the forward strand.
AAGATGTAGCAGGCGGCGGCCAGCACGAGTGCCCCGATGCCGAGCACCCACACGTTGCGGTACCAGGCGACCCCGACGGTTCCGGCGCTGCCGGCCTCGGCGAGGGCGTTCTGGTCGACCAGGCCGCGCACGAGCCCGACGAGTTCCTCGTCGCGCTTGGGGGTCGAGAACATCGAGACGACGACGCCGACGATGATCGCGAGCACGAGGGCGACACCGCCGCCCAGGTAGCTCGAGCCCTGGCTGGAGATCGGAATGACTCCGGTCTGGTTGAGCACGAAGATCACGATCGCGCCCGCCGTTCCGGAAGCAAGACCGGCCCAGCCGGCATGCCCGGTCGCTCGCTTCCACAGCAGGCCGAGGATGAACACCGCGAACAGCGGCACGTTGAAGAACGAGAACAGGGTCTGGATGTAGTCCATGATGTTCCCGAAGTTGCCTGCGATGAACGCCGTGCCGATCGCGATCAGCGTGCCGATCACGGTGACCCAGCGGCCGACGTTGAGGTAGTGCTTGTCCGGCTGATTCGGGCGCAGCCAGCCCTGCCACAGGTCGTAGGTGAACACCGTGTTGAGCGACGACACATTGGCCGCCATGCCCGCCATGAACGAAGCCAGCAGTCCGGCGAGCGCGACGCCCAGGAATCCGTTCGGCAGCAGCTGCTGCATGAGCAGCGGTACGACGTCGTTGTAGTTGACGTTCGAGGTGCCGCCCGCGTTGAGCTTCGCGATGCCGGGCACGGTCACCGCGGCGACGATGCCCGGAATGATGATGACGAACGCGATGAGCGTCTTCGGGAACGCGGCGATGAGCGGCGTGCGGCGCGCCGCCGACATGTCCTTCGCGCTGAAGGCGCGCTGCACCTCGGTGAAGTTGGTGGTCCAGTAGCCGAACGAGGTGACGAAGCCGAGGCCGAGCACGACGCCGATGACGCTCCAGAAGGAGTTGTGGATGCCGGTCAGCTCGTGCGCCGGGAAGGCGTTCAGCATGTCATGGCCGTGCGGCTGCTCGAACAGCTTCGCCTTGAGTCCGCTCCAGCCGCCCGCCTTGTGCAGGCCGACGAGCGTGATCGGCACCATCGCGGCGACGATCACGAAGAACTGCAGCACCTCGTTGTAGATCGAGGCGGACAGACCGCCGATGAGCGTGTAGATGAGGACGACGACGCCCGCCACGACGATCGCGAGCCAGAGCGGCCAGCCGAGCAGCGCATTGACGACGATCGCCATCGCGTACAGGTTGACACCGGCGAGCAGAACGGATGCCACCGCGAACAGCACCGCCTGGAAGCGCTGCGTCGCCGGGTTGTACCGGCGGCGCAGGAACTCGGGCACCGAGCGCACCTTCGAGCCGTAGAAGAACGGCATCATGAACAGACCGAGGAACACCATCGCCGGGATCGCGCCGATCCAGTAGTAGTGCACCGCCTGGATGCCGAACTCGGCGCCGTTGGCGCTCTGGCCGAGCAGCTCCGTCGCCCCGAGGTTCGCCGACATGAACGCGAGGCCTGTCACCCAGGCCGGCAGTGACCGGCCGGAGAGCAGGAAGTCGAGGCTGCTCGACACGGAGCGCCGTGCGATGAATCCGATGCCGAGCACCAGGGCGAAGTACGTGCCGACCAGGATGTAGTCGATCACGCCGGCGTGCAGCCTCAGGGGTGCATCCGCCAGCACAGCAGTTGTCGCGAGAGACGTCATCATCCTCCTCGTCGAGGAGGATCACCCCCCGAACAGGTTAGTTAACGAGGAGCAACCTTAGGTGGGAACCGACGTTGGGTCAAACAACGAACGGGGGCTTGCGCTCGCGGATGTGAACGTTCACCGGTCGTCGGCGAATCCGCTTATGAGCCTTGATCGAACCCAAAGTCAAGCCCTGGGCCGATGTCGGTGGTGCGGGTGAGGATCGGTGTCATGCAACAAGCGCTTGAGATGGTGGGGCTCGATGTCATCCCCGTCGAGGAAGACGGCTGGCGTGTGAGCATTCAGGGTGCCGACAGGGGGAATCCGTTCGCGCTGCTCGGCTTCGTGACGAAGGTGGGCGACGCGTTCGAGGTGTGCGTGATCGGCCGGCCGGGCGACGCGATCGTGGCGCCCACATTGGAGGCGGCGGTCGAGGTGCTGCGGCCGGCAGCCGACGAGGTCGAGGGCATCCTGGCAGGCATCCGTCATTAGGGCCTCTGTCACGAGGGGTCCGGGCGCCCCCGTAAAATCGACGGTGTGTCCAAGGTTCTGAGCTCTCTTCCCGTCGGCGAGCGTGTCGGCATCGCCTTCTCCGGGGGGCTCGACACCTCCTGCGCGGTCGCGTGGATGCGTGAGAACGGCGCCGTTCCCTGCACCTACACCGCCGACATCGGCCAGTACGACGAGCCCGACATCGCCGCGGTCCCCGGTCGCGCCGGCCAGTACGGCGCCGAGCTCGCCCGCCTCGTCGACGCGAAGTCGGCGCTCGTCGAAGAGGGGCTCGTGGCGCTGCAGTGCGGCGCGTTCCACATCCGCTCGGGCGGCAAGACCTACTTCAACACGACGCCCCTCGGGCGCGCGGTCACCGGCACCCTGCTCGTGCGCGCGATGAAGGAGGACGGCGTCGACATCTGGGGCGACGGCTCGACCTACAAGGGCAACGACATCGAGCGGTTCTACCGCTACGGCCTCATGGCGAACCCCGCGCTGCGCATCTACAAGCCGTGGCTCGACTCGAAGTTCGTGAGCGAGCTCGGCGGCCGCACCGAGATGAGCCAGTGGCTCGTCGCGCACGGCTTCCCGTATCGCGACGCGACCGAGAAGGCATATTCGACGGATGCCAACATCTGGGGCGCCACTCACGAGGCCAAGCGCCTCGAGGACCTCGACGCCGGCCTCGACATCGTCGAGCCGATCATGGGCGTCGCCGCCTGGCGCGACGATGTCGAGGTCGCGACGGAGGAGGTGTCGGTGCGCTTCGAGGCGGGGCGCCCGGTCGCCATCAACGGCACGGAGTACACGGATGCCGTGGCTCTGGTGCTCGAGGCGAACGCCATCGGCGGCCGCCACGGTCTCGGGGTCTCCGACCAGATCGAGAACCGCATCATCGAGGCGAAGTCCCGCGGCATCTACGAGGCGCCCGGCATGGCGCTGCTGCACATCGCCTACGAGCGCCTGCTCAACGCGATCCACAACGAGGACACCGTCGCGAACTACCACAACGAGGGCCGCCGCCTCGGCCGCCTGATGTACGAGGGCCGCTGGCTCGACCCGCAGTCGCTCATGCTGCGCGAGTCGCTGCAGCGCTGGGTCGGCTCGGCGGTCACCGGCGAGGTCACGCTGCGCCTGCGCCGCGGCGACGACTACACGATCCTCGACACGACCGGCCCCGCGCTCAGCTACTCGGGGGCGAAGCTCTCGATGGAGCGCGTCGGCGACTCCGCCTTCGGCCCCGACGACCGCATCGGCCAGCTGACCATGCGCAACCTCGACATCGCCGACTCGCGCGCGCGCCTCGAGCAGTACGCGACGCTCGGACTCATCGGCGGCGCGACCGCCGAGCTGGTCGGCAGCCTCGAGGCGGGCCACGCCGATGAGATCCTCGGCGGGGTCGAGCCTCTTTCGGCGACCGAGGAGGAGCTGGAGCGGGCGACGGATGCCGCATCCGAAGGCGCCGCCTTCGACACCGGCACCGACTGAGCGCCGACCGATCCCTGAGGAGCGCGCGCCGCGCGCGTCTCGAAGGGTTCGGGCGCGCTCAGCCCTGCCCGAGCTCGATCAGCACCACGCCCAGCATGATCGCCAGCGTGCCGATGACCATGACGCGCGTGAAGGGTTCCTTGAAGAACACGCGCCCGGCGATCGCGGTGAGGGCGACCCCCGCCGCTGTCCAGATGCCGTAGCTGATCGCGAGGCCGATGCCCATGCGCAGCACGAGGGAGAAGAGCACGAACGAGGCGGCATAGCCCGCGACGACGGCGAGATACCAGAGGCGGGACGGCGTGCCGGTTGCGCGTGGTGTGCTTGCCATGCGCAGCGAGAGCGTCGCGCTGACCTCGCAGAGGATGGCGAGCGCGAGGACGACCCAGCTCACGAGGCGTCCCGCGCGACGGCATCCGTCTCGCCCGGATCGGCGCCGTTGCCGTGCCCACCGCCGAGGTTGATGAGCACGACCCCGCCGATGACGACGGCCATGCCGATGACGGTGAGCATCGTGAGCTGCTCATCGAACAGCACTGCGGAGAAGACCGCGGTGAGCGCCACCCCGATGGCGCCCCAGATCGCGTAGCCGACCCCGACCGGCATCCCGGCCCGCAGCACCTGCCCGAACAGCCAGAACGACAGCAGGTACCCCGCGGCGACGACTGCGTAGAGCCACGGGTGGTGGATCGCCCCCTCGAGGCTGAGCGATCCCGACACCTCACTGACGATCGCACCCGCCAGCAGTAGCCATCGCCTCACACGCCAACGCTAGCGGGCTAGTCTTGCGCAGCCTGCTTCGCGGCCAGGTGCTCCCAGTCGTGCGCGAAGATCTGGTCGAAGTACGCCGCGACCGTCGCGTTCTCGATGATCACCCCGGCGTCACGGTTGTGCAGCGCCCCCGCGCTCGACCAGTTCTGGCTCGAGACGAGCACGGCCCGACCATCGACGACGATGCCCTTGTTGTGCACGTTGTTCTGCAGCTTGACGTTGTTCGCGACGTCGAGCCCGAGCGCCTGCAACTGCTCGAGGTATCCCGCGGTCTCGTACTCGCTCATGATGATCCGCACCTCGACGCCCGCCTTCTGGCGGTCGACGATGGCCTGCACCAGGTCGACGAACGCCTGGTTCGTGGCATCCGTCGTCTTCGGCAGCTCGATGTACTGGAACTGCAGGTGCAGGGTCTGCTGCGCACGTGCGATCAGGTCCTTCACAGCGCCGACGTACACGCCCGCATCGGGCGTGAGCACCGGCGTGATCGTCATCTGCTCCGTGACCGTCTTCCCCGCGAAGAACTGCGCGAACGGCGGGGTCTCTGCCGCCGGTTGCAGCAGCGCGGGCTGCATGAAGGCGGCGGATGCCTGGTTGTGCTGCGAGGCGACCTGGAAGTCATTCGCGAGGTAGGCCCGGAAGGTGGCCGCCAGTTCGGGACTGCGCACGAGGACGTGCCAGTCGCGGTCGCCGCTGCGCGCGGCATCCGCATCGCCCGTGTCGTTCACGGGGTCGATGTCGGGCTGGTTCGAGTTGTTCCAGTTGCCGCTCGAGAGCCAGACGGCCTTCGAATCCTGTACGGCGACCTTGATGTGGTACGCCGTCTGAAACACGGTCGCGGTCGCTTTCGGGTCCATTCCCGAGAGGGCCCATGCCTGCTGGAAGTCGTCGCCCAGCGCCTTCTCGAGCGCGCTGACCGTCTGCTCGTCGGTCTGATCGGCGGTCGGATTCTTCGACGGGTGATCGAGCGTCAGCGTCACCTTCTTGCCGTCGGCGGCCTTCTCGAACGCGGCGAGCACATGGGCGGACGTGAAGTCGTACAGCCCGATCACCAGCTCGCTCTCGGTCGCGTCGAGGAACGGCCCGAGCTGCGCCCAGCCCGCGTCGGGCGACGCCGCGAGCTCGACGGTGAGCTCGTCGCTGACCGGCGACAGCGGCACGCCGGCAGGCGGCGAATAGGGCAGCTGCGGCTTCTTGGCCGCCTCGGCGACCAGATCGGTGGAGGGGGCGACGGATGCCGGGGCCGGCCGCTCCGCGATGACGATCTCGTCGTCGAACTCGGGCACTTTCCCTTCGTCGGGCGCGGTGACTCCGGTCGCGGCGACGCGTGCCGGTTCCAGCAGCGTGGCCCGCTTGCGTGCAGAGGCCACGCGCACGTCGACGGGGAACCCGCCCACCTCGGACGGCAGCCCGTGCGGCGGCTCGCCCTCGACGGTGACGACGACCGCGGGTGTCGCCGTCAGCCACCCGTCGACCAGTTGGAAGCCGGGGCGCACGCTCAGCACACCGGGCATCTTGAAGGTGTCGAGGCGCCGGCGGATCAGCTCGGGCAGATCACGGAAGTCAGGTGAGGTGTCGGTCACGGCGGCGACCCTACCCCGCACGGGTGACATCGCATCTGTACGTCATGCATTCCCCAGATTGGGGGCGAGTTGGCCAGTGCAATGCCGAGCGATCGTCAGTAACATCCGGAACGTCTATGAATTTGATATCGACGAGGGAAGACAGCGTGGACTTCATCGAGCGGCTAAATTCGCTTGCGACCAAGGTGCGGGCGCAGAAGGACTCGATCCAGACCGAAGAAGCAACGAAGAACGCATTCGTGATGCCGTTCATCTCGGCGGTCCTGGGATATGACGTTTTCAATCCGCTTGAGGTCGTCCCAGAGTTCACCGCTGATGTCGGGCTGAAGCGTGGCGAAAAGATCGACTACGCGATCATCCGGGACAACGAGGTCCAGATCTTGATCGAAGCCAAGAAGTCCGGCAGCAGCCTCAGCCTCGAGCACGCGTCTCAGCTCTACAGGTACTTTGGCGTGACCAACGCACGGATCGCGCTTCTGACGAACGGCGTCGTCTATCAGTTCTATACGGATCTCGACTCCCCCAATCGAATGGACTCGAAGCCGTTCCTGGTTCTCGACCTCGAAGACATCGACAACTCAGTGGTGCCGGAACTGTCGAAGCTCACGAAGGAGTCGTTCGATCTGAACTCCGTCATCAGCGCTGCTGAGGAGCTGAAGTACGTCGGGCAACTCAAGAGGGAGATTGCGGCGCAATTCCGCGAGCCCGGCGACGACTGGGTGAAGTTCTTCACCGCGAAGGTGTACGAGGGCGCGTTCACCCAAAGGGTTCGCGAGCAGTTCACGGTCCTCGTCGATAAGGCAGCCACACAGTTCCTCAAGGATCAGGTGAATGCACGTCTCAAGACGGCGCTCGGGGCCGACGGCGGCCTAGCGGAAGAGTCCGGGGTCCCGGAGTCGACGACGAGCAAAGCAGCAGCGGTCAGCGATCTCGCGGCCGATCCGGACGTCGAAACCACAGAAGAAGAACTTGACGGGTACAACATCGTCAAGGCGATTGCGTGCAGCGAAGTGAAGCCGCAGCGCATCTTCCAGCGTGATGCGAAGAGCTACTTTGCGATCTTGCTGGACGACAACAACCGCAAATCAATCGCTCGACTTCACTTCAACGGAAAGCAGAAGTACCTGGGTCTGTTCGACGAGGACAAGGTCGAGACTCGGCATCCCATCGAATCGCTCGATGAGATCTACGCCCATGCCGAGCAGATTCGTGCAACCGTGAAGAGGTTCGCTTAGCCCCGATCGGGGCGCGTGGCGTCCGCGCCTTTGTCGTCTTTCGCACGATTCGTCACCTCGATCCCGTAATCCACGGTGACAAATCGTGCGCCTTGTGACAAAACCCTTGAGAAGCCCCACGCTTGCGCGCCCACACGCCTGGATTCCGGTCCGGAATCACGCGATCAGCCGCCGAGAAGAATCCGCTTCAGCTCGGACGGGGTGACGGATGCCGGTGCGCGGCGCTGCGCCGCGGCCTGCCGCGCGAGCCGCTGCAGCGCCTCGTTGATGGGAGCCGGCACACCGGCGACGCGGGCGAGCCGCACGATCTCGCCGTTCAGATAGTCGGTCTCGATCGAGCCGGATCCGCGGGCGAGCGACTGCCACGTCGAGCCGCCCAGCGGGCCGTCGATGCCGGGCACCGGGCGCACGTTGAAGACGCCGCCGCGCCAGAGCTCCTCTTCGTCGTCTGACGGGATGCCTATGCCTGCGGCGGCATATACGGCGAGGCCCTCGTCGCGGGCGCGGGTGTGGAGCTCGCGCTCGATATCTGCCGACGCCTCGCCCGACGACCCCATCAGCGCCTGGATCGCATTCCCGAGGTTGCTGATCAGCTTCCGGAACTTCCACGGCATGACCTCGTCGACGACGTGCACCCGGAAGGTCGCGCGCTCCCACTCGGCACGAACGGTCTCGAGCAACTCGGCATCGCGTGCAGCCGCCGGATCGAGCCTGTCGAGATCATCCGTCTCCCCGTTCGCCTCACCGTATCTGCCGACGATGAACATGCCGCTCACGGGCGCGATGCGCACCGTGAACTCGCCGGGCGCGAGGTGCACGGCCGGCAGCCAGACGCAGACGCCGAAGACGCGGCGGAAGTAGCGCAGCGCGAGGCGCTCGGCCTCGACGCCGTTGAGTGCGGTGAGCACGGGAAGCAGCTCGCCGGCCGTGCCGACGACCGAGCCTGCGGCGTCGCGCACCGGCTGGTCGACCCAGTCGGTCAGAGCTGACTGCAGCTGGTGCGTCTTCGTCGCGAAGACGAGCACGTCGCCGGTCGTGAGCTCCGCCTCGGCGGGCCTCGTCGCGACGGGCGCGTCGACGCGCACCTCGTCGTCGGGGGAGCGCAGCAGCAATCCGTGCGCGCGGATGGCCTCGGCGTTGTCGCCGCGGGCGATCACAAGAGGGGGAGTGCCGCCGTGCTGGGCGAGCCGGGATGCGAGCGTGCCGCCGATGGCACCGGCGCCGACGATGACGTATCTCATCGCATTCACTCTAGGCAAGATGAGGTAGAACAGGCGCATGCCTGAACTGCCCGAGGTGCACGCGCTGACCGTCGATCTCGGCGCGCGGCTCACGGGGCGGGTTGTGAAGCGCCTCGACATCCTCGCGATCGCGGCGCTGAAGACCTTCGCGATCACACCGGAGTCGCTGAAGGGCAAGACCATCACGGGTGTGAGTCGCCACGGCAAGTTCCTGGACATCGCGATCGGCGGCAGCGACAGCGAGGAAGACACGGTGCACCTCGTCATCCATCTCGCCCGCGCCGGCTGGATCCGCTGGCGCGCCGCCGAGCCGAAGGCCAGTGCCCGGCCGGGGCGCGCGCCGAAGAATCCGCTCGCCGCTCGCCTGCTGCTCGAGCCTGACGGTGCCGGCCTCGACATCACCGAGGCGGGCACGAAGAAGAGCCTGCAGCTGCACCTCGTGCGTGATGCGCTCGACGTCGAGCGGGTGCGCACCCTGGGCCCCGACCCGCTCGAGCCGTCTTTCACGAGGGACGTGTTCGCCGGCATCCTGAAGTCCGCCGGCCGGTCGCAGATCAAGGGCGTGCTGCGCAATCAGGCGACCATCGCCGGAATCGGCAATGCGTACAGCGACGAGATCCTCTGGGTCGCGAAGATGTCGCCGTTCAAGGCGGCGGCGATGACGGATGCCGAGACCGACCGTCTCTACGACGCCGTGCAGTCGACCCTGCGAGACGCGATCGCGCGGTCGGAGGGACTGGCCGCGAGCGAGCTGAAGGCCGAGAAGCACCAGGGTCTGCAGGTGCACGGCCGCGCGGGCGAGACCTGCCCGGTATGCGGCTCGACGATCCGGCAGGTCATCTTCCATGACTCGAGCCTGCAGTACTGCCCGGGCTGCCAGACCGGCGGCAAGGTGCTCGCCGACCGCGTTCTCTCGCGACTGCTCAAGTAGAGCGCGGCGCTCAGCGAGCGAGCTCGTCCGAGAGCTGCGCGACCAGCTCGGGGCGCCATACCAGCGCCACGAACGCCGCGACGTTCACGATGACGAGCAGCCAGAACACCAGCTGGAAGCTCGTCTTCCGGCTCTTGTGCCGCAGGAGCTGCTGCGCGAACACCGCCCCCGGCCAGCCGCCGAGCAGCGCGAGGGCCTGCAGTGTGCTCTCGCGTGTGCGCCAAGCGCCGTCGATCGCGGCCTGCTTGTCCCACGCGTAGACCCCGAAGGCGATCGCGCTCATGCCGATGTAGATCGACGCGAACCACGCTGAGGCGCCCCAGGCGGCGATCGCCAGCGCGAGGAAGACGGCGAAGACGGCGACGGGCACGAACGGCAGCGCAGAGGGGCGGGCGTGGGGCCTGGGCGCACGCGTCGGCATCCGTATGCCTGAATCGGCATGCGATGCGAGAACGGATGCCTGCCGCGCACGCTGTCGCCCATCGGGCCCTGCGCCGAGCTCGAAGCCGACCCGGTCGCCGGCATGCGGCCGCGGCCCCGCCGACGCGAACGCCGAGGCGTGCACGAAGACGCGCGCCCTGCCGCCCTCCGTCTCGATGAACCCGAAGCCGCGGGCGTCGTTCCAGCTCACCAGCGTGCCGCGCAAAGAGGCAGGGCGCTGGGGCATGCTGCGAGCCTAACCGGCGCGTTTCCCGGCGTAACGTGAAGGGACGATGCATACCGCCGACACTGCGCCCTGGTCGCCGCTGACGGAATCCGAGTCGGCGATCGAGCTCGCGCGCCGTCCGCTGGGGCGACAGGTGCTCCAGGTCGTCGCGCTCTACGCGGCGTCGCGCGTGTTCTCGACCGTGCTGCTCGGCGTCGGCATGCTGGTCGTCCTCGCGCACGGGTGGCACCTGCCGTGGCTCACGACGACGCCCTCGTTCGAGCTGACCGGACGCGGTTGGTCGCCGCACGTGCCGAGCTTCGCCGACATCTCCGCCCTGTGGGACGCCTCGCACTACGCCCAGATCGCCCGTTCGGGCTACCCTGCCGTGCTGCCGCGCTCGGCGAACGGCAGCATCAGCCCGAACAGCTGGGCCTTCCTGCCCGCCTACCCGCTGCTGGTCAGCGCCGTGCAGTGGCTGTTCGGCACAGGCTTCGCTCCCACGGGGGTCGTCGTCTCGTTGCTCTTCGGCGGCGCTGCGACCGTCATGCTCTACCTGGTGGTGCGCGACCGCGCCGGCTTCGGTTCCGCGTGGTTCACGGCGACGCTGTTCGCGTTCGGCCCGCTCGCGTTCGTCCTTCAGCTCGCCTACGCCGAGAGCCTGTTCCTGTTCCTCTTCTTCTCGGCGCTCTACCTGATGCAGCGGCGGCAGTACGGCTGGATGCTCGTGCCCGCCGTGCTGGCCGCCTTCACCCGGCCGGGCGCGCTGGCGCTCGCCCTCGCGCTCGCGGTGGTGTTCGCTGTGCGATGGCGCGCATCGCGGCGGGCCGGCGGCGCGACGGATGCCTTCCCGCTCTCCGAGCGCGTGAAGCTCGCCGCCGCCGCGGTCGTGACGGGTCTCGCCGGGGTCGCGTGGCCGGTCATCGCATGGGCGGTCACAGGAGTCGTGAACGCCTACACCGCGACCGAGCTGTCGTGGCGGTACGGATTCCTCGGCCATACCCATTTCCACCCGTTCACCGCGTGGTTCGAGCTCGCGTGGCGCTATCTCGGCGTCGGCGGGGTGTTGATCATCGCCGCCGCCGTGGTGCTGTTCGCCCTGTGGATCGGCCGGCGGGGCATCCGTTCTCTCGGTCCAGAAATCGTCGCGACGAGCGCGTCGTACGCGCTGTACCTGCTCGCCGTGTTCATGCCGCAGCAGAGCATCTTCCGAGTCGCGATACCGCTCGCGCCGCTCATGGGCGACCCGGGAATCACGCAGCGCACCTGGTTGCGGCGGCTGGTGCTCATCGTCGCGATCGCAGCGCAGCCGGTGTGCGTCGGCGTGCTCTGGTTCTACGCCAACCCGTGAGTGCGCAGCACGTCGATCAGCTCGTCCTCCCGGTCGACGAGGTCGTCGAACCAGGCGACGGGGTCGAACTCCTCTAGTTCCTCGCGCGGGTGCCCGCCCGTGCCGACCGCGACCCACGGGATTCCGGAGCCGACGGCGCAGGCCCCGTCGTTCACGGTGTCGCCGATGATGACGGCGTGCGGATGCCGGGCGCGGGCGGCCTTCGCCATCTCGACGCGGTCGCTCCACTCGCGGCCGAAGAAGGCGGAGCCCCAGTCGAAGAGGCTTGCGTCGAGGCCCGCTGACTCGAGCTTCATACGCGAGACCGGGCGGCCGTTGCCGGTGAGCACCGAGTTGACGAGGCCTGCGGAGGCCACGGCGCTGATGGCTTCGGCCGCACCGGGGATCGCGACGCGCGGCACCGCGAGGAAGTGGTCCGCATAGAGCCGATCGATCGCAGCCTCGAGCGACGAGAGGTCGCTCGGCACCGGCATGCCGGCGTGGTCGAACAGCCGCGTCCAGACCATGCGCTCGGTCGCGCCGGCGCCGAAGCCGGGGCGTTCGAGCTCGACGCCGAGCACTTCGCGGATCGCCCGCATCTGCATGCGCGACCCCTCGCCGCGCGTCTCGTGCACGAGGGTGCCGTCGATGTCCCAGAGGACGACGATCTGATCGGATGCCTGGTCTTCGGTGCTCACCCGTCAAGCTTTCCAGGTCGCCGCTGTCGATTTGGGCGGCGCATGATGCCCCTGTTATCCTGTTCAGGTTGCGCCCGCGCCTGTAGCTCAATGGATAGAGCATCTGACTACGGATCAGAAGGTTGGGGGTTCGAGTCCCTTCAGGCGCACCCCATCAGCAGCCCCGGTTCCGGCCGGGGTTGCGTCGTTAACAGCACCGGCCAGCCACTCCAGAGGAACGCCGGTCACCTGAGCCCAGTGCACGAACACTGACGCAGGCGGCTCCGATCGATTCGTCTCGTAGTTGCTGACCGATGTTCGCGCTATGCCGAGGGCACGCGCTATATCGAGCTGATCGAGGCCGGCGTCGAGCCGGGCCTTTCGCATCAGCTCGCCCAACGTGAACGTTGGGCCTCCGGTCGTGGTCATGTGATCACTATATGCGTGACCCGTCCAAAATTGCGACACGCGGTCAAAATGTGCGCGTGTCGATGGCGGGTGACTCAATCTTGGACACGTGACCAAGCCATACGAACCTGGCGAGACGAAGGACGAGCATCGTCGCCGTCTCGCACGCGAGCGGAAGGCGCGCGAGCGCGCCGCTCTCACGCCCGAACAGCGCGCGGAGCGCAGACGCCGGCATGACGCTGCCTACCGAGCTCGGAGGCGCGCAGCATGAGCAACGAGCCAAAGCTCATCCGCAAGCGGATGCGGTGGGAGAAGAACTTCACACAGCTGCGAAATGAGTGGGTGCGCGACGAGCGGCTGAGTTACCGAGCTCGTGGGCTGCTGTCGCTACTGATGAGCTACCCGCCCTCGCATGAGATCCGCGTGAAGGATCTCGTGGCCTCGACTCCGCACGAGCGCAAGGATGCTGTCAACAGTGCGATCGCAGAGCTTGAGCAGTATGGCTACCTCAGCCGCACGCGCGAACGAGCCAAGACCGGCATCCTGCTCGGCTACGTGTGGGAGCTATTCGACCCATTCGATAATGGTCAGATCGGGCTCACCGAGCCTGTGGATAACACCAGATCGGATAAGCCGCACTGGGGCACGACCAGAGCGGCTGACCCGCTCCCGTCAGAAGCGGGTCAGCCGCTCCCTATAGAAGACTCACTTAACACTCCTAGAAATAGTTTTAGAGGTAAGTCCAGAGCGCTGCCGCGAGCTGTGGAGAATAGCTGGCCCTACGTCGAACACATGGGCGACTTCACCAACCGCGTCTGCAAGGCGCTGCCCGACGCCGTCAACCCGCACTACTGCGAGCTCGGCCACCAGCTGTCGACGCTCTCGCTCCGAGAGCCGCCGCTCGAGTACAAGACCCGACTCGCTACATGGGAGCAGCAGGCGGTGTCGGCATGAAGGTCTCTGTCGTCATCGACCTTGAGCCCAAGCTGTGGTGGAAGCTCAGCGGGCAAGCCGAGCGCAACGGCGTCCCGCTCGGCACGATCATCGCCGAGGAGATCGTCGGCATCCGCAGGCACTCGCGCTACCGCAAGATCACCGACGAGCAGGTGCAGCGATGGAAGGCCGACTACGAAGCGGGCCGGTCGGCATCGTGGATCGGTCGACGCGATGACATCGACGGCGGCCAGGTCCTCTCACATCTGCGCCGCGTCGGCGTGAGCATCCGATCCCGCGTCGAGCAGAAGCGCCTCGACAACGAGCGACGACGGGCGGTGGCACATGTCTGACCTCGACGTCACCTCGCTTACGCCAGCCGGCGCGATCGTGCTGCTGATCGTTGGCGCGCTGCTATGGCTCGGAGTCGCCGTGCTCTTCGCCCCGAGGCGCAGAAGGTGAGCGCCGTGTTCGCTGCCGCCGTTCAGCGTTGGAAGCAGCTGCGCATGCAGTTCGAGGACCTCCGCATAGCCGCCTACGTGCGAGCCCTCGAGGAGTGCAACGGCAAGCTGCTCAACGCGCGCGGCGTCAAAGCCGGCGTCGACGCCTTCGACCTGTTCATCGGCAACGACGCACGCGCCTACGCCTACGCCAGCCCCGAGCTCATCAACCACTGGCTCGTCTACCCGCGCCCGAAGTTCAGCGAGTTCGAGAAGCAGATGCTCGAGGTGATCGAGTGAGCCGTCATCACCGCGCGCAGAACTGGACGAGCTTCAACGAGAAGCGCCGTGCCGAGCTGGCCGCGCAGCTGCCGCTGCCGTGCGTCAACTGCGGTCGGCCTGTCACCAAGGAGGACCGCTGGCACGTGGGTCACAAGCGCGACGCTGCGCTCGGCGGCAAGGCCACGCGCGCCAACACGGGCGCGGCGCACACGCTGTGCAACCTCCGTGCCGGCGGCAAGCTCGGCGCGCGCATGACCAACGGCCGGCGCAGGCCGGCGACCGACATCAGGGAGTGGTGAGAGCCGATGACATCGACCACCGAGACCGGGTTCTTTGACGCCTCGTCCGTACCTCCGCCCGGGGGCAGCACGGAAATCTCTCTCTATCTGTGGGAATCGACCGCGTCGCGCGGGATCGAGCCACGCTTCGCGCGCGGATCGATCGCGACCGACCGCGACCGGCTCGAGTTCCTGGAGGGTGCACGCCTGATGGGGTACGAACTCGTCGACCTCGACGACGAGAGTGAGCTCGATCGGCTCGCCCGCATGACGCCGCCGCGATTTCCGCTCCAGCCGCAACAGCTGCGCATCAGCGACGCGCTCGACGCCGGTCTCGACGAGTACGTGATCGAGGTGGCGCGCCGCGCGGCCAAGACCACCACGATCTTCATGAAGCTCATCGGGCGCTGCGCCTCGCGGCCCGGCTATCAGGTCACCTACTCGGCCCAGTCAGGAGTCGCAGGAAGCCGGCGCCTGCGCGAGTGGGCCGCGCGTCTCGACCGCATCACCCCGCCCGACGACCAGGACCTACCGCCATGGCTGCGAGGTCGCGACCGCACGACCAAGGCGCAGCAGCGCGCGCTCGCGCTATTCGGCGACGAGCTGCTCGCCGAGACGCGCGCGTCGACCGTTGCGCGTCGCGGCTTCCGGATCATGCGCGGCGAGGTCGGCAAGGGCATCTACTTCGACAATGGCTCGCAGTTCCTAGTGCTCAAGCCCGACGCCGAGAGCTATCGAGGCGAGGCCGCCGACGCGTCCTGGCTCGACGAGCTCCAGGAGGTCGACCCCGACGAGTCCGACGACCTCGCCGCCGGCATCGTGCCGCTCATGGACACGAAGCCCGGAGCCTCGCTGATCGGATCAGGCACGACCGGCGAAGAGCGCGCCGGCCTCTTCTGGAAGATGATCAAGAGGCTGCGCGAAGGCGACCCGGCCATGGGCGGGCTCGACTACGCCGTCGACCCTGACATCGACTGGGCCGAGCTCGAGGACGAGGACCGCGCCATGCAGCTGCTTGCCAAGACGCACCCCGGCGTCAACACGCTCACCACCATCGACAAGATGCGCGCGAACTACCGCAAGCTTCCACGCCCTCAGTGGGCGCGCGAGTACCTGTGTCTATGGCCGACGAGCTCGACGGAGACCGCCATCGACCCGATGAAGTGGCTTGCCGCGCAGGTCGACACCCGGCCCCGGAAGCCGGCGCGCGTCGCGTTCGGCTTCGACATCAAACCCGGAGGCGGCGTCGCCGCGATCTGCGCAGCCTGGCGCGACTCGCGCGGGAACGCGCACATCGAGCTCGTCGACCACCGCATCGGGACCGACTGGATGCCGACGCGCCTGCAAGAGCTCACGCGCACCTATCGCGGCTCGAGCGTCGCCTACGACGACATCGCCGAGGGCAAGGCCACCGCAACCGAGTGCGAGCTGCTGCGCCCGCGCCCGCGCCTACGCGCGCAGACCTACCGAGAGACCGCCGCCGGCTGCGTGCAGATCATGCGAGATCTCGCGCGCGGCAAGTTGCGCCATCAGGGTCAGACCGGACTCGAAGCATCCGTCACCGTCGCCGGCAAGCGCGAGGTCCGCAATGACCAGGGTGTCTGGCTCTGGACCCTGACCGACCCGACGGGCGACATCACCCCGCTCGTAGCCGCGACGCGCGCGCTGCGCAACTGGGATCAGCACATGGCCCGCGCCAACGCCGACCGGAGCATCAGTGCCGAGCCGGCCGCCGAGCCCACCGACATCGTTTCGAGGTTCATCGCATGACCGTCTACGTCGACCCGAGCTCCGAGAGCTTCGTCTACGGCTGCACAGACTGTCCCTTCTGGTTGGGGATCGCGCTCACCCGTGACGCGGCCGATAACGCGATCATCAGCCACGAGGAAGCCCTGCACGGTACACAGTTGGCGCGCCGTGCGCGCGACCGGCGACACGCCCGCCGTGCAGCGAGTTTCGTCGAGAGCAGCCGAAATGGACGGATACCGCCCGCATAGTCGTCGACGTGGCATTCCTCGACAGGTTCAAGACGGCGGCCGCGCTGCTCGACCCCATGGTCGGCGCGCTGCCGAATCCGACCGT
The DNA here is from genome assembly GCF_039538185.1 of Gryllotalpicola koreensis. Lineage (NCBI taxonomy): Bacteria > Bacillati > Actinomycetota > Actinomycetes > Micrococcales > Microbacteriaceae > Gryllotalpicola > Gryllotalpicola koreensis. Next base: position 954,054 of record NZ_BAABBW010000001.1, read on the forward strand.
CGCTGTCTCACCGTGGGCCACTGGCGAGCTCTCACCGATCCTCGCCGCCGCCGAGCTCGCGCAGATCAAGGCGCCGCGCATCATGACGCGCATGGAGGCGATGAAGGTCCCCGCCGTCGCCAAGGGCCGCGCGATCATGCACGCGATCATCGCCGACGCTCCGCTCCGCGCCTACAACGACCAAGGCTCGCTGCCCAACCAGCCAACGTGGCTCTACCGCAGCGACAACGGCATCAGCCCATACCTGCGCATGACGAACATCCTCGACGATATCTACTTCAACGAGGCATCCGTGCTCGCCGTGCGCCGCTCGACCGCGGACGAATCAATCCTCGACGCGGTCAACGTGCCCTACGACCGTTGGCGCGTCCAAGACGGCGTGATCTTCGTCGACGACAAGCCGGCCGCCTCCGATCAGGTGATCTACATCCCCGGCCCATTCCCGGGCCTGCTCGCGATTGCAGCCGACACGCTGCGCGCCGCGCGCGACACCGACCTCGCATGGATGAAGCGCGTCAAGTCCCCGATCCCCGCCACGGTCATCCAGGAGACCGAGGACATGGGCGGCATGGACAACGATGAAGCCACCGCCTACACGAAGGCCGCAGCGACGGCGCTGCGCGACTCCGACGTGCCGCTGTTCTTCCTGCCCGCCTACCTCAAGGCCGACTTCGCCACCGCGCAGGTCACCACCGACCTCTTCGAGTCCGGCCGCAACGCGATCCGCATCGACATCGCTAACTTCATCAACTTCCCGACGAGCCTGCTCGACGGCACCGTCTCCGAGGCATCCCTGACCTACTCGACTCAGGAAGGCCGGCGCAACGAGGTATTCGACTACAGCATCCGGTACTGGAAGAACCCCATCGAGCAGGCGCTCAGCCTCGACAACGTCGTGCCGCGCGGCCAGCGCGTGCGCTTCGACTTCAGCGACACCTTCACGACCACGCCGAGCCCGACCGGCCCGGCAGAACAGGACTGATCATGACCACCGAGCTCGGCGCCTTCACCGTCGACGCGACCGCGCGCGTCGTGCGCGGCATCCTGCTCCCGTTCGGCGAGACCTCGCGCCTGTCCATGACGCGCAACGCGCCGATCAGCTTCACCGCTGACGCGATCGAGCTGCCCGCCGACCCGACCGTCGTCACCCTCAACCGCGACCATGACCAGTTCAGCCCGATCGGACGCGCCCAGTACCTCGAGAAGCGCCGCGAGGGCGTCTACGCCGAGTTCTCCATCGCGCGCACCCCGGAGGGCGATGCCTGGCTCGCCGACTACGCCGCCGGCAAATTCAAGAAGCTCAGCGCCGAGGTGCGCGACATCGTGCGCGACGCGGCCGATGCCGCGCACGCTATCTTCGCCAAGCTCACCGGCGCGGCCACCGTCTCAGAAGGGGCGTTCGCGTCCGCCGCGCTCTTCGCGATCGACGACGGCAGCGCCGAAGAGTCCTTGAGCGCCGCAACCCCAGCGCCGCTCGAGCCCGACGAGGACGGCGACGTCAGCATCAGCGTCACCGACACCCCGGCCACCGTCACCGTGACGGATCAGGCCAACACCCAGACGGTCTTCACGCCGAGGGCCGACGACACCGAAGGAGACACCATGGCCAACGCCACGGCACCCACCACGCTCGCCGCGTCCGCGGCCAACCTCGTCACCGCCGGCGGCGAGGGCACCGATCGCGCCGCGCGCGACGTGTTCAGCCTCATCGCGAACGCGCAGAAGGGCGACCATGACGCCGAGCAGATGCTCGCCGCGCTCACCGACATCAAGACCACCGGCGCTGGGCAGCTGCCCGTCGGCGGCAGCGTCATCCAGCCCTCGTGGCTCGGCGAGGTCTGGAAGCAGAAGACCTACCAGCGCCGCTACATGTCGCTGATCCGCAACGGCTCGATTGTCTCCCAGGACGAGAAAGGCTACACCGTCACCGCCGGCACCGAGCCCGTGCAGCCGTGGGCCGGCAACAAGAGCGCCGTGCCCTCGTCGAGCGGCACCACGACCCCGGTCAGCTCGATCTTCCAGCGCTGGGCGTGGGCAGCCGACATCGCGCGCGAGTTCTTTGACATCCCGGGCAACACCGAGGTCATCGAAGCGTTCCTGCGCCTCGTCAACAACAGCTACGCCCGCCAGACCGACAAATGGACGCTCGCGCAGCTGGTCGCCTCCGCGACCACCGTCGCGCCGGAGGCCTACCCGACCGTCAACGAGTATCGCGACTACCCGTCGACGATCAAGCAGATCATCCAGGGCGTCGATTACATCAGCGCCGAGCCCGTCGACGACACGCCGGCGTTCGTCGTCGCCAACGCGAAGGCGTGGCAGGACATCATCTATACGCCGAAGGACGCGCTGCCGCAGTGGCTCACACTCGACTTCGGCATTCCGACCCAGGACGGCAACGTAGGCGGTTCCATCAAGGTCGTGCGCGGCGATCTCGGCATCGAAGACACTCCCGCGGTGCTCGTCGGCGCCTACGACTCGGCACACGTCAACGAGCTCGGCGGCGCATCGCCGCTGAACCTCAACGCGCTCGACATCGTCAACGGCGGCATCGACCGCGGCGTCATCGGCTACACGCAGTTCATGGCGGACTACGCCGCCGCCCTCGTCATCATCGGGGCAGCCGACGCGTAACCAGCCGTCCAACACCGCTGAAAGGCAGGCTCGACCGTGAGCTACTACGTGGGAGACATCCCCGCAGCACCGCTCGTGATTGAGCCTGCCCGCGGCGGCGACCCGCTCGACATAAGCGACTACACCGTCGCATCCATCTCCCTCATCGACCCGACCGGCATCCCTGTAGAGGCTCAGCCGACCGCCACAATCGTCGATGACGAGGGAATCACCGTGATCCGGGTGACGTGGGGGAATGCGAGCCCCTTTGCCGCGTCGGGAGTGCACGTCGCCCGGATCACCGTCAGCGACGACGCCGGCCACAAGCTGCGCATGCCCGCCGTCCGCCTCGCTGTCGACACCGACGACGGCTGGTACACCGTCGATGACGCACGGGATGACTGGCTCCAAGGCCCCGTATCCGACGTACGGCTCTACGAGCTGCTGCAGGTCGCCAAGAAAGAGGTCATCGACTTCGCCCCCGACCTCCCAGACGGGGCATCCGTGCCTCTCAGCTACCGGCAGGCGCAGCTCGACCACGCCCGCGACGTCTGGAACGCCAGCAAGGTGGACCCGTCGACCGGCGACGACGGCGACGACAGCTTCGCTGTGCGCGCGTTCCCGCTCGACTGGACCATCAAGCAGCGGCTACGCCCTCAGCACCCCGGCCGCCCGACCGTCGCAGGCCTTCCCGAAGGGTACGTCTACTGATGGCCGTCAACGAGATCGCCCGCCTCACGCTGCAGCGCACCCTGAAACCGCTGCTTCCTGCCAAGTGGCGCTTCGCCCCGTCCCAGCAGTCCACCGACCGTCTCTCGACCCCGGTCGTGAAGCTTCAGGCCACCAACATCGTGCGGCCTGCAGGCGCCGGCCGCGGCGTCGTCGCCATCCAGTTCACCGCCTCGATCTACGCACCGCCCTCCACCACGCAGACGCAGGAAGACGCGATCGACGACGAAGTGCTCGAGCTCATCGGTGCCATCGAGCGCGCCGGCCTCAGCTGGGGCGAAGCGCTCAAGACCATCGACCCCAACCGAGCCAACCTCGCGTGGGAGATCAACAACATCCAAGTCACCGCCTCACTCGTTTAGGAGCACCCCGTGGCCAACACCGTGAAGAACGTCCACCCGTACATCAGCAAGCAGTTCGCCGTCATCTTCCCCGGCGCCGCCGAGGGCGACACCGTCGACTACGCGCCGGCCTGCAGCTCGGCGCTGCTCAACCCGTCGAGCTCGACGCAGACCTGGAAGGGCGGCACACCCGAAGCCGTGTTCACCGACGTCACCAGCCCTACCTATACCTTTGACGTGACGATCGGACAGGACTGGGTCGACGTCGAGAGCTTCGCCAACTACCTCGAGGAACACGCCGGCGAGCTCATCGAGGACATCGCCTACACGCCGCGCCCCGGCGCGCCCACCTGGACGTTCGACGCCTATGTGCCACCCGTCCCCGTCGGCGGCAACATCGACGACTGGGCCACTGCGCAGCTCTCGTTCCCCGTCGTCGGCTCGCCCGTCAAGACCCCGGCAGGGGCGTAGCTATGCCGGCCTCTGGGCTGAGGATCAGCGTCTTCAACTCCGCAGAGCTGCAAGGCGTCATCCTTATGCTCAGAGGCCTCGACCGTGAGCTCGCCAAGCAGTTGCGCCGTTCGATCAAGTCGATGGCCGACCCGGTCTGGCGCGACGAGATGGCACAGCACGCCTCGACCCGACTCGAAGCTACGGCGCTCGCCCGCACCGCCCGCGTCGCCGTCTCCAACCAGAACGTCACCCTCAAAGCCGCCCAGGTGGGACGGACGCTCAAGGGCGGCTTCGACCCCAAGACCGACTACCACGCCGCCGAGTTCGGCGTCGCCGGCAACCGCGTCGAGAAGGTCAACGCCCGAAGCCGGCGCGGCAAGAGCTACAGCTACCAGCGGCGCGCCCTGCACGCCCCTCTGAGAGCCCGCAACAGCAAGGGTTTCGTGTTCTACCCGTCGATCGCCGCAATCGTCCCCAGGATCGCCTCACTCACCGTCCAGACCGCGATCCGCACATTCCACGAGCAGCTCGAGAAAGGAGCCGGCAATGGCTAAGGGACTCAGTGTCTCCGTCGTCTCCGACACCCGCGAGTTCGTCACCGGCATCCAGTCCGGCGTCATCAAGCCGCTCGAGAACGTCGAGCAGTCACTCGAGCAGGTGCAACGCGAGGGCGACAGAGCCGGCAAGCAGCTCGAGCAGTCCTTCTCAGACGCCCGCACCAAGGTCGGTGACTTCAAGCGCGATCAGTCCGAGCTCGGCAAGGTGCTCGCCGACGGCTCGGCGCAGACGAAGTTCTCCCGCAACACCAAGCGGGCCACCGATTCCGCATCCGACGACTTCAGGCAGCTCGAGCGCGACGCCAAGAAATCGCTGGGCAACATCGGCGACGCCGGCCAGCACACGCTCGGCCGTGGCGGCGTCGCCTCCGAAGCGACCGAGGAATTCAAGAACGAGGCCCGGCAGAACTTCGGCGAGACCGTCTCGAGCTTCAGCGGCTCAATGGACGACATCCGCCAGCTCGGGCAAGACACGCTCGGCGGCCTCGCGGCGAGCTTCACCGGCCCGCTCGGCATCGCGGTCGGCGCGGGCGGCGTCGCCCTCGGCCTGCTCGGCGGGTTCTACCAGGCATGGCAGCAGAAGCAACAGGAGACCAACGAGGCCAACCTCCAGTCGGTCAACGACATGTACGAGGACATGCTCGAGAGCGGCAACAAGTTCCTCAGCGCCGACTTCCTCCAGCAGGCCGTGAACGACGTCATCGAGGACCAGAAGAAATACGCGCAGGCGCAGCAGATCTCCAAAGACGCGAGCGTCAACCTGTCGACAGCGGTCCGCGCGCTCGCGGGCGACCAGGAGGCGCTCGACGAGGTACAGGGCCGCATCAACCAGAAGCTCGACGACAGCAGCTCGCGCCTCGCCGACAACAGCGGCAAGATCGGCGACTTTGGCCTCCAAGCCGCACGCACCCACGACAAGCTCCAAGCCGACGCCGACGCGCTCAGCCAAGTGAGCAACAACCTCAACGACGCCAGCGCCAAGGCACAGGTCAGCAAGAAGGCCCTTGACGACCTCGGAAACTCGTCGACCGGAGCAGCCAACAAGCTCAACGCGCTTCCCTCATCGAAATCCGTCAAGATCACCGCCGACACGTCGGCCCTCGACCTCGCGCTCGCGAACGTCAAGGCCAACCTCGCCCGCCTCGCCAGCGGCAGCACCACAGTAAAGATGGACGGCGTCTTCGTCGCGAACGGACGGAAGATCAAGTGACCTCCACATTCACCTTCCCTGACGCCTCGACGGTCACGCCCGATCTGCAGCTCGTGTGGTCTTGGAGCCGTGACGTGCTGGACATCGAGCATCAGCTCTCGGACGGCACGCTCGAGGTCACCGAGCGGCCTGCAGGGCCGCGCCGGGGCACGTTTCAGGCGTTCTTCGCGGATGAGACGGCTGCAGCCGGCTTCGAGGCGAAGATGGCTGCGCCGGGTGTGAAGGCCTTCGCTGACACTGACCGGCCGAGCTACGCGATGAGCTTCGTTGGCAAGCCGACCGCGTACGAGCTCGACACGGAGACCCGCAGCCGGTTCACCGTGACGGTGACGTTCGTCGAGGTGCCCTCGTGAGCCGCAGCGCCGCGTGGTCCGCGATCGCGGATGCCGCCTACCCGCTGAAGGTGGAGCTCGACGGTTCGTCGATCACGATCAGCGAGTCGACGATCCCGACCGTGCAGGCGACGCTCGTGATCACCGCGCCGTCGGAGGCGGCCACGCTCGCGCACCTGAAGGTCGACGACACGGGATTTGCTGGCGCGGCGGTCCTGCACCGTGTGGCTCTTACCGGCACTGTGCAGGGGAAGACGCGGACTTTCGATCTGCTGCTGACCGCGGCGACCGACCCGGACCTGACCGGGCGGATGACGCTCACGCTCGCCTCCGACGACGCCCTGCCTGGCCTCGTCAGCGTGCGTGACTACCTCGACGCGGGCGACGCGACCACGGGGCTCGCCGGGCACGGCCCGCAGCTGCGCAGCATCATCAACTGGGCGCTCAGCAACATGCCCGGCACGCCCGCCCTCGCGGCCGGAACCGCGGACGCGAACATGACGCCCCGCTACGAGCTCGAGAACCTCTGCGTCGACCCGCAGGCCGCGAACGTCGGCTCATGGGTCGCGCCGGGCATCACGTTCGCCTCCGTGACGGGGACTGATCACACCGGGGCCAGCGGTAAATGGGTCACGGCGAAGAACAGCTCCGGATCGGCCGGAGACCTGACGGCGTCCGTGCCCTTGACCACGAAGGGCACGCCCACCACTACGCACACCCTGGCGTCGGCGCCTCGCGGGTCGAATATCTACGCATCCGATCCGTATGGCATCCCGTACGTGTGGTTCAGTGTGTGGGTCCGGACGCCGGCCGCGCGGACCGTGAGCCTGCTCATCCAGTACCGGGATGTCAATGGCGTCGCCGTAACCGGTTCGTGGCAGGCGTTCTCGGTCGCGGCGAACACCTGGACGCACCTCTCGGTCCTGACCTCGCAGTGGGATCGAGCGACGAACACGGGCGGCATCGCCGATTTCTTCAATGCGTTCGTGAAGGTGACTGGCGCAGCTGCCAACGAGGTGCTCAACATCGACGAGATCAGCGTCTACGCCGTCGATGAGTTCGAGTGGCTCGAGACCAACCCGCCGTTCATCGCCGGCGACAAGGCCCAGGACGCCAATTACACCTATCAGTGGACGGGCACCGTGGGCGCTTCGACGTCGCGGCGCATCCCGCTTGATCCCCTCGACCCGCAATCGTTGATCCAGCAGCGGGGGGAGACCTGGAAGGACTTCCTCGAGCCGCTCACCGACGCCGCCGCCCTGCGCCTGATCTGCGACGAGACCCGCACCTGGAAGCTCGTCGACCCGGCCACCTACACCAGCGGTCCCACGCTCGCGCTCACCGGCATCCTCAGCCCCGGCCCGCAGCGCACCGTCGACCAGACCGACGCAGGCAGCTTCGCGCGCGGCGCGATCGCCCGCTACAAGTGGACCGACAAAGCCGGCAGAACCTTCATCGAGACCGAATCGCAACCGCCCGGCCTCGAGCCGCGCACCGTCTTCCCGATCGCCGTCGTCGACTACGACCGGCCCTACCCCGGATCGGGTGCCGCCGCGTTCCTCCTCTCGCGCATCCAGCAGCTCGGCACGCCCGTCGAGGTCACCGCGACGACCGACCTCGCCGCGAACGCCTACCTGCCCGTCACGATCCCCGGCTACCAGGCCGGCGCTGTCATCAACGCCGTCGTCTTCGACCTCGGCCAAGACGAGATGAGACTCACCATCCGCAACGCCCACAGGAGTGCAGCATGAACGCAACCTCGATCGTCATCGCCGGGAAGACCTACGGCAACGGCTACGTCCCCACCGCCGTGCTCGAGCCGGTACGGAACGCCCCCGCGAACCACTACCTCGTGGAGTACGCCGCTACGCAGTTCGATGCATGGTCGGACTACCTCTACGCGGAGACCGGCAAGCGGCTCGCCGCGACCGCAGACATCTACCAGGTGTCCTCCTGCTACCGCGACCACGCCAACCAGCTCTGGGCCGCAGCGAACGCGCACACGCACGGCCTCGGCACCGCCGCAACGCCCGGCTACTCCAACCACGGCCTCGCCCTCGCCGTCGACATCAACGCCCCGTTCTACGAGGATGCCGACCTCTGGAAGGCGCTCACCGAGTCCGCTGCGCTCTTTGGCTTCGACAACGCCGAAGGCGCCGCCGTGAACGAGCTGTGGCACTGGGTCTGCGTCCGCGAGCTCGCAACACTCCCACACCCCACGACCACCGCATCACAGAACCGAGAGGACGACCTCATGAAGTACTACCGGCACGGACTGGCCATCTGGGCCATGGGCCCCGGATACGCGCACCTCTGCACTGCCGAAGAGTGGGCGCAGCTGCAGACCGCCGGCGCCACCATCACCTACGACTTCGGCAACGGCCCCGCTTCGCAGCGAGCCTTCGACGTCGTCAAGGCCGCGCACACCCAGCCCAGCAAGTGAGCGACCAGGTCGACATCGCCATCATCGGCGCGCTGAGCAACATCGTGCTCGGCGTCCTCGGCGTCCTCGGCTACAAGCGCCTCCGACGCCGCACCGACGAGGTCGGCTTCGAGATCACCAACGACCACGAGCGACCCCTGCGCGCCGACATGGACGACAAACACACCGAGCTCGTGCGCGAACTTCGCGAGACCCGCCGCGACGTCGGCGGCATGCGCCAAGACGTCCGGCAGCTGCGCGTCGACCTCAGCCAGCTGACAAGCCGCGTCAACGACATCGACGACACCCAACGAAAGGAACGCAAGTGACCAACACCGCACCCGCCACCGATCCGGGAAGTGCGGCCGCACTTCCGCAGCCGACCGCCGAGCCGATCACGCTCAAACGCGCCAGCCGCACCCGCATCTACCTGATCGCGGCCCCAGTCGGCACGACGCTGCTCACCCTCGCGGCACAGCGCGACCTCACCGACCCGCACGCGTGGCTCGCAGCCGCAGCGGCCGGCGTCGGCACACTCGTCGCCGCCACCGCAGCCGCGCACATCAGCGGCAGCTAGTTTCCATAGGCGCGGTCGTGGCAGGCGTGAGCGCCCGCGACGACCGCGTCGATGTCGCCCTTGTGACGAGCTTCAACGAGCACCACGCAGTCCTTGTAGAGGGCGTCCAGCTGATGCTTGTGACGCACGTGGATACTGACGGGAATGACGACCGCGGCCGCGACGATGAGCAGCGCGATGACGCCCAAGGCGATGATGCGAGTGCGATTCACGCCCGTCATCCTAAGGGCGCCGCGCGGCGGTCGACGGCTCGTCATTAACGCTCACCCGCGTCGTCCAATTCACTGTCAGGCTGCACCTGACAGCTTGCGCGAGTATCGCTCGTGCGCGCTCTGCCTAGTCATTCCGAGCCCGGCGGCGATGCCGCGCCAGGAGACGCCGCGCTTGTGCTGCCCGGCGACTGCCGACGCTATCGCCTGCTCGAGCTCGGCCCGCAGCGCCACGAGCTCGGCTAGCTCGATCTCGTCGGCATCTGCTACGCGTCGGCCTGCAGCGCGCAGCATGCGCCGCATCATCGCGAGGTATTCGGTGGTCTCGATCATGCCGTGGCCTCCACGGCGCGCAGCGGCTCGACCTCGCGCGCCCGATAGATGCCCTGGCGTATCTTGTCGAGCGGGACCGGGATGTAGTGGCGCGCGGTGTCGGCTTTCGCCCACCCGCATGCTTCCTGGACGGTGAGCAGGTCGCCGCCCACGGCGTCGAGGAGGTCGGTGGCGAACCTGTGGCGCAGCTTGTGGATCGTCCACGGGGCGTCGAGCACGTCGGCGGCAAGCTCCGAGATGCGGCGCGGCGACAGGTGCCCGTCGATCGCACCCTCGAAGAAGTAGCCTTCGCCCAACGCGAGCAGCTCGAAGGCGAGTCGAGGTGTGAGCGGCACCATGCGTGTCTTGCCGCCCTTGCCGTGCACGACCAGCGACCAGCCCACGAAGTCTTGGACCAGGTCCCACGACGCGGACACGGCGATCTCGCCGCGCCGCATCCCGGCGTCATGCGCCATGCGCAGGATCAGCTTCGTGCGCTGATCCGCGCGTCGCATCGCCGCCTCGTACACGGGCGGCGGCACGGGCATCGGGCTCGGCGCGGCCGGCTTCACTTTCGGCAGATGCTTCGCGATGTTCTTGGCACCGTGCACCCGCTTGCCCCACTTCCAGAACATGGAGAAGCACGAGCGCCGGCCACGTCGCGTCTCCGTCTGCCACGTCTGGTCTGCGAAGTAGGCGAGCAGCTCGTCAGCGGTCAGCGACCACGGATCGGCGGGCGCACGCCGGGCGAGATGCTGGAGTTGCTCGCGCCGGGCGCGCAGCGTTGTCGCCGGTGCGCCCGAGGCTTTCAGGTGGGTGATGAATCCCTCGATCGCCAGAGACCAGGGTTGAGTGATGGGTATGGAGTTGCTGTGCATTTGACAACCACCTTGGGGTGTGGGGAGGAAGGCGGGCAGTCCGATTTCGGGGATCGACCTTTAGGGGGACAGAACGACGGTTCTGCCTACGCGGCCGCGCGGCACGGCACGTCAATGAGCGCATCCATGCAGTCACTGATCAGATGCCCGCAGGCCCACGCCCCGCAGCGGTCGCACCACGCCTCGAAATCGTCGCCGTCGGGCACGAGGTGAATGGCTGGATGCGTCATCGCTCAGACTCCCGTCCGAGTGGTTGGGCGTGATCGGGGCCTTCGGGAATCTCGCTATCCGAACGTCGGAGGAATGCACGAGCCGCCTCGCCGTGATCCGAGTCCCACGCGTACTCGTATGCCCACTCGTGGTACTTATCGGAACCGATGCCCTCACCGTCGTCATAGGCCCATGACGCAACGAGGCTGTAGATCGCGTCGCACTCGGCGCACGAGATCCACGCGTACGCGCTCCCGTCGAAGGCGTAGACGCGCCGCAGGTATTGCTCTCCGGCGCGCACTGCGATGCATCCGCACACCAGGCAGTAGTGATCCACGCGAGCGACCGGCCGCGTCTCGGAGATCAGCTCAGGCATCGTCAGACTCCCGTTCGAGTGATCCGGTCGCCTCGTAGCGGCCGCGCAGGATCGGGCAGATACGCGATGAGTGCTTGGATGAGCCGCACCATGAGCAGGCCGACAGCTCGGCATCCCAGAGGATCAGATCGAGGGCGTGATTTGCGGCCTCAGCTAGGCTGAAGGGACTCGTACCTCCCAACCAGAAGGTTGGGAGGTACGAGTCCCTTCAGGCGCACCAGTGTGTTGTCCCGCGACGTATGCCTCATATGTCGCGGGACATCTGTGTTTTGAGGCACTCACGAGAGAGCCGGGGCTGCGCCGCTCCTGTCGTGGCACGTGGGGGCGAGTAGTCCTGAGTTGTGGCTGGGTGTGTGGCAGGGCGAGCGCGGACGAGCACACCACGCTCGGGCTGCGTGAACGCACGACGCGGCGTAGTCTTACCTCTGGGTTGAAGGTTTAAGTCACAGTGCGGGTGCATCGGGTTGCGCCCGCACTGTGCGCGTTCGGGGCCGTTGTCGCGTTAACTCACCGCGGCCCGCGTTCTGTTCGGGCAGAAGTCGCGGGCCGCGGTCAATGGGGGGTTGAGGTCACGGGCTCGGGTGCCCGTTACTCCTAGAATGACCGGTCTACCCTAAGCGGCGCGCAAGGCGGCCTCAGGACCCGCTCAAGAAACATTGCCTTAGCAACTACCTCGCCGGGCGGTCCTCGCCGAATCGAGAGGACGCGTTGGCCAGGTGACGCAGCGTCAGCGCTGCGAGCCACCCTCGCACTGGGGGCCGCGAGCGCGGTCGGGCGCAGGTAGCTTGGGTTCGGGGTTGAGGAGTACTCGTTAAGTACTTGTGAAAAGAGACGTTCTACTGTGCTCAAAAACCTCGACCCTGTTCTGAGCGGCGACCTTCTTGTCACCCTCGATGAGATGCAACCTGGCGAATGGCTTGTGCTGACCTCCGGCACCGGGCCCATCATGGTGCCGAACGAAGGCCACACCGTCATCGACCTCGCGGCCACCTCCATCGAGGGGGTGGCGGCAGCCGTCCTCAGTGTGTTCCCTCTGGACGCGGCTGGCGCCCCGATCGTCTTTCTCGACGACCTCGATGGCCGGGAAGAGCTGCCAGACATGGTGTTCGCGATCTCTGGAATCGCAGCTGACGCCGAGCTTCGCCGGGTGCCGATGTCCACACTCGGCGAGCGGGAGTTCCGGCACCTCGCCGCGGACGCCGCCGCCACCGTGCGTGCCGACATCGCAGGCGAGCCGGGCTCCTTCCTGCTTCGCAAAGGAGACCTCGTCACCGCCTGACCCTGGCACGACGCTGCCCATGATGCCCGGGGAGAGCGCCGGAGTGGAGTACCCCGTACCCGCCCGCTCGCGCAAGCACTGCCGCCGCGAGCGGATCCCTGCGACACTCACCGGATGGAGATTCCGTTCGCACAGTCCCCACGTTCCAGCGTCGGCCTCGAGTGGGAGCTCATGCTCGCCGACCCTGACAGCGGCGAGCTCGTGCCCGCGGCGCCCGGGATCCTGCAGGTGCTCGACGGCGGCGAGAAGATCACCGCAGAGCTGCTGACGAACACGGTCGAGATCACGAGCGACCCGCGGCAGCGCGTCGCCGACGCGATCGACGACATCCGCGGACGCGTCGACCTGGTGCGGCACGAGGCCGAGAAGCACGGCGCGCGTCTGCTCTCGTCGGGCAGTCATCCCTTCGCCAAATGGCAGGATCAGAACATCACCGAGAAGAGCCGCTACCGCACGCTCATCGACCGCGCCCAGTGGTGGGGCCGGAACCTCATGATCTGGGGTGTGCACATGCACGTGGGCGTCGAAGACGGCGACAAGGTGATCCCGATCATCGGCGAGCTGACGAAGTTCCTGCCGCACCTGCAGGCGCTCAGCGCCTCGAGCCCGTTCTGGGCGGGGGAGCAGACCGGGTACGCCTCGAACCGAGCGCTGGTGTTCCAGCAGCTGCCGACCGCCGGCCTGCCGTGGCAGCTGCCCGACTGGAAGGCGTTCGAGGGCTACGTCGACGACCTCGTCGGCACGGACGTGATCGGCGAGGTCACGGAGGTGCGCTGGGACATCCGCCCCGCCCCGCGCTGGGGCACTGTCGAGCTGCGAGCCTGCGACGCGACGAGCAACCTCTTCGAGTTCGCCGCCATCGCCGCGTTCGCGCAGTGCCTCGTCGAGTGGTGCTCGCGGCAGCTCGACGACGGTGCGGAGTTCGAGCAGCTGCAGCCCTGGTTCCACCGCGAGAACAAGTGGCGCGCGGCCCGTTACGGCATGGACGCCCGGGTGATCACGGGGCGAGACGGCAGCGAGCAGGCGGTGCGCGATCATCTGCGCGAGCTGCTTCCGGTTCTTGAGCCCATCGCGGACGACCTGGGATGCCGGGCCGAGCTCGCCGGCATCCACACGATCCTCGATCTGGGCGCCGGGTACCAGCGCCAGCTGCAGCTCGCGCTGGGCACGGAAGGCGACCTGGGCGCCGTCGTCCGGCACCTGATCGCCGAGTTCGACGCCGAGCGTCCGCTCGTGCCGCGGTAACGTCGCAGAGGATGACTGACCTCACGACTGAGCCCGATCTGACGACCCAGACCGTCGAGCTGCTGCGCGAGCTCATCCGCAATGCGTGCGTGACCGACGGTTCCGCCGATTCCGGCGGTGAGGAGCGCAGTGCCGCGACGCTGCAGCGGTTCTTCGCGGGCTCGGGGTTGAGCGTCGAGCCCGTCGAGCCGCACCCGGGCCGCGTCTCGCTGGTCGCCGAGCTGCCCGGTACCGACCCCGCGGCGCCGAGTCTGCTGCTGCTCGGCCACACCGATGTCGTTCCGGCCGGCCGTGGCTGGGCCCACGATCCCTTCGGCGGCGAGCTCGTCGAGCGCGAGGGCGGCGCCTGGGTGTGGGGCCGCGGCGCCCTGGACATGCTGCATCTCACGGCGGCGTATGCGGTCGTGATGCGCAGATTCGCGACGGCGAACGAGCGGATGCCGGGGCGGCTCGTCTTCGCGGCGGTCGCCGACGAGGAGTCCGGTGGACACCTGGGCGCCGAGTGGATCGTCGCGAACCGGCCCGAGCTCGTCGACGTCGACGGCGTGCTGAGCGAGACGGGCGGCATTCCGCTCGCGGTCAGGGGCGTGGTGCGGGGCGTCACGGTGACCGTGGGGGAGAAAGGCATGGCCGGGCGCCGGCTGCGCTTCGCCGGGCATCCGCGCCACGCCTCGACCCCGTTCGGCGCCGACAACGCGATCGTCACGGCGGCGGCCGCCGTCACCCGCATCGCCCAGCACGCCGGACATGCACAGCTCGACGACCTCTGGCCGCAGTACGTCGCTGCGCTCGACGTGCCGGACGAGGTGCGCGCGGCGCTCACCGACCCTGCGCTGATCGACGCCGCGCTGCCGCAGCTCGGGCCGATCGCGGGCCTCGCCCACGCCGTCACGCACACGACCTTCTCGCCCGACCTCGTGCGGGGCGGCGACAAGCTGAACGTCGTCGCGCAGAACGCGCACGTCGACCTCGACATCCGCACCCTCCCCGGCGTGAGCGGCGTCGACGTCGACGCCCAGCTGCGCGCGGCGCTGGGTCCGCTCGCCGAGCGCACCGTGATCGAGCCGCTCGGGGGTCAGAACCCAGCCAGCCGCTCGCCGCTCGACACCCCGCTGTACGCGGCGCTCGACGAGGCCGTCGCAGCGGCGTATCCCGGGGCGCGCGCCGTGCCGGTGATCGCGCCGGGAGCCGCCGACAGCCGGTACTTCCGCACCCGCGGCATCCCCGCCTACGGCTTCGGCATGTTCTCGCCGCGCTGGCGGCACGCCGACTTCCGGCACCTCGTGCACAGTGTCGACGAGCGCATCGACGTGGAATCCGTCGGCCTCGCGGTGCACGCGATCGAGCGCGTGGTGCGCCGGGTGCTGGGGTGATGCACGCCACGGCGTTGCGTCGCCGGTTTCGGGCCCAACCGCGCGGTTTTCGGCCCGAACGCGGCGACGCAACCGCCGGTGCCCCCGCGGCGGCGCGCTCAGTGGACGGTGAATGACGATCGGATTCGTTGCGCCGGGCATCTGTGCGCCATCATCAGCGCATGACCCTCGTCGACCGGAAGTTCACCGTCGAACTGAACGGCACGAAGCAGCGCATCCACCTGCTCGCCGAGCGCGCCGGGCTGCCCGGACTGATCGTGCTGCATGGCGGCCCCGGCGTGCCCAACCGGCATGCGTTCACGGGTCGGCTGCGTGAGCTTGCGCAGGACTTCTTCCTGATTCTGTGGGACCAGCGCGGCGTCGGCGGCAGCTACCGGCCGCGCACGCAGGGACGGCTCACGCTCGATCAATTGGTGACGGATGCCGCGAGCCTGACAACCCTGGTCAGAGATCGTTATTCACTGCCGAGGGTGAACGTGCTCGGCTTCTCGTGGGGCACCGAGCTGGGCATCCGTCTCGTCCAGCGTCACCCCGAGTTGTACGCGGCCTACGTCGGCAGCGGGCAGGCGGTCGACGGCATCCGCAACGAGGCGATCGGCTACCGCCACGCGCTCGAGGCGGCGATCGCGGCCGGCGACGAGCGGGGCGTGCGCGCTCTGCGCCGCATCGGGCCGCCGGTCGATGCCCAGTACCGCCCGGTGGTGCGGGGGCTGATCACGCAGCGGCAGATCGCGGGGCGGCACAACCCGCTGAAGCCGCCCGCGAGCGGCGGGTGGGTGCAGTCGCTCGCCGGGGGGATCCTGACGAATCCCGAGTACTCGTGGCGCGACCGCTGGGGCTACGCCCGCGGGGCGACCCGCTCGCTCGCCGAGCTCTGGCCGGCCGTCACCCACTACGACTTCACGCAGGACGCCGCCGAGCTCGCCGTGCCCGTCACTTTCCTGCAGGGGCGGCACGACTGGACGACGCCCTCCGAGCTGGTCGAGGAGTACGCCGCCGTGCTGCGCGCGCCGTCGGTCAGGTTGGTCTGGTTCGAGGAATCCGGCCACGGGCCCTCATCGACCGAGCCCGAGAAGTTCATGCGCGAGCTGCGCGCCGCGCTCGCCGAAACGGAGACCCCATGACCACTGCAGCGCCCCTGCCCGAGCGCGCCCCCACCCGCGTCCTCGTCCGCTTCGGCCTCGGCGACTTCGCCCAGGCGGTGCTCACCGGGCTCATCACGAGCTACGTGCTGGTCGTCTTCGTGCCGCAGGCGGGCAGCTCGCTGCCGATCCTGCTGCCGGCCGCGGCGCTCACCTTCGCGCTCGTGCGCGGTATCGGCAGCGGGCTCGACGCGTTCCTCAACCCCGTCGTCGCGAGCTGGAGCGACCGCGTGCGCGCCCGCGGCGGCCGCCGCACGACCATGCTGCGCTGGGCCGCGCTGCCCTGGGCGATCACGACCGCGCTCGTCGTCTTCACCCCGCTCGATCACGCGAGCGGCTGGAACACGGTGTGGGTCGCGGTGTTCCTCTCGCTCTACTACGTCTCGGGCACCTTCTTCCTCGTGCCGTATTTCGCGCTCGTCGCGGAGCTCGTCACCGAGGTGCGCCGCCGCGTGTGGTTCTACACGATCAACACGCTGTTCTTCGTGATCGGCAGCGCGATCGTGTTCGTCACGCCGACGCTGCAGTCGGTGCTGGTCGGGGCGGGGTTCAGCGAGCTGGCGGCCTGGCGGTTCGCGTTCGCGCTGTTCGGGGTGATCGGATTCCTCGCCGCGGTCGTTCCCGCCTTCACGATCGACGAGCGGAGGTTCGTCGCGCCGGCGGCCGCGGGTGCGGCATCCCACCCTCCGCTGCTCGCGTCGTTCGCCGCCACCTTCCGCTACCGCAACTTCCGCGTGCTGGTGAGCGCGACCTTCGTGATGCAGGTCGCCTTCTCGCTGTTCAACGCGACGCTGCTGTACTACATCACGATGCTCGTCGGGCAGCCGCAGCTGTTCGCGACGATCGTGCCGGTGATCGCGATCATCATCGGGGTCTCGGCCTACCCGCTCGTGAACTGGCTTGCGCGCCGGGTCGGGAAGCGGCCGCTGATGGTCGCCGCGTGCATCGCCTACGTGGTGATCTACTTCGCGATCTACCTCTATCGCTTCGCGCTCTCCGGGGTTCCGGGCCCATTGTTCGCCGTGCTGATCGGCATTCTCATCGGGGTGCCGATCTCGATCACGAACATCATTCCGCCGGCCGCCTTCGCCGACCTCACGCAGTTCGACACCATCAAGACGGGGCTCAACCGCGCCGGCATGTTCTTCGCCTCGCGCAGCTTCATCACCTCGCTGAGTTCGACGGTCGTGCTGATCGTGGTGCCCTGGCTGATCTCGCTCGGTTCCACGGACGGCAAGGCGACGGTGACCGGAGTGCAGACCACGGCACTCGTCTCGGGCGTCTTCATCGCGCTGGCCCTGGTGCTGTTCGCGTTCTACGACGACCGCGAGATCATCCAGGTGATCGAGGAGCACACGGATGCCGCAACCGCGGCGGCCGCTGCCGAGTCGGCGACCACCCCGACGCTCTGAGTGAGCTCGGCCCCTAGGCCGTCCCGCGCGGCGACAGTAGATGCCGTTCAGCTCACCTCAGACCTCGTGGCGACAGTAGAAGCCCGAACTCGGCGCGCGAAGGCACATCTACTGTCGTCGCGCGGGCGGCAGCTGCGGTGAGAACGGATGCCTGAGCCAGCAGCTCCTCGTTGAGAGAGGTGAGGTCGACCGAGGTCGAACTGCCCCGAAGGCGCAGTTCGGGTTCCCTCAGCGCGACCGCAGCGACCCGAACGCACTCCTCGGGTGCGCAGCGCCCGACCTCAGCCCCCGAACGCCCGCCGCACCGCGTCGAACCACGCCACGAGGTAGTAGTCGTCGATGCTCGCGAGCCACATGACGACGATCTGCAGCGCCGCAAGGAACGGCAGCGCGAGGTCGACGATGCGGGGTCTGATCTCGGGCGTGTAGACGATGAGCAGCAGCAGCACCAGCACGGCGAAGCCCGCGGCCGACGGGTCGTGGCCGAGGCCGACGAACAGCGCGAGCACGTACACCGCGGCGAGGGCGACGGTCATCAGCGCGATCGACGGCCGCCGCGCGAGCAGGGCGACCACGCAGAGGCACGCGACGGGCGTGAGGATGAGCCAGCCGTAGCGGAAGAAATACTCCACGTCGTCGGCGAGCTCGCCCGGCTGCACGCCGATGCCGAACAGCCGGTAGGGCACGGCGCCGAACGCCCACTGCAGGAAGTACCACAGCACGAGGGTGCAGGCCGTCGGAAACGCGATGACGAGCAGGTCGGCCCGGCGCCGGCCACGCTCGCGCCTCTCGCCCGGCCGCAGGAACAGCGACGAGACGGCCGCGGTCGCGACCAGGATGACGCCGACGGAATCCGTCAGCGCGGCGAGCATGAAGAACAGGCCGGCGCGGAATCCGTCGCGCGTCGATCTGAACGCGATGAAGCGCGTCATGTTGTCCGCACCGAGCGCGAAGAAGGCGATCGTGATGAACAGCAGCGTGCTGCGCTCGATCAGGTAGACGGTGAAGGGGTTCGCGAAGAGCGCGACGCAGAACAGCGCGATCGCCGTCGGGGGGAACACGCGCTGGCGCATGCTCTCGAGCGTCCGCTGCCCCAGGTAGCCGGCGATGAGGGCGCCGAGCAGGCCGAGGCCGAGGGTGCCGAGCGGAACGAGCCGCATGACCCCGGTCGCGAAGATCATGCCGAGCGGCGGGTAGAGGTCGCGCACCCACTCGACGTCGGCCCGGCTCCAGTCGATCCCGAGGACGTGCTGGTAGACGAGGTCGTTGTCGCTCGTCGGCTCCGCCTTCCCCTGCGCCGCGAGCACCGCGATCACGAGGAACGGCAGTGCGAAGCCGAGGCGCACGAGCCAACGCAGCCCGGCGTTCAGGGGGAACGGGGCGACCCGCGTGCGCAGGCGACCGTGCCGGTCGGGGTGCGGCGCGCGACCTGCTCAGGCTGTCGCAGCTCGGCGCTCGGCATCCGTCGCCTCCCCCTCGACCGGCCGGGCGTACGTGGTGAGGCCGTGCTCGGTCTTCTCCCAGTAGTGCGGGCGGGTGATGAGCTGCCAGACCGCCTTGTAGGCCGCGATCGAGTGCAGCACCCAGTACAGCGGGTTCAGGATCGCCCACGGCACGAGGTAGTACCTCCCGCGCTTGAACGGGCCCATCATGTTGACGTAGATCATCACGGCGTTGCCGACCGTGAAGTTGAACAGCATGACCCACATCACCCAGGCCGGCACGAGGTCTGCGGGGTTCTCGTGCGTCAGCCAGATCGAGACGAAGGTGATCACGAACGACGGGATGACCCCGAGGAACGTGATCGGCGTGCCGGCGACCAGCAGCACGAAGCTCAGGAAGCTCACCCAGCCGATCTCGCGCACGAGCCTGCGGGGCTGCCTGGCGTGCACGATCGAGGTCTGCAGGTACCCCTTGATCCAGCGGCTGCGCTGCCGGATGAAGCTCGGGATCGCATTGTTCGCCTCCTCCATCGTGGTCGAGTTGATGATGCCGACGCGATAGCCGAGGGCAGAGGCACGGATGCCGAGGTCGGCGTCCTCCGTGACGTTGTAGGGGTCCCAGCCGCCGAGCTCGCGCAGGGCGGCGACTTTGAAGTGATTCGACGTGCCGCCCAGCGGGATCGGCAGCCGCGCGGCATCCAGCCCCGAGAGCATGTAGTAGAACCAGAAGCCGTACTCGAGCGTGAACATGCGCGTCAGCGGGTTCTCGGTGTCGTTGAAGTAGGCCAGCGCGGCCTGCACGCACACGAGGTCCTCGTCGCCGCGCTGGAAGGCGAGGTAGGCCTTCTTTAGCTGGTCGGGCTCTGGGATGTCCTCGGCGTCGTAGATCACCAGCAGCTCGCCGGTCGCGACCGCCAAGCCGACGTTGCACGCGCGCGGCTTCGTCTGCGGGGTGCCCTTCGGAATGCTGAGGATGCGGAAGTTGAACGGCGGGTCGGCCGCCGTGACGGCATCCCGCGTCTCGTGATCCTCTTCTTCGACCAGCACGAGGATCTCGAGCTTGTGCCTCGGGTAGTCGAGCTCGCCGAGGTTCGCGATCAACTGGGCCACGACGTTCGCCTCGCGGAAGACCGGAACGAGCACCGTGTACATCGGCAGCTCGTCGATGTCGATCGCGTCGACCTCCGCCTGCGTGATCTGCTCGACGACGTCGTAGCGCGAGCCGTGCAGCGCGACCACGTACTTGAACGTGGTCGCCAGCAGGAAGGCGATGCTGCCGACGGCGACCGTCCAGACGAGCGTGTTGAGCGGCCACAGGACGAGGCACACGATGTAGGCGACGAGCAGGACGACCCCGCCGATCTTCTGCCCCCGGCTCAGCACCATGCGGGCGGAGAGCAGCGGTTCGCGGGCGCCGAGCGCGTCGCGGGCGTGGGCGGCGAAGCGGTCGGCGAAGAGGTCGAGCACCGCGCTGCGCAGCGCCCAACGGCCCGTCGCGACGAAGCGCACCTCGCTCTCGAGTTCGCCCTCGACCTCGTCGGCGAGCTCGGGGCTCGGGGGGAAGAAGGTCGCGACGATGACCGCGCCGTCTGCGTCGCGCCGGATCGGCAGCCAGCCGCGCGCGATGTACCCCTGGCCGGATTTGCGCCGGACCAGCTCGCGGTCGAAGCGCTCGTGGGCGAGGTCGACGGTGCCGATGCCCCAGGCCTTCGCGCGCGCGGTCGCCACCTGCGCCTCGGTCACGAGATCGTGGTAGAGCAGCGCGGCTGCGGGGGCCGCGTTCGACGCCTCGGCCAGAGCGACCGCCTCATCGAGCTGCTGCTGGGTGATGATGCCGTCGGCGACGAGGCTGCTCAGGTCTTCGCGCGCGTCGGGCACGAAGCGTCGAGGAGCCTTGAAGCCGTACCCCCCTCCCACGCCTCGTCGGCCATGACGCTCCCCATGAGTCCCGCTGCCACGCGCTCACCTTGGGGGTCACTTTATTCCGGACCTCGAGCCGCCGCGACGGATTCGATGAGGGCGACGGATGCCTGTTCCAGCTGCTCCGCGGTGACATCGGCGGTCCAGGTGAATCTGAGCGCCGTCGTCGCCTCGTCGGGCGTGTACCCGAGGGCGAGCAGCACGTGCGAGGGCTCGGTGCGGCCGGCCGCGCAGGCCGAGCCCGCCGAGGCGATCACCCCGCGCCGCTCGAGCTCGAGCAGCACGGTCTCGCCGTTCACCCCGGGGATCACGAACGACGCGTGGCGGGGAAGCCGCCGCGTGGGGTGGCCGGTGAGCCGTGCACCCGGAATGCTCTCGAGCCCGGTCGTCACAAAGTCCCGGAATTCGTGCTCGAAAGCGTGCTCTTGTGACGACCTGCGCTCGTCGCCGGGCCCGGTCGTCGCAAATGGGCGGGACTCGCCGGCGGACGCGTGCATTTGTGACGACCCGAGGTCGCGCGCGAGCTCAGCCGCCGCACTGGCGAGCGCCACCGCCCACGCCACGTTCTCGGTGCCCGAGCGGCGCCCGCGCTCCTGCCCGCCGCCGTGCAGCAGCGGCTCGAGCGGCGCGCCGGCCCGCACGAACACGGCCCCAGACCCCTTCGGCGCCCCGAGCTTGTGCCCCGAGAACGACAGCGCGTCGACCCCGAGCGCGCGCACATCGACGGCCAGCGCGGCGACGGCCTGCACGGCATCCGTATGGAACAGCGCCCCGGATTCATGGGCGACGGATGCCAGCACCGCCACGTCTTGCACAGTGCCGACCTCGTTGTTGGCCCAGCCGATCGTGACGAGCGCGGTGTCCGACCGCAGGGCAGCGCGCAGCGCGTCGGGCGACACCACGCCGGTGGCATCCGTCTCGACATACGAGACCGCGAAGCCGTGCACCCGCTCGAGGTAGGCGACCGACTCGAGCACCGCCTCGTGCTCGATGCGCGTCGTCACGACGTGGCGGCCGCGACCCGATTCGAGCACGGCGCCGAGCGCGAGCCCCTTGACGCAGAGGTTCGCACCTTCGGTGCCTCCGCTCGTGAACACCACCTCGGCGGGACGGCACCCGAGGAACGCGGCGACCCCCTCGCGCGCCGCGGCCAGGCCGCGGGCCGCCGCGAGTCCCGGCTCGTGCACGCTCGACGGGTTGCCGAACGTGCCGGTGAGGTACGGCCACGCGGCCTCGAGCGCCGCGCGCCGCACGGGCGTCGTCGCGGCCGCGTCGAGCAGGATCACGGATGCCCCGCCGTGCCCGGCCCCGCCGCAGACCTCACGACAGCACCACGTCGAGCCCGAGGTCGAGCGCGCGCGTCGAGTGGGTGAGCGCGCCGACCGAGATCAGGTCGACGCCGGTCTCGGCGATGCCCCGCACGGTGTCGAGGTTGACGCCGCCTGAGGCCTCGATGTTCGCCCGGTCGTGGACAAGTGCGGCGCCCTCGCGCAGCTCGTCGAGGCTGAAGTTGTCGAGCATGATCGTGTCGACCCCCGCGGCGAGCACTGCCTCGATTTGGTCGACGCGGTCGACCTCGACCTCGAGGTGCACGGTGTGGCCGATGCGGGCGCGCACCTCGCGCAGCGCCTGCGTCACCGACAGGCCGCCGGCGGTGAGCACGGCGAGGTGGTTGTCCTTCACGAGCACCGCGTCGCTCAGCGAGTAGCGGTGGTTGTGGCCGCCGCCGTTCACGACGGCGTGCCGCTCGAACGGCCGCAGCCCCGGGGTGGTCTTCCGCGTGTCGACGATGCGCGCCCGCGTGCCGGTGACGGCGTTCACGTAGCGCGCCGTGAGCGTCGCGATGCCGCTCATGCGCTGCGCGAAGTTCAGGGCCACGCGCTCGGCCGTGAGCACCGATCGCGCCGGACCGCTCACCTCGGCGAGCACCTTGCCCGCCGAGAAGAACTCCCCGTCGCCGAGGTGCAGCGTCGTCGCGATAGCGGGGTCGGTCAGCCGCATCGCCGCCGCGAACACCTCGCCCCCGCTGAACACGCCCGACTCGCGGGCGACGAGCTGCGCCGTCGCGGTCGCCGCCTGCGGGATCACCGCCTCGCTCGTCGCATCGCCCCACGGCGCGTCCTCGGCGAGAGCCGCGGCGACGGCGGTGTCGATGATTCGGGTGGTCAGCATGCGGGGGCTCCTTCTCGGGAGGTGAGGCGTCGACGCGCGAGCTCGGGGCGCGGGCTGGGGAAGTCAGTGCGGTAGTGCGCGCCGCGCGACTCCTCGCGCGCGAGCGCCGCGTCGACGACGACGCGGGCGAGGTCGAGCAGGTTGCGGTCCTCAAGGTCGGTCGCGTTCCAGGTGGAGAGAACGGATGCCGCATGCGCGAGCCCCTCGCCCGAGCGCTGCACCCCGGCGAACTCCCACATGAGCTCCTGCAGCGCGCCGCGCGAGAACCCCTCTGCCTCCGTTCCCGGTGGTCGAGTAGCCGCCGGAGGCGGCGTATCGAGACCCCTCCCGGGCGAGGAAGGGTCTCGATACGCGCTTCGCGCTACTCGACCATCGGGTGCGGATGCCGCGAGGAGATCGCGCGCCGCGCGATGCGCGAAGACCGCCGCCTCGAGCAGCGAGTTCGACGCCAGTCGGTTCGCGCCGTGCACCCCTGTCGACGCGCACTCGCCGACGGCCCAGAGGCCGGGCAGGCTCGTGCGGCCGGACGGCCCCGTCGCGATCCCGCCCATCCAGTAGTGCGCGGCCGGCGTGACCGGAATCGGCTCGCGTGCCCAGTCGAACCCAGCCGCGCGGGTGGCGGCATCGATCGTGGGGAAGCGGCGCGCGAGAACGGATGCCCCGAGCGCGGTCGCGTCGAGCACGACCGGCCGGCCACCCTGAGCAGCCATTTCCACCGCGATCCCGCGGGCGACGACGTCGCGCGGGGCGAGCTCAGCGTCGGGGTGGATGTCGAGCATGAAGCGCTCGCCGCGGGCGTTGCGCAGCACGGCGCCCTCGCCCCGCACGGCCTCGGAGATCAGAAACGAGCCGGGGGCGGCCAGCGCCGTCGGATGGAACTGGTAGAACTCGGTGTCGGCGAGCTCGGCGCCCGCGCGCCAGGCGGCGGCGACCCCGTCGCCGGTCGCGACGGCGGGGTTCGTGGTGTGCGCATAGAGCTGGCCCGCGCCGCCCGTGGCGAGCACCACCGCGTCGGCGAACTCGATCGTGCCGTCGGCGAGCTCGACCCCGACGACCCGGCCGTCGTCGACGACGAGCTCGGCCAGAGCGGTGTGCTCGCGCACGGTCACCCGCCTCGAGTTCCGAAGGACATGTGCAGCACCTGAGGACGATTCCCCGGAAGAGGTCCTCCCCTGGCGCACAAGTCCTCCGCGCTCCGACACCGCGCCGATGAGCGCCCGCTCGATCTCGGCCCCGGTCGCGTCGCCCCCGGCATGCACGATGCGCGGCGCGGAGTGCGCGGCCTCGAGCCCGCGCGCGAGCCCGGCACCCGCGCCGCCATGGTCCCGGTCGAACCTCACCCCGAGCGCGATCAATTCGCGCACCCGGTCGGGCCCCTCGGCGCAGAGCACCTCCACAGCCGAGCGGTCGCACAGCCCCGCCCCGGCGGCGAGCGTGTCGGCGACGTGGGCCGCGACCGAGTCGTCGGACCACAGCGCCGCGGCGACCCCGCCCTGCGCGTGCGTGGTGTTCGCCTCGGCGAGGGCGCCCTTCGTCGCGAGCAGCACCTCGGCGCCGGCATCCGATGCCTCAATTGCGGTCAGTAGACCGCCGAGCCCGGACCCGACGACGATCACGCGCATCGCTCGCCGCCCCTGACCAACTCGCGCGGAAGGGATTCCGCGCAACACGCCGTGCCAGGCACCCGACACACCGGAGCGCTGACCGAATCCCTTCCGCTAGCCAACGCTCATGCCGCCATCGTCGTGTCGGGCCGCGCCGCGAGCATGCGCTCGAGCGCCACCCGCGCCCCGGCGGCCACCCGCTCCGACACCGAGATCTGGTTCACCACGCGCCCCGCGACGAGCTCCTCGAGCACCCACGCGAGGTAGCCGGGGTGAATGCGGTACATCGTCGAGCACGGGCAGATCACCGAGTCGAGGCAGAAGATCTCGTGCTGCGGGTAGTCCGCCGCGAGCCGCTGCACGAGGTTGATCTCGGTGCCGATCGCGAAGACCGACCCGGCGGGCGCGGCGGCGATCGCCTTCACGATGTAGTCGGTCGACCCGGCGCCGTCTGCCGCGTCGACGACCTCCATCGGGCACTCCGGGTGAACCAGAACGCGCACGTCGGGGTGTGCCGCCCGCGCGGCCTCGATCTGCGCCACCGTGAAGCGCTTGTGCACCGAGCAGAATCCGTTCCACAGGATCACCCGCGAGGCATCCAGCTCGGCATCCGTCAACCCGCCGCGCACCCGCGCCGGGTTCCACAGCGGCATCGCCGAAAGCGGCACCCCCATCGCCTTCGCGGTGTTGCGCCCGAGGTGCTGGTCGGGGAAGAACAGCACCCGCTGCCCGCGCTCGAACGCCCACTCGAGCACGGTCGCCGCGTTCGACGAGGTGCACACGATGCCCCCGTGCTCGCCGCAGAACGCCTTGAGCGCCGCCGACGAGTTCATGTACGTCACGGGGATCACGGGCACCCGCCCCGACTCGTCGGGCGCATCCCCGAACCGGGCGGTGAGCTCGGCCCACGCCTGCTCCACCGAGTCGATGTCGGCCATGTCGGCCATCGAGCACCCGGCCGCGAGGTTCGGCAGGATCACCGCCTGCTCAGGCCCGGTCAGGATGTCCGCCGTCTCGGCCATGAAGTGCACGCCGCAGAAGACGATGGCTTCGGCATCCGGAAGCGACCGCGCCGCCCGTGCCAACTGGAACGAGTCGCCCACGAAGTCCGCGTACTGCACCACCTCGTCGCGCTGGTAGAAGTGCCCCATCACGGCGACGCGGGAGCCGAGGGATGCCTTCGCCGCGGCGATCCACTCCGAGAGCTCCTCGGCAGACGCGCGTCGATACCGCTCCGGCAGCTCGCCCTGCACGGGGGAGCCGCCCGGCAGCACATCGCCCTGCGACGCGCCGGGCCCGTACCCCGGCATCCCCAGGTCGAACGCCCACGGCCCGTCGGCGAGCTCGGGCGCGCAGGTCTCGCCCGCGAGCGCGCCGTTCGAGATGCCCGCGATGGTGCGGGTGACGGATGCCGCAGCGCGGTCGTCGAGCAGAGTCATCAGTTGCTTCTTCCCGTGTTCTCTCGGTTCACTTCTGAGCGAGCCGCCCCAGCGGCCCCTGGTCGGCGAGGTCGACGGCCTCGTTGTAGCGGTACAGCCGAGGCGGTCGGTGCCGCACCCCGGTGAGCACCTCGCCGGTGTCCTCCAGCACCCCGCTCGCCTCGATCTGACGGCGGAAGTTCGCGGGATCGAGCGCGCGCCCGAGCACCGCCTCGTAGACCTCGCGCAGCTGCGCGAGGGTGAACGAACCCCCGAGGAACGCGCTGGCGATGCGGCTGTACTCGACCTTGTTCCTGAGGCGCCACAGCGCGTACTCGACGATGAGCTCGTGGTCGAAGGCGAGCGGGGGCAGCTCGTCGGCGGGGAACCAGCGCACGTTCTGGCCGACGCGCGCCGCCCGCGCCTCCTCGTCGCCGACGAGCGCCCAGTAGACGACCGAGACGACTCGGCCGCCGCAGGCGGCGCCATCGGCAGAGCCTGCGTTTTCGCCCGAGCGGCCGGGGTCGCCGAAGGCGTAGAGCTGCTCGAGGTAGCGGGGGCTGAGCCCAGTCGTGCGAGCGAGCGTCGAGGTGGCCGCCTCGGCGAGGCCCTCGCCCGCGCCGAGCGGGCCGCCGGGCAGCGCCCATTTCCCGTCGAAGGGCTCGCGGATGCGCCGCACGAGGGGCAGCCACAGCCTTCGCTCGCCGGCGTCCTCGCCGAACCGGCCGGAGGAGCGCAGCGCGAAGATCACGGTCGAGACCGCGAGCGAGGCATCCGTCATTCGCCGCTCCTCCTTCAAGTCATGCACACCATAACCTCGTATAGCAGTTAATGTCGAAATTACCTTAATGAAGTATGACTGCGCTGAACCCTGTGCGCGCACCTGTCGCGCCGCCGCTTGCGCATGGAATGCTTGTCACCCGATGAGCACCCTCGAATCCCGCCCAGAGACGCCCGACGAGCGCACGCTGCGCCGCTGGCGGCGCTACCTTGCGGACGAGCGGGCAGAGGCATCCGTCTACCGCGATCTCGCCAGCCGCCGCGAGGGCGAGGAGCGCGATATCCTCACCGCGCTCGCCGACGCCGAGTCGCGTCACGAGCAGCACTGGCTCGACCTGCTCGGCCCCCGCGTCGGCAAGCCGCTGCGCCCAGGTCTCCGCAGCCGCGTCTACGGCTGGCTCGCCCGGCGCCTCGGCTCGGTGTTCGTGCTCGCGCTCGTGCAGCGCGCAGAGTCGCGCTCGCCCTATGCCGACGACCCGGACGCCACCTCCGAGATGGCCGCCGACGAGCAGATCCACGAGGAGGTCGTGCGGGCGCTCGCCGAGCGGGGCCGTAACCGGATCTCCGGCACCTTCCGGGCCGCGGTGTTCGGCGCCAACGACGGTCTCGTCAGCAACCTCTCGCTCGTGCTCGGCGTCGGGGCGAGCGGCGTCTCGACCCACGTCATCCTGCTCACCGGCATCGCCGGCCTGCTCGCCGGCGCGCTCTCGATGGGCGCGGGCGAGTTCGTCTCGGTGCATTCGCAGCGCGAGCTGCTCTCCGCCTCGACCCCGAACCCCGAGGTCGGCGACGCCATCGAGAAGCTCAATGTCAACCAGAACGAGCTCGCGCTGGTCTTCCGCAGCCGCGGCATGACCGAGCGGCAGGCGCGCACGAGTGCGGCGCGGCTGATCTGGGGCATGCATACGAATTCCGCCGCGCTGTCGCCGGAGGGCGGTTCGCCCACGGATGAGCACGAGGCCGTCGGCACCGGAATGGGCGCCGCGCTCTCGAGTTTCTGCTTCTTCGCCTCCGGCGCGATCGTGCCCGTCATCCCCTACCTGTTCGGCATGAGCGGTCTCGGCGCCGTCGCCGTCTCGGCGGGGCTCGTGGGCCTCGCCCTGCTCGGCACAGGGGCGGTCGTCGGACTGCTCTCCGGCTCGTCGCCGCTGTGGCGCGCGGTGCGGCAGCTGGCCATCGGCTACGGGGCGGCCGCGGTCACCTACCTGCTCGGTCTGCTCTTCGGCACCACGGCGGGCTAGACCTAGCGTCCAGCATCCGGCGTGTCAACGGGATGCGGAATGCTCGACTCCGTCGTTGTAATAGACGTGCACGCAACCATCCCGGCATAAGGGGACTCTTGAGGGTCGACGGGCACTGGGCGCGGTTTGTGGGGAGAGAGGGCCCCGTTCCATCGGAACGGGGCCCGTCCTTTGCTTGGCGACACCGCGCCAGGCATCCGTCACCAGTCTTTGACCTCGCCCGTGACCGAGGTGAGCAGCTCGATCGCCCGGAACGGGTCGGAGAGCGGGCTTGAGAAGTAGGTTGCGCGCACGCCGAAGCCGCGCAGCCGCTCGAGCTCGGCGAGCAGCGAATCGCGCGTCGTGTTCTCATCGATGCGCCCCTGCGCGGTCTTCTCGATCGTGTCGAAATCGCGCCCGACGGTGTCGCAGTGCCCCTTGAGCACGTCGATCAGGTGGGGGAAGTCGGCGTGCGCGAACCAGTTGCAGGCATCCGCATACTGCGCGACCAGGCGCAGGGTCTTGCGCTCGCCGACGCCGCCGATGATGAGGTACGGCCGCGGCCGCGAGAGCGTCGCCGGCACCGACAGGGTGCGGCCGAGCTGGTAGTGCCGGCCGTGATACGGCTCGTCGGAGTCGCTCCACATCTGCAGGACGATCTGCAGCGCCTCCTCGAGACGCTCGAAGCGCTCGGCGATGGGCGGGAACGGGATGCCGAGGCCGCGCGATTCCTCCTCGTTCCACGCCGCGCCGATGCCGAGCCCTGCGCGCCCGCCCGACAGCACGTCGAGCGTCGAGACGGCCTTCGCGAGCACGCCCGGCTCGCGGTAGACGACGCCGGTGACCATGGTGTGCAGCAGCACCTTCGAGGTGTTCGCGGCGAGGAATCCGAGGAAGGTGTATGCCTCGAGCATGTCCCGCTCGGGCGGGCCGTAGGCGCCGATCTGCCAGAAGTGGTCCATGACGGTGAGGCGGGCGATGCCGCCGTCCTCCGCGTCGCGGGCGATGCGGGCTACGGTGGGGCCGAGCTCGGCCGGCCCTGAGCCGAAGGTCAGTTGCGCAAGGTGGAATCCGAGGTCCATGCTCGTCACGCTACGCCGGATGCACAGGCGCGGATGGAAGAGTTGAGCCCATGCAGCTGATCGTCGATCTGGTGCTCGCCGCGGCGGGCGTCCTCACGGTGATCCGCTACGCGCGCCGCGGGGTGATCACCGGCCTCGCCGCCCTCATCGGCTGGCTCATCGGCTTCTGGATCGCGCTGCAGCTCACCCCCGCGCTGATCGAGGCGGTGAACACCCTCACGGCGGTGCAGCCGTGGCAGCGCAACCTCATCGTGCTGGCCGCCGTGCTCGCCATCGCCGCCGTGTGCGCCATCATCGTCATCACCATCGGCAACCTCGTGCGCAAGGCCGTGCGGCCGATCCCCGTCGCCGGCGGACTCGACGCGGTGCTCGGCGCCGTGTTCGGCGCGCTCGCCTGGGCCGTCGTCGTGTGGCTCGCTGCGGGCTTCATCACCAGCACCGGATTCCGCCCGGCGACGCAGCTGGTCGACGCGTCGCGCATCGTCGCGGCGCTCGACGACATCGCACCTGTCCCGGCCAGCCGCGTGTTCAGCAAGGTCGACGACACCATCGCCGCGGCCGGCCTGCCGAAGGTGTTCGAGCCGGGGCACGAGCAGATCCCGGGCGTCGCCGCCCCGCCGAGCTCGGTGCCGGCCGCGGTCGGCGCGGCGTCGCCGTCGATCGTCGAGGTCGTCGCCGACGAGCCCACGTGCGGCACGGATTCCTCGGGCAGCGGCTGGGTCGTGGCATCCGAGCGCGTTGTCACCAACGCCCACGTCGTGGCGGGCTCGAGCACGACTGCCGTGCTCGTCGACGGCAAGACCGAGCGGCTCCGCGCGAGCGTGGTCGGCTACGACCCCGAGACCGACCTCGCGATCCTCGACGTGCCGGGCCTCGACGCGAAGCCGCTCGCGCAGAACGGCGCCCAGCAGGCGGACGGGGCGGCGGTGTTCGCGGCCGGCTACCCGGGCGGCGGCGCCTACACCGTGTCACCGGGACGCGTGCGCGCGACCGTGAACGCGATGGGCAAGGACATCTACGACGACAAGACGGTCACCCGCCAGGTGTACTCGCTGCGCGCCGTGGTGCGGCCGGGCGACTCCGGCGGCCCCCTGCTCGACGCCAAGGGCCACGTGGCCGGCGTCGTGTTCGCGATGTCGACGACGGATGCCGAGACCGGCTACGCCCTGACGATGGCCCAGGTGCGGCCGATGCTCGCGAAGGCGCCGACGCTGACGCAGCCGGTCTCGACGGGGGCGTGCACAGCGGGCTGATCCGCGATTCTTTACTGCTTCTTGGCGGGAATCCGCGGATCATGAAGGCATGACCGAGCGGAAGCCCCGATTGCTGCTCGTCGAAGACGACGAGCGACTCGCCCCGATCATGCTCGAGTACCTCGGCGAGAGCTACGACGTGACGCATCGCGCCGACGGCGCCGAGGCCCTCAAGACCGCCCTCGCCGACGAGTTCGACGTCATGGTCGTCGACCGCCGGCTGCCCGGCCTCGACGGAGTGAGCCTCGTGCAGGGCATCCGTCGTGCGCATATCGGCACCCCCGTCATCATGCTCACCGCGCTCGGCACGGTCGACGACCGTGTCGAGGGGCTCGACGCGGGGGCGAACGACTACCTCGTGAAGCCGTTCGAGTTCGCCGAGCTGCTCGCCCGGCTGCGGGCGCTGCGCCGCAGCTACACATCGAACGAGGCGTCGCTCACGGTCGGCACCTGGGACTTCTTCCCAGAGGACCGCATCATCGAGTCGCCCTACATCGGCCCCGTCGCGCTCACCCCGAAGGAGACCGAGCTGCTCACGTTGCTCGCCGAGAGCCCGCAGCGCACCTTCAGCCGCGCGCAGATCCTGCAAGCGGTGTTCACGCCGACCGACCTGCCGGGCACCGTCGACACCTACGTGCACTACCTGCGCCGCAAGACCGAGGAGACCGTGGTGGTGACGGTGCGCGGCCGCGGCTACCGCCTGGGGACGCTGTGACGGCACGCCGCACGCGGGACACGGATGCCTTGGCGGTGCGCCGCGCCGCGGCATCCGTCACCCGTCAGATCTCGATCGCCACGGTCGCGCTGGTCGTGTTCATCGTCATCCTCGCCGTGATCTTCGTGATCTGGCAGTCGCAGCCGAGCGAACTCGCCGAGAAGCAGGCGCCCGGCGAGGACAAGATCTACATCGACGCGGGCGGTGTGCTGGTCGCGCTCGCGGTGATCGGCGTCGGGGCGATCCTGTTCGCCGCCGTGATCAGCTGGCTCATCGCGCGCCGCGCGGTGGAGCCGCTGGGGCGCGCGCTGGCGCTGCAGCGCGCCTTCGTCGCCGACGCGTCGCACGAGCTGCGCACCCCGCTCGCGGTGCTCGACGCGCGCCTGCAGCTGCTGCAGCGGCGCCTCGGTGCCGGCGACCCGAACGCCGGCACGGTCGCCGAGCTGCGCGACGACACGGCGGCGCTCATCGGCATCGTCGGCGAGTTGCTCGCTGCGGCCGGCGATGAGCCGAACGAGGGGGAGAAGGTGACGGATGCCGCGGCCGACGCCGCCACCGTCGTCGAGGCGCTTCGCCTGCTCGCCGCCGACCGTTGTGTCGCCATCGAGCTGCGCGCGCCCGAATCGTTGCCGGTCGCGATGCCGAGCGTGAGCTTCCGGCGGTGCGTCACCGCCCTCGTGGACAATGCGCTGGCCCACACTCCCGACGGCGGCCGTGTCGAGGTCGGGCTTCGTGAGGCGGCTGGCGGCGCCGTGGCGCTCACGGTCACCGACCACGGCCCAGGCATCCGCGGCATCGCACCTGAGCGCGTTTTCGAGCGCTTCGCGCATTCGGACCCGGGGGATGCCGAAGGGCTGCCGCGCCGCCGCGGATTCGGCATCGGCCTCGCGCTCGTCCGCGACGTCGCGGCTCGCAACGGCGGCACGGTGCGTGTCGACCACACGGGGCCCGATGGGACGACCTTCGTGCTCGAGCTGCCGCGCGCGTAGCTTGTGCCGTTTCTGAGACGGCGCGCGCGAGCGTAGGGGAAACGCTTTGTGAGGAATCCCATGCCTGTACTGCTCATCGCGATGATCTGCATCGCCGCGGTCGCGCTCGCGGCGATGATCGCCGTCTTCGCGCTGCTGCTGCTCGTCGCGCACGTCGATGAGGATGACGAGCGCTGACCGCCGTGCCGCGCTCGCTCAGCCGGTCGGCAGGTTCGCGCGCAGCTTGATGCACAGCGCCGTGAGTGTCGCGAGCTCGTCGGCATCGAGCGCGGTGCCGACGATGCGGTCGATCGAGCCGCCGTGTACGTGCGCCACCCGGTAGAAGACGTCGTAGCCGGCATCCGTCAGCCTGATCACGGTGCCGCGCGCATCGCGCTGATCCGGAAGCTTCTCGACCAGCCCGCGGGCCGCGAGGCGGTCGACCAGCCGGCTGACGCTGGGCTGGGTGAGCAGGATCGACTTGTTGAGCTCGCGGAGGCGCAGGCTGCGCCCGCGTGCCCTGCTCAGGGTGAACAGCACGTCGTATTCGTTGAACGAGATGTCCTCGTTGGGGAAGTCGGCGCCGAGGAGGCGCATGATGGCGACCTGTGCCCGGAACAGCGCTTCCCATGCGGCGACCGAGCGCGCTTCGTCACTCACCCCTTCACTCTAGGGGCGGAAAAGTAGAGGCCCGAGGCTTGTTAGCCTCGGGCCTCTCCCTTGCACCAAGAGTGTCCTGCAATCACATTCCGCGCTGGCTGCCACAGCAAACAACTAACGCTCTATGAAGATATAACGGGACGGTAACGCTGTCTAGTTACCAATCCGTGATTTTTTCTGCGAGTTCCATTAGGGCTGCTGCGCAGGACGATCAAGTGAGGGTTCGGACGGCGCTCCCTCGACAGTCGTGTGGGTGTGGATACGGGCCCCGGCCTCGTTGAAGATGCTGATGATCTGCGCCGGGCGGTTGCCTGCGGCGCTCATCGCGTGGGGGATACGCGTGTCGAACTCGGCGGCTTCGCCGCGGGTGAGCACCAGATTCTGCTCACCCAGTCTGAGGCGGAGTCTGCCGTGCAGGACGTACAGCCATTCGTAGCCGTCGTGGGTACGAGGCGCAGGCAACTCGCCCGACGCGGGGTAGGTGATCTTGTAGGTCGAGATCGGCGAGTGCTCCGGTGCAAGCGGTGCGATGACGAGTCCCTCGCGCTGGATCACGGGTCGCCGTATCCGCGGGTCCACGGCCTGCGGGGCCAGCAGATCGTCGATCCGCAGGTCGAGGCGCCGCGTCAGCGGCAGCAGTAGCTCGAGACTCGCCTGTCGCTTGCCTGACTCCAGACGGGACAGCGTGCTGACCGACATTCCGGCGGCGCCGGCAAGGTCCTCCAGCGTCAGCCCTCTGGCCTGGCGAGCTGCACGCAGTCGCGCGCCCACCTGCTGCAGTTCCTCCCGCACGATTCCCCTTTGCCAATTTTGCAAACCAGTTTGCCTTTGACGCATTATGCCGGACACGCTGAAGGCATGCACGCGCACGACGGGGACCGGTCCGGGCAGACCCCCGCGGATTTCTGGGAGCACCGCTACAGCTCTTCCGAGAGGATCTGGTCGGGGAAGGTCAACCAGGTGCTCGCCGATGTCGCCGCATCGCTTCTGCCCGGTCGCGCACTCGATCTCGGCTGCGGCGAGGGCGCCGATGTCATCTGGCTCGCGCAGCATGGCTGGACCGCGACCGGGATGGACATCTCTCGCACGGCGATCGACCGGGCGGCGGCGACCGCGCAGGCGGAGGGGCTGGAGCCGGAACGAGCGCGCTTCATCGCCGGCGACCTCACCGAAGTCCCTGAGGGCGCCTACGACCTCGTCACCGCGAGCTTCTTCCATTCGCCCGTCGAGCTGGCTCGGGCCGACATCCTCAGGCAGGCGGCAGAGCGCGTCGCGCATGGCGGTCATCTGCTCATCACGGCGCATGCGGACCCTCCGCCCGCGTCGGACATCTCCGACGGACATGACCAGCGCTTCCTCAGTCCCGATGAGCAAGTCGCTCAGCTCGACCTCGACCCCGAGCTGTGGTCGGTTCTGATCGCCGAGAAGCGGGCGCGGCAGGCGACCATGCCTGATGGGCGACAGGTGGTTCTCGAGGATGTCGTCGTGCTTGCCCGCCGAGCCTGAGCAGCATCGCACCGGCGCCCTCAGGCGCGCGTCCCCCGGCCACTTCAGTCGCCGTCCCAGCGCCGCGCGCCCGTTCCGTCGCCCGTGTCGCCGAGGGCATCGCCGGGGTTCTGTAGGGTGCAGCTGCGCAGGCTGAGGCAGCCGCAGCCGATGCATCCGGTCAGGTCGCGCCGCAGGTGCTCGAGCGCGGCGATGCGCGCGTCGAGCTCGTCGCGCCACACCGCGGAGAGCCGCGCCCAGTCGCGCTTCGTCGGTGTCCGGCCCTCTGGCAGCGAGTCGAGGGCTGCCTTGATGTCGGCGAGCGGGATGCCCACGCGCTGTGACACCCGGATGAACGCGACCCTGCGCAGCGCGTCGCGCCGGTATCGGCGCTGGTTCCCCGGGCTGCGCTCGCTGGTAATGAGCTCCTTGCGCTCGTAGAAGTGCAGGGCCGAGACGGCGACGCCACTGCGTTCCGCCAGCTCGCCCACGGTCAGCACCCGATGCGCGCCGCCCGCCAGTTGAGGCATCCGTACCCCCTTCACTTGACCTCAACGTTAGTTGAGGTCCTAGCGTCGGATCATGACCAATGAGACGGATGCCGACACTGACGCCTCCTGCCTGACGGCCGAACTGCGACCCGCAGAGGACGAGGCCGGCGCCGACGGCGTGCTCGGCCCGCACTTCCGCTGGATCACCATCGGCATGTGCGCGCTCGTGCTGTTCGTGGCCTTCGAGGCCATGGCGGTCACCACGGTGATGCCGGTGATCGCCCGTGAGCTGCACGGCGACTCGCTCTACACGCTCGCCTTCGCGGGCTCGACCGCTGTCAGCGTGGTCGGAATGGTGACCGCCGGCGCCTGGTGCGACCGGCGCGGGCCGGTGAGGCCGCTCTTGGTCGCCGTCGTGCTCTTCGTGCTCGGGCTCGCGATCGCGGGCCTCGCGCCGACGATGCCCGTGCTGGTCGCCGGGCGGCTCGTGCAGGGCTTCGGAGGCGGCGCGCTGACGGTCGCGCTCTACGTCGCGGTCGCGCGCTGGTACCCGCCGCGCCTGCACCCCCTGGTGTTCGTCGGCTTCTCGACCTCATGGGTGCTGCCGTCGCTCGCCGGACCCTTCGTCGCGGGCGTCGTGACGCAGGCCTTCGGCTGGCGGTGGGTTTTCCTCGGCGTGATCGTGGTGGCGCTCGTGGGGCTGCTGATGATCCGCCGCGTGCTCGTCGACACGGGCGCTGCGCCGGCTGCGGATGCCGCACCGCTGCGCCCCGCGCGCATCGCGGCGGCTCTCGCGGCCGCCCTCGCGCTGCTCGTGCTCGGCAGCGCGACCCAGTTCGGCACGACCCTGCGCTGGATCGTCCTCGCCGTGGCGGCGGCGGTGCTCGTCGCGGCGCTGCGCCCGCTGATGCCGGTCGGCACCTTCCGCCTCGCCATGGGCCTGCCGGCGGTGCTGCTCGCCCGCATGCTCCTCACCGGGGCCGAGCTCGCGAGCGAGGTCTACGTGCCCTACCTGCTGATCGACCGCTACGGGCTCAGTCCGGCGATCGCCGGGCTCGCGCTGAGCGGCAGTGCCGTCGCCTGGTCGGCGGGCTCCTGGGCGCAGGGGCGGCTCGGACCGCGCGCGAGCGAGCGCGGCTGGGCCGTGCTGGGGGCGGCATCCATCGTCCTCGGTGTGGCGGGGACGACGGCTGTCGCCGCGCTCGGCCTGCCCGCCTGGTGGCTGTTCGGCCTGTACCTCTTCGCGGGCCTGGGTATGGGCTTGGCCCTGCCCCGGCTCACGGTGCTGATGATCGGCTACTCGACGCCTGCCGATCAGGGCTTCAACAGCTCGGCGCAGGCGATCGCGGATGCCGTCGGCGGGTCTGCCGCCGTCGCCTTCGCCGGGCTGGTGTTCGCCGCGCTGCAGGGCGCCGGCGGCTCGATCCCGTTCGCGGCGTGCTTCGCTCTCTGCACCGTCCTCGCGCTGATCGCCCTCGGTGCCTCGGCGCGTGTCGGAAGCCTCAGCGGTGCGCGTCGCGCAGGGGCGTGAGCCGCACCCCGCCGTCGGCGACGGGCGCGGCCCAGACCTGTGCTCAGTAGCCGACGACGAAGCGCTGGTTCACGTGGGTGCGGTTCTCGATCTCGTCGACGAACGCGAGCGCGAAGTCGGCGCCCGAGATCTCGGACTTCCCTTCGGCATCCCGCAGCACCGTGTCGGCGCTCGTGCGGTATCCGCCGATCGCGGTGCCGGGGTTGTAGCCGCCGTAGGTCTCGGCCGGGCTCACGTAGAACCACTGCAGGCCGGCCGGAGTCGCGTCGCTGCGCAGCCAGTCGAGCACGCTGGCGTGTGCGAGCGCCTCGGGCTTGTAGGCCTCGACGAACTCGGGGAGGTCGACGAGACGGGGCCCGCCGACACCCTCGTGCGTCGAGCCCGCGCCGCCGACGAAGGCGAGGCGCGCGCCGCCTGCGACCGCGCCCTCGGCGAGCCCCGGGACCAGCGCCGGGAGTACCGGCTGGTTCGAGCCGTCGACCGCGTGGATTGCCACGACCACGACGTCGTGGTCCGCCGCGAGCCGGTCGGTGAACGAGCGATCGGTGATGTCGCCCTGCACGTAGGTGACACCGTCGATCGGGGCATCCGGTGCATGCCGTGAAACCGCAGTGACGCGGATGCCGCGCTTCACCGCCTCCGCGGCGATGTTGCCGCCCGAGTACCCGGTGCCACCGATGATCGCGATAGATGTCATGTCAGCATCAGCCGCCGAAGCGGCACGTCTATTCCTCTCGACTTCCGTGTTACGTCGTTGTGCCTCGGTCGCATATGGCCCGCTTCCGTGTGGAAAGCGGACCATATGCGACCACGCAGGGGGCCGAACGCGACCACCGGGTCGTTCGAGGGCGCGTTCGCGGCGCCGGGTTCAGAAGCGGTCGGGGCTCGGCGCGTGCGACTGCCGGATCACGACGTCGGCGTGCCGGTCGAAGCGGTAGCCGACGCCGCGCACGGTGCGCACGATGTCCTCGTAGCGGCCGAGCTTCGCGCGCAGCCGGCGCACGTGCACGTCGATGGTGCGCTCGTTCGGGATCTCCTCGTCGGTGGCGTTCGACCACAGCGAGGTGATGAGCTCGGTGCGCTCGATGGTGCGCCCCTCGCGCAGCACGAGGTACTGCAGCAGCTCGAACTCCTTGAAGGTGAGCGAGACGCGGTCGCCGTCGAGCAGCAGGTGGCGGCGGGTGACGTCGATCGTGACGCCGGTCTTGTCGGCGTTGTCGTCGGTGCGGCTGCCGGCCGGGCGCTGCTTCGCGACGGCGGCCGGGTCGCGCAGCGCGAGGCGCACCACGTCGACATCACGGCCGCCCGCGCCCTCAGGGGCGAGGGCGACAGAGGCGAACGACTCGGCGCCGGGGGCGACCTCGCCGAGCACCTTCTTGAGGGCGGCGACGATGGTGCCGAGGTCGGTGCCGGCGGCGGCGGCCTTGGCCTCGTCGAAGCCGACGTAGAGGGCGAAGCCACGGGCCGTGCCGGCGGGGGCGATGCGTGCCGCGGGAGCGGACGTGGTGGAAGACGTCAGAGCGGACTCAGGAAGGGTGAAAGTCATCGGAATCAGAACCTTTGTGATGATGTCGCGACGGGCCGGCGCGGATTCGCGCGAGTGAACGGCCCAGAGGGGGGGTGCGCCTCGTCGATGAGGCAGACGGGGTGCCGTCAGGCACCGGTGGCGAAGATCTGCGGGTTACGCACACATTCGACACATCATGACGCCGCGACCGGCCATCATCATGCCGGTGGTCTCGCTCACCTCAAGGGCGGAACGAAGGCTCACGGTGTCAGTCATGTCACAAAGCAAAACAGAAAACGCCACGTTATGTCAAACATGACATTTATGAATGGGTTGAAGCGGATGCCTTATTCGGCCAGGCCGTAGAGGCGATCGCCCGCGTCTCCGAGGCCCGGCACGATGTAGCCGACCTCATTGAGCCGCTCGTCGAGCGCGCCCAGGACGAGACGCACATCGCGCCCCTCGGTCTCCTTCTCGAGCCTCGCGAGGCCCTCTGGCGCGCCGAGGATGCAGATCGCCGTGACGTCGGACGCCCCGCGCTTGAAGAGGAACTCCAGCGCCGCGCCGAGCGAGCCGCCGGTCGCGAGCATGGGGTCGAGCACGAAGCACTGCCGGCCGGAGAGGTCCTCGGGCAGGCGCTCGGCATAGGTCGTCGGCTCGAGCGTCTCCTCGTTACGCGCCATGCCGAGGAAGCCGACCTCGGCGTTCGGCAGCACGGCCATCATGCCGTCGAGCATGCCGAGGCCCGCGCGCAGAATCGGCACGACGAGGGGAACGGGCTTCGAGAGCGCGAGCCCGTTGTACGGGGCCACCGGCGTCTGCACCGTGATCGGCTCGACGCGGACTTCCCGGGTCGCCTCATAGCTCAGCAGGGTGATGAGCTCAGCGACCAGCGAGCGGAACTGCGGGCTGGGGGTCTCCCGATCGCGCAGCACCGTCAGCTTGTGGGTGATGAGCGGGTGGTCTGCAACGTGCACTCGCATAGGCTCAGGCTATCGAAAAGTCCCCTGCCGAAAGGCCGCCGATGCTCGCCGTTCCGCCGCAGTACGACGCGTGGATGGAGCTCGCGCTCGCCGAGGCGCGCGCCGCGCTCGACACGGGCGACGTGCCGGTCGGGGCGGTCGTGCTCGGGGCCGACGGCACGGTGCTCGGGCGGGGCAGGAACGCACGCGAGGCACGCCAGGACCCGACGGCGCACGCGGAGGTCGAGGCGCTGCGCCAGGCATCCGTCGCCACCGGCGATTGGCAGCTGACGGATGCCACGCTCGTCGTCACCTTGGAGCCGTGCGCGATGTGCGCCGGGGCGATCCTGTCGGCCCGGGTGCCGACGGTCGTGTTCGGCGCATGGGACGAGAAGGCCGGCGCGGCCGGCTCCGTGTACGACCTGCTGCGCGACCGCCGGCTGCCGCAGAGCGCCGAGGTCTATGCGGGGGTGCGGGCCGAGGAATCCGCGGCGCTGCTCAGTGCCTTTTTCGAAGACAGGCGTTTCGAAGACAGACGCAGCCTCCCCCGCTGAGCTACTCGACCGCCGGAGGAAGAGCCTCGGTGCGGAAGACGTCTGGCTCGAGGTAGATCAGGCGTGCGAGCGGGACCGCGGAGCGGATGCGCTCTTCGACGAGGTCGGTCGCGGCTGCGGCATCCGTCACCGTCCGCTCACCGGGCATCGCGATCTTGGCTGCGACGAGCAGCTCGTCGGGTCCGAGATAGAGGGTGCGCAGGTGGATGATGCGGTCGGTCTCGGGCCCCGCCAGAATCGCCGCCTCGATCGCCTGCAGATCGGCCTCGGTGGCTCCCTCGCCGACGAGCAGGCTCTTGACCTCCATGCCGAGCACGATGGCGACGCAGACGAGCAGCACGCCGATGGCGATCGAGCCGGCGGCGTCGAAGAATCCGTTGCCCGTGATCAGCGCGAGCCCGACGCCGATCAGGGCGAGCACGAGGCCCGTGAGCGCCGCGATGTCCTCGAGCAGCACCGCCGGCAGCTCGGGGTTCTTCGCCCGCCGGATGAACTGCACCCACGTGCCCGAGCCCTTGTGCGGGCGCGACTCGGCGAGGCCGGTGCGCAGCGAGAAGCCCTCGAGCACGATCGAGATGAGGAGCACCGCCAGCGGCAGCCACCACAGGTGCGGGCGCACGTAGTGGTCCGCCTCCTGCAGCTTGTGCACGCCCTCGTAGATCGAGAACACGCCGCCGACCGAGAACAGGATGATCGCGACGACGAAGGCGTACACATAGCGCTCGCGGCCGTAGCCGAAGGGGTGCTCGCGGTCGGCGCTGCGCTTGGCGCGGCGACCGCCGATGAGCAGCAGCAGCTGGTTGCCCGAGTCGGCGAGGGAGTGCACGGATTCCGCGAGCAGCGAGCTCGAGCCCGAGAACAGGAACGCGAGGAACTTCACGATCGCGATGCCGACGTTCGCGCCGAGTGCGGCGTAGATCGCGGCGCCGCCGTGCGATTCGCCGTGCGACGCGGGGGCGTGCTCGGCGGGGGCATCTGTCATGCGGCAATCCTATGAGGCGCTTGTGCGCCCGCGGCCGACGTCTGCGGCCGCGCCCGCGGGCGCAGACGTCGGCGCGGGGCGCAAATAGGGTGGGGGCATGACGGATGCCCGGCCCACGACTCTGCCCACCATCGCCTTCCTCGGGGCGGGCTCGATGGCCGGGGCGATCCTGAACGGGCTGCTCTCGCCCGCGGTGAGCGTCACCGGCGGCATCCGCGTCACGTCTCGCACGGCGCAGAAGGCGGCGAGCTTCGCAGGGCAGGCGGGCATCACGGCGTACGCGACCGAGGAGAGGGCGGATGCCAACCGCGAGGCCGTCCGCGGGGCGAAGCTCGTCGTGCTGGCCGTCAAGCCGCACCTCGTGCCCGAGGTGCTCGCCGAGGTCGCCGACGGGCTCGAGCCGGGGGCGATCGTCGTGAGCGTCGCGGCGGGCGTGACCGTCGCGACGATGGAGGCCGTGGTGCCGGCATCCGTCGTCGTCGTCCGCACCATGCCGAACACGCCCGCCCAGGTCGGACGCGGTGTGACGGGGGTGAGCGCCGGGTCGCGCGCGACCGCCGCCGACGTCGCGCTCGTGCGCGAGCTGTTCGAGACGGTCGGCGCGGTCGTCGAGGTGCCGGAGTCGCAGCTCGACGCGCTGTCGACCATCTCGGGCTCTGGCCCCGCGTACGTGTTCCTGCTGATCGAGGAGTTCGTGAAGACCGCGGTCGCCAAGGGGTTCACCCCGGAGCAGGCGAAGCTGCTGGTCGAGCAGACCTTCCTCGGGGCGTCCGAGCTGCTGGCCGCGACGGGGGAGGACCCCGCCGAGCTGCGCCGCCGCGTCACGAGCCCGAAGGGCACGACCGAGAAGGCGATCGAGGTGCTGCAGGGCGCAGGCCTGTCGGCGCTCTTCGACGCGGCGACCGACGCCGCCCTCGCCCGCGCAAAAGAGCTCGCCGCGGGCAATTGACCGCGTGCGCTACTAGCTTCCGCTTTGCGCTACTCGGATCCGAGGCGCGCAAGGCGGATCGCAGTGGCGCAAGTGAGCGTGCCTGGCGGACCCAGCCATAGCGACGCGGCGATCGCGTCCGGCGCGACAATGAACTCAGTCGTCCAGCGCGGCGAACTTCTGCACGTCGGCGTCACGGCCCGAGACGACGATCACGTCGCCCTCGTGCGCGACGGTCTCCTCCGTGGCATACGTGAACGGGCTCCCCGGCCGCTTGATGCCGACGACCGTGACCTTATGCACGGTGCGCACGCCCGACTCGGTGAGCGTCTTGCCCCAGATCGCGCGGGGCGCGTGCATCTTCACCAGCACGAAGTCGTCGTCGAACTGGATGAAGTCGAGCAGCCGCCCGCTCACGAGCCGTGCGATGCGCTCGCCCGCCTCGGCCTCCGGATAGATCACGTGGTTCGCGCCGATGCGCTCGAGGATCCGCCCGTGCGAGCGCGAGACCGCCTTCGCCCAGATCTGCGCGATGCCGAGCTCGACGAGATTCGCGGTGATGAGAACGGATGCCTCGATCTGCGACCCCACCGCGACGATGGCGATCTGGAACTCTTCCGCGCCGAGCTGGCGCAGGGCGTCGAGTTGCGTGGCATCCGCCTGCACGGTGTGCGTGACCTGATCCGCCCATTCCTGCACGAGCGCGGCGTCCTCGTCGACCGCGAGGACCTCGCGGCCGAGGCGGTCGAGCTCTGCGGCGGCGGCCGAGCCGAAGCGACCGAGCCCGACGAGCAGCACGGGGGTGTCGTGACGAAGGGGACTAGCCAACGATGGGCCTCTCTTCCGGGAAGGCGAAGAGCCGGCGTTGCTGGCTCTGTGCGAGGGCGGCGGCGAGCGTGATCGTGCCGATGCGCCCGAAGAACATGGTGGCGGCGAGGATGTAGACGGCCGGGTCAGGGGCGCCCATGGTCAGACCCGTGGACAGCCCGCAGGTCGCGAATGCGCTGATCACGTCGAAGAGCACGTGGTCGAGCGAGTCCCGCGTGATCGCGAGGACGCTGACGGATGCCAGAGCGACGATCGTCGCCCCCCACAGCACGACCGACACGGCCACGCGCAGCACATCGCCCGGGATGCGGCGTCGGAACGCCTCCATGCTCTGGACGCCCTTCGCCTCGGCGACGGCCGCGAGGAAGAGCACGGCGAGCGTGGTCACCTTGATGCCGCCGCCGGTGGACGCCGAGCCGCCGCCGATGAACATCAGCATGTCGGTCACGAGCAGGCTCGAGTTGTGCAGCTGGGACACGTCGAAGGTCGAGAACCCGCCCGAGCGGGCCATCGCCGAGAGGAAGAAGCTCTGGAAGACGCCGTCGCCCGCGCCCAGCCTGCCGAAGGTCTGCGCATTGCCGTGCTCGAGCAGCCAGTACGCGCCGCCGCCGATGACGAACAGCAGGAGGTAGGTGACCACCGTGAGCTTGACGTGCAGCGAGACGATGCGGCGGCGCTGCGCCGGCCGCCGGATGACGCGGGCGAGGGCATAGATGACGGGGAATCCGATCGCTCCCAGCATGACCGTCACCGCGATCGTCGTGAGGAACGCGTAGTCGTGCGCGAAGGGGAACAGGCCGTTGTTGTTGGGGGAGAATCCGGTGTTCGTGAACGCCATCGCCGAGTAATAGACGGCATCGCGCGCGGCCTCGCCGACGCTGAACCCGTGCCGCAGCAGCAGCGGGAAGAGGATCGCGGCGCAGGCCGCCTCGATCACCACCACGCTGATCGCGATCGCGCGCAGCAGCCCGGCGACGTCACCGAGGCGCACCGCCTGGCCCTCGGCGACCGGCCCCCGATGGGCGCGCAGCGGATTGGTGTCGCCCGCCGCGATCAGCCGGGCGCGCAGGCCCAGGTGGCGGCTGATGATGAGCCCGAGCGTACTCGCGAGGGTGAGCACGCCGATGCCGCCGATCTGCACGCCGACGTAGATGACGACCTCGCCGAAGCCCGACCAGTGCGTCGTCATGTCCACGGTCGACAGGCCCGTGACGCAGACGACCGAGACGGCGGTGAAGAGCGCGTCGGCGAAGCCGGTCGCGGTGCCGGCGGCGCTCGAGGCGGGGAGCGCGAGCAGCCCGGTCCACACGAGCACGAGGGCGGCGAAGACGAGCAGCGCGAAGCGGCTCGGGCTGGCCGCGGCGAAGTCGGAGAAGGACTCGCGGATGCCGCGCCGGCCTCCCCTCGCCGTGAGAGCGGTCACCGACATCCCCCGATCTCCACGCGCCCCATCCTGCCGTGGCCGCCCGCAACTGGCTACTCTTGCCCCTATGGCCGACATCTTTGACATCGTTGCCGACTCGACCAGGCGGGAGATTCTGCAGGTGCTGCTCGAATCCCAGGCGTCGGGAAGCGGCGAGGTCGCGGTGTCGCAGATCGTGCAGGCGCTCGAGCTCTCGCAGCCGACCGTCTCGAAGCACCTGAAGGTGTTGCGCGACGCCGGGCTGGTCTCGGTGCGCGAAGAGGGGCAGCACCGCTACTACCACCTCGACTCCTCGCCCCTCGAAGAGGTCGACGAATGGCTGCTGCCGTTCCTCGGCACGGTCGACGAGCCGGATGTGGCGGATGCCGCGGCCGTCGGCGCCGCGTCGTCGGTCGGCTTCGGGGCGACCGGGCTCTCCGACTCGCAGAAGGAGTTCGCCGCCTCGGTCGGCAAGGTCGCTGCGGGAGCCGCCGCTCGGGCGGCCGCACTGGCGTCGCGCGTCAAGCGGTAGGGGCCGTTCGGAGGCCGCGGGAGCGGCTGGTAAGATGGCTGTTTGTGTCGCGCTCGACGTGCGGCATCCCCGATCTTTGTGAGGTTTCCGTGGGTTCTGTCATCAAGAAGCGCCGCAAGCGCATGGCGAAGAAGAAGCACCGCAAGCTTCTTCGCAAGACGCGCCACCAGCGTCGCAACAAGAAGTAGGTCTCGACCTGCCAGCATGAGCGTCAGGGCATTCGCCCTGGCGCTTCTTCTGTTAACGGATGCCTAGGCTGAACTCGTGCCCCACACCGTCACGCTCTACACGAAGCCCGGCTGCCACCTGTGCGACGACGCACGGGACATCGTCGATGACGTGGTCGGTCGGGTTCAGGCATCCGATCACCTCGATGTCGCCGTCGATGAACTCGACATCCTCGCCGACCCAGCACTGCAGACTCGCTACGGTGAGGAGATCCCCGTCGTGCTCATCGACGGGAAGATGCACACCTACTGGCGCGTCGATGCGGCGCGCTTCGAGAAAGCCCTCAAGGAGCTCGCATGACCCTGCGCCACATCGTCGCGTGGACCCTCAAGTCGGACGACGCGGCGCAGCGTCGAGCGGATG
The DNA here is from genome assembly GCF_039538185.1 of Gryllotalpicola koreensis. Classification (NCBI taxonomy): domain Bacteria; kingdom Bacillati; phylum Actinomycetota; class Actinomycetes; order Micrococcales; family Microbacteriaceae; genus Gryllotalpicola; species Gryllotalpicola koreensis. Next base: position 998,751 of record NZ_BAABBW010000001.1, read on the forward strand.
CCGAGGGGGTGCGCTCGCGGCTGCTCGCGCTCGAGGGCGTGGTGCCGTCGATCCAGTCGATCGCCGTGATCATCGACGAGGTCGACGAGCGCGCCACGAACTCGGTCGCCGTCGTCGCCGACTTCGCGGACGCCGCCGGGCTCGAGGAGTACCAGGTGCACCCCGTGCACCAGGACGCCGCCGCCTGGATCCGCACGGTCGTCAACCCCGAGTCGCGCCTCGCGGTCGACGGCGTGGTCTGAGCGGGTTGCGCCCGCGTCGAGACGCGCCGCGATGGGCTTCTGGTCGGTCAGAAGCCCGTTTTCGCGCGTCTCGAGGCAGCTGTATCGCTGCGCTCGTTTCCCAGCAGTCGGGTACGAGGCTCTCGACGAAGAATCGAGCGCTTTCCTGGGTTTAGGGCTGGGGGATCGGTACGAAACGTGCGATCTCGGGGTCCTGGCAGTACTCCGCCATCAGCTCGCTGTCCGCAGCGTTCGCTGAACTCACCCGAGGGTGCAGTTCGGGTCGCCTCGATTGCGCTGAGGGGACCGGAACGCACCCCTCGGGGCAGCTCGGGGGCGACGCCGGGCAGCTACGGCGCGAGGCGGGTCGGGCCGCGGAACAGCAAGGTCGTCTCGCGGATGGAACTCTCGCCGAGCAGCAGCATCAGCACGCGGGCAAGGCCCATGCCGAAGCCGCCGTGCGGTGGGATTCCGTACTTGAAGAACTCGAGGTACTCGCCGATGCCGGCGGGGTCGAGGCCCTTGTCCTGCGCGTTGGCGAGCAGCTCGTCGATGCGGTGCTCGCGCTGCGCGCCCGTCGTGATCTCGGTGCCGTTGTAGATCAGGTCGTACGACTTGGTCAGCCCAGTCTCAGGGTTGCGCATGTGGTAGTACGGGCGGATGTTCGCGGGGTAGTCCGTGACGAACACGAAGTCGTGGCCGAACTCGCCCTTCACATAGGCGCTGATCTGGCGCTCGCCCTCTGGGTCGAGGTCGCCGTCCTCGCGGGGCACGGTGTAGCCGCGCGCCTCCTTGAGGATCGTGTGCACCTCGGCGAGCGGGATGCGCGGGAACGGAATCGATGGAACCTCGACCTCGATGCCGAACAGCTCGCGGATCTCATCCCCGTGCTTTGCCTTCACCGCGGCGAAGCCGGCGACGAGCAGCTGCTCCTGCATCGCCATGACGTCTTCATGCGAGTCGATCCACGAGATCTCGGCGTCGACCGACATGAACTCGGTCGCGTGCCGCGAGGTGAACGAGGGGTCGGCGCGGAAGACGGGCGAGATCTCGAAGACCTTGCCGAAGCCGGCGGCCTGCGCCATCTGCTTGAAGTGCTGCGGGCTCTGCGCGAGGTACGCGGTGCCGAGGTCGAAGTAGTCGAGCTGGAACAGCTCGGCGCGCGACTCGGACGGGGATTCCATCAGCTTTGGGGTGTGGATCTCGACGAATCCGTTCTCGACCCACCAGGTGCGCCACGCGTGTTCGAGCGTGGTCGAGATGCGGAAGATGAGCGCGTTCTTCGGCTGGCGCAGGTCGAGCCAGCGGTAGTCGAGGCGCTTGTCGAGGCTCGAGTCGGCGGCGATCGGCGCCTCGGGCACGCTGGTGCCTGCGACAGCGAGGGTGCCGACCTTCACCTCGAGACCGCCGAGCTTGACACGCTCGTCGTGCTTGAGCTCCCCGGTGACCTCGATGAAGGTGCCGAGGGACAGACCCGAGATCGACTCGGTGAGCGCGAGTGCTACGGATGCCTCGGCCGAGGCATCCGTCTCGTCGATCTCCCGCGTCGCGGGGTTCACGAGTTGCAGTGCGCCGGACTCGTCGCGCAGCACGACGAACTGCACCTTCTTCTGATCGCGCACGGTCTCGACCCAGCCGGCGACGGTGACGGGACCGTCGGGAAGAGCGGAAAGGTCCTTGATGAGGGTGCGTTGCGTCACGGGGGTCAATCGTACCGGGGTGGGGAGTCCTCACCATTCCTCTGGACCGAGGCCGACCGCTACTGTCTGTTTCGAGTCACCAGGGGGGCCAGTGAGCGATCAACTCAAAGTCGACACGCACAATGTGCGACAGCTTGCGCATGCGATGCGTGTCATCAAGGACCAGCTCGATCACGCAGACGATTATGCGGATGCGCTGCGCTCGGCGGTCGGGTCCGACAGCCTCGGTGATGTCATCCACGACTTCGCGCACAACTGGTCGATCCACAGGGGGAAGATCCAGGGCGATGTGGACAAGGTCGCGAGCGCGGCCGACTCGGTCGCCGACGGCTTCGAGCAGACCGATCAGAAGCTCGGCGACGCTGTGACAGCGAAGGGGAAGCACTGATGGCCGGCGGCTGGTTCGCGAAGTTCGAGGAGCTGCTCGAGCCGCAGGAGCTGCCGGGCGAGCCCGGCACGGTGCGCGCGGCGGGGAACAAGTACTCCCACATGGCCCAGCAGGTGCTGAACGCCGCAGACAGCATTCGCCGCATGGCGAAGGACAACGGCAACCACGTCAGCCAGGCGGTCGACAAGCTCGTCGACGTCGCCGGCGATGTCGGCGACAAGGTCGAGAAGCTGCACACCCGCTATGACGCGGCGGGGACGGCGCTGACGGCGTACGCCGGCCAGCTCGAGAGGGCGCAACACGAGGCCAAGGCCGCCATGAAGGACTTCTACGACGCGAAGGGCGCGCGCGACGCGGCGAACGCGAAGGCGAGTGCGGCGGACGACGAGGCCAAGGCCGCGGGCGACGACGACGCGACGAAGCAGGACGCGCAGGACAAGTCGACGCGACTGCAGAACGCGGCGGACGGTCACCAGCAGGCGATGAACGACGCGCGGGAGCGGTACCTGAACGCCGTCCGCAACCTCAACACCGCCGCTCAGACGGCGCACGACCAGATCGCCCACGCGATCAACGACGACGGGCTCAAGGACAGCCGCTGGGACAAGCTGAAGAACGCGGTCGGCCACGTCGTCCACGCCGTCGGGGACTTCATCAAGAAGCACGCGGCGTTCTTCAAAGCGCTCCATAAGATCCTCTCGATCATCACGACCGCGCTGTCGATCGCCTCGATGTTCTTCCCGGTGCTCGCGCCGTTCGCGCTCGGGTTCGCCGCGGCGACGGCGCTCGTCGGTCTGGGTCTCGCGCTCACGGGCGAGATGTCGTGGCTCGACTTCGGCATCGACTGCTTCACGGTGCTCACGCTGGGCGTCGGCGCGGTTGCCGGCAGCGTCATGAAGGGTGCGGCCGCCGGTGCCCGCGAGGTCGCCCAGGTCGGGCAGGTGGGCACGCAGGAGGGTGCGCGCTTCGCCAGCATCGCGAACGACCTGAGGATGACCGGCGGCGATGCGCTGAAGTCCGCCGCGAAGGGTCTGTTCTCGAAGAGCGTCGGGAAGGACCTGCTCGAGTTCGGCGTCGCCAAGATCCCGAAGTTTGCCGGGAAGGTCCCCGGCCTCGGCAAGGTGGCGGGGAACTTCGGCAAGACCGCTCTCTCCGAGGAGAACGCTTTCGCCGGGGTCTACAAGATCATGGGCGCGAAGGGCATCGAGAACTTCAAGAACCTGGCCGTGCTCAACGCCGACGGCGCCGTGCCCAAGGCCGTCACGGTCATGAACAACGTCGCCAAGATCGAGGGCTATGCGGCCAAGGCGTACAAGCAGTACGACCACCATGCCGACCTCGTCAACAACGTCGGCAAGGACCTCGGCAACTACGGCAAGGATCTCGGGAAGTTCATCGCGAGCCACCCCAACATGTTCGTGATGCAGGCGGCTTTCTGATGACGGACCTCGAGACGTCGCGTGCGCGGCTGGTCTTCGACGCCGACTGGAACATCTGGGTGCCCGTGCCGGACGCGCTGCCGCGCGGCAACTACGCCGACCTCGGGCAGTGGGCGGACGCCGTGGTCGATGCCGCCACCGAGAACGACTGGACGGCGAACGATCGCGTGCGCCTGCGTGAGGCGCTGCTCAGCATCGCCACCTCGACGGACGAGAACGAACTGCGCCTGATCAACCTCGCCGACCCGCTGGGGTACCTCTATTACGTGAGCGTCATCTGCTGGGACTCCGAGGAGAGCATCTCGGTGGCGTCGCTCGCGGGTGACGGCATCGACGGCGCCGTGCGCACGCCGAACGTCGAGGAGTTCGAGTCGCCCAACTTCGTGGAGGGCGCGCGCGGCGTCGTCTATCAGGACACGGGTGGCGACAACCATGACATCGGCGGGACGGCGCGCTGGGTGCTGCGCGGCCACGGCGTCGACGTCGTCGGGCTGCTCAATCTCTACAACTTCGTGCAGTTCGAACGGGCCGTGCCGGTCGTCGACCGTCTGATGCGGTCGATCGCAGTCGCCGGCGAGCAGGGAAGCGAAGAGCGATGAGCGAGAAGAACTCCATCAAGGACGGCTTCGTCTCGCAGTTCATCCTTCCGCCGCTGTGGCAGGTCATTCCGCTCGGTGAAGGCACGGAGGCAGCCGTCGACGCGCTGATCACGGAGCAGTACAGAGGACTGCCGCGCGACAAGTACGGTCGCGAGATGCGGCGCCTGCGTCAGGTGGTCCTCGACGCGGTGCTCGAGTTCGCGGACTCCGGTGCTCTCGAGGTGATCTTCCCGCTCGGCAACTACTGGGGCGAGCCGCTGTCGATCGCCGCGGTGACCGCGATCGGCGAGCCCGACGAGAAGGTCCCGCCGGGGCTCAGCGACGAGGACATCCTGAAGGGCCTGGGCGTCGAGCTCGGTGGCGAGCTGGTCGATACGGATGCCGGGCGAGCCCTGCGCCAGGTCGAGGTGCCCGATCGGCCAGAGGCGGCGGCATCGCCGGACGGGGAAGACGGCCCCGGTGTCGGGCCGCTGCGCACGATCAGCTACTACTGGCAGATCCCGGGCGGGCACGGCGCGACCTTCACGATGACGTCGACCATCTCCGGTCCGTACGACCCCGAGCTCGACCCGCTCGTCGACGCCTTCGCCGCATTGAACGACGCGATGGCCCAGGCGATGACATGGCGCCCCGAGCTTCTCGTGGAATCCGAGGTGCGGCCTGAGGCATCCACGCCTGTGGAATCCCTAAGCTGACCGCGTGGCTGCGAATTACCGCGTGAAGATCGTCCTGCCGCTGGCGGTCCGCAACTGGGTCAACGTCAACATGTCGAAGGAGCTGGCCGTGGGCTTGGGCAGCGGTCCGCGCGGGCGCGAATGGGCCGAGCGCGAGGTCGCCGGGTGGGAGAAGCTCGATCCCGATGTCGCGCCGCACCGCGCGGTGGCGACAGCGGCGGTCGAGCGCATCGGCACGACGATTCCGGAGGGCGTGACCCGGGCCGTCCTGTACCAGCCACCCTACGGCGATCCCAGCGTGATCGACTTCAGCTACGCCGCCGTCGATGAGCCGACACCCGTCGGCGCGCCGCCGCGGGAGCAGCGCGCGGACGGCAGCTGGGTGCTGCGCACTCCGGGGCTGCACCACGAGCTGCACGCGACGCCGTCGGGCGCCCCCGCGCCCGCGGAGGAGCTCGATGTGCTGTTCGGCCGCGCGGCGCTGACTGAGCAGAAGTCCGGGTTCTTCCGTCAGCTGGGGGACTTCGTCGACTTCTGGTCGGCGGGCGGGCGGGCCTAGGAGTTACGAGCCTCGCGAGCGCAGCTCGCTCGGGGTCCGGCGCGCAACGGCCCACTGGGTCGTCGCCGTTCAGCGCGCCTCGCGAGCACAGCTCGCTCGGGGTCCGGCGCGCAACGGCCCACCGGGCCGTCGCCGCTCAGCACCGGACCCAGGGGATTCAAGGGAACGGCCTCCGTAGACTTGCGCCGTGGCTAATCGGCAGGTGCATCTCGTGCGCCATGGCGAGGTGTACAACCCCGACCATGTGCTCTACGGCCGACTTCCCGAGTTCCACCTGTCGCAGCTCGGCCGCCGCATGGCGCAGACCGCGGCCGACGACCTGGCCGCCCGCGGCCGGCCCGTCGCGGCGCTGATCGCCTCACCGCTCATCCGGGCACAGGAATCCGCCGCTCCCATTTCTGCGCGCTTCGAGCTCGACATCCGCACCGAGCCGCGCATCATCGAGCCGCGCAACCACTTCGAGGGCAGCGTGATGGAGAAGGCGGTGAAGAACCCCGTCAACTGGCCGTGGCTCGTGAACCCCATGCGGCCGTCGTGGGGCGAGGCATACCGCTCGATCGTCGCGCGCATGACCGCGGCGATGACGGATGCCTTCGCGCTGCCTCCCCTCTCCGAGAGCGAGCCCGGCGACGTGATCATGGTGAGCCACCAGCTGCCGATCTGGGTGACGCACCTGTCGCTCGCCGGTGAGCGGCTGTGGCACGACCCGCGGCAGCGGCGCTGCGCCCTGTCGAGCATCACGAGCTTCGAGCAGAACGCGGGCGGGGTCATCCACGAGGTCGGCTACAGCGACCCTGCCGGCGAGCTGTCGGGCAGCGCCGTCGACGTCGGGGCGGTGTGATGTCCGCGAGGCGCCGAGTGCTGGCATCCGTTCTCTCCGCGGTCGTCGCCGCGACCGTGCTGTCGGGCTGCACCGCGACGGCCCTGCAGTCGCAATATCAGAACGGCGACAACAAGGGCTACATCTCGGGGACCGGCGTGACCGAGGTCAAGCCGGCCGACCGCAAGGATCCGGTGACGTTCTCGGGGAAGACGACGGAGGGCAGCACCTTCTCGTCGTCCGCCCACCGCGGCGACGTGATCGTCGTGAACTTCTGGTACGCGCAGTGCCCGCCCTGCCGGCTCGAGGCGAAGGAGCTGCAGAAGATCGCCGCGAAGTACGAGCCGCAGGGCGTCGACTTCATCGGCATCAACACCCGCGACGACCAGCCGAGCGCCGTGTCGTTCGACAAGACCTTCGGGGTCACCTACCCCTCGATCCTCGACGCGGACAGGGGCAAGGCGCAGCTTGCGTTCAGCGGCGTCTACCGGCCGAACTCGACGCCGACCACGGTGATCCTCGACCGGAAAGGCCGGGTCGCGGCGCGCATCGAAGGGCCGGTCACCGCCCAGCCGTCGACGGTGGAGACGCTGATCGATTCCGTTCTGGCCGAGGCTTCATCGTGAACCCGTTCGGCGAGCTCGTGAGCAGCGGGCAGCTGGCGGTCGCGGTGCCGATCGCGCTGCTGGCGGGGCTCGTCTCGTTCGCGTCGCCGTGCATCCTGCCCCTCGTGCCCGGCTACCTCGCCTACATCGGCGGCTTCACCGACGGCCGCTCGACTGCGGCGCCCGGCGATCGCCGCGGCCAGCGCCGACTCGCCCTCGGCGTGCTGCTCTTCATTCTCGGCTTCGCCGCGGTCTTCGTCGTCGGCGGCTTCATCTTCGGAACGCTCGGGCTGTGGCTCAACGCGTATCGCGAGCTGATCACCCGCATCGGCGGCGTCATCGTGATCCTGCTCGGGCTCGTGTTCATCGGCCAATTCTCGTTCCTGCAGAACATCGTCAAGCCCGCGTGGCGGTCGCGCTCGGGCCTCACCGGGGCGCCCCTGCTCGGCATCGCCTTCGCGATCGGCTGGAGCCCCTGCACCGGCCCGACCATCGCCGCGATCGACAACATCGGATTCTCCGGCGGCTCGCCCTGGCAGGGGGCGTTCCTCGCGCTCTGCTACGCCCTCGGCCTCGGAATCCCGTTCCTCTTGATCGCGCTCGGCCTCGGCTGGGCCTCCTCGGCAGTCACATTCCTCAAGCGGCATATTCGCATCGTCAACATCATCGGCGGCGCGCTGCTGATCGTCATCGGCGTGCTCATGGTCGTCGGCCTCTGGAACGACTGGATGCTGCAGCTGCAGGGGGTGATCCCCTCTTTTGAGACCGCAGTCTGAGGTGGAATCCGAATCGCAGCCCACGCGCACCTCGCAATTCGACCGCACCGCCGAGGGCGACCTGCTGCCGAGCGACCACATCGACACCCTCGAAGAGGGCGGCGGCGGGGCATCCGTCGGCTCCGTCAAACTGGGGCCGATCGGCTGGGCGCGCTGGTTCTGGCGCCAGCTCACCAGCATGCGCACCGCGCTGTTCCTGCTGCTGCTGCTCGCGCTCGCCGCCGTGCCCGGCTCGCTCGTGCCGCAGCACCTGAGCGACCCGAACGGCGTCACACAGTACAAGCTCGACCACCCGACGCTCTACCCGATCCTCGACAAGCTGCAGGTGTTTGACACCTATTCGTCGGTGTGGTTCTCGGCGATCTACCTGCTGCTGTTCGTGTCGCTCGTCGGCTGCATCATCCCGCGCGTGAAGCATCACGCCGAGGCGATGATGTCGAAGCCGCCCAAGACGCCGTTCCGGCTCACGCGTATGGCCGGCTTCCGCAGCGCGGCAGCGCCTGAGGGCACGGATGCCGGGGCTGCCATCGCCTCCGCCCAGAAGCTGCTGAAGTCGCAGGGTTACCGCACCGTCGTCTTCGACGGGCCGCGCGAGACCTCGGTGTCGGCCGAGCGGGGCTACCTGCGCGAGACCGGCAACCTCGTCTTCCACATCGCGCTGCTCGGCGTGCTCGTGGTCGTCGGCATCGGCGGCGGCTTCGGCTGGACGGCGCAGCGCGTCGTCACCGTCGGCCAGACCTTCGTCGACACCAGCGTCAACCTCGACTCGTTCAACCCGGGCCGCTTCGTCGACGGCGACAAGCTGCCGCCCTACTCGGTGCAGCTCAACAAGCTCGAGGTGAAGTACGACGAGGCCGAGTCCGCCGACTCGCGCGGCCTGCCGCTCGACTATGACGCGAGCGTCACCGCCACCCGCAAGGACGGCAGCACCTTCAAGACTCACATCAAGGTGAACCACCCGCTGCGCATCGACGGCACGAGTGTCTACCTGCTCGGCAACGGCTACGCGCCGACGCTGACCTTCCGCGACCCGTCGGGCAAGGTCGTGTCGACGCAGACCGTGCCGTTCCCGACGTTCACCGATTCGAACATGACCTCGCAGGGTGTCATCAAGGTCACCGACGGGCTGTCGGACCAGCTCGGCATCATGGCGCTGCTGCTCCCGACCGCGCCGGCCTCGACGCCGAAGGGGCAGATGCCCGCCTCGACGTTCCCCGACCTCGACAACCCGCGCATTAGCCTCACGATCTACAAGGGCAACCTCGGGCTCGACAAGGGCGTTCCCCAGTCGGTCTACGCGCTCGACCCGAAGGGGCTCACCCAGATCGCCGGCCCCGCGTCGAAGACGGCGGCGCTCGATCTCGGCGTCGGCCAGACCGTGAAGCTGCCGGGCGGCATGGGCTCTGTCACCTTCGACGGGGTGCAGCGCTTCGCGTCGCTCGACATCCACCACGACCCGACGCAGGGGTGGGTGCTCGTGTTCGCGATCCTGATCCTCGGCGGGCTGCTCACCTCGCTGTTCGTGCCGCGGCGGCGCATGTGGGTGAAGGCGAAGACGGATGCCTCAGGTGCCGTGACGCTGGAGTACGCGGGCCTCGCCCGCGGTGAGGACCCGCGTCTCGACGAGGCGGTCGCGGCGCTGGCATCCGCTCACTCCGCCGTGCTGGTCCCGGCCGAATCTGTCGGCGAACTCAACAACTCGAAGGCGTAGCGTACTGACGTGACCGAGACCCTCTCCACCATCTCCGAGATCGCGATCTACGTGGTCATGGGAATGTACGTCGTCGCGACGGCGCTGTTCGTGCTCGACCTGGCGAAGCGCAGCTCGCAGGGCGCCGCGCCCGCCGAGGTGCGCAGTGCGGTGGAACGCCGGGCCGAAGCCGCCGCCTCGTCGGCCGCCGGTGGCGCTGGCGGCGGGCGGACAGCCACGCTGACGCGGACCGCCACCGCGGCGTCGGCTGGTGCGCCGGAGGCGCCGAAGACCTCCCGGATGCTGCGGGCGGCGATGACCGTGACGACCGTCGCCTGGGGCATCCACCTGCTCTCTGATGTGACCCGCGGCATCGCTGCTCAGCGCGTGCCGTGGGCCAACATGTGGGAGTTCTCGCTGACGGGCACGCTCGTCATCGTCGGCATCTTCCTGCTCGCGAACCTGCGCTGGGACATCCGCTGGATCGGCACCTTCATCATGGGCCTCGTCTGCGTGCTGCTGATGATCGCCCAGGTGCGCTACTACGTGCCGGTCGTGCCGCTGCCGCCTGCGCTGCAGTCGTACTGGCTGGTCATCCACATCATGGTGGCGATCCTCGGCACCGCGTTCTTCGCACTCGGCTTCGCCCTGTCCGCTGCGCAGCTGGCGCAGAACTGGCGCGAGCGCCGTGAGGCGCTGTCGCTGCCGCCGGTGGCGCCGTTCCTCAAGACGCTGCCGAACGCGCTCACGCTCGAGAACCTCAGCTACCGCGTCAACATCATCGGCTTCATCTGCTGGACGTTCACGCTCATCGCCGGCGCCATCTGGGCCGAGAAGGCCTGGGGCCGCTACTGGGGCTGGGACACCAAAGAGGTGTGGACCTTCATCATCTGGGTGATCTACGCCGGATACATCCACGCGCGGGCGACGCGCGGCTGGCGCGGCTCGCGCTCGGCGTGGCTGTCGATCGTCGGTTTCGCTGCGGTGATGTTCAACTTCGGCATCGTGAACGTGTTCTTCCACGGCCTGCACTCGTACTCGGGGCTGACGAGCTAGCGTCGTTCGGCTGTCGCGGGGCGAGGCTGACGTCGGCTTCGCGGCACGTCGGTGCGAGAACAGAATCGGTCGGCGTGCCAAGCCACCCAATACTTGTGGACTATCGCCGGCACCCGTCGCGGGATTCTGATTGCCTTGCCGAATGGAGGTAGCCAGCCATAGGGAGTTGCCGATTGGTGCGCACGTCTTCATCGATGAGACCAAAGCCAACGGCTTCACTCTGGTCGGCGTCTGGATTGAGGCGGCGAACCTAGCGACGACTCGGAGGTCATTGCGAGGCAGAGTGCGCTCTGGTGAGCGACGCCTTCACTTCAAGAAGCTCACGAATGCGCGCCGCGTTGACGTCGTATCAGCACTACGTGAACATCACGTCCTCGCAGTCGCGATCCATTCCAGGTCTCGGGATCCTCGACGGGCTCGCGCGGAAAGTCTGGGATTCCTCTTGCAGATCGCATTGCGAACAAGAGCTCAACGAGTTGTCATGGAAACCGACGAGCCGTACCGACAACTCGACCTGGCAGTCGCGGCCAGTGAGTCGAGGGGTTTGGAGGTCACCCACTTGCATGCAGCCGACGAGCCACTGCTCTGGGCCAGCGATGCGATCGCGTGGTGCCTGCAGCGCGGCGCAGCATGGGAAGCTCGAGTTCGACCGATGATCGTCCTCGACCACGCGGTGTAGAAACACGCAAGCCCGGCCAAACGTCCTAGAGGGACGGCTTCCGGGCTTGCGTCTTTAGGATAGCGCGCCGAACTGGTGCGCGCCCGATCGGCTTCTGCCGAGAGCGCCCGGAGCCGTGGCTGCGGGCTCCGGAGCGTCCCCACCGCTCACCCGGCCTTGCGCCGGTAGAGCCCGACCGAATCGCCGAAGAGAAGGGGTGCGTCACTACGGTCTGTACGACATCGTGGTCGCTGTGGAGGATTGACGGTGTTCAAATGAATTCGTTCGATTCGGAGACCGACGGGAGGACCGCTGTGGCCGGCGAGCAGATCGACGATTCAGTGCCTGAACGTGCCCTGATGGGGATGTCGTCTGCAGATGCACGAGAAATCGTCGCCGCATTCCGCTCGGCACGACGCGGCCTCCTGCTCGAAGGCGATTCGATCACGGCCCTGCGCGACTACGGACGCCTCTGAGACCTCGTGGTCTGAACTACGCGAGCCCGGCTAGGTGTAGTTCCTCGGCACGTTGTGAACGTGGGCTGAGGTAGCGAAGACCTCCGGAACGATGTGGGTTACCACACTCTCATCGCTTCACGGAGGTCTTCGTGACTCACGCTAATGCCCATCTGAC